>JAITVV010000051.1 GCA_031285625.1 Prevotella sp.
CTATATTGTTTCAAGTTAATAAGTAAGTAATCTCCATTACCAAAATTAACTAAAACTTATAGCTTATATTTTTGCTATCTATCCATCGCTTCCGATTTTAAACATAGGAACTTTTTATAGAATATTCAGTCCAGTCTGTAGTGCCGGATATTGCCAGGGGAGTAAAATTCTGGTATAAATTATCAGCAGATAAAGCTAAAACCATTTCCCCGGACGAGACATCCTGGCATTTTATATAAATATTGAACTCAACTTCTTTTCCATCAAAGCTCAGCGGTATAGTATTTGAGAAAGAAAGCATATTATTACTCCCTTCAGATGAGATCATAATGGAATTTTTACCATTATGTACTGCCATAGTATCTACAGATATAGTATATCCTTTACCCATCTTGTTCCAGTTTACAGGCGATTGACTTTCCGTAGAAATATTCTCGAAATCGAGGTTAAAGTCATAGGGCGTCTTGTTGTTTTGTGCTACAACAATCATTGAAAAGCATAGAAAGAGAAGACCGATCAGTTTTTTCATACTATTAGTTTTAAGTATTTAAAAGAATTCTTTGTAATACTATAGAGTAAAAAAATATGGATATTCCACAAATGAATTTAATGGAATTGATAAATATTTATAACTATCGAAAAAGAAGGATTATAATCAAAAAAAATATCTTTTTGTTTGCTTTTATGAAAAAATGAAATAACTTTGTCATCCAATAATAAAAACAAAATGAATTTACATAGTAATATTATTAGTTCACTCATTCTGCTCTGGAGAAATTTAGGGTGAGCATTGCTATGTAGTATATTTAATAAAGAAAAAACTAGAGCCTTTCTCACTCGTAACAGATGAGAAGGGCTTTTTTGTGTAGTAAGCTAATTATATAATAAAAAAAGTTATGGACAAGTTATTTATTTTTGACACCACCCTGAGAGATGGAGAGCAAGTACCAGGTTGCCAGTTGAACACAATTGAGAAAATCGAAGTAGCCAAGGCCCTCGAAATGCTCGGTGTGGATGTTATCGAAGCTGGTTTTCCGGTATCAAGCCCCGGGGACTTTAACTCGGTAGTCGAGATATCTAAAGCCGTAACTTGGCCAACTATATGTGCTCTTACACGTGCAGTGGAAAAAGATATTGAAGTAGCAGCCGACGCCTTGAAATATGCAAAGAAGAAACGTATACATACGGGTATCGGAACGTCCGAATATCATATCAAATATAAATTTAACTCCACACAGGAAGAAATTCTTGAACGTGCGATTGCTTGTGTTAAATATGCAAAACGTTATGTAGAAGATGTCGAGTTTTATGCAGAAGATGCAGGACGCACCGATAATGCTTATCTGGCGCAGGTTGTACAGGCTGTAGTAAATGCCGGGGCTACTGTTGTAAATATACCGGATACTACAGGTTACTGTTTACCAACGGAATATGGTGCTAAAATAAAATACTTGATAGATAATGTGGATATGAAGAATGCAATTCTTTCTACACACTGTCATCAGGATCTGGGGATGGCTACAGCCAACTCAATTATGGGTGTCCTTAATGGAGCGCGTCAGGTAGAGGTAACCATCAATGGTATTGGTGAACGTGCAGGAAATACTTCACTGGAGGAGGTTGTTATGGCTATCAGAAGTCATAAGGAATTGGATATAGAGACAAATATTAATACACAAAAGATATATCCTACCAGCCGTATGATTTCAAGTTTGATGAATATGCCTGTTCAGCCTAATAAGGCAATCGTCGGACGTAATGCATTTGCCCATTCATCAGGCATTCATCAGGATGGTGTGCTTAAGAATCTTTCTACATATGAAATAATTGATCCGAAAGATGTTGGAATTGATGATAATGCGATTGTACTTACTGCCCGAAGTGGACGTGCCGCATTAAAAAATAGATTAAATTTGCTTGGAATTGAAGTAAATGATGATTTACTTGCAGAATATTATCAGCGTTTTCTTGAATTGGCCGATCGCAAGAAAGACATTACTGACGAAGATCTGCTGATTATTGCCGGGAAGGAAACAAACAAAATGCACCGTATCAAATTGGATTATTTACAGGTAATATCCGGTCTTGGTATTCGCAATGTAGCAAATGTCGGACTTGATATTGCTGGGGAAAAATTTGAGGCTTCGTCTTCTGGTAATGGGCCTGTTGATGCTGCTATAAGTGCAATAAAGCAAATTATCCGTCGCCAGATGGTTATTGAAGAGTTCCTTATTCAGGCTATTAACAGGGGAAGCGATGATACCGGAAAAGTTCATATGCAAGTTTCGCATGAAGGAATGAACTATTATGGATTTTCAGCAAATACGGATATTGTAACAGCTTCGGCAGAAGCATTTATAAATGCCGTTAACAAATTTGTAAATTGATTTTAGAGTAATAAATTGTAAGTTTAAGTCATAAATTATGACTTCGAACTTTAAATTAGATAAATGGAGCCTAAGAAATATCAATATATTGATAGCTTAAGAGGAATTGCAATTCTTTTGGTGGTGCTAGTGCATGTTGGTATTGTTTTGGATAATACAATAGATTATTTTCCCAAAGACAGCCTTTTATTATCAATTATAGGGAATGGCGCGTACGGTGTGCAACTATTTCTGATTGTGAGTGCATATACTTTGACAATGTCACATTATAATAGGTTGAATGAACCGAACAAGAATCGGAATTTTTTTATACGTCGTTTCTTCAGAATAGCTCCGATGTATTATATTGCTATAATATATTTTACATTAGATAAGTATCTGCAGTTTGATTTTGTAAATCCTGATTTTTCGGTAATCCCTGTACGTTCTTTATTGAGTAATGTGTTTTTTACCAGTGCGTTGATACCCGAACATACAAATAATTATGTACCTGGGGGTTGGTCTGTTTCTGTTGAGTTTTTGTTTTATCTAATACTACCTTTTATCTGTAGTAAGATTAAGACAATTAATTCAGCGTTACTATTATTCCTGTCTACTTTAACATTGGCTCTTATTGTAGACCCATTTATAAGAGAACATACAATATATCCATATTTTCATGAATATAATTTCTTTGTGCAGTTGCCTGTTTTCCCATTAGGGATATTGGCTTATTTCTTTCTGAATAGAGAACAGCACCATATAAAACCAGTAACATGGGTGTTTGCGGCCATTATGGTACTTGTATTTTGCTATATCGCTATACCTAAGCATATAATGTTCAGTTTCGTATTTATGTTGTTACTGATTATACAGGGAAAATATAACTTTAAACTGTTCTCTAACAGATTTTTTTCAGAGGTAGGAAAAGTGAGTTTCAGTATGTATTTGATACATTTTGCAGTTATTTATTTATTTAACCGGTTTGGATTCTATCATGTTGTAAATATTACTGATTTTTGGACTTCTCTACTCAATTTCGCACTAATGTATATTATTGTTGCCGGAGTGGCTTTTGCCATATCCAGCGTTACATACCGACTTATAGAGGTTCCCGGACAAAATTTAGGTAGAAGATTAATTAAAAAACTAGAACAAGATTAATAATAAGTATGAAAACTTTATTCGACAAAATTTGGGATGCCCATGTGGTGTCATCAGTAGAAAACGGCCCTACACAATTGTATATCGACCGCCATTTCTGTCACGAGGTTACCAGCCCACAGGCTTTTAACGGGCTTAGGGCAAGAGGACTGAAAGTATATCGTCCCGAGAAAACGACATTAACAGCCGATCATAATACACCGACTATTCATCAGGATCAGCCGGTAAAAGACCCTATCTCTCGCAATCAGCTAGATACTTTATCTAAAAATGCAAAAGACTTTGGGCTTACTTTATATGCGTTGGGTGATAAGAAAAATGGAGTAGTACATATTATTGGACCCGAAAATGGATTTACTCAACCCGGAATGACTATTGTTTGTGGTGATAGCCACACGTCTACACACGGGGCTTTCGGTGCTATTGCGTTTGGCATAGGAACCAGCGAAGTAGAGATGGTTCTGGCCACACAATGTATCTTGCAAACCCGTCCGAAGACTATGCGTATCACTTTTAATGGAAAGTTAGGTGAGGGCGTTACTGCTAAAGATCTGGCATTATATATGATATCCAAGCTAACTACAGGTGGTGCAACTGGCTATTTTGTTGAATATGCAGGCGAAGCTATCCGCAATATGTCGATGGAAGAGCGTATGACCTTGTGTAATCTTAGTATCGAGATGGGAGCCCGCGGAGGCCTTGTCGCTCCGGATGAAACAACATTTACATACGTAAAAGGACGTGAATTTGCCCCCAAAGGTGAAGCCTGGGATAAGGCACTGGCTTATTGGAAAACATTGAAAACAGATGAAGGAGCTAAGTTTGATAAAGAACTTACATTTGATGCTGCTGATATAAAACCAATGATAACTTATGGAACAAATCCGGGTATGGGTATGGGAATTAATGAATCGATACCTACTCTTGATCAGATTGATGAAGCCGGACGTATTTCATTTCAGAAGTCGGTGGATTATATGGGATTCAAACCGGGTGAAAAGGTTGAAGGTAAGCAGATCGATTATGTATTCTTAGGTAGCTGTACAAATGGACGTATCGAAGATTTCCGCACATTTGCCAATTTCGTAAAAGGAAAGAAGAAAGCTGATAATGTAATCGCCTGGCTGGTTCCCGGTAGTCATATGGTAGTTGACCAGATTAAGGCTGAAGGGCTGGATAAGATATTAACTGATGCTGGATTCGAGCTTCGTCAACCGGGATGCTCTGCATGTCTGGCTATGAACGATGATAAGGTGCCTGCAGGAAAATATGCAGTATCTACATCAAACCGTAACTTTGAAGGTCGTCAGGGTCCTGGTGCACGTACTATCCTTGCCGGACCGTTAGTAGCTGCAGCTGCAGCTGTAACAGGAAAAATTACAGATCCGAGGAATTTCTAATAATCTGTCATATGAGCGTAACGAAGTATCTCGTGATTATAGAGAGATTCTTCACTTTGTTCAGAATGACACAGGATATAATAATTCGTTCATAATACATAAAAAGAAAAATGGAAAAATTTCAAACACTTACATCAACATATGTACCACTTCCTATCGAGAATGTGGACACAGACCAGATTATACCGGCTCGCTTTTTGAAAGCCACAGACAAAGAGGGTTTTGGAAATAATCTTTTTGCCGACTGGCGCTACAACAAGGATGGAAGCCCCAAAGCTGATTTCGTATTGAATAATCCTACATATAGTGGGCAGATTTTGGTTGCCGGAAAGAATTTTGGTAGTGGTTCCAGTCGCGAACATGCTGCATGGGCAGTAGCCGGATATGGATTTAAGGCAGTAGTTTCAAGTTTCTTTGCGGATATATTCAGGAATAACTCTTTAAATAACGGAGTGTTACCGGTAGTGGTTACACCGGAGTTTCTTTCTGAGATTTTTGACAATGTAAATGCTGATCCTAAAGCAACATTGACTATCGATTTGGAAAAACAAACCATAACCAATGATACTACGGGTAAATTCGAATCGTTTGAAATAAACCCTTACAAAAAGGAATGTCTGATGAAAGGTCTTGATGATATTGACTATCTGCTTTCTAAAAAAGAACAAACTGAAAAGTACGAGAAAGAGCATACTTTGTAATCAGTCTCCTGTATAAGGAGAAAATCAGGATACTTAAAACCCGGATTATAATATGAAAAATATCATCGTATTCTTGTCTTTGTTTGTCTTCGTTTCTGTGAATATGCGTTCTCAGGAAATTCTTACACCTGTTTCATTCGATAAGGTAACTCTTACTGATAATTTTTGGAGTAACCGTATGAAAATTCAGAAAGAAGTGCTTGTGCCTGTGGCATTTGAACGTACAGAAATAGCCGTGGAGGACCTGAGGCGTACAGCAAATTACCTGAAAGGAGTGGAAGGTCCTTTGCCTTCCGATAGTAGATTCAGCACTTCGGACTTGTTTAAGGTACTGGAAGGGGCCGCTTATCTGTTGAAGATGGAGCGAGATCCAAAGCTTGAGAAACAGATTGATGATATTGCTGATATTATTGCACAGGCCCAGAAAGAAGATGGATATTTATATCCTCCGCATATTACGGGTTCGTACAAGACTGCCCCGTTGTGGGGTGGCGCAGGTATGGGTGATAAGCCTTACTCGTGGGTAGTACATAGTCATGAACTATATAATATGGGGCATATGTATGAGGCTGCCGCAGCATATTATCAGGCAACGGGGAAAAAGAACCTGTTGGATATCGCTGAAAAAAGTGCGAAACATATTAATAAAGTATTCTTTGAAGGGGATGCGAATTATAATAATGGAAAGCCCGTTAATCAGGCTCCCGGACATGAAGAAATTGAAATAGCCCTGGTAAAGTTATATCGTGTAACAGGAAATAACCTGTACCTTGATATGGCGAAGAAATTTGTTGATATCAGAGGTGTAACTTACGTACCCGACGGAGAAGGTACTATGTCTCCTGAATATGCACAACAACAAGCTCCGGTCAGAGAACAGGATGAAGCTGTTGGTCATGCCGTAAGGGCTGTATATCTATACTCCGGTATGTCTGATATTGGTACATTAAGTAATGATCCTACACTATCTCCTGCATTGGATAAGATATGGCATAATATTGTAGATACCCGTATGCATATAACAGGAGGGCTCGGGGCCATACATGGAATAGAGGGCTTTGGGCCTGAATACGAATTACCAAATAAGGAAGCATATAATGAAACTTGTGCAGCGGTAGGAAATGTATTCTTTAACCATCGTATGTTCCTGCTCGAAAAAGACGGTAAATATATGGATGTTGCAGAGGTTGCTTTACTGAATAATGTACTGGCAGGAGTAAATCTTGATGGTGATAAATTCTTTTATGTAAATCCTCTTGCTTCAGATGGCATGGTAGACCGCTCGCATTGGTTTGGTACAGCCTGCTGTCCTACCAATCTGGCACGGCTTATACCTCAGGTTTCAGGATTAATGTATGCTCATACTGATAATGAAATATATTGCTCTTTTTATACGGGTAGCAGTGTAAACTTTGATCTTTCTTCTGGTAAGGTTGCTCTTGATCAAAAGACGGATTATCCTTTTGATGAAAGTGTTAGCTTAACTGTAAGTCCGGAAAAAGATAATCAGCAGTTTTCTATAAAAATGAGAATCCCTACATGGACAGGTGCTCAGTTTGTTCCGGGTAAACTGTATAATTATATCGATGATAATTCCAAACAATGGGAATTGTACGTTAACGATAAAAAAGTAAATACTATAGTCAATAAAGGTTTTGTCTCTATTACCAGAAAATGGAAAAAAGGAGATAAAGTAGAATTAAAGCTTCCGATGCCGGTACATTACTCTCATGCTATTGATGAAGTAAAAGCAGATAATGGAAGGATTGCAGTAACCAGAGGCCCTTTAGTTTACTGTGCCGAAGGTATTGATAATGAGGCGTCACTCAATCGTTATTTTATTAGTGGATATCCTAACGGAATCAATGTAAATTATTCTCAATCGGGAAAACTTAAAGGTATAGAAACTGTCAGCCTTTCAGCTCAATATATTAGTGCAGATGGTACTGTTAATAACACACAGTTAAATATGATTCCATACTATGCATGGAATAACAGAGGCATTTCGCAAATGAATGTCTGGTTTCCCGAATCGGAAAGTATCGCAAGGGAGAACATCTCTGAAATATCTTTATTATTGAAGGACATCAAAGCATCATATACAAACGAAGGGGAAGATGTTAATTCGATAGTAGATGGGAAATATCCGGAAAGCTCATCAGATACTCATGTTCAGCGTTGGACTTCCTGGTCACAAAAAGGGAAAGAGCAAACAATAGAATTTACATTTGAGAAACCTATTGATATAAAAGCCTTTTCTGTATACTGGTATGATGATAACGGAGGAGTACAAATGCCTGTTTCATGGGATCTGGAATATAGGGATGATGGCATTTGGAAAGTTTTTCCTCTATATAGTACCGATTCATATAGTTTAATAAAAGATCAGTTTAATCTTGTACACTCAGATGGCGGTTCATTTGTTGTAAAAGAACTCAGACTGAATATGAAACCGAAAGCCAATAGTGCAGTCGGCATATTACAAGTGAAATTTGATACCAAATAATTAAAATAGATTCACGAAACAGCTATGATAGAAATAATGGATACTACCCTGAGAGACGGCGAACAAACATCCAGTGTTTCGTTCTCTGCTCAGGAAAAAATGAGTATAGCGCACCTGCTGCTTGTCGATCTCGGTGTAAACCGTATCGAAGTGGCTTCTGCCCGTGTTTCGGAAGGTGAATTCGAGACAGTAAAAAAGATTGCCGGATGGGCAGCTGCCACAGGGCATATCGATAAGATAGAAATACTTGGGTTTATAGATAAGGGGGCTTCTCTTAACTGGATAAAGGATGCAGGCTGTAAAACGATAAATCTCTTAACCAAAGGTTCGTACAAACATGTTACAGAGCAGTTGCGTAAAACACCCGAGCAACATCTTCAGGATGTTAAGGCAGAAGTAGAACTTGCCCAAAAGCTGGGTATTACAGTAAATGTATATCTTGAGGACTGGTCTAACGGTATTATAAATTCCGAAGATTACGTCTATTATATGATGGATGGAATGAAAGACCTTCCTATTAAGCGTTTTATGATTCCCGATACATTAGGAGTACTGAATCCTCATAGCACCTGGCGGTGCTGCCGCCGTATGATAAACCGTTATCCTAATCTGCATTTCGATTTCCATGCTCATAACGATTATGACCTTGCTGTCGCTAATACAATGGTTGCTGCCGAAGTAGGAGTAAAGGGTGTACATCTTACTATGAATGGACTGGGGGAAAGGGCTGGAAACGCATCTTTAGCCAGTGTGATCGCCGTATTTCATGATCAATTGAAGATAAAGACCTCGATCAGGGAAGAATATATAAACAGGGTAAGCCGTGTTGTTGAATCTTATTCAGGGCAGACAATATCAGCTAATCAGCCTATTGTAGGAGACAATGTATTTACTCAATGTGCCGGAATACATGCTGACGGAGACAATAAGAATAATCTCTATTTCAATGATCTTTTCCCCGAGCGTTTTGGGCGTGTGCGTGAGTATGCATTAGGTAAATTATCTGGCAAATCCAATATCCGAAAAAATATTGAAGCTCTTGGTATAGAATTGGATGAGGCAGATATGATGAAGGTAACAAACCGTGTGATCGAACTAGGTGATAAAAAAGAGATTATCACACAGGATGACTTGCCATATATCATTTCAGATGTACTGAAAAATAATGAAAAAGAGAAACGGATCAAAATATTATCCTTTGCTTTTGTACTCACCAAAGGCTTGCGTCCTACCGCCACAGTGAAAGTAGAGATCGACAGACAGGAATATGAATGGACTGCTCCCGGTGATGGTCAGTATCATGCCTTTTCTAAGGCTCTATGGAAGATATATACAAGATTGAATAAACCAATTCCTAATTTGATTAATTATACGGTGTATATTCCACCGGGCGGCCGTACTGATGCTTTGGTACAAACTGTTATAACCTGGGAATTTAATGGTAAGACTTTCAAAACAAGGGGCCTTGATGCCGACCAGACCGAAGCTGCAGTAAAAGCAACAGAAAAGATGTTGAATATGATAGAGGATATGTGATCGGTTCAGATGAAAGAAGAAAGAATAGAGTGGGTAGATATAGCTAGAGGAATTGGTATAGGATGTGTTGTTATGGGGCATATCTTTTCATCCCAGATGCTGGCTCATAAAGTTATATTCTTGTTCCATATACCTCTTTTCTTTTTTGTGAGCGGTTTTTTGTATAAAAGACAATCAGATAATAAAGCATATATAATTAAGAAAGCTAAAAGCTTGCTTGTACCCTATTTTTCAGTATTTGCTTTTGTCTTTCCTATTCTTATTTTTGCTTATATGCCTGAAGGTTATACACTCAATATGATAGCATGGGATACATTGTATTATGTGCTTGGCGGGTGTTATCTGAGAGGACTGGTCTATGATATATTTATAGCAATGTGGTTTATTACCTGCTTATTCCTTGTACAGGTTATTTATAATTATATACAGACAAGATTTAAAGAGCAAACTATCCATGTTGTTATATTCATAATGCTTATTGGGGCTTATATAAATAGTATAATTTATCCAGGTTTCTGGCTTCCATGGTCAGCCAATGTAACTCTAATGGCAATACCTGTTTATCACTTGGGTTATATATCCAGACAGATTAATGTGGATAAATATTCAATATTATTTATTATTGCCGGGCTTTTAATCTGTGCAAGTCTTATTGTATTTCCGCAGAACACTTTTGATATGATGCGCAATAGTTATGGTATTCCCTTTGTTACTCTTATTTCTGCTATTATCTGCATTTATATGGTAAGGTATATATCTGTAATTATTGCTAAAAACAGTATATTGAAAAGGATATTATCCGAATTTGGAAAAGCTTCACTTGTTATTATGGCTTTCCACTTGCCGGTATATCAACTTCTATGGAAATATTTTGAGATAAGTTCGATTCCGGCTATCATTGTAATTACAATAATCCCTTATCTGTTTTATCGTATATTTGATAAATTTAAAATAACACAGATGCTTTTTTTAGGTAAATTCACCAAGATTAATAATTCGAATAAACAAGATTAATAATTTTCTAAAATACACATAATGAAATTAAACATTGCAGTACTCCCGGGAGATGGGATCGGACCTGAAATAATAGAACAGGCCTTGAGAGTGACAGAAGCCGTATGTGAAAAATATGGTCACGAACTTAGTTATGAATATGGTTTGGTGGGTGCATCGGCTATCGATCAGGTTGGAAATCCATATCCTGATGGTACACATGAACTTTGTATGACATCGGATGCTGTATTGTTTGGTGCAATAGGTGATCCCAAATATGATAACAATCCTTCAGCTAAAGTGCGTCCTGAGCAGGGGCTTTTAGCAATGCGTAAAAAACTGGGACTCTATGCTAATCTTCGCCCGGTAAGTACATTCCCGACTTTGATCCATAAATCACCACTTCGCTCCGATCTGGTAGATGGTGCAGATTTTATGTGTGTTCGTGAGCTGACCGGAGGTCTGTATTTTGGACGCCCTCAGGGACGTAGCGAAGATGGAGATACAGCTTATGATACATGTGTATATACCCGCGAAGAAGTAGAAAGGATCTTACACCTTTCGTACAAATATGCACAAATGCGCCGCAAAAAAGTGACAGTGGTAGATAAAGCAAATGTACTGGCTACATCCCGTTTGTGGAGGCAGGTGGCCCAGGAGGTAGAAAAGCAATATCCGGAAGTAGAAACAGAATATATGTTTGTGGATAACGCTGCTATGCAGATTATCCAATGGCCAAAACGTTTTGATGTATTAGTAACTGAAAATCTTTTTGGAGATATTCTTACTGATGAAGCATCTGTTATTACCGGATCTCTAGGTATGTTGCCTTCAGCTTCTATCGGTATCCATACATCGGTATTCGAACCGATACATGGCTCGTATCCGCAGGCAGCGGGAAAGAATATAGCTAACCCATTGGCTACAATATTGTCTGCAGCTATGATGTTTGAGTATGCGTTCGAACTGAAAGAAGAGGCCGAACTAATCCGTCAGGCGGTTGATGCTTCTATGAATGCCGGTGTGGTTACTGAAGATATTTCTCTGAAAGAAGGTAAGGTCCATTCTACATCTCAGGTAGGAGACTGGATTGTAAATTATATAAAAGGATAGAAAACATTCGGATAATAGGCGAAGGCAGGCTAAAAGGTCTGCCTTTTCTTTTTTAACATTGATACATTCACATTTATTTATTTCTATGATCTATTTTTTATACTTTTGGGATTCAATTATAAAAAATGTCACTCAAGAAATTATATAACAACTTCCTAGTCTGGAAAACCCAGAATGTAAAAGAAAAGCAAATAGTCTTATTTGTGAGTTTCCTTATCGGGATATTTACAGCGTTGGCCGCTCTCTTACTTAAAACGCTTATACACCTTATTCAGCATGTTCTTACTTCTAATTTCCTTACCGAAGGGGTTAACTATATGTATCTCATATTTCCAGCTGTGGGTATTCTCATTGCCGGATTATATGTGAAATATGTAGTAAGGGATGATATAAGCCATGGGGTGACAAAGATATTATATGCCATATCGCAGCGGAAAAGTTTTATTAAGCTACATAATGTTTATACCTCAATAGTTGCCAGTTCTGTAACTATCGGATTTGGGGGATCGGTAGGGGCGGAGGCGCCCATTGTGTTGACAGGTTCTGCCATTGGTTCCAATCTGGGTCGTTTCTTCAATGTAGAGCAAAAATATTTGATGTTGCTTATCGGTTGTGGTGCTGCAGGTGCCATTGCCGGAATTTTTAAGGCACCTATTGCAGGACTTGTGTTTGTTGTTGAGGTGTTGATGCTCGACCTGACTACATTTACGGTACTGCCGTTACTTGTAACATCTGTCACTGCTGCTACCTTATCATATCTGACGATGGGTACCCGGGCCATGTTCAATTATGCCCATACGGATGCATTCTTATTTGAGCGTATTCCTTATGTTATATTGTTGGGTATCTTTTGTGGATTGGTTTCATTATATTTTACCCGCGCAATGGGTTGGTTCGAAAATCAATTCCGTAAATTGACCTATTGGCAGAAATTCGGAATAGGAGCTACCATATTGAGTATCCTTATCTTTTTAATGCCGCCATTGTATGGTGAAGGTTATGATACAATAGAGATGTTGATAAACGGGCAGAAAGATTATTCTGCTTTATTGGATAATAGTGCCTTCTTTCAGTTCAAAGATTATCGTTGGACTATCATAATCTTTTTAGGAGGTGTCTTATTGATGAAGGTATTTGCGTCCAGTGCAACCAACGGAGCCGGGGGTACCGGGGGAATATTTGCACCATCACTATTCTTAGGCTGTATTGCCGGATTTATTTTTGCTTTTGTATTGAACCATTCGGAGTTAACAGGCTTTGCTCCACTATTACCCGAAGAAAATTTTGCTCTGATGGGTATGGCTGGGGTGATGGCCGGAGTAATGCATGCTCCACTCACGGGAACTTTCCTGATTGCAGAACTCACGGGGGGATATGAACTCTTACTGCCTTTGATGATTGTGTCCATCTGTTCGTATGTGGTGATTAAGTTCTTTGAGCCACATAGTATCTATTCGATGCGTTTGGCAAAAAAAGGTGAGCTGATTACACATCATAAAGACAAAGCTGTGCTTACATTGATGGACATTGAAAAATTGATTGAATCTAATTTCCAGACAGTTCATCCCGAAATGTCTTTGGGTGATATGGTAAAAGTGATTTCAAGCTCTTCCCGAAATGTGTTCCCTGTGTTGGATGATAAAAACCGTTTCCTGGGAATAGTGTTGATGGATAATATTCGTAATATCATATTCCGCCCCGAATTATATAGCCGTTTCAATGTTTCCCGTTTTATGACATCTCCACCTGCTATTATTGTGGTGGGAATGACAATGGAAGCCATAATGAAAAGCTTTGATGAAACAAAGGCATGGAATCTTCCTGTTGTAGACGAGAATGATGTGTACTTGGGATTTATATCTAAATCTAATATATTAGACGTCTACAGAGAAGTTCTTGCAGATAACTTTGTGGAAGAATAGGCTGTTTTTCTGTCTGTTTACACAAATTATACAACTACTTACATCATGAAAAATATAGCAGACCGGATTCTTGAATTTATTATCGAGGCTTTGGAAGAACATCGCAAAAGCCTTAATGGTACGCCCGAAAGTATTGTGAAGCGAACCACTCTTCAGGCTGGGGTTGTTGATAAGTTCAAAATTACTTATAAAACAATCAATCAAAGTACGTCTAAAACAGGAAATATTCTGGAGGCAGAAACCGGCTATAAGAAATATATAAGGAAAGAGTTACTGGAATTGGATATCCTAACAGTTGAGGATATAAGTGACCGATTAATTCCTTTATTAAAGGATAAAGTGCAAGAACAGATTGTATCACTATATGCCAATGATCCTTTTCTGGATTATCATTTCAAACTGGTATTAGGGTTTCAGACTAAAGCTTTATTTGATAGTTATATTCTCTATGATGATGTAGATCAACAAAAGAAGAATTCTCTGAAAAAGAATGTTGAGGATTATATAGAGAATAAGGTTATTAATGGAAAGTACCCGACAGATCATCTCGAAATATTTTTCCTGTCCAGGCATATTGTTTCTCCAGCACTGTACCCATATCCTGATATTGAAAGGATCCGTCTTATATTTGAACGGATAACAGAACTCAGTAAAGGGAATAAAGATAAGCAAAGGACATGTCAAGGTGATATGGTCAGGAATCTGAATTCGTGGGTTATTAAAGATTTCTTTCCCAAGTATTTTGATTTGAAAGGACCTGACTACGATTTTACATATTCACTAAAAGAGAATGCAAAAGTTGAAGATAATGACTTAGCTCTTATTGATCTGGTTATCTACGCGTCTATACTCATTCTCAAATATGAGCCCAACTATTCGAGGGATAAGGGGATCAAATACCTTAATATGCTTTCCGATCTAGGCTTTAAGCAAGCAAAAGAAATGCTGAAAACAGGTAGTGATACTTTCAATAAGGAAGATAAATATTATAAAGATAGTTCAATAGAGCTTTTAGCAAATGATGTCCTGGCTTTCTTTACAATAAATATTAAGGAAGAATCGGCAGGCAGCTACGGAAAGGCATTGGATTTTATCTGTAATTTATTGCAAAAAGGATTCCCTAAAAGTTATCGGATTAAGCTGAAATCTAAGGAAAAAAACTTCCTTCCGGTAAAGAAGTTGGGTAAATCGCAAACTCATCAGTTTTTTGCCAATGCTTTACAATATCCTGAACTTTATGATAAAATAGGTAAATATGCATCTCTGGTTGTGAAAAACGAGTATGAATGGTATGAAGATGTAGAAGAGGAATATTGCGCCAAACCAGGAACATACGCGGTTTTCGGGCTTGGGCTATTAGATAAAAGATTTTTCCCGCTAGTGGCAGAATATATGGAACATACGGATGAAGAGCATCAAAGTGTACAAAATCAATTTACACATGCATTTATTCAAAAATATGGCGTTAATACCAATACGATTCCTGTATTGACAAGATGTTTTTTAGCTTGTCAGGATCATAAGACCCTGAAACTGTCAGCCCAATATGAAACCGAACAAAATTTAAAGACATTTCTTGAATCGATAGAAGGTTTGGAAGATTATCATGTATCACATCTTATCTTCTTTATCTGGGGCAAAACTGCCGATTTCCACAAAAGCAAGAAGAAGGCTACTCCTTATATTCAGAATCTTTTACAACAGATAGAAGATAAGGCTGATATGAAATATCTTGGATAAAACACTCTGTATATACAAATTATAAATTATGGCAAAACAGCTCAAAGTAATAAAATGTCCTCAATGTGGAAGTGTAGATCATCGGCAAATCAAGGAAGATTATTATAAATGCCAGAATTGCGGGACTGAATATTTTCTCGACAATGATGATATAAATATTAATGTTACTCACAGGGGCGATGGAAAGCCGGTTGCCGTAAATAATAAAGCTGTAATCTTTTCAGTGGTTTTGATTGCCCTTGTTTTTTTACTAGCCGTTATAATCCCTTCACTTATGAAGAAACCTTCTAAAGGCATTTTCTCTGAATCGGCTTATGGTAGTGTAATGCTGGATATTCCGGTTGATATAAAAGGAAAAATGTATTTGTTGACCATATCCAATGGATCTGATGGTAGCTTCTATTCATTTACAGACTTTGATACCCGTAAAATAGTAAAATCGGAGAAATTATTGGATGTAAATAAGCTGGGTATTTCTATCGAAGACCGCAATATACGTAAGTTCTCAAACGGGGATATCTATGTTGTCATTGATAAACAAAAGATATTCAAACTGGATAATGACAATATGGAACTCAAAGATGTTACTGTCAGTATGTTTGAAGCTGATTCCCTTTACAAATCGGGTATAGCTAATATCGATCCTTTTGCAGGAAGTAATGATGGTGATTGCTTTAAAGTGATGACAAACATGGGTAAGGAATATTATTTCTTTCCTCGAATTAAGCAAAGTTTTACCCAGAATGAATTATCAATTAATGCTAGTGGTTCGAAATCATTACGGTCTGACTCAAAGGAGGCTGTAACATATATTTTTACAAAAAAGCAGTGGGAGTCTATGGAAATGGATAAAACCCACGAATGTCAGTTGGTAAAGATCATATATCAGGATAATGCAGGAGGCCCGTCCAATACGTATTTCAGACCTCAGTGGCAAACCGAAAAAGAAGGTTTTAAATTGGATTGGTGGGGGGCGTCCAAAGAGAGGATTGTGTCATATACTAATCTTACTCCCGACAGGTTGTATTTCAATCCTGAAATATTCTATGCAGATAAAGTTTTCCTGTTGGTAAAAGTAACAGCTACAGCTTCAAAAGAGTCGGCTTTCAGTCTGCAACGTATAAATACTGCCACAGGTGAATTGATGTGGACAATTCCTTTGGAAGTAAAAAATGGAAGATATATTTATTATTTCAAGAGAGCATTGCATACAGGTAACCGGTTTGCTTTGAAACTGAATGATGGGGTGAATTATTTCTTGGTAGATGATAATGGTGAAAATGCAACATATTTTAATCTGAAAGAAGATAGATAATTGGTAATATTTATCCTATCTGATTAATAAACTTTAATTAATAAGGAAAAAAACATAAAGTATGGCATAGTTTTTTATCTTTGTTTTTTCCAACAAATCCTAAATTGATAAGAAGTTATGAGAATATTTATAGGTGTACTTTCAGCAGTGATTATCCTTACCGGAGCGACCTTAACTGTTCTGGCTTTGTGGGATATTAAACCAATAGAATGGAGTATTATATGGCGCTCAGGTGCTACAATAGCTATAGCTTGTATTACATTTCTTATTATGTGGCTGGTAAAAGTACTGTTCTTCAAGAAAGACCCTTTCAATCCATCGAAAGGTAAATAAGATACAAAATAGGTCTTCGGCCTAAAAAAATAGTTGAAGCGTAAAGATTTAAAGCTAATCTTTGCGCTTTTTCATATCTGACAGTATGTATTTGTTGCTACGCAAATAAAAGTGATAAATAGGTCTCTGACCTTTTTGGAGAGTCTTCTTTTATCCTTAAATTTGCATAAACAATCAGAATAAAATGAATAAAAAAGATTTACGTATCGTTTTTATGGGTACTCCCGAATTTGCTGTTGAAAGTCTGCGGGGACTTGTTGAAAACGGATATAATATAGTAGGTGTGATCACTATGCCTGATAAGCCGAGTGGGAGAGGGCATAAGATTCAATATTCAGCCGTTAAGAAATATGCGTTGGAACAGAGTCTTCCTTTACTACAGCCCGAGAAGCTGAAGGATGAAACCTTCCTGAGTGAGCTGAAAGCATGGAATGCAGATTTGCAGATTGTTGTTGCTTTTCGCATGTTGCCCGAAGTGGTTTGGGATATGCCGCGTCTGGGTACATTTAACCTGCATGGATCTTTACTTCCTCAATATCGTGGTGCCGCCCCTATTAATTGGGCTATAATTAATGGTGACAAAGAAACGGGCGTTACCACTTTTTTCCTGACTCATGAAATAGATACAGGTAAGATTATCCTGAAAGAAAAGATAAAAATCGGGGAAAATGATAATGCCGGAAAAATTCATGATGAGCTGATGTTAGTCGGAGCTGGATTGGTACAAAAAACAGTAGATCTGATCCTTGAGGATAAAGTGGATGCCATAGCGCAAGAGCAATTATTCAGCGATGAACAGAAACTGAGACCTGCACCGAAGATATTCAAGGACACCTGCCGTATCGATTGGAATAAACCAGCTATAGATATACATAACTTTATCAGGGGGCTATCTCCTTATCCTACAGCCTGGACAGAATTGCATATTGATGGTAAGGAACCTCAAATGGTAAAGATATATACCTCAGAGATTATTTTAAGTGGAAGCCGATCTTCAGTAGGTAGTATCAGTACTGATAATAAATCATATCTGCATATTGCCTGTACGGATGGGTACATCAGAGTAAAGGAAATACAGTTTGCCGGAAAAAGAGCAATGAAGATAGATGAAGTACTGAGAGGCTATAAGTTTGAAGAAGGTACTTATTTTAAGTGAAATAACCTGTAAAACTTTATCTTATATAAAAACTAAAAGGTAACAGAATTGCAATATTTAAAAACAGATAAAAACCTGTTACTTTTGTCACTTTTTATAAAAAATAAATTCAAATGATGAGAAATATACTAATCATATTAGTTTTGTTACTGTCTGTAAAGATGTATTCTCAGTCTGTAGCAGAATACACTTTAGATATATATGATGAATCCCGGAGTCGACAAATACCATTAGCAATATATTCGCCTTCCCAAAATTCTACGAAGTGTAAAGTTGTAATAATGAATCATGGATATGACCAGAATAGAGGAGGTGCCTATAAAGACTATTCTACAATTACGCGAAAATTGGCTTCGAAAGGATATTTTGTGATCAGTATACAACATGAACTTGCCGATGATGCTTTATTAGCTATGGAAGGTAATTTGTATGAAACGAGAATGCCTAACTGGCAAAGAGGCGTACAGAATATCTATTTCACTATTACTGAATTTAAAGAGCTCCGACCTGATCTTAATTGGGAAGATGTTAGTCTGATAGGGCACTCCAATGGAGGAGATATGGCTATGCTCTTTGCAAAGGAGCATCCACTGTATATTAAGCGGGTAATCTCGCTGGATCATCGGAGAATGCCAATTCCATTGAATAATGCACTTAAACTATATTCTTTGAGAGGATGCGACTTTGAGGCGGATGAAGGTGTACTCCCCTCAGTTGAAGATCAGCAGAAATATTCAATAAAAATAGTAAAGTTTGATGATATAAAGCATGGAGATATGGATGATAAAGGTTCTCCTGCCCAGCTTGAGCGAATCAATAACCTTCTTCTACAATATTTAGAAGATTGAGAACATCAAAAGGTAACAAAGTTACAATCTAAAAACGGATAAAAGCTGTTACTTTTGTCACCTTTTTACTGTAAATGCTTTAAAATAAATGAAATGCAAAAAGTAATAAAATCTTCAGATCTGAATAAAGATCTATCTTATATCCTTAGTCAGTTGTCATTTGATAAATTGTTTTTACTGACAGATGAAAATACGGAAAAGCTTTGTTATCCTTTTATAAAAGATAATGAGCAGATTACTGATGCCGGAAAGATAATAATAAAGGCAGGTGATGATAATAAGAATATTGAAACACTGGCTTCTATATGGAAATATCTGTCTGAGAATGGGGCTACACGTCACTCTTTACTTATCAACCTGGGAGGCGGTATGCTTACGGATATTGGAGGATTTGCAGCTGCAAGTTTCAAGAGAGGGATTAAGTGTATTAATATTCCGACCACTTTACTGGGGGCGGTGGATGCAGCGGTAGGAGGGAAGACCGGTATTAACTTTAATGGCTTAAAGAACGAAATAGGTGCTTTTGCTCCTGCTGAAACAGTATTGATTGATTCGGTTTTTTTCAAAAGTCTCGATCATCAGAACTTCCTTTCCGGTTATGCCGAAATGATAAAACATGGACTGATAGATAGTGATAAAGAATGGAAAGCAACCATATCTTTTGATACGGAAGAAATCGATTATGAAAAACTGAAACAACTGGTTGTAGATTCGGTAGCGGTGAAAGAACGTATTGTCGAGATCGACCCTTTTGAGAGAGGTATTCGTAAAGCCCTGAACTTGGGACATACTATCGGACATGCTTTCGAAAGCCTCTCTTATGAGTTAGGTAAACCTGTTCAGCATGGTTATGCCGTAGCATGGGGTACCGTATGTGAGTTGTACCTGTCCCACAAGTTTTGTGGTTTTCCTAAAGAGAAACTATATAAGACGGTTTATTTTATTAAAGACAATTACGATAGTTTTTATTTCGATTGCGACCATTATGACCGTCTTTATGAATATATGAAACACGACAAGAAAAATGAATCGGACACTGTTAATTTTACGTTTCTTTCAGATGTGGGTAAGATTGAAATCAATCAGACAGCAGATAAAGAGGATATTTTTGATTCTATTGATTTTCTCCGCGAAAGTGTCGGGTTGTAAAATAAACCCTCCGAAAATCACTTTTCAGAGGATTTAATAGTGTTGTGAAAAATTGAACTATGTTCTATCTGCCAAATCGCGAAGTATCAACTTCATCTACTTTCGGCTTCTTGTAATTACCAAACCGGTAGGTAAATGATAGTTTGAACGATGGTGCGTTTGGTTTTATTTTCATTGTACTATATTGGGTCATATAATCTATTTTAGTTGTAGCCCCATTGCTTTTGAAAATATCCTGTACCTGAGCCATCAATTCAGCTTTATTGTCGAGGAAAGTCCATTTGGCTCCACTGGTTACATTCCACATTTTCTTTATGTCATAGATGCCTTGTAAGGCTCCTGACATATAGAATCCGGAAACATCAAGTTTAATATTCGGCTTGGAAGATATATTGAACGTATTGCGTATTTGTGCTACAAATGCATTCATACTACGTTTGTAGGGTACATCATAAAATTTATCGTCTTTTTCTTCCTGCCTCAGCAGGTTTATAGTAGCTTTTGTATCCCATACTTTATCTATAGTGAAAGGTATGACAAAGAATATCCCGTATTGCTTCTCATAGTTAAGATTCACCATCTGGAAAATGTTTTCAAGATTATTCTGAGACTGGTATGGCAGTTGAATAAAACGATCAGGAGTGTATTCGTAGTAGCTTCCAATAATGTATTTCTGTTTTAGTATTACATTTAGCTGGGTTTTATACTCTTTCGAGAATTTCAGTTCGGGGTTGCCTTCTGCTGATGAATAGGCATTTATTTTAAAGCGGTCGTTGCTTAACGCCCAGTATGGAGGATAGTTTATATCCGATGAGAATGATAACTGAAATATCAATTGTGGATTTTGTGTATATGTTATGTTTGCATTCACAAAAGGTTGGAAATCATTCCATAGCGTTTTTTTATTGCCCATAATATCTATTGCTGCCTGGAAGTAATTACCCGAGATAGAGGCCTGTACGGATAGCTTTTCTCCGAATGACTTTGTAAATCCGGCAAATATTGAGGCGTTATATTCTTTTTGCTTTGTATCGTTTATTGAGTCAACAATTGTATTCTCAGGGTTTTTATAATAGTCATAACTGTTATTATTTTTTGAGTAGGAGAAGTTTCCTCCATAATTGAGGCTCCAGTCATTCTTGAGTGTAGCCGTATGATTGATAAAAGCTACTATTTTATTTACACGTTGAGCAGTTTCTGTTTTAAAAGCGGTCTTTAATGTATTGTTATCTTCATAATATTTAGTAGTGGACGGGTCATTATAGAATGTATAATCCATACCTATATTTAGTTTTTTATGAGAATTAAACTCAGCCTTGATATTATGTAGATAAGTATTACCTTTTACATCGTCTTTAGAGTCTATATTGGTAAAAGGTTTTTTATCTTCCAGAAAAACAGTTTTTGAAGTATGGTTTGTATTATACTTATCAAAATCTCCTGTGTAGACAAGTCTGATTTTATCTTCATTCTTAAGATTGTATCCCAATCCCAATCTTGTATTTAACCCTTTCAGATCTGACCTTGAATTATTCGCTTGAGTTATATCATAGGCATGATTATTAAACTGATGTATTGCATACATATCGCTAAGTCCCCAGCCATTCGATTTATTCAGGCCTATATTGAAGTCAATATTGAAATTCGGTTTAGTATATAATAAACTACCTCTGGCTCCAAACCCTTCATAATGGGCTTGCCTATATTCTATATTACCTTCTCCCTGCAACGTTGGCATATCTGCAGTCTGATCTTTCAGTATTATGTTAATAGCAGCTCCCCGCACATTGTATTGAGGAGGTGCACTATACATTATTTCTATATTGGCGACACGCGAAGCAGGCATCGATTTCAACAGGCTTATGACTTGCTCTTTGCTCATACTGGTTTGTTGACCATTAATCAGAATAGTATAACCAGATGTTCCTACCAGGCTTATGTTATCATCTGCACCAATAACATTTGGTACATTTTGCAGTGTTTCAAATGCATTCGAAACAGCCTTGTTTTGTACTAGCTGTGGAATATCATAAATGAGTTTTCCTCTTTCCGATTTTACTATTGGACGCTCACCACTAACTACAATCTCGTTCAACTCTTTATTTAAAGAAAGAAGTACGTAGGGTGGAATATCCAGGTTAGCATTCTCGATTATAACCGAATGCTCTTCTTTTTCATATGCCATATGTTGAAGTACTAATCTGTATTTTCCGGAAGGTACCTCCTTAAACTCAAAAGCTCCATTTGAATCCGTGATAGTGGTTTTTATCCATAAACTATCATTCATATTTTTCAGGATGCAGATAACGGCTTCTACTGTTTGATTGGACTCATTTGTTGTTGTACCTTGTAAAGAGTAAACTTGCGCATTAAGTATTGATGCAATTCCAAACATTAAGGATAGTAAAAATAGTTTCATAGTTCTTATTATTGGTTTTATATCACAAAAGTAGAATTGCAAAACTGGAAACTATGTTTCCATTTTGCTATTTAGTGTTATCTAGTGTTATCAGAAAAATATTTGGTTTTTAATTTAATTATTACCTTTGAGCAATGAGTTTTGAATTGGAAATATGTAAAGATAGTACTTTTACTAAAATTTAGTAATACCACTTAATAAAAAAATAATGCCAAATTCATTTAAAAGCAGAGTATCCAGGTTTTGGGAATCTTTTTCGGAAGAAGAAGGTCAGATCAGAGAGATGATGGATAATAAGGTTGAAGGAGAAACTCTTCTCAATTTTGTTGATAGTATATTACAGATAGCCTTTACTAAGATATATTTCGAAATGGGAATAAACAATGAGGGTAAATATGAACTTATTCTTACTCCTGAAGGCGACCGGGTTCGTTTGATGCAGTTGCACTATTGGTTGCAATATGCACCACAACACCTTTGGAAAAAGTGGAATTTTTACTCCACTAAACCTCCTCATGGAAAGCCTGGTTCAACCATAACTATGTATGATATCAGACTGGAGGAAAACGATATTTTTATTTATCCGGAAATTGATAATGATAGAAGTAAAGTCAATATTGAAATTTACTCGCCTAAGCTGATGGGGCTTGATGAAAGTAAAAGGTATTCAATGTTTTTTATCTATCTGGACCAATTTATAGGTGAGCTATATACAATGGAATACATTGGCTATATTGATTTTGTTGAGGATAAACTAGATAAAGGATCAACACTGATTTCTGAATTAAAATCAATTATTGATAGTACTATTGAAAACAACAGTTGGCCAAAGTTTGAGAATCCATGCGAGATTTACAGCGGATATCGCATGGAACCAAATGAAAAAGAAGGTTGGAAGTTACGTGAAGATATATTTTCCGGTTATACATCTTGTACTCCTATATTAAATGAGTATTATAATGGAAAATTGGAGCATTTTGATGATGCTAAAGAAAACGGGGTTCGGTTCGGTTTTTTATTCTTTGAGAATATAAATGTACCCAAGGAAAATATTGTGAATTTCAGAGGTAATATTGAAGATAAAATAATGGAAGAGATAGCTGCATATGGTATAGCAAATAGTTTGGGTGGTGCAACTGGGTTTCATTTCTCATATATTGATTTTATTATTTATGATTATGAAGCATTTATCAAAACTGTAAAGAATGTTTTTACCGGATATAACTTTGAAGAGGCTGGCTACTCTGACTTTTCTGTTAAATCTGAACCTATCGTTTTTTAAGTTGGGAGATATAAAGTCTTTTAGAGTTATGATTTCACAGCTTTTTTACTGATTTTCAACCCTACTAAAAACGTTAACAAACACTTTCCAGATAATTTTATTCTGGTATTTGAAACAAAATGACTACTTTTGCCGTTCAAAAGAGAACAAATATTCTGGTCTGTAAAGAATGTGGCACTGGAATATTATATAAGCCTTAATATATTATATGCAAAAAAATTTAGTTATTGTAGAGTCTCCAGCCAAAGCCAAGACTATAGAAAAATTTTTGGGGAAAGATTTTAAAGTAATGTCTAGTTATGGACATATCAGAGACCTGAAAAAGAAGGATTTGGGTATTGATCTGGAAAACGATTATACACCAATATATGAAGTTCCTGCTGACAAAAAGAAAGTAGTAGATGAACTTAAAAAAGCGGCAAAGGAAGCAGAAACGGTGTGGTTGGCTTCCGATGAAGACCGTGAGGGGGAAGCCATTTCCTGGCATTTATACAAAACACTAAAGCTTGACGAAAAGAAAACTAAAAGAATCGCTTTCCATGAAATTACTAAGGACGCGATTCTTCATGCTATAGATAACCCTCGTAAAATTGATGAAAATCTGGTAGATGCGCAGCAGG
This sequence comes from Prevotella sp., assembly GCA_031285625.1. Classification (GTDB taxonomy): domain Bacteria; phylum Bacteroidota; class Bacteroidia; order Bacteroidales; family Dysgonomonadaceae; genus Dysgonomonas. Next base: position 24,564 of record JAITVV010000051.1, read on the forward strand.
CCCGACGGGTTTTAGACCGTATTGTCGGGTTCGAACTATCGCCTGTACTCTGGCGAAAAGTAAAACCGGCTTTATCTGCTGGACGTGTACAATCTGTTGCAGTAAGGCTGATCGTAGAACGTGAGCGTGAGATACAAGCATTTAAGTCAGAGGCCTCTTATAGAGTAACAGCTATATTTATAAAAGAAGAAAATGGCGTTCGCTCCGAAATCAAAACTGAGTTGAACAAACGTTTGAAAACGAAGAAGGAAGCCTTGGAATTTCTTGAGAAGCTAAAGGAGGCAAACTTTAAGGTAGAAGATGTTGAAACCAAGCCTGTGAAAAAATCGCCGGCTGCACCATTTACAACCTCTACACTTCAACAAGAAGCATCGCGTAAGCTTGGTTTTCCTGTTTCGATGACGATGATGGTTGCACAGAAACTATATGAGTCCGGAAAGATTACTTATATGCGTACCGACTCTGTGAACTTGTCAGGTCTGGCTATAAATACGACTAAGAACGAAATAGAAAGTGTATATGGAAAACAGTATTCCAAAGTACGCCAGTTTTCGACAAAAAGTAAAGGAGCACAGGAAGCGCATGAGGCTATCCGTCCTACATATATAAACGAACATACAGTTTCGGGTACAGCTCAGGAAAAGAAACTATATGATTTGATCTGGAAAAGAACTATTGCATCACAAATGGCTGATGCTGAATTGGAAAAGACGACCATAACAGTTGGAATCTCAAATAACGAAGGTCTTAAATTTACGGCTGTAGGTGAGGTCATTAAATTTGATGGTTTCCTACATGTGTATCTCGAAGGAACTGATGATGAAAATGTAGATAGCGAAACAAGCCTGCTCCCTGCTGTAAAAGCTCAGGAAGCTTTGAATATGAAAGAGAGTACAGCTACCGAACGGTTTACTCAACGTCCGAGCCGCTATAGTGAGGCCGCATTGGTACGCAAACTGGAGGAACTGGGCATTGGACGTCCATCTACATATGCTCCTACTATCTCTACAATCCAGAATCGTGAGTATATAGAGAAATCTAATATAGAAGGAACTGAACGCCGATATAATATATTGACCCTAAAGAAGGGACAAATAGCAGATACTGAGAAAACTGAAATAACAGGAACTGATAAAGGAAAACTTATACCAACTGATACAGGTATGGTCGTAAATGATTTTCTTACAGAATATTTTCCTGGTATATTGGATTATAACTTTACTGCAAATGTAGAGAAAGAGTTTGACCAGGTCGCAGAGGGTGAAGAGAACTGGACAAAACTGATTGATAAGTTTTATAAAGTCTTTCATCCAGTAGTCGAATCTGCTACAAATATGCAGACCGACCATAAGATTGGTGAACGCATCTTAGGTACAGATCCAAAGTCTGGCCGTCAGGTTTCTGTCAAGATAGGCCGTTTTGGTCCTATGGTGCAAATCGGCACGCAAGAAGAAGAAGAGAAACCTCAGTTTGCCGGATTGCAGAAAACCCAATCAATTGCAACGATTACTCTTGATGAAGCACTTAAACTATTTGAACTACCCCGTTCTATAGGAGAGTTTGAAGGAAAAGATGTAAGTGTAGGTGCAGGCCGCTTTGGTCCTTATATCAAACATGACGGAAAATTCATATCTTTACCGAAAGGATATGATCCATATGGTGTGAATATTGAAGATGCAATTCCTCTGATAGAAGAGAAACGTAAAAAAGACGCGGAGAAAGTAATTAAAATTTTCACTGAAGATGCGGATCTACAAATATTAAATGGAAGATATGGGCCTTACATTGCTTATAAAAAAGCAAACTATAAGATACCAAAAGGGACAACGCCTGAGGAGCTTAGTTTCGAAGCAGCAATGAAAATTGTAGAGGCAACAGATGCCAAGCCTGCCGCGAAGGCAAAAGGAAGATCTAAGAAAAAGTAAACTCTTTTTCTTAAAAAACTTATATCCAACTGAATGAATACAATTTTGAGAAAAATATTCGGATATAGAGGGCTTAAAATAATAGTTCCTTTGTTAGATCTCATTATAATATATATGACATATATGTTAGCGTTTTATATATTAAAAGATGATCTGGATAATTTTACTATAAATTATAATGCATTTTGGGCTACCTTGCCTTTTATTATTATAGCATATCTCGTATTAAGCCATATATTTGAGCTGGATAAGCCTAAGGATTTTTCTTTCTTTGGTATTGGTTATACAGTTTCTCTGGCAATTATATCTTTATTGTTCTGTACGATGGCAATTAGTTTCCTTGTCAGAGAGTTTGCCTTTCCCAGAAGTATTTTACTTATTGCTTCGGCTGCTCAGATTGTAGGGGTTACACTCTGGCATTTATTTGCTAATCGAATGTTCTTTCGTTTGCATAAAGGGCGGTCAGTCCTAGTTATCGGATATGAAAAATCACAGCCCCTCGCCTATAAATTATTAGAGTCGAAAGGTATGTGGTCTAATCTAAAACATGTCTGTTCCCCTGATCATCCAAATGTGTATAACTATATAAATGAATGTGATGTGACATTCCTTACAGAGGATATTACAGAAGATCAGAAGCAGACTCTGGTTCTTTATTGTATAGAAGGTAACAGGACAGTATTATATCAGCCTAAAAATTCAGAGATATTACAATTTAATGCAAATTTTCTTCAGATTGATGATTCTCCGGTTCTTGATGTCAGGGAATTAGGTTTGGGGCAAAGTAATGAATTTTTAAAGCGTGTTACTGATGTTATATTAGGCAGTTTGGCTTTAATTATCTTTGCCATTCCTCTTGTTATTGTTTATTTGATGCTGAAAATTGGTGGAGGATCAGCTTTTTATGTTCAGGAACGGATCACACGTGATAATAGGATATTTAAGATATATAAATTCAGGACAATGGTAGAAAATGCTGAAGCTATGTCTGGTCCTGTTCTAGCTCAGGAGACTGATAAAAGAATAACAAAATTGGGACACATTCTTCGTGCAACCCGCCTGGATGAAATACCACAGATATATAATATTCTGGTAGGAGATATGAGCATTGTTGGACCCCGCCCTGAACGTCCGTTTTTTGTCGGACAGTTTTGTGAAGAGATGCCCGAATATAATTTGAGGCATAGAGTAAAAGCGGGTTTGACTGGTTTAGCTCAGGTACAGGGCAAATATAATACATCAGTAAGAGATAAACTGAAATATGACCTTTTGTATATTAATGGTTATTCATATGCTCTTGATATCAAACTTATCATGCAGACTTTGAATATATTGTTAAGAAAGAGTAGTACAGAGGGGGTTAAAACTGTAACAGAACTAGAGAAAGAAGTCGAGGACTTAACCCGACGATAAAAATATACGATATGATTGATTTTCAGAGTTTGATAACAAATCGTCGTAGTATTCGCAAATTCACAGATGAGCCGCTAAAGCCGGAACAAGTAGAGCTAATACTTAAAGCAGCCTTGAAGTCTCCTTCTTCGAAGAGTAAAAATCCATGGCAATTTCTATTAGTAGAGGATAAAGGGATGCTTGAAAAATTATCTCTTTGCAAGGCGTCTGCCAGTAAACCGATTGCAGGTTGCGCTTTGGCTATAGTTGTTGTAGCTGACCCATTAACTAGTGATGTTTGGATTGAAGATGCATCGATTGCCTCTATTATGGTGCAATTGCAGGCGGAAGATTTGGGGCTTGGTAGCTGTTGGATTCAGGTGCGTGAGCGTTTTACAGAAGAGGGAATCCCATCAGGCGAATATATACGTGAATTATTGGATATTCCTATGCAATTGCAGGTTTTGTCTGTGATCGTACTTGGTAATAAGGCCCAGGAGCGTCCTCCTTTTGATGAAGATAAGCTACAATGGGAGAAAATACATATTGAAAAGTTCAATTTGGATCAATTAAGTGAATAATATGGCAGCTAGTAAGTCAAACGATCGTTTATCATATGGTATAACGATCCTAATTTTTGGAATTCTATTTCTACTGGATAAGACCGGGGTTTTATATAATATACCTTACGGAGAAAAACTGATCAGTGTTGGTTCATTCCTGTTAATAGCTGGGATCGTATTCCTTTGCACTCAGCCTAAGAAAATACTAGGATGGATCTTTTTAGGAGTGGGAGTACTCTTGAATGCTGATACATTCTTTGGCTGGATGAGTAGCTATTCTAACCTGATTGTTCCCGGACTATTGATTATAGCGGGGGTTGCATTAGTGCTGACAGCTAAAAAGAAAGACTAGAAGGCATGAAGGTTGTTTTAATAGGAGCAGGTAATGTTGCTACACATTTGGCAACTGAATTATATCAGAAATCTTTTGATATAATTCAGGTTTATAGCCGGACTATTGAATCTGCATCTGCTTTGGCCAAAGCGGTTCATGCTGTTCCTGTTACAGAAATATCAGCAATCATAAATGATGCTGATTTATATATCTTTTCGCTCAAGGATTCAGTTTTGGAAGAATTGATCTCTCAAGTGCCGGAGAACAAAGGTCTGTGGTTGCATACTGCCGGTAGTATGCCTATTGATATATTTAGCAAATACACATCTCATTATGGAGTGATATACCCATTTCAGACATTTAGTAAAAACAGAGATGTAAATTGGTCTGATATCCCTCTATTTATTGAGGCATCAGAACATAATACCCTTATTCAATTAGAAGGGATTGCCAAACAGTTATCCGGTAAAGTATTGGAGTTATCTACAGATAAGAGGAAATACTTGCATTTGACCGGAGTATTTGCCTGCAATTTTACGAATCATATGTATGCATTGGCAGAACAGATTCTAAAAAAGATTGATTTGCCGTTTGAGGTTGCTCTTCCTCTTATTGACGAAACGGCGGCAAAGGTACATTCCTTAAGTCCTAAAGTTGCGCAGACAGGACCTGCTGTGCGTTATGATGAGAATGTGATAAATAAACACTTGTCCCTTATCGATAGTAAACAAGTAAAAGAAATATATAAACTGATCAGTGATGATATTCACCGTATTAGTGATGACGAAATATAATTATGAGTACTATAAATTACGATTTGAGTAAAATTAAATCATTTATTTTTGATGTTGACGGTGTTTTATCTCCGGATTCAATACCTTTATCACCGGATGGAGCACCTATCCGTATGGTCAACATAAAAGACGGTTATGCAATTAATCTTGCTGTACAGAATGGATATGGTGTTGCCATAATAACAGGTGCAGATACGGAAAATATACGTCTTCGTTTCTCTCGTCTTGGAGTAAAAGATATTTACCTGAAGTCTAAACCTAAGATGAAAGATTTACATGATTATATGGAAAGAACAGGATATAGCCCCGAAGAAATAATGTATGCCGGAGATGATCTTCCTGATTATCAGGTGATGAAAGCTGTTGGTCTGTCTGTAGCCCCTGCAAATGCTGTTGCTGAGATCAGAGGTGTTGCGAAATACATATCTCATCGTAATGGTGGTGATGGAGTTGCTCGTGATGTCATAGAGCAGGTAATGAAAGCACAAGGTAAGTGGATGAATGATGAGGTATTAAATTCCACTTCTGTTTTTTAAAAATATAAAGAAAATGCATAAATCAGGATTTGTAAATATAGTAGGAAACCCGAATGTAGGTAAATCAACTTTGATGAACCTATTAGTGGGGCAGAAGGTGTCTATTATTACTTCTAAGGCACAGACTACACGCCATCGCATATTAGGAATTGTTAATACCGAAGATTATCAGATAGTGTATTCCGATACACCGGGAGTACTTCGTCCTAACTATAAATTGCAAGAGTCAATGCTGAACTTTTCAGAATCTGCATTAAGTGATGCCGATGTGTTATTATATATGACTGATGTAATTGAAAAAACTGATAAAAATGAAGATTTCCTGAAAAAAGTACAGCGTGTAGATGTTCCTGTTTTGCTTTTAATCAATAAAATAGATCAGAGCAATCAGAAGGAACTTGAAACGATGGTGGCTCAGTGGAAAGAGTTACTACCCAAGGCCGAAATATATCCAATATCTGCACTTAATAAGTTCAATGTAGATGTAGTAAAAAAACGTATTCTGGATTTAATTCCTGAATCACCTCCTTACTTCGAAAAAGATGCATTGACAGATCGTCCTGCCCGCTTCTTTGTGACAGAAATAATACGGGAAAAAATACTTCTCTATTATCAGAAGGAGATTCCATATGCAGTTGAAGTTATTGTCGAAGAATTTAAGGATGAGAAGGATATTATAAACATTAGAGCTCTTATTGTTGCAGAACGGGATACACAGAAGGGGATAATCATTGGACATAAAGGTGCGGCTTTGAAGAAGATGGCAACTATGGCCCGTAAAGATATTGAACGCTTTTTCGATAAAAAGATATTCCTTGAGATATATGTTAAGGTAGAAAAAGACTGGCGAAGCAGGGATAACCTACTCCGCCAATATGGATATCGTTTAGATTGAGGTTATCCTTATTCTTCAACAGTGAATCCAACATGCTTTAAATCATTCCAATAACGCGGATATGATTTTGTAACAACATTCGGATGCGCTATATTGATATGACCTAATTTGATTGCTGCCGGAGCGAATGCCATTGCCATACGGTGATCTTCGTAAGTTCTTATTACAGCGTCGGCTTCCGGTTCGCATTTTTCACCATTCCATTCCAGAATACTATTTTCACTATCATAAATAAGATAACCTAGCTTTTTCATTTCAGCTTTTAATGCCTCTATTCTGTCTGTTTCTTTTATCTTGAGGCTTTGCAGGCCTGTAAACATAAACGGAATATTCATCATACAACATGTAACTACAAATGTTTGAGCCAGATCAGGCTCATTTACAAAGTTGTGAAACATCTTTTTTGTTACCTTATTGGTCTTTTTCAGTACTACGCTCTCGTCAGTGTATTCAGTTGAAATACCAAGATCTGCAAATAACTCTGCAACTTTGGAATCTCCCTGCATACTATTCTTAAATAATCCTTTCAACTCGATGTGCGCATCATCAGCCAATGCCGCCATTTCATACCAATAAGAAGCTGCAGACCAGTCTGATTCAACTACATAGTGAGTCGGTTTATATTCTTCAGGATATATTTTTATGGTTTTGTCATCCCAATGGGTTTTGACTCCAAACTGTGCCATCATACCCAATGTAAGTTTAATGTATGGGATTGATACTATATTTCCCTCCAGATGAATAGTAAGCCCCTTACTCATCATTGGAGCTATCATCAACAGTGCTGAAATAAATTGCGAACTGACGTCTCCCGACAGATAGATTTCGCCACCATCGAGGGCAGTTCCTTTTATTTTTAGCGGAGGATAGCCTATATTGCCAAGATATGTAATACGGGCTCCTAGTGATGTTAATGCCTCTACAAGAATGTTGATAGGACGTTCCTGCATGCGTTCTGTTCCTGTAATTATCCACTCTCCTGGGGTTATTGCAAGTAGAGCTGTAAGAAAGCGCATTGATGTACCTGCTGCTTTTACATCTATTAGATTATTCCCGATACTGCCTGATTTGAATGCGTCAATCATGACATTGGTATCATCACAATCAGATAAATTTTCCAAGGTAGATGTGTTCATGCTCAAGGCATTTAAGATAAGAGCCCTGTTACTGATACTCTTGGATGAAGGCAGGAATATAGTTGAATTTATGGCTTTGGGAGCCATGATTTTATATTGCATGATATTATTTTTTAGCTGGACTAAATTAGATTAAAAACTCATAAAAATCAAAGCATTAAACATAGATTAAGTATTTTCTACGAATTAAAATATTTCGACTTTTATGAGTTTCTCAACTTATCGTTTTATTGTTGTTATCATCCTGTATTTCGCATTCCTGCTGCAATACCTGATATGGTAATCATCAGTGCAAGTTCAAGTTCAGGAGAATGCTCATCGTCCTTCCTTGTGCGGTGTAGCAGTTCTACTTGTAGCAAGTTTAGAGGATTTGTATAAATATTACGCATAGCAATATTTTCAGCAATTTCAGGTAGTCCTTCCATCAGATACTCATCCTGAGAAATCCTTAAAGTGGATTTAATCGCACTTTCCAGCTGAGCTCTTAATTTTTTACCTAAACCCTGGTATTTTTCTTCTACCAGCCTGTCATCGTAGTATTCTGACATACGCGAATCCGCTTTGGCAAAAACCATCTCAAGCATGCTGATACGTGTTCCAAAGAATGGCCAGTCTTTATACATTGTTTTTAATGTATCTATCTTTCCGTCATCAATAACCTTTTGCAAAGCTTCACCTGCTCCCAGCCAGGCAGGAAGCATTAGTCTGTTTTGGGTCCACCCAAAAATCCATGGGATAGCACGTAAGCTTTCCACACCGCCGTTAGGGCGTCGTTTTGCCGGACGTGATCCAAGAGGAAGACGGGCCAGTTCCGCTTCTGGGGTTGCCTGATAGAAATAAGGTATAAAATCGGGATCTTTGCGTACAATACCTTGATAAACATCACACGATACATCTGACATTTCATCCATTAGATCTCTCCATTCCTGTTTAGGTGCAGGGGGAGGGAGTAAATTGGCTTCGAGTATCGCATCTGTATATAATGATAGGGTCTTGATTGCTAAGTCTGGTAATCCCAGTTTGAAACGTATCATTTCTCCTTGTTCTGTAACCCTCAGTCCGTCTTTTAATGAGCCTGGCGGTTGCGAGAAAAGGGCCACTTTTGCTGGACCGCCACCGCGACCAACTGTACCACCACGACCATGGAACAAGGTTAAGGCTATTCCTGCATCCTGACATGTTTTGATCAATGCTTCCTGTGCCCTGTACTGTGCCCACCCGGCAGCAATAGAACCAGCATCTTTTGCAGAATCGGAGTAACCGATCATAATCATTTGTTTATTCTTGATAACTCCTCTGTACCAGCTGATATTGAATAATTGCTGCATAATGCCATTGGAATTGTTCAAGTCATTCAATGTCTCAAACAAAGGTGTGACCGGTAATGTATACGGGCATTCTGCCTCTTTCAATAACAGATATACAGCCAATATATCGGATGGTGTACGGGTCATTGAAATAATGTATGTTGGTATAACTCCTTCCGGTGTTTCTGCTATTACTTTACATGTCTGTAGTACTTCTTTAGTTTGTGGGCTAGGTTCCCAGTTATTTGGTACTAATGGCCGCTTAGAGTTTAATTCCCTGATAAGGAAAGCTTGCTTTTCTTCTTCCGACCAGGTTTCATAGTCTCCTAAACCAAGATAACGGGTTATTTCAGAAATAGTTTCAGTATGTATTGTACTTTCCTGACGAATATCTATTTGTACTAATGTAAGCCCAAAGCATTTTACTCTGCGTAGTGTATCCAGAAGTTTATCATTTGCAATAATTTCCATTTTACATGCTACAAGAGATTTATAACACTCATGCAGAGGTTCCCATATCTGTTCGTTGTGGATTAGTATATCATCAGTTAATTCTACATTTTTACCAGCAATACGGGCATCGAGGTAAGCAATTGTATTTCTTAACTGTGTACGCAATCTTTTCATTAGTTCCCTATATGGTTCCTGTATTTCATAATCTTTGATATAATCTCTGAATTCACTGGTACAGGTTGCCATAGATAGTTCTTTTACAAGTATTTCTATGTCGGCAAGGAATAATGTGGCCGCTCTTTTGCGGCTATCCAATAATACCGCATGGGTCACTTTTGCAGTAACGTTCGGATTTCCATCCCTGTCACCACCCATCCATGATGAAAAATGGATGGGACGTGCGTCGATTGGAATACGATAAGCAATCGTATTTCTTATTTGTTCATCCAATTCTCTTAGATATGCCGGAACTGCAGCCCAAAGACTGTTTTCAACGGCATCATAGCCCCATTTTGCCTCTTCATTTGGGGTCGGACGGTTTTGACGTATCTCATCAGTATACCAATATTGAGCGATTAATTGTTTAAGTCGCTGTAATATCTGAATTTTCTGATGTTCAGCAAGGTCATCATGATCTAATAGTTCTAAACAGTGATCTACCTGATTTAGATTATTGATAAGTGATCTTCTGTTAATTTCGGTAGGGTGTGCGGTCAATACCAAATCGATAGAAATATTTTCTATTGCTTTGATAATTTCACTATCGCTGAAATTGGCATTTTTCAGTTTCTTGTATATTGCCGGAAAATTTATAGGATTTTCGGCACCCTGTGCATGAGGCGATATACTGTTATATTGTTCTGCTGTATTTGTCAGATTCAGGAATTGATTGAAGGAACGTGCCACAGGTAAGAATTCTTCATCTTTTAGATTTTGTAGTGTTTTTACCAGTGATTTATGTGCTTCAATATCTCCTGAGTGAGATGCTTTAGACAATCTACGAATTGTTTCTATGAGGTCAACCATATCTTGTCCTTTGGCTTCGCTGATCGTTTTTCCGAGCATATCACCAAGCAACTTAATATTGCTGTGCATCAAAGATTGTTGCATTTTATTCATAGGTTATTTATAATTATTAGTTATATCATTTTAGTGTATTATATTCAACACTGAAAACAGGTAAAAGTTTTATTGATTTAACGATATTTAGATATGTTAATCAGAGAAAGAGATGAGCCATACAACTCATCTCCCTTGTTCTTATGTTTTTATTCGTTTATCATTGTAAACAATTCTTCGGCAGCCAAACGAGGTCCATCTTTAGAGTGCCCTTCTATTGCAAGAGATGTATAGATTTCGCCAATTTTTACACCATTCTGATTCATGTCTTTAAAATATTCATGAATTAGTTTTCCTGCTAACTCAGGTTCTTGTACTGGTCCGAATGGATTTGCGAAGTAGGAGGTAACCAGACCGGTTTCGGTTGTTGTTCCTTTAGCTTTGCGTGCTCCTGCCTCAAAAACTTTAATTGCTTCATCAAGATTATCGAAGAATTTAATTTTCTGGTCAGCTTCTGTATAATTATTAGCATACAAGAAATAATCCACTTTGTAGCCTTTTGAAATCACATCATAAGTGGCAGCAGGAATTGTAATGCGTGCATTTACTTTGTCAGGATTGGTATATATACCTCTTTCCAGCTGTTCGAAAGCATACATCGGATCAAGGTCATCAATACGGACAAATGCACCTATTTCTGTACCATATCCTTTGATCGTGCCATTCTCTTCTTTCTTAAGATATCCCATATCGTCGAAAATAATACGCATATGACGGATATATTTTTCATTCAGAGAGCGGAAGGCTTCAAGGCTTTCAGACTTACCGGCACCACTGTCTCCCATGATAATAATGTTGGCTTCTGTTCCATTTTTTAACAATATATTTACCATAGCTCCATGGATGGGAAGACGGTTTTTTTCCATTTGCTTTACATTATGTAGTGTAAGCAACATCTTCTTCATGTAACCAAAATAGTCTATATCATCACAATGATTTGCATATCCGATAAGTATATCATTCTTCTTGTCTTTATAATAGAAGGTACGTTTTTCTTCGTATCCGTCAGGGTATCCGAAAACATAGATAATATCAGGTTTCTTTCCTATATATTCGTTCTCTTTAGCCAGTTCAAATAAGTTTGACAGAGCGAATCCATGAACCATATAGTCTTTATGAAAATAAACAAATGTGAGCATATTGCCTACTTTTGCCGGATACAGGAACCAGTCATCCTCATTCAGGGCTAAATTCTCAATTGGATTTGAGTTGTGTTCATGGAAAATACCGTCACGTGTATTACGCTTAGTATAAGATATAAACGGAGGTCTGAACATCACAGATGTGATGAATGGTATAGTGGTCAGTCCATTATATTCTACAGGACAATTCCATGTAATATCACTGAGTGTTAAGCCGGCATTTGCTCCGGCAGTAAGTTGACGATAAACACGGTATTGGTATCCAATCACTGTTTCCTCTATACGTCGGTATATAGAAAGGACAAGTTCATTGAATAATTCGTTGGCTTGCATAAAGCGTACACTTTGCAATCCACTACCTACTGAGCTATTATGAACGATTGTATAGCGTTCCAGTCTGCGCCAGAAGCTATATAACAGTTCTATTAATTCAATAAACAAGTCTTTGTCGTTGAAAAATATAGCATACTTGTTATGTACATTCTGTACTTCGTCCGGATTACAAACTGTAAGAAGTCTGAAAGCTTCTATTAGTGTTTTTTGAAATTCTTCGTCAGTTTTGAATTCTTTGATATAATAATCATAGATGATTATTTCTTCTTTTTTAAGTTTTTGGATAAAGGCTTCAATAACCCTGTTAAATCCATAACTGTTTAATATTTTCTGTCGCGTGTCGCAAAATTTTAGTGTGAAGTTAATTATCGCTTTACCTTCGCCTAAAGTAAATTCTTGTAGCATGTTCGATCTTGTTTATATTTGTTATTTTCTTTTTTTAGCTTCCTTTTAAATATCAGTTTACAATCTCCTGTTTTCCTTTTAGTTAGACAGGAGAATGTAGACTGAACTTACAATCCCTGATTTTTGGGACTGAAGATGTTTTCTAGCATCAAATTTAAGGAAACTTACCTATACATTTAAACGAATTAAAGACTAATTTTATAATAAATTGTAAATTAAAAATAAGTTTTTACTATTTTGTTGTTTTGGAGCAGCTTATATACTATCCATTTTTATTTTTTATAAACTTTGGATTAACATCAAATGCATAAAAATAAGTATTGGTCTCATTTAAGCATTTGGGGCATAAGCAATCATTATAATTATCTTTAATGTAATCACGTACACCGGAAGCTAAAGAAACTTTACGGCAACTGCAAAATTCAATCCTGTCTTCCCTGCAATTGAAAGATGCTTCACATCTTTGACATATCTTTTTCATTGTTTTTGGTTTTTATTTATTAATATTTATTATTGTATTTATATAAATCGATATGCCATATGTTCGCTACAAATGGCAATATGATTGATACATACTACAATCATCTCAGTTCAGTTCTAGTAATCAGAGAAATTCTCTTATGTGCTTTCAAAACCTTTTTCGCGAAGGTCGAAATTTATTGTTTTTGGCAGGTCTTCTGACTTACTCCGTTTGTACTACCTTCCCATTTCCAGTTGCCGGTAAACGACTCACTGCTAATAGTGGTTTAGAGGATTTGTACAAACACTTCTGTAGAGCTTACAGCAGCGCGACTGTTCAGGATTTACACCTGATTCCCTTTTCATTACTCTTCCGAAGAATACGGATTTGTAACACCAACATGTGAAACAAAGATATGGAATTATATATAACAACAATTTTTTTGAAGAGAAAGTTTTTAACAACAATAAAAAGGCTTACAAATGAGATAAATAAAAGAGGTTACCCATATCACATGGATAACCTCAAAGAATAAAAAGGTATTGAGAGTGTTCTCATCTGGTCATATCAGGACCAGCCAACAGTAATTATACTTACTCTTGTTATATTGTATAAGGCAATATATATGCCATTATGTATTGTTTTTGTATAACTATATGGCTGAAATATAATATATTAACAGATTTATTGATTCGTAAATATTATATATTATCTTTTTGCTGTATTTTATTTCTTTTAACTGACAGAATGTCTTGCATTCTTTATTATTGTTAATGTATTGGAATAAAAAAGGTTACCTTTATTAGATAACCTTACTTATATAAAATAGTTGAATCAATTTTCATCATCAAAATCCCAATCATCAAAGAATGAATAATCATCCGCAAACTGATCTAATTCGCGGCGATCTTTCTTAGTTGGGCGTCCGGTTCCTCTTGCTCTGTCTACAAATCCACTCATTTTAGACAGTTCCAGTATCTCTAACTGCGAAGGAGGAGTTACATCTTTCATGAAATCGGGAACTAGTTTTGCACCCATTCTATTCTCGGAAAGGTTTAATACTTCAAAAGAATAGGTTACAGGAGGGCGGCGAACTTCTATTATGTCACCGATTTTTATCATACGTGAAGGCTTTATAGTTATGCCTTTTATTGTGATACGTCCTTTTTTACATGCTTCTATTGCTATAGAGCGTGTTTTAAAAAGGCGTACCGCCCACAGCCACTTATCTATACGTACTTCTTTTTTAGGTTCTTTCATTTCGGTTAATTTGTTTCCCACCAGAATATTTGGTTTACAGAATCATGTTTGGTTGATTTTTTTAAAATAATCTCAAAATGGACTTTATTATCTTTTTCCTCAAAATTATCCGGGTCGAACATTTGTCTTACCGTTACATTATAAGATCCATTTTCTAGATTTATCTTTTGGATATCTGGACACTGTCCTTTTACAGATTCATTTTCTAATTGTGCTATCGTTGTCAGGCTTGTATAGTCAATAAAGTATAGCTCTTCGGATGTAACTTCTATTGTCTTCTCAAATGTTCTGAAAGCTTTATTATGGCTTGCAGTATCCCTAATTTCTATATTCCAATTATTTCCGTATTCTGATGCTTTCCATATAATCAGGTTTTGCTCATTCATTTGCTGAACAAATAGTTCTGTCAATTCATTTAGCTCCCAGTCTTCACCAATGAAACCATTATATTTTTCTGCATTTACAATAGCTATAATGCCATCTTCGTCAAATAATTGGTATTTCATATTTACTTATTGTTATACTGATTCATTGTATTTTGTATACCTGCTAGACAAAAGCTTTTAATTATTTCACCACAGGTTTCCAGCTTAGCTGGAAGCTCCTTTTCTTCTTCATCTGTGAAATCATCGAGTACATAACCTACTTGCCCTCCTTTTGAAAAATCATTACCAATTCCAAAGCGTAGACGTGCATACTCCTGCGTATTCAGAATGGATTGGATATGTCCCAATCCGTTATGTCCGGCATTACTACCTTTACCTTTGAGTCGCAATGTACCAAAAGGAAGAGCCAGATCATCGACAACAACCAACAGATTCTCAATTGGTATTTTCTCCTGATTCATCCAATAACGCACAGCATTTCCACTGAGATTCATAAATGTAGACGGTTTAAGAAGGATTATAGTTCGTCCTTTCACCTTTATTTCAGTTACGAATCCATAACGTCTGTCGGCAAAAATAACATTGGACGCTTTAGCTAAAGCGTCCAATACTCTGAATCCTATATTGTGGCGGGTATATTCGTATTCTCTACCAATATTACCGAGACCGGCAATCAAGTATTTCATTTATTCCTGATATTATGTCCGATTAGCCGTTTTTAGCAGCCAGACCTCTTGCTGCACGAGTCAATTGAACGCGGCAAACAACAGCATTTTTAGCATTTAATAATTCAAGACCTTCAAAGTGTAGTTCTCCAACCTGAATAGATTTACCAAGAGTAAGAGCTGTAACATCAATATGTACTTTTTCAGGAACTTTGTCGTATAGCGCTTTTACTTTTATCTTACGCAAGTCAAGAGATAGTTTACCCCCGGCTTTTACCCCTTCTGCAAGTCCGTCAAGAACAACAGGTACATCAATAACGATCGGAGTCTTTTCGAATACATGAAGGAAGTCAAGGTGCAGAATTTCATCCGAAACTGGATGTACCTGTACATCTTTCAATATTGCTTTGTAGTTATCTTTACCTATAGTAAGGTCTACAAGGAAGATTTCCGGAGTGTAGATTAATTTACGAACATCGCTATTTGTTACAGTAAAGTGGATGGCTTGTTTGTCATCACCACCATAAATAACAGCAGGGATTTTATCTTCTTTACGGAAAGCTTTTGTTGCTTTTTTGCCAAGGTCGTTTCTTAATTCGCCTTTTAGTTCAAATGTTTTCATTTTCTAATTTTAAAATGTGTTACTCAAATTAAGGATTTGCTTCCTTATTCCCATCACACGTACGGGCTTATAAAAGCGGTGCAAAGATAAAGTTTTAGTTTGTATCTTCCTAATATTTGAAGAATTAAAAGAAATAAATGCTTTCAATTTTGTATCAGCAATCTTATAAACCTGTGGTAAATTCAGTACTTTTTATTTTTGCGGATTTATTACTATAGGAGTCTACAGCCGTTATCTGTACAGTGTATCTTGTTTCCGACTCTAGATTTGCTATATTGGTTTTTAATGAAGTTGGCATAAGACTATTGAGATAAAATTGAGAAAAAATTGTTATGCTTCTATATACTTGATCACTATTATTTGATATCTCTATAATATAATGATGGACAACTTCGTCGTCTGTAGCCTGAGGAAATAATACCACACAACCATTAGGGGTTATATCGTTTATGATAGGTATATCATTTTCCTTAAAGACTGGAGCATTTCCTCCATTGCGATTGCTATATGTAAAGGCTGAGCCATTATGAGGTGCTTTTATTACCCATCTTGGCAGAATTTCTTCATTACGATAAGTATCCCATCTTTCAATTTCTAAGTCAAGATTCTCTTTGACGGCTACAATAACTCCTTCTGTGACTTCATTATTGCCTGGAGGATGTTCTCCTTCACTGAAGCCTGATTCTATTTCACTATAAGTAACGCTTCCGAGATTTACAGATGTAAAACTTTCTTGATGGATAGAACGGGGATCTCCTATAGGGAAGTGTGAATGTCCGGAGAAAAGTATAGCCTGAGGATACTTTTCAAATACATGGGCTAATGTGCCAGATCCCCATCCTTCATGCTGTCCTGTACCATATACAGTATTAATAACCCCGATATGGGCAAATACAAATATAGGAAGTCCAGGATATCTTTTACTGGCATCTTCTAAAGAAAGTGATAAAAAATCTATTTCTTCCTGAGTATAGCCTCCCCCTCTGAGGCTTATCGTAATGAAAGGGAACCCCTTTATATCTATATATTGATGCAATGGTTGTTTAAGCTTATTAATATACAGGGTTTCCGGATTGCCATCAGTCCAAAGCTGGTCATGATTACCTAACATATAGTATACCGGGAGATTTGACGCATATGTACTGAATATCTGAATAAGGCCATTGTATTGACTATCTTTTGAGGTATCAGTTAAATCTCCTACGACGAAGATAGCATCTAATTGAGGGTTTCTACTTGACATTACATTCAAAGTTTTAATTACTTTGTCTTTAGAGTCAGGACGTCCGATATGTATATCCGAGATGACGGCAAAATTCGGGTAAATACTTTTTTCCGTGATAACCTGTGTTTCATCAAAATCATTGGTACAAGCTGCTAAAAAGAATAGAAGCGAAATGATAGATAGTGGGCATTTAAAATTTTTCATAACATAAAAGATCTAAATTAACAAATGGGCATTTATATGAATTCTAAATATTATCATGATCCGGGCATTGTCATTGATACGATCGAGTGATCAAATTAGAATTCTAAGAATATATCAAAGCTTTAACATACTCTTATAAAAATTAAACAATTGTTTGTCTCGTTTTGTTCTGAAAATAAAAAAGACTATGCTTTATGCATAGTCTTTAACTATATTTTTAGCTGATTTGCTTTTATTTCTTTTTACCTTGATTAGCAACTGCATCCATCAATTTTTTGATTTCTTCAGGATCGCCAAGGAAATAATCTTTTACCAAGTTTAGGTTATCATCAAACTCGAACACATAAGGTACAGCCGTAGGTAAATTCAAGCTAACGATATCTGCATCAGAGATTCCTTTAAGGTATTTGATGATACCACGTAAGCTATTGCCGTGAGCAGCAACGATGATTTCGTCATGGCACATTAATGAAGGGTAGATAACTTCTTGCCAATATGGAAGAATGCGTTCTACTGTTTCTTTTAATGCTTCTGTTTCTGGAATATATGATTTTGGAATATCAGCATAACGAGGATCTTGTGAAGCTGAACGAGGATCAGACGGATCTAGTGGTGCAGGTGGAACATCGTAGCTACGTCTCCAAACCAGTACTTGCTCATCTCCATATTTTTCTGCTGTTTCAGCTTTATTCAAGCCTTGAAGCATACCGTAATGTTTCTCATTCAGGCGCCATGTTTTTTCAACAGGGATCCAGTCTAGGTCCATTTGGTCAAGGATGTTATTTAATGTCTTAACAGCTCTTTTCAGATAAGAAGTGTACGCTAAAGTAAATTTGTAACCTTCTTTTTTTAGTAATTGTCCTGCTTTAAGAGCCTCTTGTACTCCTTGTTCCGACAAGTCAACATTTGTCCATCCTGTAAAGCGGTTTTCTTTGTTCCAAACGCTTTCTCCATGGCGAATTAATACTACCTTTTTCATCTTTATTTACTATTTTAATTTGTGATTTTTCTCGCAACGCAAAGTTATTAAAATATGGCGGATTCACAAGCCGTTTTTAACGAATAAATACCCATTCTTTATCATCCGAAAGTTGTGGCGCAAAGCCATAACCTTCAGTATCAAATGCTTTCAGATGCTCTACATCCGTTAGCTGATTTTGTATAATAAAACGGCTCATCATGCCACGTGCTTTTTTTGCATATACTACTATTTGTTTATATCCTTTATCAGTTTGTTGTTTAAAGATAGGAGTAATTATCCTGTGTCCTTTCGGTAGCAATTTTTTATTCACAGCCTTAGCATATTCTTTCGAGGCCAGATTGATGAGGATATTATCATCTGCTTTCATTTGTTTTGCCAGATAGTTACTAATTGTATCTGTCCAGAACGCATATAGGTCTTTCCCTTTATTGTTCACTATAGGTATTTGCATTTCCAGCCTGTATGGTTTAATCAAGTCCAGAGGCTTGAGAACTCCATATAGCCCGGAAATATGTAGAAGATGTTTTTGTGCAAAATCCAGTTCCTCTGTAGTAAATGTTTCAGCATTGAGACCTTTATAGGCGATGCCATTATATGCAAAAGCAGCTTGTTTTTGCGGAGTTTTACTCAACGGAAAAGCATGTATATATTGGTATACATCGTGTGCCATTTGAGGATTAATACTCATAAGAGAAGCTATTTCTTCTACAGATATACCTTCCATTGATTTATATAATCCTTTGGCTTCTTTCCCGTAGAGTGGGGTAGTGGCTTCTTTTGTTGGGGCCGGTGTTTCAAAATTTTGTAGTTTGGCCGGCGACATTATTATAATCATATCTATTTATTTTACAAGTTCATGATAATGCATATCTATGATCTTATTATTTTTAATAGCAGCATTTCTTAATACTGCGATTTTCTGGAAACCCGCTTTCTCCAAAACTCGCATCGATGCAATATTGTGCTCAAATACAGGTGCAAACAGGCGAATGATAGGAGTATTATTGAAAACATAGTCAACAACATCTAATACAACGTTTGTCATTAGTCCTTTGTTCCAATAATCTTCTCCCAGCCAATATCCGATTTCGGCGCTTACACGTTCTACATCCGTTTGAGGAACAATGCCAACCATACCGACAGCATTTCCATCGACTGCAATGGTAAAGTCTTCGATACTCTCTTTTTGGTTTACAAATGTGATAAAATCAATAGCATTTTGCTTAACATACGGATGAGGAAAATAATCACGTACATTATTCCATATATTAATATTATTTGCATGCTTAGCTATTGAATCGGCGTCATTTATATTTAACTGTCTCAATATATATTTTTCGCGTTCTATTTTCATACTTTATTTAGGTAACAGATTTCTTATTTTCTTTTTTATGCAATAAATATGTGCCCAGAGTGAATCTGACCCTGTAAAAACAAAATCAGTTCCCGGAAGTATGCTTTTCAGAGCTGAAGTATTGAATATTCCTTCTCTACCCATATATCTCAATAACGATTTTCTGTATTTATCAGATTTATTATTCAGATTATATTTTTTGTATAAATAAATCTTTTCTGAAATCCGGATTTTAGTTTCTGTCAGGCATTGCCGGGTAATCTGAAATTCACTTACTCCAATATTAACCAATATTTCGGGGGTGAAAACAAATGATTCTTCTCCGGTAATTATCTGCATATAAAAATCAATATCGACAAGCCAGATTAGATTTGGATCGAAAGTATAGTTCTCATTTCTAAAAATAGAGACACTGGGTGCCCCCAATTGATTTCCTGTATATATCGTTTCTCTTTCTTCTCTCAGACTGGATAAGAATGTCTCATCTGCAATATGTATTTTCTTCTCATTGTTTGCATTTATATCACAACTAGCAGAAAAGGCTATGTTTGCATTTGGGTTTTCTTCAAGTAATTTTACGAATTTTCCCAAACTTTGCGGTGAAGAGAACCAATCATCATGATGCAGAATTTTTATGTATTCACCTTTCGCTCTTTTTATTCCTTCGTTCCAATTTTTTGGTGAGCCTAATGCCTTCTCATTCTTATAATACTGTATACGTTTGTCCGAATATATTTCTATGAATTTTTGTAACGAATTATCAGGTGAATCGTCTGTAATTATAACTTCATAGTCCGAAAATTCTTGTTCAACTATTGAATCAAGGCATCGTTTCAAGAAGTCGATATGTTTGTATGCCGGAATACAAATACTTACCTTCATTTTTTTACTCTTTTGTTTGTAATGTATTCGATAGCCTCCCTTAATATTTTTGCTTTAGAAAAATATAGGGTACCAATATATAAAGTGGCAACAAAAAATATCTGACATATCATTAGGATTACGGGTTCTGATATAACAAAACGCAGGAGATAACCACAAGTAATGCAGATGAAAGATATACTGAAATATGGTAATAAGTCTTTGGCTAATTCTATAATTCTGTATCCTATCAGTTTGTTGGATATTATACTTGAAACAATATATCTGATAATGTAGCTGGAAGATATACCTGCAATATAATATAAGTAACCAAGTTCGAGTACAAATGGAATACATATAGCACTGAATATAAGGATGGCATGCATAATAGTTAATGTCAGAATAATTCCGGACTTGCCCTTAATCCTTTGTATATCTGCATTAGCTGTTTCCAGTCCGGAGAATATGCCGCCCAAGCATAATAGTTGAAGAATCGGTGCGGCAGACAGCCATTGTTCACCAAGTACATGCATAAATGACTCTGCAACCAGTATTATCCCCATAAACATAGGGAATATAATAAATGCTTTTATACGGATAAACTTTCTAAATATATATTTCAATCTATGATCATCATCATGAATAGATGATAAAATAGGGTAGGAGACGCTGTATACCGAACCTGTTAATACATCATTTGCCGAATTGTAGTTCCTGTATGCCAGATTATATAAACCACCGATTCCCAAAGTGTAATATTTTCCTATTATATTCTGAGGGATATTTACCATAACGGAATTAATAATACTCCCCAATACCAGCTTAGAACTGAATGCAAAAAGTTCTCTGAACGATTCTTTGTTAAATGAGCCGGACGGTTTCCATCTACTAAAGATCCATAAACAGGTTACTTTCAGAAATGTCCATATTACTACCTGTGCTGCCAGAGCCCATACTCCGAAGTTATAATATGCTAAAATCAATGTTATAGAATATGAAACAAATACAGAAAAGGAGTTGATTTTAGTAATTAATTTGTAATTGATCTCTTTGATCAACCGTGCATTCTGCACAACGGCGAAAGAATTGAATAGGAACGACAGAAATAAAAATCTTGATAAGGGGGTTAATACAGGTTTTTCATAATAGTTGCTAATAAGGGGCGCTAGAAAAAATAAAAGTAAGTATAGCACTATTCCTATAGAAATATTTAGATAGAATACTGTTGTATAGTCAGCCTGAGTAATGTTCTTTTTACGAATGATAGCACTTGTAAATCCACTCTCATGCAATATATTAGCTAATCCTGTAAAAATAGCTAAAACCCCTATCAATCCATAATTTTCCTTATCTATCAAACGGGCAAGAAGTATTCCGGCCACAAACACAAAACCATTCTGGAACAGTTTATCAAGAACACTCCAGCTGAGTCCTGAAACGGTTTTGTCTTTAAGTGATTTTTCTTTCATCAACGAGCTGTCTAATGTTGGCTGATTTCTTTATTGATCACAAAACTACTAAAAAAAGGTAAGCTTTCTTTAGTTATAATTGAAAAGTGACAAAGTCGCAAATATTGTTTGTTTGTAATACCTTGTTAATTATCCATTTATGGCTAAAAGGTGACAAAGTTAACACATAATAATGGTATTTTAATTGTCCCTCTCTTAGTATGTCAAAAAGCTTTATATTAGATAATTATATTGTTTTGACTTGATAACTTGTTACTTTTTTACTTTCTCTCCATCTATTATTTTATAATTAGCTTTATCCAAGTCAAATCTTTTTACAAAATCATCTATGAATCCTTTGTTATCACATCCAATAAGGATATCTTGGGTAAATTGTCCTCCTCTAAACCACGCCAGGGCTTTATGTTCCTTATTATAGAATATAGTATGTCCATAATATTCTAGATTTGGAATCCGTGTAAAGAAGTCTTTATAACGTTTCTCTGCTACTTCACTTGGCCAGGATAATGTGTCGGTAAATCCTTTAAGTCGGCTATACATTACTGTTTGCATGTGATTGATGGCAAAGCATGATATATCTATAAAGGATTGTTCCCAGAATGACATAGCATCCTTTTCCCAATACCAACCATAGTCTTTTGCATAATAATTGAGCCTGAGTTTTCCCAGATCAATCCCCCATGCATATTTCTTTCCCTGGATTTTATATGCAAGGTTATTGTTTTCCACATATAGTTTGTCTAGAGGCAGAAAATTAAGATTCTCTAGTTTTGATTTCAAGAATCGTTCATCATTCCCAATATAGTTATATATTATTTTCAGAGCCTTAGGTATTTCTGTTCCTATTCTTTGCTCAGTTTCTCTTATCTTGTCTTCTGAAACCCCACTTTTTATTATGTCTATATTGAGTATATCTTTTAATAAATCGAGCCAGATCTGTAGTTGATCTATTTCTTTTTTGGTGATGCGGTGATTCTTCCAGTAGCGGTCAATTTTCTTACCTTCATTATTGGTATGGAAACCATTCTTTTCATCTTCATTGTATTGTATAGTCATTATATAAGTGTTTTAGTAGAAGAATAAAGATAATAAAAAAAGTGCAACCATTTCTGATTGCACTTTTTATATTTGATAGAACTCTGATTATTCAGCGTTCAATGTATAGCGTTTAAACCCTGTAACAGCCAGTTCTTTATCGTGTTCAGCTAGATACTGAGCAACTGTTTGTTTTGGATTTTTGATAAATTCTTGTTGGAGAAGAGTAAACTCTTTGAAGAATTTTTGAAGAGCACCTTCTGCTATTCTTTCAATTAAATTTTCAGGTTTACCTGCTTCACGAGCTTTTTCTTTTGCAAGATTGATCTCTCTTAGTCTGATTTCTTCCGATACATGTTCTGCAAGAAGAGCCACAGGGTTCATTGCAGCAATTTGCATAGCTACATCTTTAGCTACTTGTTCGTCTACGTTTGGTTTGTTGAACCCAACTATTGCAGCAAGTTTGTTACCTGGGTGAATATAAGCTACTACAGTAGGAGCAGTTACTTGCTCAAATATATTCAATTCCATTTTTTCGCCTGTAACACCCATTCTGTCTGTAACAAGGTCTGCTACAGTACGTCCGTTTACATCGATAGCTTTTAATGTATCCAGATCAGCAGGTTTGTTTTCTAATGCAGCATCTAAAATTGATTTTGTCATACCTACGAAGTCTGCGTTCATAGCTACAAAGTCAGTTTCACAATTTACTGCTACAAGAGCAGCAAAGTCACCTTTAGTTGCTGCAAGTACACAACCTTCGGTGGCATCACGATCTTCACGTTTTGCTGCGAAAGCCTGTCCTTTTTTACGAATTATTTCGATTGCCTTGTCAAAATCACCTTCTGCTTCTGTTAAAGCATTTTTACAGTCCATCATACCCGCTCCGGTCATTTTGCGCAGGTGTTGGATATCAGCCATAGATATTGCCATAGTCTCTTTCTCCTTTTTATTTAGTTATAAGTTTACTAGTCTACTAAGTGTACTAGTTTAATTTTTGTATATTTTAAAGAAACTAGTAAACTAGAAATCTTTAATACTCTCAAACTCAAAAAAGACCAGGAAATAGGCTCTAAGAAAAGATCTCTTAGAGGCTAATTCTTAGTCTGTTATTTTGTGACTTATTCTTCGTCCTCTTTTGCAAACTTGCTAGCTACAGCAGCATTGATTGCATCCTGATCTTCTTTTGTTACAGCTTTTTTAGCACCGGCTTTAGCCTTACGCTCTCTTCTTGGAGCTCCTTCTTCGTCCTGTGCTTCGGCAGCAGCTGTATCAGCTTTCTCTATCTTTCTTTCTTCCAGTCCTTCTTTGATTCCTTCGCAAAGGCTACCCAGAATAAGTTCGATTGATTTTGCTGCATCGTCATTTGCAGGGATTACAAAGTCTACATCTTCCGGATTAGAGTTTGTATCTACCATAGCAAATACAGGTATACCCAGACGGTTAGCTTCTCTTACTGCAATGTGTTCTTTCATTACGTCTACAACGAAAAGTGCAGATGGCAGACGGGTAAGGTCTTGTATAGATCCTAATGTCTTTTCCAGTTTTGCACGTTGACGTGTTACTTGAAGTCTTTCTCTTTTAGATAAAGTTTCAAATGTACCGTCTTTCATCATTTTATCGATAGTCGACATTTTCTTCACAGCCTTACGGATTGTAGGGAAGTTTGTCAACATACCGCCTGGCCAGCGTTCTACCAC
Source organism: Prevotella sp. (assembly GCA_031285625.1). Taxonomy (GTDB): domain Bacteria; phylum Bacteroidota; class Bacteroidia; order Bacteroidales; family Dysgonomonadaceae; genus Dysgonomonas. The sequence continues at coordinate 49,121 of JAITVV010000051.1, forward strand.
GTATGGCATATTTACTGCTGTAGCCAGATCTGTAACTACTTGTTTTGCTTGTTTCTTTGTAGCAACAAACAATATTTTTTTGCCCGATTTAGCTATTTGCTTCAAAGCAGCAGCAGCCTCTTCGGTCTTAGCTATTGTTTTATAAAGGTCAATGATGTGGATACCATTGCGCTCCATAAAAATATAAGGAGCCATTGCCGGGTTCCACTTTCTCTTCAAGTGACCGAAGTGTACACCAGCGTCTAATAATTGGTCGAATTCTAATTTTGCCATTTGTAGTTTTTTGTTTCGTTTACTTTCTTTTTCTGTTAGCGAATTGTCGGGTAGCTCATTTGCTGAAGTCCCGGCAATTTAGATACTAAACGTCATTTCGAGTGATGAGGCCGACTCATCATATATTAACCAACCTGTAACTTTTAAGCGGCAGTAGCCGTGAAAGCGTAATTGGGTAAAATAATATCCAAATTAACGTTTTGAGAATTGAAATCTTTTTCTTGCTTTCGGTTGTCCCGGTTTTTTACGTTCTACAACACGAGGGTCGCGAGTCATAAATCCTTCAGCTCTTAGAGCAGCTTTATCTTCAGCATTGATCTTAACCAAAGCACGGGCAATACCCAGACGTGCAGCTTCTGCCTGTCCTTTGTATCCACCACCGTTCAGGTTGATCTTGATGTCGTATTTTTCAGCAACAGCTAATTTGTTTAGCGGTTGTTTTACAACATACTGAAGAATAGTTGAAGGGAAGTAATTGTCTAGTTCACGTTTGTTGATCACTATTTTTCCGGTTCCTTCGCTTACGAATACGCGAGCTATAGCAGCTTTACGTCTTCCTATTGCATTTACTACTTCCATTAATAATTATTTAAGAGCGTTAATATCTATTGTTTTTGGCTGTTGAGCTTCATGATTATGCTCAGTACCTGCATATACATAAAGGTTTTTCAAAAGAGCTGCGCCAAGACGATTCTTAGGCAACATACCTTTTACTACCTTATGCACCAAGCGGTCGGCTCCTTTTTCCATCAATACGGCAGGAGTAGCTTCTCTTTGTCCTCCCGGATATCCTGTATATCTCAAATATACACGGTCGTTCCATTTATTACCAGTCAACACCACTTTTGCTGCATTGATAATAATTACATTATCGCCACAGTCTACATGCGGAGTAAAACTTGGTTTATACTTCCCTCTCAGAAGTTTTGCCACTTTGGATGCCATGCGTCCAAGTGTCTGCCCGTTTGCGTCAATCACAACCCATTCTTTTTGTACGGTTGCCTTATTCGCTGAAATGGTCTTATAACTTAAAGTATCCACTTACTTAAAAATTAATTTGGTTAAT
>JAITVV010000060.1 GCA_031285625.1 Prevotella sp.
CTGACTTAGCTTTACCTTTGGTCGGTCTTTAATCTTCGATTCAGATTCTATTATCTTATTTGCTCTCAGAATCCCGGGTTCGGAATACTCGGCCAGAATCGTTTCCAGATTATACTTCTTCTTAATAGCATTAAGTGTCTTATCATTATCTATTTGACCTTTAATAGTGGAAATTGAAATTTCATACCCGCTCAATTCCAACATTACTTCACCTTTCTCATTCCTTAATCCCTGCATGCCGGTAAGATCATACGTCTGAGAAAATAATGATATAGAGAACAGAATAAAAAAGCCGAACGACAAGATGTGTTTCATATTTATAGTTACTGGTTATACGTCAAATATAGGTTTTTTTATTAAAACTAAGTAATCTCTCTTTTATTGTCAGGGCAAATCCTTCAAATCATTTATCTCTATCAAAAGTTTGTAGAGACGTATTGCATACGTCCGGTTGTCTTATTTTGTTATACGCGGGCAAAATATATCTTTACATAAGCCTGAAAAGCAGTTTCTATTTTTTTTATTCAGTGCGACATATATTTCGTAAGAGGCGGTAAATGAAGATAATATCTTTATGCCTGAAATTATCTTCCATAAAAACCTGACAAACTTGACACTTTTTGCACTATTTTTTATTCTGTCAATTTACCTTCGTCGATTGATAATTCTATTCGACTTTCACTTTTCCGCTTCCGGCTCTTTGCTTTCGTCGATGAGCCTCGATTAAAATCCGTCGTAAATAACTATAGATAAAATTATAATGATAAGATAACAGATCAGAGGTGTAAAAAATATTTTAACGGGAACGCAGAATATTTATATCCCCGCCCCTTTTATATCTGATTCCATCAGAACCCAGAGCGTCTATTACATAGTAATAAACTCCGGTATTCACATATTTTCCTTTATATGTCCCGTCCCACCCTTTAGCCGGGTCGGCAAATTCAAAAAGTTTTTGCCCCCAACGGTTGAAAATGGTACATTTAAATTTCACGATAGACCTGTATGCAACCCGGAATTCATCATTTGCCCCCGGAGAGTCTCCCGTAGAGAAATAATTAGGTACTTCAAGCTTTGACTCAGAAATAGTAAATGAGAATGTATCTTCAGACGTATTGGAATCATTGTCTGCAACTTCCAGTTTCATAACATATTCTCCGAATTCTTCGAAGGTATATCTGGTTATATCCTTATCCGAATAGCGTGCGATAGGATTCTCCATATCTCCCTTCTTGTATAGAAACCATGTATAATAAACAGCCTCACTGCCTCCCGATCCATAAAAGCTGAATGTTGCCGGAGCTGAAAATATTTTATTTTTTATCTCCTCTTCGGTTATAGTTTCATTTGTCGCATTTCGCCTTTCCACTTCATAGTCTATATGCGCTTCAAGTTTTCCTTCCGTATCCTGAGCTGCCAGACGCAGTGATACGGCGACTATAAACAATAATAGAGTTATTTTTTTCATAAGCAACTGCTTTGGTCAAGAAAGTATTAAAAGCAACATTATTCCTTCGTAACCGGCTATTGATATTGCAGATACAAAGATAATAAGCTTGCGGCCTTAAACAATAAACCCCCTATCTTTTAACGGACAGAGGGTTATCTTATTTTGTAATACAGTTATATAAGGTCGCTCTGCCTATCGGGCATTAGCTTCCAGAGATATTCCTGCTTTTTTGAATACTCTTTCTATTTTCTCAAACGCTATATCAACCTGTTCTTTGGTGTGTGTAGCCATCAGAGAGAAACGAATCAATGTATCTGCCGGAGCAACAGCCGGAGACACTACCGGATTAACAAATATGCCTTCTTCGAAAAGCCATTTTGTTATCATAAATGTTTTTTCATTATCGCGGATAAATAGCGGTATGATAGGAGTAGCGGTATGTCCTATTTCAAAACCACGGCTACGGAAACCATCTAATGCATAATGAGTAATATCCCACAAATGCTTAATACGCTCAGGTTCCGAAATAATGATATCTAATGCTGCACTGGCTGCCGCTGTAGCTGCAGGTGTAGCGCTGGCTGTAAATATATAAGCGCGGGAATTGTGTCGCAGATAGTCGAGAATCGTTTCGCTTCCGGCGATAAATCCGCCAAGCGAAGCTAAAGATTTACTGAATGTTCCCATTATAAGTTCCACATCGTCAACTAAACCTGTTTGTTCCACAAGCCCTTTTCCACTGTAATCTTTACCGAGAACCCCTAAGCTATGAGCCTCGTCTACCATTACACTGGCGTTATATTGTTTGGCGAGTTTCACTATTTCAGGAAGGTTTGCTATATCGCCCTCCATACTGAATACCCCGTCAACTACAATAAGTTTCACCTTGTCAGGTTCACATCTTTGCAGCTGTTTTTCGAGAGATTCCATATCATTGTGACGGAATTTCAACTTTGTAGAATAAGAAACCCTTGCTCCTTCAATAATGGAAGCATGGTCCAGCTCATCCCACAATATGTAATCTTCACGTCCTGTAATACAAGATATTACACCTTGATTCACATTGAAGCCTGTCGAATAAACGATAGCATCTTCTTTGCCTACAAATTTTGCAAGCTTTTTTTCCAGTTCGATATGGATATCAAGAGTACCATTCAGGAAACGGGAACCGGCCATCCCTGTCCCATACTTACGGGTAGCTTCTATGGCTGCTTCTTTTACTTTCGGGTGATTGGTTAATCCCAGATAGGCATTTGATCCGAACATTAACACTTTTTTTCCGTTGATAACGACTTCGGTATCCTGATCGCTTTGGATTTCTCTAAAGTATGGATAAATACCGGCAGCACGGGTATTTCTTGCTGCATCGTACCGATATAACTTATCAGTTAATAAACTCATATTCAACTTATAACAAATGTGGATTATTATAGCTGCTTTTTGTAAATCTCGTTATCTCACAAAAATGCAGGCTGCAAAAATAGCTAAAAAAAATAAGAAAGACAGCATTTTGGAATAAATATTTATAAAAAGGATATTTTAATAGAATCTTATACAGCTTCTAACAAAGGTATATTGCTTTTTTTCTTAAATTTGTAACTTGGTCTGATATGCACAGAAATATATGAGTGATTGGCATATGACCAACAGATAAATGGGTAAAAAGAAGAAAAACAAACATAATTTCTGGAAGCGGTTGCATTTTAAATACCGTCTTTCGGTAATGAACGAGAATACATTAGAGGAAGTATGGAATATAAGAGCATCCATGTTTTCAGGAGCTGTGTTACTCACCATTTTCGCTGTTTTTCTGGTATCTATCACCTCCATCATTATTATTGCAACCCCAATTCGCTACTACCTGCCGGGATATCTTGATGCCGAAGTCAGGGAAAAAGCATTGCGTTCTGCCATCAGGGTAGACTCTCTCCAACAACAGTTAAACTATCAGGAAGCATATATAAACAACTTGAAGAATGTCTTCAACGGCGTACTGGATATAGATTCTGTAAAAATTCCGGATACAATATCAATATCTGAAACAGATCCTTTGCTGAAACAAACGAAAAAAGAGAAATCTTTTGTGGAAAGATATGAAGAGGATGAAAGGTATAACCTGTCGGTAATATCACCCACCAGTGGACCGATGGAAGGGGTCGTATTTTTCAGACCTATTAAAGGTTTGATCGTAACTAAATTCAGCCCTATGAACAACCAATACGGAATCGTATTGAAAATAGCATCACAGGAGACGGTATCTGCGGTATTGGAAGGCACTGTAATCTTTTCAGGATATGATTTATATGCTGGCTATACTATGCAGATTCAACATAAAAACGGATTTATTTCAATTTACAAAAACAATACAACCCTCTTAAAACAAATGGGAGACAAAGTCAGAACAGGAGAAGCCATAGCCGTTATTGGGAACAATAAGGATAAAACAATAACAGACTTATATCCTGAATTCGAGCTTTGGTATAAAGGTAATCCTGTAAATCCGGAAGATTATATTTCTTTTTAACGAAAACTTATGAAACGAAATATTGCTATACTAGGTTCTACAGGTTCTATCGGCACTCAGGCACTGGATGTTGTCAGAGAGCACCAAGACCAGTTTGAGATATATGCACTCACAGCCAACAATAATGCGGAGCTGTTAATAAAACAAGCTAAGGAATTCCTTCCCGAAGTCGTTGTTATAGCCAATGAAGATAAATACAAATTGGTTAAAGATGCTTTACAGGCTTTACCAATCAAAGTATGGACAGGTAGTGATTCCATTGCTCAGGTTGTAGAAAGTGAACCTATCAATATAGTGCTGACAGCCATGGTTGGCTATTCAGGATTAAAACCAACTATAAATGCTATAAAAGTAGGAAAAGCAATTGCATTGGCCAACAAAGAAACCCTTGTTGTAGCGGGAGAACTGATAACGGCCTTGGCAATAGAAAATAAAGTACCGATTTTGCCTGTCGATTCAGAGCATTCGGCTATATTCCAATGTCTTACAGGCGAGCGTTCGCCTATAGAAAAGATTCTCCTGACGGCATCCGGCGGCCCATTTCGCAATCATACAAAGGAACAACTTCAGAAAGTCACTAAAAAAGAAGCCCTTAAGCACCCTAATTGGGATATGGGGGCCAAAGTAACTATAGATTCCGCCTCATTGATGAATAAAGGCTTGGAAATGATAGAAGCCAAATGGTTGTTCGAAGTCAATCCTGATCAGATAGAGGTAGTTGTTCATCCACAATCTATCATCCACTCGATGGTACAATTCGAAGATTCATCTATCATTGCTCAATTAGGGCTACCGGATATGCATCTGCCTATACAATATGCATTAGCATACCCTAACAGGTTAAAGTCCAGCTTTGAGAGACTTGATTTTTTCAAATTGAAATCAATGACCTTCGAAAAGCCGGACACTGATCGTTTCCGTAATTTGGCATTTGCATTCGAAGCGGCACGTACCAGAGGAAATATGGCATGTATAATGAATGCTGCCAACGAAATAGCAGTATCAGCCTTCCTTCAGGATAAAGTCGGTTTTCTGGAAATGAGCGACGTGATAGAAAAAACAATGCAAAAAACCTGCTTTGTTCACACTCCTACTTATGAAGATTATGTACAAACAGATATGGAAGCAAGACACATTGCACTGGAGTTTATAAAATAACACTATATAAAATTTTGAATGGAAACTATTTTAATAAAAGCGTTACAATTAATATTAAGTTTATCGATACTGGTTATTATTCATGAGTTCGGACATTTCCTTTTTGCCCGCCTCTTCAAGATAAGGGTCGAAAAATTTTATCTTTTCTTTAATCCCTGGTTCTCACTTTTCAAATTCAAACCTAAAAACAGCGATACCGAATATGGTATTGGGTGGGTACCACTGGGTGGATACGTGAAAATATCGGGAATGATAGACGAATCGATGGATAAAGAACAAATGAACCAACCTGCACAACCGTGGGAGTTCCGCACCAAACCGGCGTGGCAACGTTTATTGGTGATGGTCGGAGGTGTTCTCTTCAATTTCATCCTCGCCATTATTATCTACGGAGTAATACTATTTGCTTGGGGAGATTCATATATACCTGTAAAGTCAGTTAAGGATGGAATGACATTCTCCGAAACTGTGAAAAAACTTGGCGGCTATCAGGAACATGACATTATTCTTAGTGTAGATGGTAAGGACATGAATAACCGTAGTGGCGTTCTTAACATGAATACTTTCATGCAGTTTCTTGACGCAAAAGAGGTACTGGTAGAACGCGAAGGGAAACAAATGACACTTACCATGCCTGAGAATTTTGCTGATGAAGTAATTGCTGCGGAAGACCCTACACCACCCTATTATTACTGGATGCCTACCGTTCTGGACTCTGTATTTGATGCGGCAAAAGCGGCAGGTTTACAAAAAGGGGACAGTATTCTTTCTATCAATGGAAAAGAAGTTACATCATGGATACAAGTTGTGGCCGAAGTATCAAAGAAAGAAAATATAGGAACAAAAATCAAAATTGCATACCAACGCGATACGATCACATCCGATCTTGAAGTATTAGTGAACGACGAGAGCAAAATCGGTATTGCAGGAGTAAATCCTACATTTGAGGTTAAAAACGACAAATACAGCCTGATCTATGCTGTTCCGGCCGGAGCGGTTTTGGGTGTGGAAACATTGAAAGGGTATATCGCACAAATGCGTTTTGTATTTTCTTCAAAAGGAGTACAGAATCTAAGTGGATTTGCCGGTATCGGAAATCTGTTTCCTCCATCATGGGACTGGCATGCATTTTGGTCAATGACTGCATTCTTGTCAATCGTACTGGCATTTATGAACATACTGCCTATTCCTGCACTGGATGGTGGGCACATTATGTTCCTTCTATATGAAGTAATAACAAGGCGACAGCCAAACGAGAAATTTATGGAATATGCTCAGATGGGAGGAATGATATTCTTATTGCTATTACTTCTCGTCGCTAATGGAAATGATATTATCAGAATCTTTTTTAAGTAAACTACTGCTATGACTGTAACAGAACTAATTAATAAAAACAACAAAACCGCTTTTTCATTCGAAATACTTCCTCCAATGAAGGGGAATAACATTGAAAAAGTATACAACATTATAGATAAACTGATTGAGTTTGATCCTCAATATATCAACATAACAACCCATCATAGTGAATATCTTGATCAGGAGATGCCTGATGGAACGGTAAAGAGGATCAATATACGCAAACGTCCGGGCTCTGTAGCTATTGCAGCATCCATCCAACATAAGTATAATGTGATGGCTGTTCCGCATATGATATGTAAGGGTTTCTCACAAGACGAAACGGAGTATGCGCTTATTGATCTGAATTTCCTGCATGTACATAACCTGCTACTGCTTCGTGGCGACACAAAACGCCTTGCACCCGAACAGATGTATCCGAACAAAAATGAATATGCTACAGATCTTCAGAAACAAGTAAATAACTTCAATGAAGGCATTGCTGTAGATGGTACCACATTCGAAAAGAATCTCACTCCTTTCTCATACGGAATGGCTTGTTATCCGGAAATACATGAGGATGCTCCAAGTATGGAATCGGATATACACTATATGAAGCAAAAAGCAGACAATGGTGCCGAATATTTTGTAACCCAGATGTTCTTCGATAATCAGAAATATTTCTCATTTGTGGATAAATGCCGCAAAGAAGGAATTACGCAACCAATAATACCGGGGGTTAAACCCATTGTCTTAATGAGTCAGCTGGAAGTATTACCAAGAATATTCAGATCGAGTATTCCTGATGAACTGGCTGTAGAGCTCCGTAAATGTAAGACTGATGAGGAAGCCAAAGAAGTGGGCGTAGAATGGGGAATCAAACAATGCAAAGAATTGATGGCGCACGGAGTTCCCAGTCTGCATTTTTACTCTTTGCTAGCGACAGATAGTGTAAGAAGAATAGCAAAAGAGATATATTAAGTAAATAACAAACACTCTTGTCATGCTGAGGCAACGAAGCATCTTGTATCTTTTGAGTCAAGAGATTTTTCACTCCGTTCAAAATGACAAAGACGATAAATATAAAATGTTTTTTAAAGATATCATAGGACAACAAGAAGTAAAAGAGCGGCTGATAAGAACAGTCAGAGAGGGATTTGTTCCCCATGCACAACTCTTTTGCGGACCGGAAGGAATTGGTAAATTCCCTCTGGCACTTGCCTATGCACAATATCTTAATTGTGAAAACCCAACAGAAAGTGACTCATGTGGTAGATGCGCTTCCTGTACTAAATATAATCATCTGGCACACCCTGACCTTCATTTTGTCTTCCCGATAGTAAAGAAAGCGAAGAAAAAAGAAGTCTGTGACGACTATATTACCGAATGGAGAGAGTTTGTAAACAAGAATAGCTACTTCAACCTAAACCAATGGCTGGATCATATTGATGCTGAAAACTCACAAGGACTGATCTATGCAAAAGAGAGCGAAGAAATTTTGCGCAAGCTGAGCCTCCGTATCTACGAAGCCAAGTATAAGGTTATGATTATCTGGCTTCCCGAAAAGATGCATGAATCTTGTGCCAACAAATTATTAAAAATAATAGAAGAGCCGACAGATAATACAATATTCTTATTGGTATCTGATACTCCCGACAATATTATTACAACTATTCTATCGCGTTGTCAGCGGATAAATATACACAGTATAGCAGAAAATGATATCACTTTCGCGCTGGAATCTGAGTATAATATAACACCCGAAGATGCTATCAATGTAGCTCACTTATCTAAAGGTAGCTACCTGAAAGCAATCGAGACAATCAGCCTGAACGAAGAGCATAAAATGTTTTTCAACCTGTTTGTGCAAATGATGCGAGCCTCGTATGCCCGCAATATAAAAGATATAAAAGCAATAGGGAATGGATTAGCCGCCATAGGCCGCGAAAATCAGAAAAGTTTCCTTATCTACTGTCAGCGGATGGTCAGGGAATACTTCATTAGTAATCTCAGCCAGCCACAAATAACATATTTGGCTCAGGATGAAGCCAATTTTGGAATACGTTTTGCTCCATTCATCAATGAACGCAATATCATTGGTTTTATGGATGAATTGGCTCTTGCCGAACGTCATATAGAGCAAAATGTAAACGCAAAAATGGTATTTTTCGACCTTTGTTTAAAAATAACAATGCTAATTAAACAATAAATATAAACCCACAAAGCCGTAAGAAGGGGCTTTGTTTTCATTAATTAAATTAATACATAATGGATTCAAATCAAAATACATTTATACCTCCGATGGATTGCCAGGGAACCTGCAAAACTCCAATCGGATGCACTTGTGCAAAAGCAAACAAGCAAGCCATAGAAATAGCAACAACAGATACTGCAACACCCACCAAAACATGTGGATGCGGTTCAGGAGGAAGTTGTTCATGCAAATCCGGCGGAGGATGCTCTACCAAATCTGGTGGATGCTGTTCAAAAGGTGGAGGATGCTGTAGCGGAACACATAAACTGGAAGTTTATAATTGGCTCGAAGACCTACCTGAAATACTGGGTGAATCTCAGATGGTAGAAGTACAGTTTAAAAACACAAGGAAAGGATATTATTTAAACAGCAATAATATTGAACTATTCAAAGGCGATATAGTTGCGGTAGAAGCCTCTCCCGGGCACGATATAGGAGAAGTAACCCTTACCGGTAAACTTGTACAGTTGCAAATGCTGAAGAATAATTACAGGGGAGAGACCAAACGCATTTATCGCATAGCCAAACAAAACGATATAGAAAAATGGGAAGAAGCTAAAAAGAAAGAACATAAAACAATGCTTCGCTCCCGGGAAATAGCAGAAGAACTGAATCTGGCAATGAAGATCAGTGATGTGGAATATCAGGGGGATGGTAACAAAGCTATCTTTTATTATATAGCTGATGAACGTGTCGACTTCCGCCAACTGATAAAAGTATATGCCTCCGAATTCCGTGTAAAGATAGAGATGAAACAGATCGGAGCACGTCAGGAAGCAGGACGCGTAGGAGGAATAGGGCCTTGCGGAAGAGAGCTTTGTTGTTCCAGCTCCATGTCTAATTTTATCTCTGTATCTACTTCGGCAGCCAGATTACAGGATATCCCGTTGAATCCTCAAAAACTGGCAGGACAGTGCGGAAAACTGAAATGTTGCCTCAACTTTGAAGTAGACACATATGTAGAAGCACAAAGAACATTACCATCCAGAGAGGTTATGCTGGAGACTAAAGACTCTTCTTACTATCACTTTAAGACAGATATCTTGTCCGGAACAATGACCTACTCTACCGATAAATATTTTGCAGCTAACCTCATCTCCTTACCTAAAGACCGCGTGTATGAGATTATGCGAATGAATAAACGGGGAGAGAAACCGACTCATCTGACTATAGATAATCAGGAACAGAATGAAAAAACAACCTCACACGACATTCTGCAAGAAAATATAAACCGCTTCGATAATAACGGAAATAATAACCGCAATAACAAAAAGAAGAAGTTTGTAAAGAATAAAGGGGAAAATAATCAGAATCAAAACGGGAACAATCAAGGAAACGGTAAACAAGTTACTCTTGCTGCAAACAAGCCTCAACAACAGGCTGCCGGAAATAATCAGCAAAACCAGAATCCGAATCCAAATAAGAACAATAATAAAAACAGAAATAACAGAAACAGACCAAATAGGAATGGAAAGCCTGATCAGAAAAAGCCTGATGCATAAGGCACTCTTTGTTTTATGTAGTGTGCTGTTAATCCTTTTAAATATCTCCTGTGAAAAGCAGGAGATATACTATCATTTCAATGAACTTAAAAACGCTGAATGGCAACAAAAAGACACGCTCATATTTGATATAGATTCAACATTATTTGAATTAAACAAACCTTACAATTTATCCATAGAAGTATCAAATAATGTAAATTATCCGTACCAGAATATATGGTTCTTTATGCAGTCGAATATAGATGCAGACTCAACATATACAGATACTTCAAAAGAATTTCAACTGGCCGATGAGTTTGGCAAATGGAATGGCTCCGGATTTGGCTCCATATACCAGTCTTCCTTGTCATTCGGGAAGATTACTTTTAAAGAAAGACGTAACCACCGCATCAAATTGGAGCATGGCATGAGAGATGAGCCGTTAAAAGGTATTGAAAAAGTAGGTGTCAGGATCTCTTTAACAGAATAGTCAAAAATCCAGTTTTAATTGTCTCTCTGTCAGGTTAAAAGTCAATCTGTGATAAGGAGTTACACCATAGTCTTTTATTGCTGTACGATGTTTCTTTGTAGGATAACCCTTATTATGATCCCAGTCGTAAAGCGGATATTCTTCGTGTAGCTTTAGCATATAATCATCTCGGTATGTCTTCGCCAAAACAGATGCCGCCGCAATGGGTAATAGCTTACCATCCCCTTTGACAACACAAGTGTGTGGTATATCTTCATACTTCTTAAAACGATTGCCGTCTATCAGTAAGTGCTGAGGGCGTATCTTTAAAGCAGCCACAGCCCGTTGCATAGCCAGAAAAGAAGCATTGAGTATATTTACCTTATCTATCTCCTTATGATCTACAATACCTACTGCCCAGGCCACAGCCTTTTCTTCTATTATAGGACGCAGCAGATATCTTTCTTTCTCAGTTAATTGTTTCGAGTCGTTCAGTTCTTCACATTCAAAGTCCTTAGGCAATACAACAGCAGCAGCAAATACAGGACCAGCCAGACATCCTCTGCCGGCTTCATCGCAACCGGCTTCTATCAGCTCAGGGTATAAACAAAGTTCTAGCATCACTTAAATTTAATATACAGATTATTATCAGCCGGATAGAAATCCAGTTCAATATCATTTAAATCCATAGGGCTATCCATCGATCTGGATAATTTCTCTATCGAGGCTTTTAGCTTATCATCAGCCTTCTCGTCCCCATAGGCATGCATTATAAATATTTGCCCCAATACATCGGCAAATTGCATAAGAGTTTCATTTGGCATATCATATCCCAATCCTTTCAGCTTTCCAACTGCCAACCGGGTAGACAATTCAAGCATCCGTTGCTTATCTTCTTCGGCCAAATTTGGTTTTGCAGGCACAGCTACCACATTTTTCGTTTCTATACTCATTCCTTCCTTATCCACTTTTACAAAACGGTAAGAGAATGGGTAAGCCGATAATGTTCCGGTTTCTATATCATATATTATGTTGCCGTTCTCTGATGTAAAAGCAGTTATATCATTTGAATGAAAGTGCCCGGTAAAAACAGATTTCATGCCTTTATCCGCAAACAGATTTGCAAGCCTCTTCCACTCATCTACCAGATAATTCTTAAAAATGACCGACTGATACATTATATGCTCTGTTAATCCCCAATGCATCATACCTATTACTTGTTTATTCTGCTTCTTTGCCTCATCTAAAACATCAACAATCCACTTTTCAGTTTCGGGTAATATCCTTCCTGCGGTTATACTGCCAGTTGTATATTCTTTATAACGTGCAGCATCTATTGCCAACAGCCATGTATCGTTATTCAATTCAGCCAGATAACTTAGTGATCCTGTGTCTCGCCTCAAAGCAGTTCCATAACCGCACTCTTTGTACAAAGAAGTAAATTCATCAGGTGATATATTAGCTACAGGTAACTTCCTATCCTTTTTAAATTCAACTGCATTAGGCATATTTATATCATGATTCCCGGGAATGACATATACCTTTACTCCCTTATTTTGCAAAGATCTCAGTTTTTCCACAAAGTCCAGATGGCTTTGTTTCTCTCCATCCTTTGTAATATCCCCGCAGACCAAAAGAATTTGTATCTCACTTTCCAGATAATCTTCCAGCACCTGATCAAGAACGGCAGGAGTATACTTTACATTTTTGCCACTTGTAAGTATATATTCATTCAGTGCAGACCCATCGTCCATCAATTTTTCAGACAGGTAGTGTGTATCTGTAATTACGCCTATTCTTAAAGGCTCATTTGCAAAAAGACAAGTCGAAATGAAAAAGAGTATGTTAAGTAATATGTATTTCACTATTTTTTCTTTTTGTTATCAACAAAAGTAAAGTATTTATTCTAGTTATTATTTCTATTTTTGCAGATACATATTAAATAATGTTACAATGAAGAGGAACAAAGCCCATCTTTTATTTATAATTACAACTTTTATAATTCTTCTCTCATCCTGTGGTTCACAGAAACAGCGCGTCACTTTTTCCGATATAGCCCATCCCAAAAGGGAGTTTCGCGGAGCGTGGCTGAGTACTGCATGGCAATCAAGATATAAGACCATGAATTCATCCCAGATGAAGTCATATTTTGTTAATATACTCGATCAGATGCAGGCTGACGGTATTAATGCTGTTATCTTTCAGGCACGGCCTTACGCAGATGCCTTCTACAAATCGGAACTCGAGCCTTGGAGCGCGTTCCTGACAGGGACACAGGGAAAAGCCCCGGACAACAGATTCGATCCCTTAGCATTTCTGGTTGAGGAATGTCATAAAAGGAATATGGAACTACATGCATGGCTCAATCCTTACCGTGTATCGGCAAGTGCCAGTGATATATTTGCCCAAAACCACATCTATAGGAGATATCCCGAACGTTTTTTAAAATATGATGGGAAAGTATATTTTGATCCCGGTATTCCTGCAAACAGACGATTTATCTGTGATGTAGTGAAAGATATAATTATACGCTACAATGTAGATGCTATTCACATGGATGACTATTTCTACCCTTACCCTGTAGCGGGACAAGCGTTTCCTGATGACAGAAGCTTTAATACTTATGCACAGCAACAGGGATTCTCACAAAATCAACGCGCCGACTGGCGCCGCAACAATGTAAACATGCTGATACAGGATATCAAGCATACTATATCGACAACTAAACCATGGGTAAGATTCGGAATCAGCCCTTTTGGCATCTATCGTAACAAAAGAAGTACTCCTGATGGCTCGGGTAGTGAAACAAACGGATTACAGAACTATGATGACCTGTATGCAGATGTAAAACTATGGGTAAAAAAAGGATGGATAGATTATAATATGCCACAGATATATTGGGAGATCGGGCATAAAGCAGCAGACTATAAAACACTGATAGAATGGTGGGCTAATAATAATTTTGAACAACCATTATATATTGGCCAGGATATAAAGCGAACAATGGATGCTACAACAAAACCATCCGGTGATAATCAGTTATCTGATAAAATGTTATTATCCCGGAGTTTTAATACTGTTCATGGAAACTGTTTCTGGCCGGCTTATGAACTTCTGGATAACTATAAAGGGATAGCTAATCGTCTGCAAACAAATTACCATAAATATCCTGCTCTGATCCCTGCATACACACATATGCATAAGAAAAGCCCGAAGAAAATTGATAACTTGCAGGAATCGTATACCTCTACTACCCATACATTACGCTGGGATAGTAAGTCTGATAAATATGATCCTGAAACTGCCCAGTATTATGTAGTGTACCGCTTTGCAAAAGGAGAAAAGGAAAATCTGGATAATGCCCAGAATATTGTTTCTATAACCAGAGAAAAAAGTATTAACCTACCTTATGAAGGCGGAGTAAAAGAGTATAAATATGTAGTTACAGCAGTAGATGCTTTCCATAATGAATCGAAAGGAAAATCGAAGAAAATAAAGTTATGAGAGGTAAAAATATTTATCTATTGTAGAGACAGTAAGTTGTAAGCATGATAAAAGGTAACACAAAAAATGAATAGAAAAGCTGTCACCTTTGTCACTTTTTAGTTAAAATCGTATTTAGAATGATTGTACCGGAATATATAAAACCATTGTTATCTGATATTCATACCGAACAGGAATGTCTGACTAAAGCAATATTGAATATAGGTGACTCCAACCGTTTTCATGTATTGCATAATGGTGTTGTGGAGCCCATTCTGGACGATCTTTATATTTGCCCTGAAGATAATGATTACCTGAGGGTACTTTTACAACCTGTAGATAATGACTCTCTATATGAGGTTTATGATGGTAGGCTTTATGGATATGATAATATGTTCTGTGACGAATATCCTGAGTCACAGCTTCCTCTAAAACAACTGGAACTGAATGGTTCTACTGTGTTTTCGGGGGATATAACACTCGGATACAATATCGACTATGAGGATGAGAAGGATTATTTTCCTATTGATGAGAACGGTATGGTTGAGGTGATGAACCGGACTGAGAAAATTTCATGGGAGCAAGTAAAGGAAGAAGGTTATGACTATATTCATATCTCCTTTGTAAATGAAAAAGGAGATTCTGTATTTGTAGATTTTGAACTGGCTTAGAAAATATATACATCAAATAAAATAGAGACAATGAAAAATATAATCTTAACACTTCTGTTTATCGGACTGTTCGTTAGTTGTACCGAAAAAAAATCACCCATAATTCATGATGACGAACAAGCAAATAACCTGACAATGGATAGCCTGTTGGAAGATACAACGAAAGTCCTGAATGTAGATTTACCTACATTAATTGACTCAGTCAATCAGATTTTAGTTCATGAAATACGTATTTCAAGCGGAAAAGGGCGCGACTTGTCTTTCTCTTCGAAGAAATCAGGAGACTATTACGGGGTAGGATCAGGTTTAATAAATTTAATTTTTGAAGACGTAAAAAATAATAAGTCATATCTACTCACGAATAATCAGCTGCAGATATCATCATATGAAGTATGCAGCCGTTTAAAAGTAAAAATTGGAAAAGCTTACATTCTATTTCGTGTAATTGATAAGGATTACAATAATGATGGCGTTTTGGATGGTAGAGATACACAAGGCTTATATATAAGCAATCTTGACGGAACATCTTTCTCTAAGATAACAAAAGATAACGAGATGCTAAGAAATGGAGAATGGATGTATCCGTTAAACCGATATTATTTCAGGACTACCGAAGACTCTGATAAAAACGGATATTTTGACTTTAAAGACAAGATACATTATTACTATATACAATTTGAAGAACAAGGCTATCAAGTGATGGAATATAATCCATTGGAAATGCTTAATAAATAAGAAAGAATGGCAAGAGAATTTAAGATGATAGCCAAGACAATGGCCGGGTTAGAAGATGTTTTGGCAGAAGAACTGATAGGTTTAGGCGCAAATAATCTGGAACTCGGGAAACGCATGGTTTCTTTTGAAGGGGATCTGTCATTAATGTATAAGGCAAATATACATTGTCGTACAGCCCTACGGATACTTCGTCCTGTTTATGAATTCAGAGCTAAAACTACTGACGAAATATATAAAAAGGTAAAGGCCATGAACTGGTTTGAGCATCTGAACGAAAATAGTACATTCGCCATAGATGCAATTACTTTTTCCGATTATTTTACCCATTCCAAATTCGTAGCATACAGGGTAAAAGATGCTATAGCGGACTACTTTATGCAAAAGACAGAAAAGCGACCATCTGTAGACACACAGAATCCTGACTTACTGATCAATTTCCATATTGCCCACGACAAGTGTACATTGTCATTCGACAGTTCCGGAGAATCGTTGCACAAAAGAGGATACCGCATTGCACAAACCGAGGCTCCCCTAAACGAAGTACTGGCTGCCGGAATGATATTGAAAACCGGCTGGCGTGGAGGGTCTGGCTTCGTAGACCCCATGTGTGGTTCAGGAACACTACTGATAGAAGCTGCAATGATAGCAATGAATGTGCCTCCAGGAATTTACAGGCAGAACTTTGCATTTGAGAAATGGGAAAACTTCAATGCAGACCTATTTGAAACCATATATAATGACGATAGCGGAGAGCGTGAATTTACTCATAAGATATATGGCTCGGATATCTCATCCGAGGCTATTGATATAGCGGCAAAAAATATAAAAAATGCAGGATTGGAGAAATGTATTAATCTGAAAGTGATGCCTTTTGAGAAATACACAGAAGCCCCTGCCGAAAAAGGTATATTAGTGACAAATCCTCCATACGGCGAACGTATAAAACCAGAAGATTTGATGGGTCTATACGAAAGTATAGGAGAACGGCTGAAACATGTATTTATGGGGTATTCTGCATGGATATTAAGCTATAAAAAGGAGTGCTTCGACAAGATAGGATTGAAACCATCCAAGAAGATACAGTTAGTTAACGGATCGCTACAATGCGAATTCCGTAAATATGATATATTCGCGGGGAAGAAGTACCCTAAAGAAAAATAGAGACTACTAGCTCATATACAAAAAACTCATACAGCATGAATTATAATTCATAACTAATTCCTTATATTTGCTGTCTGTTTTGATTATTAATTTATTCTATATCAATAAAAATGAGAATTGCTATTGTTGGCACAAGTGGTGCTGTAGGTCAGGAATTTCTTAGAGTTCTTGATGAACGAAATTTTCCTATTGAGGAATTAGTGTTATTCGGGTCTGCCAGAAGTGCAGGCAACGTATATACATTTCGTGATAAACAGTATACAGTCAAGGAATTGAAGCATAACGACGATTTTAAAGATATAGATATCGCTTTTGCTTCTGCTGGGGGAAGTGTATCTGTCGAATTTGCCGATACCATTACAAAACATGGTGCAATAATGATAGATAACTCAAGTGCATTTCGTATGGACAAGGACGTTCCTCTTGTAGTACCAGAAGTAAATGGAGAAGATGCAAAAATACGTCCCAAAGGCATTATTGCCAATCCCAACTGCTCTACAATACAAATGGTGGTAGCAATGGACGTGATCGAAAAAATATCGCATATTAAACGTGCTCATGTAGCTACTTATCAAGCTGCATCAGGAGCAGGAGCTGCCGGTATGGACGAGTTGATCAACCAGTTTAAGCAAATAGCATATAATAATGATGTGACTGTAGAAAAATTTGCATACCAACTGGCATATAATGTCATACCTCAGATTGATGTTTTCACAGATAACGGATATACAAAAGAGGAGCTGAAAATGTATAACGAAACACGTAAAATTATGCACTCTGATATCCAGGTTAGTGCAACGTGTATACGTGTGCCCGTTCTACGTTCACACTCGGAGGCTATCTGGGTAGAAACAGAAAGGCCTGTATTACCTCAAGAAGCACGTGAAGCTTTTGCTAAAGCAGATGGAATCGTTCTACAGGACAATCCGGCTGAAAAAGATTATCCTATGCCTCTGTTTGTTGCCGGTCATGATCCGGTATATGTAGGTCGTATACGCGAAGATATTGCCAATCCGAACGGACTGACATTCTGGGTAGTTGCAGACCAAATCAAGAAGGGCGCCGCCTTGAATGCCGTACAGATAGCGGAATATTTGATCAAAGAAAAAGCTATTTAATAGAGAAACTGTTTGTATAATCAAAACAAACAATTATATTTGCATCGCAATTGGCAAAACATAGCCTTTTTGCGATTTCAGGAGGGATGGGTGAGTGGCTGAAACCACCAGTTTGCTAAACTGACGTACGGGTAACTGTACCGGGGGTTCGAATCCCCCTCCCTCCGCGGAATAGTTTAAACGTTGAAAATCAAAAGATTTTCAACGTTTTTTTGTGTCCAGATATGATTTAGTATCTGTTGGAACATCCTAAATTAATGTTAAAATCCTGCATTTTTTTTTCATAATTTTATCTATATATAGCAAAAACAAACTAACAAACGATTATGAAAAATTTATTTTTATTTACTTTTCTGATATTCTTTGCTTTTTCCTGTAACAGTGACATAGAGGATATAAGCTCTGATAATGAGAGTATTGCCAGAACTGTAAACTTTATTTACAAAGGTAAAAGTTATGCATCTGGCTGTAAAGAAGTAGGTTCTGAATTGTTTTTTACCAATGAAGAAGTTGGGAAACTTTATTTGGAACTTAAAACATTACCGGAGCTTATAGAATTTGTTCATGAAAATGGAGATATTGAATATTTTGATAATGATACCCATTTGGCTGCATCTATGAAAGTTGATATTGACCAAACCAAAGATACTAAAAGCGCCTATCTTATTCAAGGGCATATTGTATTAAGAGAACATACTCTTGCTGATGTAAATAAGGGTACTGAATATAGATACTCTTTTCAATCGACTGCTTCTGTAGGCTGGTTTGATGTATTGAAAATACAAGATTTCAGATATATGCCAAGGTCAACAACTTCCTCTGTTGCAAATTTCAATGATAAACTTACTGGTATATATGCTCAAAGAAGCGCCAAAGGTACGCTTCGCGTAAGGATTTATCAGCATATAAACTATAAAGGAAAATCTAGAATATTTGACACTAACGGGGCTGTTATTAGTGTAAATAATCTGAAATCTTATAACATGTCCGGAACATTATTCTGGAAAGAAAACTGGAATGATGAAGTATCTTCTATAATTGTAAGCTTGTGGCATTCTCAATATTAATAAAATCATCCGAAAGAAAAAGGGGAAACTAAGTTTCCCCTTTTTATCCTATAATTATAGATATCGGTTATTTTTTATCTCCAACCAAGACACCTGATATGCACCAATAACTCAGACTTGAACCTTCAGGATCACCTATCGGTATGGCTACTTTTAGCTGATGTTCTCCAGCCTTAACATCGCCAATGTGGATAAATACAGGGTAACTCACTGTGCCCGGGCACCAACCCGAACGGCTTAGATCAGAGGATGATAACCCGTTTGCAAAATTACCTGAAGCAGGATTTAACTCCCTGTAGCTACCGCAGTCTTCGCGCCAAGGGGTGTACGCTATTAATCGTGTCCCATCCATAAATATCTCGTTCAGTTTAGGGTTAAATTCATCCCCTCCGCCCCAACCGCCATGGCCGGTAGATATATAACGGATATATGCATCTTTGAGGTCAATATCAGTTTTAAAGTTCACGATAAGTGAGTCGTTGCGGAACAATCCTGCAGGATATGCCTGACCCGCCATTTCCATAATATTCGTTGTTGTGAATAATGGATATACCTCTTTTTCTGATCTATCGCCCATTGGGTAATATTTAATCTTCAATGAGATATTATGCCCATCTTTGGCGTAGTTGCCAATCCATGCTCCTACCCATACTTCGTTTTTCAATAATTTTGCATAATCGGTAATTTCCTGTTTAAAGACTACCGAATCAGGCCAGTTGTAATCAGCCACCTGGATATGGTTATAGCCTTTTACTCCGAATGAAGTATAAAAACGCATTAGCTCCAAAGGAGGAAGATAATCTGGTGTAACTGTTATTCCTTCATACGAGTCCCCATTTTTATCTTTATATTGAGGCAGTGCTTCTTTCCCTTTTAACAATCCATCAAAGAAAGTTTGCTTTTTATCAGTAGGAATAATGAAAATACTTCCTGTACGATCATATGCATCACCTTCTGAGTGCTGTGCGAGTTCTGCAAAAATGGAGTATTTTTTATTATCCTCCGGTAGTTTTACTTTTTTAAGAACAATAGAACCATTTGCAAACTGCATTACCTCAGTATTATTCAATTGTGTTACTTTAGGTATATCTCTGAAATAAATACTTTGGTTACTAAATACATTATATGAAAGTACCTGACTCTGTTGTATCCGATAATTAAATGCCGGTGCAGAAAGGGCATCTCCTGTCAGGCTGGGTTTAAGGTTATAAGATTCGTTTATCAGTTCTATTTTTATTGCTTTTTCTTCCGATTGTCCATTTCTTATTACCTTCAGAACAACTCCATCCGGTATCGCAACGCCAGGTTGCATTGAGCCTTTTACTCCGAGATTTGTAGTATACCATATTTCCATTGTATTCGAGTTAATCACGGTTTTAGCCTTCTTGCATAAATACCCTGCTATTGTTTCTGTTTCAGGCAGAAATTCTAACTTGTCATTGATTGTAAACGTACGTGATGTGTAGAATTCATTTCCATTCTTTAATCTGGCTGTTTTTATCTCTTCATTTTTATTGAAATCCAAATAAGTACATTGTAGAGGAGTATCCGGATTTTCTTTTACATATTGGCGGCTAATTTTCACCCAATTATCTGATATCTCCATAATAGAATTCACTCCTTCATGAGCTTTTCCATTTACACTTGTTTCATAGGTAATACGTACTGTCTTAAAGTCTGTTTTGAGTTGAGCACTCAATACAAAAATGGGAACAAATAACAAAAACAGGAATAAGTTTTTCTTCATCGAAGTGACATTTTAAAATAAAGGAATTCAAGATTGACATGCAAAAATAACATATTCATTAGTTTTACGAAAAAATTTCAAACATTTAATTACTATTTGCCAAACCCATTAATATTTTCTCATATAAAGGCTTTTATATATATTTGTTCTTAATAACCATATAGGATTACTAAATATCAGGAATTATGAAACACGCAATGATTGAAAAAGTCAATACGCTTTTTGATGCTGTAACGAAAGACGAACGCTGGAACATCAATGATGGGACTCTATTTGATGCGTTCGGTATGTCTTTGTATGGTTATGCATTTGGTTTTGGACGACTCATCTGTTTTCTTGAAGCAGAAGATATAAATACTATTATAGAAGAGAAACTTATCAGTCTCGGAGCAGGAGAAAAATATGTAAAAGGATTAGTCGATTATGCGTTTTCTACTTTTCAAACACCAACCGAAGGAATACTGTCACAATTAATCAGTATAGGACATTCACATTTTGCAGACTCAAATATAACAGACTTAAAAGAACTGATATTCAAAAATGCAGAAATCCTGAAGAAAAATTATCCCTAAATTTAATCAATTAAAATGTATAAGTTCCGTAAACTTGTGGCAATCGAACCAATAAGTTTGATTTCTTCAGCAGAAAAAGCTCTGCATTCTTTCGCAGAGGAAGTGGTTATGTACGATAATATACCGGCAGAAGATGAAGAGATAGCTGTCCGTATAGGGGATGCAGATGCTGTATTATTGAGTTATACTTCCCGCATAAACAGGTTGGTTATGGAGAAATGTCCGAATATCAAATATATAGGCATGTGCTGTTCATTATATTCTCCCGAAAGTGCGAATGTAGATATCCGCTACGCTAATGAAAGAGGCATAGTTGTAACTGGTATACGTGACTATGGAGATGAAGGCGTCGTTGAATATGTTATAAGTGAATTGGTATGTTGTCTCCACGGATTTGGACAAGAGCCCTGGGATGGAATGCCACGTGAGATTACCGGGCTGAAGGCTGGAATTATCGGACTTGGAAAATCAGGAGGTATGATTGCAGATGCTTTGAAGTTTTTTGGCGCTGAAATTGCTTATTTTTCACGGACAGAGAAACAGGAAGCAAAAGTAAAAGGGTATCGTTTTATACCTTTAGACGAACTTCTTGCTCAAAGTGAGATTATCTGTTGTTGCCTAAATAAAAACACAAAATTATTACACGAAAAAGAATTTGCTCAACTTGGCAATAATAAAATATTATTCAATACAGGCTTATCTCCTGCATGGGACGAACCAGCCTTTACTAGCTGGTTAGATAGCAATAATCTATGCTTCTGCGATACAATAGGAGCTCTAGGTGGAACACATCTTCTTAGCCATCCACATGTTCGCTGTATGCAGGTATCCACAGGCCGTACGCGCCAGGCTTTTGATCGCTTAAGCGAAAAAGTACTCGCCAATCTGTCAGAATACAATGGGTGAAGCAATATTAATCAAGGTACTTACTACTGACCACCCTGCAATTTCTGGAGTAGCACTGTAGACATCTACAACAGCATGAACCTGATCGTTTTTTATCTCAACCCTCTGAGTATCTCCCATAAAACCGGGTGTAGATTGCATAGTTACATGCATATCTTCAGGTCCGACGGATGCTAATGAGGCAGCTACTGATACATTTAGCCCGGTAGGGAATACGGCTATGGCTTCCCTTGCTGTTCCAGAAAATACAATACGCTTCTCAGTTTCCAATATTGGGTCATATACTGCCGAACGTCTCAAACGATCATTTCCTTTCTCATTAAAAAATGCGGCAGATGCATTCCCCATCAATGTAGCTGTTCTCAACACATCAAAACCTCCTGTAGCGCCGGATGCGATATATACACGTGTACCATTCTCTTTAGCCATCTTTTTTACTTCCTCATAAAAGGGTGTATCGGCAAAAGCTCCTATCGACAATGTCACAATCGAGGTTCCATTCTTCAGTGTAGGCAGAGCCAATTCCTTCATAGCGGCAGGAGACGCAGTTTCCACCAGATAGTCAGGCTTCAGGGCTAATAAGCCATCTAAGGTTATACACGCTGCGCATTGTTTTCCGTATCGTTCCATCTTTGACACTATATATTCCATCTTTGAAGTTGTACGGGAATAAACACCAACTAAATCATAATCAGGTAGCAACCCATTAATAACAGCATTCACAACAATGTCTGCAAGATGCCCGCATCCAAAAATCACTAACTTTTTCATATTGGCAAAGATAGCCTTTATTATCAGATAAAATATTTAAACTTTCCCAACCAGTTACTTTATGCCTCCGAAGGCGCCAAAACACATATTCTTATGCAATATCTCCACGTTTCTAAATCCAACCTTTTTCATCAGATCCAACTGGTAGTTTATCGACCTCGGTGTATCTTCTTTTTCAATATAATCCAAAACCTTATGCCTATACTCCTCACCTCCTATCTCTTGTAAATAATCACCATACTTCTCGCGGATATAATCATTCAGCATTTCAGTATCCTGTGCAACTAAGTCCGAAATCATCAGACAACCTCCCAATCTCAGCAACCTAAAAAGTTTTCCAAATGTAGTTTTCCAATCCTTATCATCCCTCAAATGATGCAAAACTGCTCCTGCAAGTATAATATCATACTGATTTTCCTCTAATTCAATATCTCTGATATCTCCTTGAAGAATAGTTACATTCCCTGTTTCTTTAATAACTCTTTGGTATGCCCTATCAAGCATTGGTTTACTAAGATCTACCAAGGTGCAGTTCAAATCCGGTATCTTAGTAAGCATCATCAATGAATAATTTCCAGCTCCACAACCTACATCCAATAAATGAGTGGCATGAGGTATGATTCTTCTGGCTGACTCTGTTATAAGCTCCAAAGATATTTTGGCATCAATTGTAGAAACCTGCCCTGTATCCAAATTCGAAAACCGTTCTACATCATTATCAAATCTTTCCTTAATTTCCTCAACTGTTGATTTTTTCATTTTGCATCAATTTACATTTTACGAAGCAAAGGTAGTAATAGTCGCAAGAAATCTTCTCCGATCCATTTTATAGCTCTGTTTCATTCTGATAATAATATACTATTCGAACGTCATATCAGATAATACTCAAAACCAGATATCTTTAAAAACTCTAAAGCGGGTTTACAATTCCGTTTTTCTTTGTACTTTTGCCAGCCAGAGATGCTTTTGATATAAAGCATCTTATACTTAATAACATACTAAAAATATATTTCTATGAACAACGAGCAAGGACTGGACTTTAAATCCACGACTTCAAACGAAGAGAAAAAACTGTTCATCGAAACCTATGGCTGTCAAATGAATGTGGCAGACAGTGAGGTTGTTGCATCTGTAATGCAGATGGATGGTTACACCATGACAGATAAGCTGGAAGATGCCGATGCTGTTTTTGTAAACACATGCTCGATACGTGATAATGCTGAACAACGTGTTATCCAACGTCTCGACTATTTTAATGCCATAAGAAAAAAGAAAAAACCGAATATGATCATCGGTGTTCTGGGGTGTATGGCCGAACGGGTGAAAGAAGAACTACATACAAAACATCAGGTAGATGTTGTAGTTGGTCCTGATGCTTACCTAGACTTACCAAATCTGGTAGGAGCAGCTGAAAGCGGCGAAAAGGCAATCAATGTACAATTATCAAAAACAGAAACTTATAAAGATGTAATTCCCCTGCGTATTGGAGGGAATCATATCTCAGGTTTTATCTCCATTATGCGCGGTTGCGATAAGGTCTGTTCGTATTGTATTGTACCCTATACCAGAGGTCGTGAACGCAGCCGTATACCACAGAGTATTTTGAATGAAGTAGCCGATTTGAGAGATAAAGGCTTTAAAGAAGTGACTTTATTGGGACAGAATGTGAACTCGTATCGCTATGAGAACGAAGACGGTACAATAGTTGATTTTCCTAAACTACTCGAAATTGTAGCACTTGAGGCCCCTAAAATGCGTGTGCGCTTCACCACATCATATCCTACAGATATGACAGACGAAACACTGAAAGTAATTGCTAAGTATGATAATCTATGCAAATTCATTCATTTGCCTGTACAGTCCGGAAGTAGCCGTATGCTCGGGGTTATGAAGCGTAAGTATGATAGGGAATGGTACCTGAATCGTATTGAGGCGATTAAACGTATTATTCCGGGCTGTGGGCTTTCGACCGATATTATGTGCGGCTTTCATTCCGAAACAGAAGAAGACCAGGAAGAAACCCTTTCTCTTATGCGCGAGGTAGGATTTGATTCTGCTTTCATGTTTAAGTATTCCGAACGCCCTGGAACATATGCCGCAAGAAAATTGGAAGATGATATTCCTGATGATATAAAAGTAAAAAGGCTACAGGAAATTATTGAGTTACAGAATGAATGTTCATTGGAGAGCAATAAAAAAGATATTGGAAAAACCTTTGAAGTTCTTGTAGAAGGATTCTCAAAGCGTTCGAAAGAACAGCTCTTTGGACGTACATCACAAAATAAGGTTGTAATTTTTGATAAAGGTAGTCATAGGATTGGCGACTTTGTTACCGTCCGCATAACAGGAAATACATCTGCTACTTTATTTGGAGAAGCCATCTGATATATTTAGAGATAGAATTTTGGATAAAATAATTCTTGATTTTTCAAAAAATAGCTATATTAGATGTCCATTTGAAGAAGCAAAAGTGTTAATTTAAGCCTTTACTAAGTGATTTTAATTTAAAAAAAGATTTTTTGATAAATTTTAAGACAGCTTTGTGCGTTATAAGGAAAAGAAAAAGAATTAATCTATTAAAATAAACATTATGAATAAAACTGGTTCGAACTTATTATTCTTGGCTATAGGTGCTGCGTTGGGAGCAGCTGTTGGCTATGTTGCTGCCTCTGATAAGAAAGAGGAGTGGTTGAAGGATATAAACAGTCTGGTAGACAAAGTAAAAGGAAATGTAAGACACGCAGCCGGAAAAGGAAGAGAAAGAATCGAAGAATTAAAGAATGATGTTGAATAATTCGGAAGAAGAAAAAGACTTAAATACTTTAATTGAAGAAATTAAGTTAGAGCTATTAAGCTATATCAACAGACGTGTCCGGTTATTTAAACTGGATGCTTTTGAGAAGGCGAGTATTTCTGCCTCCGGTCTGGGATATGTCTTAATAGTTCTGGCTATTGTAGCTGTTATTTTGTTCTTCTTGCTTATTGGTATGGCTTTCTTTGTTGGCGAGCTTTTAAACAGCCTGGCTGCGGGATTTGGAATCATGGCTCTATTTTCACTGTTTGTTTTATTGATAATTGTTTTATGCCGAAAGCTGATCAAGAGATCGATATTGCATACTACAATTAAATTTATCCGTAAAGTAGAAGCCGATGAAGACTAAATTAACTCCATTAGAAGAACTACGCCAGGAAAAAGAGATTGTAAGGCGTGAATGTGCTGAAAGTGAAGAACGTTTAGCCGGACATTGGGTATATCTGTCCGATAATGCCGGGTCTCTTTTGTTTCAAAGTGCATTAAATGCAGTATTAAAGAAATTTGGTTTTGGAGGAACGTCTTCTAAAAGTAAGAAAGAAGAGGAAGTATCAACTTCAAATAACCTGTTAGCCGGATTAACAGCTTACTATCCGGTAATATGGGATTTAGTTCAGCCACTCATCTGGCGATTTGTAGTAAAAAAAATAAAGTCAATCTTTTCGGGGAAGAAAAAGAAACGAAAAAATGACGATGATTAGATAAAGAACAAAAACAAGAAAGTAATATGCTTTCTTGTTTTTTTATAGATTACTCATATGTATTTCGATAGCCCGCAAGAGATACAATCCCGAATGAACCTCCATGGAAAAGAAGGGAAGCCATTCTTCTTTGCTCTGAATTTTGAAATGACTGAAGGTATTTTTATAGAAGATCCATTGAATCAGTCTGATATATTATTTCAGTTTGGTAATAAGTCTAATTCTAAAATATCTGTAAGAAATTTGGAGAGTATTAACTTTAGCTATACTCCACTTTCGTTATCTGAATATAAAGAGAAATTTGATATTGTACATGATGGCTTACGAAAAGGATACTCTTATTTAACAAATCTTACGGTGAAAACTCCGGTATATTCTGATATTTCACTCGAGGATATATTTTATCAAAGTAATGCATCTTATAAAATTTTATTACCTCAGCATTTCGTTTGTTTCTCTCCAGAACGTTTTGTAAAGATATCGGGTAAAACAATTTCGACAAATCCGATGAAGGGGACTATTGATGCTACCAAACCTAACGCAGAGGAGCAAATCCTGAATGATTTTAAAGAGACAGCAGAACACAATACAATAGTAGATCTCCTTCGTAACGATCTAAGTATTATAGCCGATAGTGTGAGAGTAAACAGGTTCAGATATATAGATCGTATTACTACAAATAAAACCGATATATTGCAGATTAGCTCTGAAATAACCGGTACATTGCGTAATAATTATCAGAACTTCGGAGATATTATCTTTGGGATGCTTCCCGCAGGTTCTGTGTCAGGGGCTCCGAAATGTGCTACTATGGATATTATCAGGCAGGCTGAAAACATTCCCAGAGGATATTATACCGGAGTTTGCGGATATTATGATGGAAAAGACCTGGATTCTGCCGTCATGATCCGGTATATAGAGCAGGAGAATAATCAATATTATTTTAGGAGCGGAGGTGGAATAACGGCCTATAGCAATTGTGAAAGTGAATATAGAGAAGTATTAGAAAAGATTTATTTGCCAATAAAATGAAACCATATTTTACAGAAGCAATTAAAGTGTATGATGGTGTGTTTATTAATCCATCACCACATATTGACAGGATGAACCACACTATGCAAACCTTCTTTGATGTGACCTATCCAATTAGTTTGCAGAATGAGGATATTCCAATAGAATACAAGATCGGATTGGTAAAATGCCGCATTATTTATTCCAGTGAGTATATCAAATTTGAATATCAGAAGTATACGTTCAGGCAGATAAATAATCTGAAACTAGTATATAACGATATGCTCGATTACTCCTTTAAATATGCAGACAGAACAGAATGGAATGCTTTACTAGAACAAAAAACCGGATGCGATGATATATTAATTGTGAAAAATGGATATATAACTGATACTTCATTCAGCAATGTTGTTTTCGAAAATGAGACAGGACTCTTTACCCCTTCTACATATTTATTAGCTGGCACTAAACGGCAGTCTTTATTACAAAAGGGCATTATTAAAGAAGCTGAAATCAGTATAGAAAATATCGGGCTTTATTCGAAGCTTTATTTAATTAATACGATGATCGATATAGAGGATAATCTTTGTATTGATACATCATTACTGATTTAGGATTTTCATTTTAGCAGATACAAGACAAAACAAGGGCGATTGACATAAAGCCCAATCACCCTTAATATATTATTTCACAGACCTTTAATTCTTAAATTCCAATTCTCCATCTTTCATATCAATGATAATAGGAGTGGATTTATCTATAGTTCCTGCAAGCAACTGTCTTGAAAGCGGATCCAAGACCATACGTTGTATAACCCTTTTTACAGGGCGAGCCCCAAACTCAGGATCAAATCCCATTTGTGCGATCCAAACAATAGCCTCATCTGTAAATTCAAGTTGTACACCATTTCCTTTCAGCATTTTCACAACACCATTTAGCTGAATCCGTACTACCTGTTCAATTTCTTTCAGGTTCAATGGTTCAAACATAATGGTTTCATCAATACGATTCAGGAATTCAGGGCGAACAGTAGCTTTCAGTATATCCAATACCTCATTTTTTGTTTTTTCAACCACCTCATCATGATTCTTTGGAGTAATACCTGCAAAATTCTCACGGATAAGAGGTGAGCCTATGTTAGAGGTCATTATAATGATTGTATTCTTAAAGTTAACCACACGTCCTTTGTTATCAGTTAACCGTCCATCATCTAATACCTGCAATAATATATTGAATACGTCCGGATGCGCCTTTTCTATTTCATCAAAAAGGATAACTGAATATGGCTTGCGGCGAATAGCTTCCGTTAATTGTCCACCTTCATCATAACCGACATATCCCGGAGGCGCTCCGATAAGACGGGTAGCACTGAATTTTTCCTGATACTCGCTCATATCAATACGGGTTATCATATTCTCATCATCAAACAGGAATTCAGCCAATGCTTTACCTAATTCGGTTTTACCTACACCGGTAGTTCCCAGAAAGATAAACGAGCCAATCGGACGCTTCGGATCTTGTAATCCCGCACGGCTACGACGAATAGCATTGGATACAGCATTGATTGCTTCATCCTGTCCCACAATACGCTTGTGCAATTCATCTTCGAGATTAAGTAGCTTATCTCTCTCACTTTGCAGCATTTTATTAACAGGAATACCTGTCCAACGTGAAACGACATCAGCTATATCATAAGAGTCAACCTCTTCTTTTACCATTGCCTGGTTGCCCTGCATTTCATGCAACTGAAGTTGCAGTTGCTCTATACCTGTTTCCAGTTCCTTTATTTTGCCATAACGCAATTCTGCTACTTTTCCATAATCGCCCTCACGTTCAGCCTTTTCAGCTTCGAATTTAGCCTCTTCAATATCAATTTTATTCTGCTGAATCTTATTGATAACTTCTTTTTCAGATTGCCATTTCGCTTTAAGTTCAGTTTCTTCTTCTTTCAGCTTGCTGATCTCTTTGGTTAATTCGGCTTCTTTATGAGTATCATTCTCACGACGTATTGCTTCGCGTTCGATCTCCAATTGTTTTATACGACGGCTCTTCTCATCCAGTTCCTCCGGTACGGAGTCTACCTCCATACGAAGTTTTGCAGCTGCTTCATCCATAAGGTCAATTGCCTTGTCCGGCAAAAAACGATCTGTTATGTAACGGCTCGATAACTGAACAGCAGCAATAATCGCCTCATCTTTGATACGTACTTTATGATGGTTTTCATATTTCTCTTTTAACCCACGTAGAATAGAAATTGTATCAGCCTCTGTAGGTTCATCTACTATTACAGTCTGGAAACGGCGTTCAAGAGCTTTGTCTTTTTCAAAATATTTTTGATATTCATCTAAGGTTGTAGCACCTATAGAACGTAGTTCTCCACGTGCAAGAGCGGGTTTTAAGATATTGGCTGCATCCATTGCCCCCTCACTCTTACCTGCACCTACCAGAGTATGTATCTCATCAATGAAAAGTATAATTTCACCTTCCGCTTTAACGACCTCGTTTACTACAGATTTCAAACGCTCTTCAAATTCTCCTTTATATTTCGCCCCGGCAATCAACGCTCCCATATCCAGAGAGTATATTTGCTTACTTTTTAGGTTTTCTGGAACATCACCACGGATAATACGATGAGCAAGTCCCTCAGCAATGGCTGTTTTACCTGTTCCCGGTTCACCTATCAGTATCGGATTGTTCTTTGTTCTGCGACTTAATATCTGGAGCACACGACGAATTTCATCATCTCTGCCAATAACAGGATCGAGTTTACCATCTTTAGCTCTCTGAGTTAGGTTTATCGCATATTTTTCCAATGACTGATAAGTATCCTCTGCAGTTTCACTAGTTACTTTATTTCCTTTTCGGAGTTCATTGATAGCTTGTTGTAAATCCTTTTCGGAAATGCCCGCGTCTTTCAATATCCTTGCAGCTGAGCTATTACCTGATAACAAGCCTAGCAACAGGTGCTCTATAGATATGAACTGGTCTCCCATTTTTTTAGCATAATCCATAGCCTTATCTATAACAGCATTGCTTTCCCTGCTCAGATATGCTTCACCCCCACCCGATACTTTCGGGTAAGAATCAATTTCATGACTAAGCACCGATGTAAGGTGCCCCGGATTAGCCCCAAGTTTTTGAAAAAGGAAATTAACAACATTCTCTCCTGTCATAATCACTCCGAGGAGTATATGAGCAGGTTCGATAGCCTGTTGTCCTTTTTCTTTTGTAATCTCGATAGCCTTTTGTAAGGCTTCGCGAGATTTAATTGTATAATCATTTAAATTCATATATTCAGTATTTATTTTTATTATTGTGTTTGATTTTAATCGTTCAAAATACTTGCCAAACGATAAATTATGACAAAATGACAGATCAATATTATGTAACTATACAAAGAGAATAAATCATCTGAATTTAAACAATTTACTCAAAAAAGGTGACAAAAGTAACACCTTTTTAGTTGTTTTTCATGTTACTTTTTATAATGTATCTCTTACCTATATTAGACATTTTACCTGTAGCTTTATTCGCTATTGGAATAACAAAAAAGAGACTATTTCATATAGCCTCTTTTCTCTAAATCTCTAATATTTATTTAATTCTTTTCTTCCTCATCTTCTCCATAATAAAAATCAGGATCAAAATCTTCCTCATCTTCGTCCCAGTCTTCTTCTATATAATCATCTTCAGGAATATCTTCCTCCTCTTCAAATTCTACAGTCTTTATATCCAGGTTGCGATGAGTGATTTTTTCAAATGATTTACGGTATTCACCATCAGCATTCAATTCGCGCCATAACAGGTCTTTGAGTTCCGTTATTCCAAATCCAGTAATAGAGGATATAAAAATATGAGGAATCTCCGGTAGGTCTGCACTTAAGGCCTCTATCAGCTCTTCATCGAGCATATCCGATTTAGAAATAGCAAGGATTCTCCTTTTATCAAGTAGTTCAGGATTGTATTGAGCCAATTCATTCAACAATATTCGGTATTCCTGATGTATATCATCAGCATCTGCCGGCACCATAAATAGTAAGAGTGAATTACGTTCTATGTGTCGAAGGAATCTTAGTCCAAGCCCTTTTCCTTCGCTGGCACCCTCTATGATTCCGGGAATGTCGGCCATAACAAACGATTTGAAATCACGATAACTCACGATCCCGATTTTGGGTTCAAGTGTTGTAAAAGGATAATTTGCAATTTTGGGTTTGGCAGCACTTACTACTGACAATAGTGTCGATTTTCCCGCATTAGGGAAACCAACGAGCCCTACATCTGCCAGAACCTTCAGTTCCATGATCACCCTACGTTCCTGATATGGTTCTCCGGGTTGTGCATAACGTGGAGCCTGATTTGTAGATGTCTTAAAGTGATTATTACCACGGCCGCCTCTACCACCTTTCAACAGTATGACCTCCTGCCCATCCTCAGTCACATCACACAAATATTCTCCGGTTTCGGCATCATAGGCAACAGTCCCACATGGAACATCTATTATTTTCGATTCCCCACTTTTCCCGCTACTCAAACGGCCCGATCCGCTCTCTCCGTGTCCGGCAAGGATATGTCGTTGAAATTTGAGGTGAAGTAATGTCCATAGGTTGCGATTACCCCGAAGGATTACATCGCCTCCGTTACCCCCATCACCGCCATCAGGCCCTCCTTTTGGAATATATTTTTCTCTACGGAAGTGAGTTGAACCTCTTCCTCCTTTACCTGAACGACAATATATCTTGACGTAATCTATGAAATTTGAATCTGCCATACTTTTATTTAAAGGTAATATTTAGATAACAAAGGAAGCTATAAGACCGTTTACGGTTTATAACTTCCCCGAATATAAATATTGTATTATTTCACTTTTTCAACAGCCTCTGCTATAAGACTGAAAATTTGATCTACTGTTCCTATTCCTTTTATAGTAGATAGTTTTCCTGATTTTTCGTAATGCTCTTTCAGTGGTGATGTCTGATTTTTATATACATCCAGACGCGATTTTATTGTCTCCAGATTGTCATCCGAACGTCCTGATTGCTGTCCGCGTTTGATCAATCTTTCTATAAGTTCGGGTTCTTCAACATCAAGATTTACAACAATGGATACTTTCTCTCCACGTTCTTCCAATATCTTTTCTAAAGCTTCGCTTTGTGCTATTGTACGTGGAAATCCGTCAAAGACAACACCTGCAACATCCTTCTTGCTATCAAGTACATTAGCCAGCATACCAATAACTACATCATCGGGAACTAATTGTCCCTTCGAAATGTATCCTTCTGCTAATTTACCCAGTTCCGTACCATTCTTCATTTCAGCACGTAAAACATCTCCTGTAGAGATATGTGCTAGGTTATACTTTTTGATAAGGTTTTCGCTTTGAGTACCTTTACCAGAGCCGGGAGCTCCAAAAATTATAATATTCAGCATGTTATATAGAATTACAATACAGATTTATTAATCTGTAGTATTATGAATTTTTAATTTTGTAAATATCAGGAAGATTACGGCCATATCCGTCATAGTCGAGTCCGTATCCTACAATGAAATCACTAGGGATTTTCAATGCAACATAGTCTAGTTGGACCGGGACTTTCAAGGCCTTAGGTTTCAGGAGCATTGTAGACACAAATATTTCTTTGGGTTCATCACAAACCAATTGTTCAAGCATTAGCGACATTGTGTAACCTGTATCTACTATATCTTCTACAATTACAATTGTACGTCCTTTTATATCCTCTTCCAGCCCATATATTTCCTTCAGTTTTTCGGTAGAAGTAGTTCCTTTATATGAGGATACTTTTACAAAAGAAACTTCACAAGGAATATTAACACGCTTCATCAGTTCCGAAGCATACATGAACGATCCGTTCAAAACACAGATAAACAAAGGATCTTTATCAGCCAGGTCTTTATTTAGCTTTTCAGCTATTTCTCCAATAGCCTTTTCGATCGTATCTTGTGTCAGGAATAATTCAAATTCCTTATCTTTAATTTTCACCGTTTTCATAATGACCTGCTCTTATATAATGAAAATGCAAAAGTAGTACAATTCGGCTAATGTCTGTTATTATATTTACTTTTTAATTTGATAAAACTGGAAAAAGTTTAGAAAAATAAGAAAAGCAGAGAATAATTACCCTCTGCTTTTTATAGTGTGAATCGTAAATTATTGAGGTGCCCCGTACACTTCTTCGCAAGGTTGTATTATTACCCAACCATCGCCTTCAAACATCATCTGGAAGCTTTCTCCACTACCACGTCCGATAAATGTTTTCAAAGAAATATCGGTTTTCATAGTTGGAGTAAGATTACCTGACCATGCTACTGTTGCATTCGGATCTGTAAACACAGGTTGTCCCGGTTTAACGATAAGCGTCATTGGATTTCCATGTGTTGTAATAGCAATATGGCCTGTTCCGCTAAGGCGGGCCTGGAACAATCCGCCACCCATGATTCCTGCTACACTCTTCATCATTTTCACCTCTGATTGTACAGAATCTTCATGAGCCAGAATGTCATTACCATTTACATTGATAGATTCATTTTCAAGATACAAGATGCGAACTCTTTTTTCGAAATCGGCAGCATAAACTCTACCGGTTCCGGTTGTTTTCATCATTGTTGTCCCTTCACCGGACATTGTCTTCTTTAGCAAGTTGCCAATACCCTTGCTTAACATTCCTTCTCTCTCAAATTTAACATTTCCGGTGTAAGCTACCATCGCACCTTTTTTCAACATCACTGTCTGGTTGTTGATGTTAAGTTCTAACATATACGGGCTTTCTAACTGGAAAAAATCTTTTTTTGATTCATCCTGAGCTGTTTCATCGATAAATGCCTGAATGGAATACTTGTTCATTGTAGTTTTATTTAAATTAGTATTAATAATTATTATATGTGAATATTTAATTTTTGCTAGAAACGACTAAAATAATGAAAAAATATTTAAAATACAAAATATAAACGATTGAAATACACGGATAAAGCAATGAGCCTGATGGCATTCCATCAGGCTCATTATTAATCTTCTATCAGAGCAAAATCCAATTGTTTCCGTTCGAGATTAGCCCTTGCTACTTTTATCTTTATCGGGTCTCCAAGACTGTAGGTACGTTTGTTGCGACGCCCTCGTAGGCAGTAGTTCTTCTCATCAAATTCGTAAAAATCATCATCGAGATCGCGGATAGGCACCATCCCTTCACATTTGTTCTCATTGATTTCAGCATACAGTCCCCATTCTGTTATTCCCGAGATAACAGCATCAAATACCTGCCCTAATTTATCAGACATGTATTCCACTTGCTTGTATTTGATAGATGCTCTTTCGGCATTTGCAGCCAGTTGTTCCATGTTTGAACTATGCTCGCATTTACTTTCGTATAATTGCTTGCTTACGCTGCGTCCTCCATCCAGGTATCTGGTCAATAAACGGTGTACCATCATATCCGGATAACGACGGATGGGAGAGGTAAAGTGTGTGTAATATTCAAAGGCCAAACCATAGTGTCCAATGTTGGCTGTTGAATAAATTGCCTTGGCCATAGCCCGGATAGCAATTGTAGAAATCAGATTTTCTTCCGGCTTTCCATTTACCTCATCTAACAGATGATTAATAGATTTAGATACACTTGTCTTGGTACCATCTACTTTTATTTTGTAACCGAAACGGCGAATAAATTCAGATAGATTCTCCATTTTTTCGCTATTAGGTATATCATGGATACGATAAACGAATGTTTTTGCATTTTTATTTTTAGGAACATTTCCAACAAATTCTGCAACCGTCCTGTTTGCTAGCAACATGAATTCTTCGATCAGTTTGTTTGAATCCTTTGCATATTTGAAGTACACGCTCAATGGCTTTCCATGTTCATCTATTTCAAATCTGACCTCATGACGGTCGAAAGCAATAGCTCCATTATCGAACCTTTTTGCCCTGAGTTTTTTCGCAAGATCGTTTAACTTTAATACTTCTTCGCTGTAATCCCCTTTTCCGGTTTCTATGATATCTTGCGCTTCCTCGTATGTAAAACGCCTATCGGAGTGAATAACGGTACGGGTGATACGATGCTTCTTTATGTTAGCTTCTTCATCCAATTCGAAAATGACAGAATAACATAGTTTGTCTTCATGCGGACGAAGGGAACATAAGCCATTACTTAACCGCTCAGGCAACATTGGTATAGTCCTGTCTACAAGATAAATTGATGTGGCACGGCTTTCTCCTTCTTTATCTATAATATCGCCTTCCTGCACATAGTGCGTTACGTCGGCAATATGTACGCCGACTTCCCAGCGACCATTCTTAAGCTGCTTGATTGACAAAGCATCATCAAAATCCTTAGCATCACGAGGGTCAATTGTGAACGTGAGAGTATTTCTCATGTCTTCACGCTTGGCTATTTCTTCAGGGGTAATATCTTCAGGGATCTTATTAGCTGCAGCCTCCACTTTTTCAGGATATTTGTACGGCAATCCGAATTCGGCAAGAATGGCATTCATTTCTGTATTATTTTGTCCCGCCTGTCCTAATATATCTATTACCTTCCCTATTGGATTTTTTGCTTTTTTAGGCCATTCCACAACTTCAACAAGCGCTTTATCTCCATCTTTACCCCCCTTTAAGTTTTCTTTTGGGATAAAAATATCGTTAGCCAGTATTTTGCTGTCCATTACCAGAAATGCAAATTGCTTTTGCACATCCAGTGTGCCAACAAATGTAAGTTGCTTGCGTTCCAGTATCTCTACAACTTCACCTTCCGGATCACGTCCTTTCCTTTTGGCTAGCATTTGTATTTTTACATGGTCTCCGTTCATTGCATGAGCAGAGTTGCGTTCTGCTATAAATACGTGAGAGCTTTCATCATCACCATCAACAACAAAGAAGTTTTTGCCATTGCTTCGTCTTTCAAAAGTACCCTCAAGAAATATACCTCTGTTGTTTGATTTATATTTTCCTCTGGCTGTTTCAATAATAAAAGCATCTTCTTGCAAATCGAAGAGTATATTATTAATCAATTGTTTTTCGGCCGGTTTTTTATATCCCAGTTTTTCGGCTACTTGTTTAAAACTAAATGATTCTGTCGAATTCCTATTGAAAAAGTTTACAATAGCATTTATTATATCGGACTTTGTTTTTCTTTTGTCAGTCTTATGCGGCATTTTGTTTTTGCTCATAGTTTATTTCTTAGTTTAATATTCAATTACATTAGTCGTTTTGCGAGACTTGGCATAACTTCAATCTAGTTTTGATTCTACACTCGCTACTTTAACGTTTCTTTATGTACAACAGTTTTTCTATTGTAGATGTTTTGTATTTGCAAAGGATTAGACGATTCAAATATACAAAAAAGAATGAAAGTTATACATTATAAGCAGGCAGTAATTAATGATATATCTTTCTTTACCATAAGAAAATAACAGATAAAAATACAGAATTCAATTTAAAATGAACCATAATATTACAGTTATGATTAATAAGTTATTTTTTTCTAATTTAAAGAAGAAACTGAAACTTATTTAGAAATAAAAAGTGTAATTTTGCATCGTCAAAAACAGAGTATAATGTCTTGTATATTGAATATAGAAACTGCAACCGAGGTATGTTCTGTAGCTGTTTCATCAGAAAGGAAAATCATTTTTCAAAAAGAAGAAACGAAAGGACCGTCCCATGCGGTACTGCTCGGGCAATTTGTAAATGAAGCCGTCGAATATTTGCGTGCAGAAAATATAAAACTCGATGCCGTAGCTGTTAGTTGTGGCCCCGGTTCATATACAGGACTTCGTATAGGTGTGTCAGAGGCTAAAGGACTTTGCTATGGACTGGATATACCTTTGATTTCCGTTCCTACTCTTAAGTTGATGGCCTACTCTGTTTCAAATCTGGTTGAAAAATCAATTCTACTTTGTCCTATGATCGATGCCCGAAGGATGGAAGTATATGATGCATTATTTGATACTGAATTAAATGAATTGCAGTCTGTTTCAGCGGATATTATTGATGAAAATTCTTTTGCCGATTTCTTAACCAAAGATAAAATTGCCTTCTTTGGTAACGGATCAGAAAAGTGTAAAGCTGTGCTGCAGCGCCCAAATGCAGTATTCCTGGATAACATTTATCCAAGAGCAATTGATATGGTGAAGCTTGCTGATGAAGCATTTGAAAGCAGATCTTTTGTTGATGTAGCTTACTTCGAACCCTTTTATCTCAAAGAATTCGTAGCAACAACGCCAAAGAATAAGGTGTTGTCTGGGATGTAAAGATTATTGTGAATAGATCTTGTACTTAAGACTTTATAGTCTTAAGTATCTTATTGTGAAATTATTGTAAGGCATTTTACTATACCTTACAAGGTTAAGCTGTTGATATCTACAATAGTGATATTGTTATTTTTTTACTTTATCCAATATTTTACATTATGAGAATGTTAGTCTTGTCTTTTTTATTGTTAGTTCCTTTATTCAGCGTCTCTCAATCAAAAAGAACTATCCCCCCAATGCCGGATAAGATAAATAATATCTCGGCACGAATTGCTGAAAGTGTTAGTTATAATTCATATTATGGAAGATCTGATGATACAGATGATTGGTTTTCCCGGGAAGATGTAGGTTCGTCTGTATATATATCTGATAATAGGATATGTTTTGATATTAAAAATACTAAAGGAAAGCTTTTCTCATTTATTAGATATATTAGACGCAGCAATAATTTATACTTTCTAGACCATAGCAAAGAAGACTATTGGAAATCAGAAGAGCAAGATGAGGAGAAAGGAGTATTTGGATTTACAGCGAAGTATGGTAATGATATGGAATTTCTCATCAAAATAATTCCTGAAGCTACCTCTGACGGAGAAGAACTCAATTATAATTACCATACAGGTAAAACCGAAATAGCCATAAAAAAAAGAGGAAAATTTTTATGGATGCTTTATTGCAAAAACTATTATAAACAATAGAATTTATATAAATATATAGTACAGAAATATAACATAGCATGTGATTGCAATAATCATATGCAAACTAAGGATTTTAATAGCTGAGGATTTTGTCAGTTTACCAAAACTCATTATAAGTCCCAAAACAACAATAATTGTAGCTAATATAATATTTGTCCATAATCGTGTGTCACCCATAAATGCTGCGATAACAACAATAGAAGCCCCTATGATAGTCCCTATACCATGTATTGCTTTGTAAAGCGTAGGCACAGGTTCTTTCTTTTTTCGTTTTGATACCATAAGGAATCCGACTATAATAACAATTCCGATAGCAAGTGCAGAGATCCAAAGCATGTTAAAGTTTGCGAGATAAAACATAAATAGTTTTTTATTGATCAGAGCCGACAAAGATAATTCTTTTATGTAAAAGTTAAATACTTCTCTTAAATTCAATTATTATTATTTTCATAAAATGTTTGCTAAATATTTGGTATATAAAAAATAAGATATATCTTTACGAAAAGTTAGTAGATTTACGTAAATTAAAATACAATGGAAAAACTTACTCATCAGGAAGAAACAATAATGCTCCATATCTGGCAGTTGAAAGAATGTGTAGTGAAAGATATCGTTAATGAAATGGATAATCCCAAACCTCCTTATACGACAGTCGCTTCAGTTGTTCGCAACCTGGAACAGAAAGGATACCTGAATGCGAAGAAATATGGAAACGTATGGGTGTATAGCCCTAAAATAAATGAGGATGATTATAAAAAAGTCTTTATGTCGAATGTCGTAAAAAGCTATTTTGAGAATTCTTATAAGGAGTTGGTTTCATTCTTTGTAAAAGAGGAAAAGATCTCTCCTGAAGAACTACAGGAGATCATGAAAATGATCGAAAAAGGAAAGAGCTAATCATCTAAACACAATTACCATGGATAACGTAATCATTTCTTACCTGATAAAGGTATCCGTCTCTTTGGCTCTATTCTATGGCTTATATATGTTATGCCTGAGAACAGATACATTCTTCCGCTTGAGAAGGGGATACTTCCTTTTTGCCATATTTTTCTCTTTAATATTTCCGGTTTTTATATTAGAAATTCCGGTTAAAGAGGAAATACCTGCACAGATGCCTGCATATTGGCTTTCACAGATAGACGCTGTCGCAGAGGCCGGACAGCAAGTACCTACTATCAATATATGGTCTATTATGCTTATTATCTTGGGAATAATCTCACTATTGTATGCAGTTAGGTTTATTATACAATTATACAGCGTGGTAAGGCTACGGATAAACAATGAATCCGAGATCCATCCTACTTGTAGAATAATTAAGATGAAGGATAAAAACGCATCTCCTTTCTCATTCTTCAAATGGATTTTTATAGATCCGGATACCCGTACAGAAAGAGATATGGCTGAAATTATAGCCCATGAGCAAGTGCATGTAAATCAGTATCATTCCATAGATGTATTGTTATCCGAAATTTTATGTGTGTGTTTTTGGTGGAATCCATTTGTATGGCTGTTGAAAAAGGAAATAAAAATTAATCTTGAATATCTGGCTGATGAAGGCGTCTTAAAAGCTGGATTTAATTTGAAAGAATATCAATATATATTGTTACAAACAACAAATAAGAATACCGGTATACCATTAATCAATAATTTCAATGTATCACAATTAAAAAAACGGATTATCATGATGAATAAAAATAAGACATCCATAGGTAAGGCTGCTAAATACTTGCTGGCTATTCCGGTTGTATTTGCTTTACTGCTGGGAAATGCAGTACAAGCCTCACCCGATATAATGAGCATACCTTTTATAGACGGAGAACAAGTTCCGCAAAAGAAAGGAGATGTATATGTTACTGTTGAAGATATGCCTATGTTTCCCGGAGGATATGACGCTCAAGCCAGTTTTATTTCAACAAATTTGAAATATCCTGTTTCAGCTTTCGAGAAAGGTATAGAAGGCCGGGTAACAGTACGTTACATAGTCAGAAGCACTGGGGAAATCACAAATATTGAAGTGATAAGGGGTATTGATCCGTCATTGGATAAGGAAGCTATCCGTATGGTAGAGGCTATGCCAAAATGGAATCCGGGAAAGCTAGGAGGAAAAGCTGTTGATGTATACTACACTCTACCTGTTGTATTCAAGCTTACAAAGAATAAGAGGGTAGCTGACGAACCGAAAAAAGGTGGACCAAGAGCAGATTTTGATATTCCTCAGGATGGGAAGCCTTATAATACCGTAGATAAGATGCCCGGCTATCCGGGAGGAGAGTCTGCCATGCAGAAATATATAAGTGATAATTTGAAATATCCGGAAAGTGCGCAGAAAGCAGGAATACAGGGACGAGCAACTATTCGTTTTGTTGTAGAAAAAACCGGTAAAATTACAGATGTCACTGTTATCCGGGGAATCGATCCTGCCTGCGATGCAGAAGCAGTACGTGTTGTAAAGGCAATGCCGGACTGGACGCCAGGTGAGATGAAGGGTAAAGCTGTATCAGTGTACTATACATTACCAATTGTGTTTAGATTAACTAAAAAAGCTGCAGGGAATGCAGCGAAATAAAAAGTTTTTTTCTCAGGAAGTGAGACAGGTAAATATCTGTCTCTTTCTTTTTAAACAATAATAAATATGCCTGAGACCTTAATTTTGTTTGGCTATGAAAATATATATAACAACCATACTTCTGATCTTTTATTCAATTGCTTACTCACAGAACAAAGAAAACCCTCTGGATAATTATATACTTAATTTCCAGTATCAGAAAGCTTTGGAATACATTTCCACACAAGAGCCAACCAAGGAATTGCTACTTCAGCAGGCAATGTGCTACAAAGCATTGGGTAGTTATCAAAAAGCTGTTGAAATCTTGGAGATGTTATCAACAGAATACACTGAAAATATCCGCGTAAAATCTGAATTGGCAAACTGCTACACCGTACTGGGTCGCAGGCAAGCAGGAATAGATTGCTATAATGATCTGATCCTTATCGATTCTACAAATTTATATTATCAGATACAAAAGGCCGAGCTTTTATACCAAGGGGGAAAATATGATATGGCATTAGATCTGTTTTATACAGTATACAACCATAACCAGTCGCCTAATACTTTAACACAAATAGCACAATGCTATGAGAAAATGAACCAGATAGACAGCGCTATGGTGTATTATAAAAGTGCCTGGGAAGTAAATCCACATGATGGTTTTTCTGCAGCCAGCCTGGTAAACCTATGTCTTAAGGATAAGCGTATACCAGAGGCATTAGCCTATTCTACCCGATATATGGAAAGTGATACAACAAATCAGCAAATGAATTTACTAAATGCTCTTACATATTATGTAATGGACAATTATGAAGAAGCAGTGACAAGATTCAGAAAATGCTACGAAGCCGGAGACTCATCACTTGTAGTAAATCGCAGTCTAGGTATTTCATACTATTCATTGAAAGATAATTATGAGGCGGAAATATATCTGGATAAAGCTTTCAGGCAGGATACAACGAACAACAATGTCCTCTATTGTCTCGCGGTGGCTTCTAATGAATTAGCCGACCATAAAAAAGCAATTCCCTTATTCGAAAAGTTATTAAGCAGGACTGTTCCCACAGATTTGACATTGTATCTCTATTATAAAGGATTGGCTTCAGCTTATGACAAAGGTTCGCATTTTGACAATGCGGTAGATTCTTACCTGAAAGCATTGGAATATGCCGGTACAAATCAAAAGATGACTGTTTATTATACAATAGGACAGTTGTATGAGAATCAGATGCAGGATACGGATAATGCTTTAGTGTATTACAGATATTACAGGGGTGCACTTAATGAATATCTGGAAAAGCAGATAAAGAAAGACAAACCTGACGAGGAACATATTCTTGATACTAAAAAACGGCTAGGGCATCTGGATGAACATATAAAAAGCTTACAGAAGAAAACAAAAACATAACCAGTTTTCTTTTACCTGTGAAACATACCATTAGAGAATTAATGTATGACGAACTAAAATCTAATAAAGATGAGAAATTTCAAAAACACAATCATTCTTTCGTTGATTGTATTGGTTACAGCATGTAGTGGTCACACATCGAAAGAGCAGCAAAATTCTGCTTCTGAAAGACAAAATGAAGAGCAAAACTCAACAGGCAATACCGAAACACTGTCAGACTCTCTCATAACAAATATTTCACAACAAGAACCCGTAAAAGATGTTCATATTTTTAGAGAAGGAGGAACTC
The DNA here is from genome assembly GCA_031285625.1 of Prevotella sp. Lineage (GTDB taxonomy): Bacteria > Bacteroidota > Bacteroidia > Bacteroidales > Dysgonomonadaceae > Dysgonomonas. The sequence goes on from JAITVV010000060.1 coordinate 42,633, forward strand.
TACCGGAGTATTCATCAGGCAATGTATGGCAATATATAAATGATAATGTGCATTTTCCGACAGGGATAGCATTAAACAGAAGTAACAATAGTGTTATTGTGCATTTTATAGTAGAAAAGGATGGTTCTTTGAATAGTTTCAGTCTTTATGCCGGAAGTTATCCGGTTTTAGATGCTGAAGTATTGCGTGTAGCAAAAACAATGACAAAATGGCGTCCCGGAAAACGCGCTAACGGAGAAATAGTACGCACTACTTATTTGCTTGGAGGTGTTTATCAATTGGAGAATGGTAAATTTAAATTGTATCCTTTACCATCACGGCAACCGGAACAGTATCAGGGTGAAGTTTTAGCTTTTGCTGAAAAGATTCCTCAATTCCCTGGAGGAATACGCGCTATGCGAAAATTCATATCTGATAATATGCACTATCCTGCTGAGGCTATAGAATACAAAGAGGAAGGGAATGTAGTGGTGCAATTTATCATATCGCCAACAGGAGAAATTTCTGATATATTCGGTGTCGTCCGTTGCCGCTTTAATGAAGAATGTACTTCTACGTCTTTAGTTTTAGCAAAAGAAGCAGAACGAATTGTAGGATTGATGCCCAATTGGATTCCAGGCGAGAACAAAGGAGAAAAAGTTGCTGTGAGATACGCTTTGCCGATTAGCTTTAAATTACCTTAGTTTTTTAGCATATTCGTGATATTGAGAAACAACTGTAATATCTGGGTGAATATACAAAAACACACCTAACTGATTAATCCCCAGTTGTATTTATTGCCGCCTAGTTTTCGCAGTTGCCTTCTTAGAAGGAGACTGTCAGGTCTTTCCAACTGTGGATCTTCATCCAGTACTTTTTGGGCTATTTCCCTGGCAAACTGCAAAATCTCGCTATCACGCACGATGTTGGCAATCCTCAAATTGAACGGAATGCCACTTTGTTGTGTTCCTTCCAGATCTCCCGGTCCTCTTAGTTTCAGATCAGCTTCTGCAATTTCAAATCCATCGTTGCTTTCCACCATGATATCAATACGTTTTTTTGTATCAGCAGAAAGCTCATAAGGTGTAACCAGAATACAGTAAGACTGATCGGCACCGCGACCTACACGTCCCCTCAACTGGTGCAGTTGGGATAATCCGAATCGTTGAGCAGATTCGATTACCATTACAGAAGCATTTGGTACATTCACGCCCACTTCAATCACGGTTGTTGCTACCATTATTTGTGCCTCATTGGCTATAAAACGTTGCATCTCTGCATCTTTTTCTTTTGGCTTCATTTTCCCGTGAACCTTACATACCGTATATTCCGGAAAGACTTCCTGTATATGCTTAAAACCATCTTCCAGATTCTTTAAATCCAGCTTTTCACTTTCTTCTATCAGTGGGTAAACAATATATACCTGTCTGCCTTCTTGTAGCTGTTTTCTGATAGATTCATACAAAGCACCTCTTTTCTTATCATACTGATGAATTGTCTGAATCGGTTTACGTCCGGGAGGCAATTCATCTATTACCGATACATCGAGGTCACCATATACAGTCATGGCTAATGTCCGGGGTATGGGGGTAGCCGTCATCACCAGTATATGCGGAGGATTTATATTTTTAGACCAGAGCTTTGCCCTTTGTGCGACTCCAAAGCGGTGTTGTTCGTCTATTATGACCAGTCCCAGATTAGAGAATTGGACTGTATCTTCAATCAGTGCATGTGTTCCGATTAATATTTGCAGATCTCCTGTTAAGAGCGCTTTGTGAATCCTCTCGCGATCTGCTTTTTTTGTCGATCCGGTTAGTAGTTCAACATTCACATTCATTCCTTTCAAAGATTCGGTCACTGTATGATAATGTTGAGTAGCTAATATTTCTGTAGGAGCCATCATTGCTGCCTGAAAACCATTATCGAGGGCTATCAGCATCAGCATTAGTGCAACCAGTGTTTTGCCGCTACCCACATCACCTTGTAGCAAACGGTTCATTTGTTCTCCAGTAGCCATGTCCTGCCGGATTTCTTTTATTATCCGTTTCTGGGCATTCGTCAAAGGGAAAGGCAAGTTTTCTTCATAAAACCGATTCAGATTATCCCCTACCCGTGTAAAAACAAACCCTTTCAGTTTTGATTTTCGTTCGGCAGTATATCTGAGTATATTGAGTTGTATATAGAATAACTCTTCAAACTTCAGGCGAAACTGGGCATCCCGTAACAGCGCAGTATTTTCAGGAAAATGTACATTACGCATTGCATCCTTTAAGCCCATCAGGTGTGCATCCCTTATCACGTTGTCCGGCAAGGTTTCCGGCATATTTTTCACTACCGAACTAAATGCTGAGGCCATTATCTTCTGAATCGCTTTAGAATTCAGATAATGGTTTTTCATCTTTTCTGTAGTGTTGTAATAAGGCATCAAACCCGTTTGGCGCTCTTCTTCATTTATGTATGGATCGATATCAGGGTGTGCAATATTGAATTTATCACCGAATAGAGCAGGTTTCCCAAAAATGATATAAGGAAAGCCCACTTTGTATTTATCTGTAATGAATTTACCTCCCTGGAACCATACCAAATCAATAAACCCTGTTCCATCAGTAAAATGTGCGACCAGACGTTTCTTCCGGCCTTCACCAAATGTTTCAAAGGCAGTAATACGACCTTTGAGCTGTATATAAGGCATATTGCCATCTACTTCGTGAATGAAATAGATCCGGCTCCTGTCTATATATTTATATGGAAAATAGTAAAGCAGGTCTTCAACCGAAAACACATTAATTTCTTTATTTAATATTTCGGCTTTTTTAGGCCCTACTCCTGCTAAATATTTTATATCTGTCTGCGAAAAATCACTCATTTTATTACAATAGTCATTTATCTTATATAATTCTTTAGAATATTGCGTTTCTCTAACTGTTGGTTGTCATCCTGAGGCACGAAGGATATTTCTTCTCTCCTTGACAAATGGGCCGAGATGCTTCCTTAGTCAGCATGACAAAATACAATAATTCAATTGGTATCTATCACTTTTATCTTTATTTCGTTAATAGGGATAATTTCCATACCATAATATTCACCACTGTATATGTTATTTTTATCCATTGCTATATTTTGGTTGATTATCTTTAAGGTAGTAAAATCGACATTACGCTCTATCGAATTTTTAAATACCATATACTTGCCTTTTTTAGCATCCTCTATTATTTTAGTTTCGTCAAATGACTCGCTATGTAACAATACTTTGCCATCTGTAAAAAAATAGGTATCGATGCCTCCTTTTTTAATCTGATACAGTTTGTCTGTATCAATGTCTTCTACAATGGGAATACAATCATAAGAATAGATACGTTTTTTATAAATATAAACCTTATTGGTAAGATAGCGAAATTTATCAACTTCTAATGGTTCATACTGGCGAATATCATAGTTGTATATCATTACATTGTCAAGTTTTTTGCCTGCCATATAAAAACCATCGGGGGTATGTATCAGCTTATGCGCAAATCCACTGAGCGAAGGCTTCTCATCCGTTGGAAAATAGTGAATTCTACCCTCGCCGACTATCTGGGCCATTGCATGACCCGGATTATACACTCCTTCAGCCAGTATTTTCCATTCTGTAAGATTGGTTTTCAGCCCGTATCTTCTTTCAATATTGGCTTCATCAACTTCCCTGAAGTAATTATCATAAGTCTTATTGTATACAGTGTCGCCGTCCGTCACATAGGTTTCTTCAAAAGACAGAGGCAGCTCTACACATTTAGACCCTTTCAGATTAAGCCTCGCAGGCAAAAAATCCGACTTGGTTGTATATACTGCATCGCCATATATAAAATACCCATCCATTAACATCGGATGCACATTTCCACCTCGGCTGGGTTCAAGTAAGCCTGAAGGATTGACCGTCTTTGATACTCCACCGGATGATTGAGTAATTTCCCATCCAAACCAATACAGACCGTTTTTATCCATGTAATAGTTACTTGCAATATGCTTGAGCGATTCTATATCTAAACCTTCGATATGAGGAACTTCTATTAGCCCGTAATTTGTATAGGGATAAAAATAGAGCTTACCAGTCTTGTCTCTGAATATACCTTCCTTAAGATATTCCAAATGAGATATGTCTATCACAGTCGGATCGTTATCATCAGCATATACGATAAGGTACATATTCTCTATGTCTTTGCCAATTATATATCCTTTTCCATTTATATTGTAACGGAGTACTTGAAAGTCGTTGCTATAGAATTTCGGATTACAGAATTCCTTAAATGTCATTTTGTGGCCAATCGCAACAAGAGCAGTACTGTTATACTTAATTCCCTTTATCTGTACAGTTCGTGTACCATCCCAATGGTATGTATTGCCATTATCGTCCACATCGGTTCCGCCAATCATCTCCTCACCATATATTGCCTTCTTTGCAGGGCAGATGCCCATACGACCCAATTTATATATTCTTTTGCCTTTCTTTTGTTTTTGAGCCATGCTACTTGTGCAGAAAAATATATTCGCAACGAAGAGAAGAAACATTATTTTAGAAACTCCTGATATAAATGATATAGAGTGCTTCATGTGCGATTTTGAAATAAATAATAACTTACGAAGATAATAATTAAAAGAATATTTAAATAGATAAATTATTATAACTAAGTTTCAATTTTTGATCACATAATTATTAAATGTTAATTAACATCTGGTTTTGCTATATTCATATAATGCTGTGTATATTTGTATTACCTTAAATTAAGGACAGAAAACATGTGTTTAAAGATACTTCAGCAATGAACATTAATAGTGTAATTGCATTATATATAGTGAAATAACGGATATCATACTCTTATTATGAGAATAGGTATAGACATAGGCGGTACAAAAATTCGAATGGGTATAGTCGATGGTGGCATGATTTTAAGAAAAACAGAAGCTTTAACTAATGCTCAGGCTTCTGAAGATCTTATACTTGATAATCTGTGTAACATGATTCGTCAAATAATGAATACTAATATCAGGGGTATTGGTATCGGTGTACCTTCAGTTGTTAATGCAGAGCAAGGAATTGTTTATAATACAGTAAATATTCCGTCATGGAAGAAGGTATATCTGAAAGATATCCTTGAAAAAGAATTCAGAGTTCCCGTATTTGTTAATAATGAATCAAACTGTTTTGCCTTTGGAGAACGTTATTATGGTGAAGGTACTTCGTTCCGCAATATTGTATGCGTTACTTTAGGTACCGGGGTTGGAGCAGGTATTATTATCAATGATGAATTATATAATGGCAATAACACCGGAGCCGGTGAAATAGGTAGTTTACCCTATCTGGATGCTGATTACGAATATTATTGTAGCCGGAAATTCTTTGACCGGAATAATGTTTCGGGACGCGATGCGTTAAATCTGGCCTTGATGGGCGATACGGATATGATATCCCTCTGGGAAGAACTGGGTGGGCATATTGGATATCTGATAAAAGCAATTTTATTTACCTACGATCCTCAGGCAATTATATTAGGTGGAGGTCTGTCTGCCGGCTACCAGCTATTTTCTGAAAAAATGTTTGAGGTAGTTAGTACATTTCCATATCCTGAAACGTTAAAGAGAGTAAGGGTGTTATTATCTCAAAAAGAAGATATATACTTATTGGGCACTGCCGCCCTTGTTGTTTGATCCATATAACCAACAATATACATTAAATCGTAAATAAATTTTTAATATGAGATTAGATTTAAGTTCACAAATCGTACTGGATAGAGTGTCTCAGCGCTACTATCGTCCTGAAAACGAATTCGAGTTATCTGCTCTTATCCGCTTCGAAAAAGTGCCCACACAGATTTATGAATCATCGGTGGAAGCCTCTCTTAATATTGCAAAAGATATTGCAAAAAAAATAAAGATAAAAGAAACTGAAGGTGCTAAATTTGTCCTGGCTCTTCCCGGAGGACATTCTCCTCAGACAATTTATCAGGAACTTATCCGTATTCATAAAGAAGAGGGACTGAGTTTCAAAAATGTGATTGTATTTAATATTTATGAGTTCTATCCTTTAGCTCCTCAATCTAATAGCAATCTGAAACTATTGAAAGAATCTTTCTTAGATCATGTAGACATCGATTTGAAGAACGTATACTCGCCTGATGGTTCAGTACCTAAAGAAGAAATTCTAAACTATTGCAGGGCTTATGAACAAACAATACAGAGTGTAGGCGGCATAGACTACCTACTGTTAGGATTAGGACGCGCAGGTAATATCGGCATCAACATTGCAGGTTCGAGTATGAGTTCTCAAACCCGTTTGGTACTACTTGACCAACAATCACGTAAAGAGGCTATCAATACGTTTGGCTCGCTGGAGCAAGTGCCTCCGAGTGCTGTTACAATGGGTATTTCTACAATAATGAAAGCAAAAGAAATTGCATTGATTGCCTGGGGTGAAGATAAAGCAAAAGGGATAAGAGATGTTGTTGAAGGTACTATTTCGGACGCAGTTCCCGCTTCATGCCTGCAAGCTCATCCAAATGCATTTGTACATATCGATCTGAATGCAGCTTTTGAATTGACCCGCATCAATCACCCTTGGCTGGTAACAAGTTGTGACTGGACCAGTAAATTGATCCGCAGGGCTATTGTTTGGTTATGTTTCAAAGTAAACAAACCGATTCTTAAATTAACAAATAAGGACTATCAGGATAACAGCCTTGAAGAATTATTAGCACTGTATGGTTCAGCATACAATGTGAATATCAAGATATTTAATGACCTGCAACATACTATAACCGGTTGGCCGGGAGGAAAACCAAATGCCGATGATACCAATCGCCCTGAAAGAGCAAAACCTTATCCGAAAAAGGTGATTATTTTCAGCCCTCACCCTGACGATGATGTGATCTCCATGGGTGGAACATTCAAACGCCTTGTAGATCAAAAACATGATGTGCATGTAGCATATCAGACTTCGGGTAATATTGCTGTAGGAGATGAAGAAGTTATCCGTTACGTTTCTTTCCTCGAAGATATAAGAAGCAAATATGATGCAGGCAATGATGCCTTAAAAAAGAAATATGCAGAGATTCTCCAATATCTGCTACATGATAAGAAAGAAGGTGATATTGATACAGCTGACGTGCTCTTCATGAAAGGCCGTATCCGCCGTCAGGAAGCTACAACAGCCTGCCGCTATGTAGGAATGGATACCAATAATGTGAAATTTCTGGATCTGCCATTCTACGAAACTGGACGTGTAAAGAAGAATCCTATTTCAGAAGCTGATGTGGAAATTGTAAAAAATTATCTGGAAACAGTAAAACCACACGAAGTATTCGTTGCAGGAGACTTAGCCGATCCGCATGGCACCCACAAAGTTTGTCTGGATGCCATACTTGCAGCAGTGGACGAACTGAAAGGCGCAGAATGGCTTAAGGATTGCCGTTTCTGGATGTATCGTGGAGCATGGGCTGAGTGGGAAATTGACCATATTGAAATGGCTGTACCTATCTCCCCGGAAGAACTTCGGAAGAAAAGAAATGCAATATTGAAACATCAGTCGCAAATGGAAAGTGCGCCGTTCCTGGGTAATGATGAACGTCTGTTCTGGCAACGCTCTGAAGACAGAAACCGTGCAACGGCTGAACTGTATAGACAATTGGGTATGGCCTCATATGAAGCTATTGAAGCATTTGTAGAATACCATCCTCTATAATTGTATAATTAAGACAAACCTTTTAGTATATTTGTACTAGAAGGTTTGCTTTATTTTTTATGAACTAACATATTAAGATATATCATGAGATTAATTATTCAACCGAATTACGAATTGCTTTCCCAATGGGCTGCAAATTATGTAGTGTCAAAGATCAATGCTGCAAATCCGACAACAGAAAAACCTTTCGTTCTCGGATTGCCAACAGGCTCATCACCAATGGGCATGTACAAAGCACTGATTAAACATTATCAGGAGAAGAAGGTTTCATTTCGTCATGTGATTACCTTTAATATGGATGAATATGTAGGGTTACCTCAGGATCATCCTCAAAGTTATCATACTTTCATGTGGAATAATTTCTTTAGCCATATAGATATCGATGCTGCTAATGTAAATATTCTGAATGGGAATGCTCCTGATCTGGATGCCGAATGCGCTGCTTATGAAGATAAAATGAAAACAGTGGGTGGTATTGACCTATTCTTAGGCGGTATTGGTCCTGATGGTCATATTGCGTTTAACGAGCCCGGATCATCTCTATCTTCCCGTACCCGTATCAAAACTTTGACACAGGATACTATAATTGCAAATTCCAGATTCTTTGATAATGATGTAAATAAAGTACCGAAGACTTCTGTAACAGTCGGCGTGGGTACTATCCTTGATGCAAAAGAAGTTCTTATCATGGTGAATGGACACAACAAAGCAAGAGCTCTAGCTCAGGCAGTAGAAGGTTCTATCAACCAGATGTGGACAATCACTGCTTTGCAGCTGCATCCTAAAGGAATCATTGTCTGTGACGAAATAGCAACTTATGAATTGAAAGTTGGTACATATAATTATTTCAAGGACATTGAAGGTAAAAATCTGAATCCGGATAGTTTATTATAATTTGAATTTGATAGATACAGAATAGGGCTGTGTACAAAGTGTACACAGCTTTTTTTGTTGTTCACAATTCTCTCAATCATATCCTATTATATTCTCTTCCTCCAATTCAAAATTATAACAACTCCCATAAGTCTCTGAGCGTATAGCATTTCCTTTTTCATTATAATATAGCCACTTACCGCACTTATAAATATCGCTTTCACCAAATGATTTTACTTTTTCTATCGCCTTAATCTTACCATTCGGATAATACTGTTTTGTTGTGGCTATACTAAAGGTATGATTATAACTAGTACCCCAATCAGGCATCAGATGTTCGTATGTTGCATGTTCTGTTTTGTGTCCTAAAGAATCGTAGCAAATAGTTTCTACAGATACACCACCGGCATACATATCCCCTTGTATGTGATATTCTTTCAGTTGACCGTTATTATAATAACTTTTATATGCTTTTCTAGGGTTTCCATAGCCTTGTCCATCTAATGGCATTTGCCATTCTATAAGGGTGCCGTTAGCATTATAAGTACTCCATTCGCCATAATAGCCTTTATACATTTTGCCTTTCAGGTAGCTATCTTCGTCGGTATATGTTATATTCCCTATTTCTGTTTCCAGTCCATCTTTGCTATACATCACCAGAGAGTCTGTTCTTTTAAAGGTATCGGGCTCATCAGCAAACAGAGGGTCAATACGCCGGGTGTAAACTTTTGCCTTCAATTTACCGGACTCAAAGAAAGATTGATAACGCATTACGCCATATAAGGTCGAATCAACGTTATACACAATATTCTCTAATTCCCCCGTAGGATAATATGTTTTATAGAAAGGTTGTCCTAACCCGATTCCTGATGTATATTTTATTGATTCGAGCTTATTATCTGATATTCTAAAATAATAAATAGAATCATTCCCATAATGTAATTCTTTGTAATCATATGTAAGATGATGATAGTTTGAGAATACTACTTTGGGTAATATCTTTAATATTTCATCCTCTTCCGTTTGATTACATGCTGTCAAAATAAATAGTAGAAGTACAGCGTATTTTATCCAGCTTTTCATATTTGCAAGTTTGTATATCCAAAGATGAATAATTTAATCAGAAAATGAAAATATTTTTATCAATATATAGGTAATTCGGAAATACTTTATTACATAAAAAAGTAACAAAAGAAAATAGGATAAAACCTGTTACTTTTGTCACTTTTTACAATTTATATCTTTAGTATTACTTTGTTACTTCATCTATCAGATAGAATATGGATTTAAAGTTGATGTCACTATACTCACTCATGCCTATTTCGCAAGTACGGCTTGTAGAATATCCATCTTTGCAATCGGCGGGGATCTGTTCATTCAGATGTCTTTGTCCGTGTGCATTCAATTCGGGATATGTAAACCCTCTGTCACCTGCAAAACCGCAACAATTAGAGTCTACCAGAGCGACTTCTTTTGAGCACAGGTGAGCCAATTGCAATAATTTCTGTTCCATACCTATTTTCTTCACAGAACATACAGGGAATATGGTTACTATATCGCGAGGGTGTTTTACCTGAAGCTTTGGCATTACAAAATCAAGCATAAACTCTATAGGGTCGTATATCCTTAAGGCCTGGTTTTGGTTAGCTTCATGGAAAGTATAGAAACACGGACTCATATCAAAAAGTATAGGATACTTCCCATTATCGGAGGCCTTTAGCAATGCTTCTTCCAATTCCTTCGATTTGCGTGCTCCCTCTTCTTTTAAGCCTTTACTACTAAAAGCCATACCACAGCAAAGACTGTTGATACCTTCAGGATAAATTATTGTAAATCCGGCACGTTGCAGTAGTTCTTGCGTTTTCTTAGTTAGCTCCACATCATCTTTTTCATATCCTTTCGATTTTCCCATCGAACGGTTGATACACGAAGGAAAATAAACAACCCTATCTATCTGTCCCTCATTTATAATGCCTTCCTTAATTTTATGGGCGCCCTGAGGCATATCTTTATTCCATTTGGGAATAGTTTTAAATGAGGCTGTACGCATAGCTGATGCAATCCCTCCCATAAGAGTATCACCCAGGAGAGAATGGAAGAAATGTACAAAGTTGAGACCACCCCTCAATACTGAAGTCGTGCCTGCCATACGGTTACCTATATAAGAAGCTACGCTTTTCGCCGTATCCGAAGACTGATCATGGCGCCAATCTTTTATAAACTTACCGGTATCTATCTTTACAGGACAAACAAGGCCACACAATCCGTCTGTAGCACAGGTCTCATCCGAATAGTACTTGGCATCATGCAACATTTGCTTCAGGCGTGCAGGATCTTCTCCCAATGCTTTGAGCCGCGAGATTTCACGAGCTATAACTATACGCTGACGAGGAGATAAAGTAAGCCCTTCTGCCACGCAATTAGGTTCACAGAAGCCACATTCCATACATTTATCTATAATCTCATTTGCAGCTGGCAGCGGTTTAAGATTCTCCAAGTGTATCTTCGGATTTTGATTAATTATTACTCCCGGATTAATCAATTTATGCGGGTCAAATATATCTTTAATCCGAAGCATGATCTTATATGCAGCTTCTCCCCATTCTTTTTCTACAAACGGCGCCATATTGCGTCCTGTTCCATGTTCGGCTTTGAGTGAGCCATCAAACCTGTTGACAACAATATCTGCCAGTTCATCCATCATATCCGCATATTTCTGTACTTCGCTAGGGCTGTTAAAATCCTGGGAAAATACAAGATGGAAATTTCCATCAAGGGCATGCCCGTATAGTACAGCATCAGCATATCCCGAACGTTTAAACAAGTCTTTCAAAGCTACACAGGCCTCGCCAATACGCTGTATAGGAAAAGCGACATCCTCAATCAGGCATGTAGTACCTGTTTTACGTAGTCCCCCGATTGTCGAGAGAAGTCCTTTCCGGGCTTTCCAGTTGAAGTTATATTCTTTAGGATTGGAAGTAAATTTATAAGGCTGAATAGTCGAAATAGACTCAATTGCTTTACGGATCACAGTCTCTTTTTCATCCATATCTTCTTGCTCATTTGCCTGTATCTCAACTAAAAGCAGACAGGCTGTTTCGGGCAATGTACGGAAGTAATCAGGAGCATCGGGATCATCTTCAATGGAGCGGATAGAATCCCTATCGAGTAATTCTACTGCCGATACCGGAGTTTGTTTCAGCATAGGGACAACATCACAGGCTTTCTCTATAGTATCATATATCATCAGGGTGCATGCCTTATATTTCTCATCCACCACAGTATGATAGGTTATATCTGAAGTGAAGGCCAGTGTTCCTTCCGAACCGATCATAAGATGTTTTATGATTTCGAACGGATCTTCGTAATCTACCAATGCATTGATACTGTATCCTGTAGTATTCTTTATTTTATATTTCTGTTTGATCCGTTCTGTTAATACAGCATCGGATTTTATATCATCCCTTAATTGCTCTATCTCTCGTATTATTTCGGGATGCTTCTCCCTGAAAGCTTTCTTACTCTGCTCATCCGATGTATCCAGTATTGTTCCGTCATACAGCACGATACGTATATCAGCTATAGTCTTATATGAATTCTGATCGGTACCGCAACACATACCGCTGGCATTATTTGCAGCTATCCCCCCTATCATTGCAGCATTAATCGAAGCCGGGTCGGGCCCGATTTTCCGACCGAAAGGTTGCAGGTGTATATTAGCCCGGACACCCGTAATACCGGGTTGCAGTTTTATTTTTAATGCTTCATCGTCGAGAATGGTATATTTTCTCCATTCATGGGTAGCCACCATCAGTACAGAATCGGTTATAGCTTGCCCCGACAAGCTTGTACCAGCTGCACGGTATGTCACCGGAATATTCAATTGTCCTGTTTGACGTATCACTTCTACTGCCTCCTCTTCGGTGTGTATCTGCACCACTATTTTAGGAATCAGGCGATAGAAACTTGCATCAGTTCCGTATGCCAGTAGCTGTAAAGGATTTGTAATAATACGTTTCGCAGGGATCGTCTTCGACAATCTTTCTTTTAATTGCTGATAATTAGCCGGTAGCATGATATTTAGTTTTTTTATTTATCTATATAGGAAACAGCTTGCATAAAACCAATGCAAGGTATAAAATAAAGTGAAAAGTAGAAAGAGAAAAGGCATAACTAGATTGGTATGCTAATTAAAATTCGTAAAAATCACCTAATATATTAAGAGCTCTTTGGTATATTTGGAATATAAATAGTAAGAGGGAATACTAATAAAGAAATGTTACTTTTGCTACTTTTGCTACTTTTGTTACTTTCTGATTTTACTGGTTAAATTATGGAACATTTAAAAATAAAAACATTAGAAAGCATAAGCACAACAGATATACTGGGATGCTTCAATGCAGCATTCTCAGATTATCAAACACCGACACATCTGGCTTTACACCAGCTTGAAAATAAAATGAAGAGTGAAAATGTTCTTGGCGAATATTCCATTGGCGTCTTCGACAATGAACGTTTAGTCGGTTTTATCCTTCACGGATATGATATAATTAAAGATAAAAAAGTCTTATATAACGCGGCTACAGGGGTTATCCCCGAGTACAGAGGGCAGAAATTGACAGGAAGGATGTACTCTTTCGGGCTACCTGAATTCAAAAGAGCAGGAATAGAGAGCATCCGGCTGGAAGTAATAACTGAAAACCTACGTGCACACAAAGTATACAAACGTATAGGATTTGAGGAAAGACGCACATTATGCTGTTATAAAGGTACCGTACATGCCTCTCCAACGCAAACAGAGAAATCTATCAAAAGAGTAAAATCATGTAATTGGGATAAACTGAAAAGCTTTTGCATATCAGAACCCACATGGCAAAACTCTACTGAATCGATATCCCGTAGCGCAGGAGACACTGAAATATGGGGTATTTATGATAATGATAAACTTATAGCATACCTGGCGTGTATTCCTGAAAGAAAAAGGATTCTGTTATTCGCTGTAAAACCGGAGTACAGGAAACAAGGGCTGGGATCTTCCCTTTTTGGATATATCGCCTCGCTCTATGGCCCGGAACTCAGTGTAGTGAATGTGGATATAAATGATACGGTTACGAATAGTTTTCTCGGTTCTATTGGTTTATCCGAATTTCTCAGGCAATATGATATGTGTCTGGTACTCTGATAATACACCTACATTATACTTTACAAATACAAAATTATAAAAGCTATTATGGATTTTCTACAATGTATGGACAACTTTCCATGGAACAGGTTTGCAACAGTTTACGAAACGAGTTCCAAATGTTTAAAAGACCCTTTTATTAAGATATTTAAGGGAGATGGCGAAGCTTCAGATTACAAATTTATTATTGACAGGCTCGAACATCAGGAAACCCTATATAGAATCACCCCTTGGGGATTGAAGTTCTATATTTGTTTACTTGAAGAAGGAGATGCAGATAGAAATTCTATATTACAAAATATAAAGATACTTTTTGAAGCAGCTAACTATGATTGCCAGGTGAATACAGCAATGGCATATAAGCCGACAAAAGGCAATCTGGCAAAAGCTGAAATAATAAAACAAAAACTATTCGATGATGATTTCGATGGGAAGATGGACACTGATTTTCTGAAAATATTCAAATCCATAGACCGCAATTTTATGCAGATATTTATAATGGAGTTTATACAGCAAAAGAAACAATTATTGGAGGAATACACTAGTTCAACAAATAGTAATATTTCAGCAAATGCAACAGCCTTAATAAATTCTATTAACAATCCAAAAGAATATAAATTTGGAAAATAAAGACGGCTAGATAGAAAACGAAAACAAAGATTGATGGATAAATACTCAGGTATTAAAATATTTGTTTCAATCACGAAATTATTAAATTAAATAAACTATGTGAAATTCAAGATATAGAGATTATATTTCCGCTATTTTATTTATTAAATACAAGAAAAAAGACTAATTTTGTTGGTCAAATTTAACAAACGAAAAACGAAATAAATTATTCATTTTTTAAATTAATAAAAACAATGAGAATCGAGAAAATTTTCGCACGTGAAATCTTGGATTCAAGAGGTAATCCTACAATCGAAGTTGATGTAACACTAGAATGCGGTGTTCTAGGCCGTGCTGCTGTACCATCTGGTGCATCAACAGGAGAAAACGAAGCATTGGAACTTCGTGATGGTGACAAAAAAAGATATGGTGGTAAAGGTGTAACTAAAGCTGTTGACAATGTTAACAAAGTTATCGCTCCTGCCCTTCTAGGTGAATCTTCTCTTGATCAAAGAGGTATCGATCATAAAATGCTTAAGCTTGACGGAACAAAAACTAAATCTAAATTGGGTGCTAACGCTATTTTAGGTGTTTCTCTTGCTGTAGCTAAAGCTGCTGCTAATTACCTTGAACTTCCATTATATCGCTATATCGGTGGTACTAACACTTATACTCTTCCTGTACCTATGATGAATATCATCAACGGTGGTTCTCACTCTGATGCTCCTATAGCATTCCAGGAATTTATGATCCGTCCGGTAGGTGCTAAATCTTTCAAAGAAGCTTTGAGAATGGGTGCTGAAGTATTCCACGCATTGAAAAAAGTTCTTCACGACCGTGGTCTTAGTACCGCAGTAGGTGATGAAGGAGGTTTTGCTCCTGCTCTAAACGGAACAGAAGACGCTCTTGAATCAATCCTTACAGCTATCAAAGCTGCAGGTTATAAAGCTGGTAAAGATGTAACTATTGCTCTTGACTGTGCTGCTTCTGAATTCTTCGACAAAAAAGCTAAAGTATATGATTATAGCAAATTTGAAGGAAAGAAAGCTGCAAAACGTAAAGCTGCAGATCAAGTTAAATTTTTGAAGGAACTAACTGAAAAATATCCTATCGATTCTATCGAAGACGGTATGGACGAAGGAGACTGGGATGGTTGGAAAAAACTTACCGATGCTATCGGTGACAAAGTTCAGCTTGTAGGCGACGACTTGTTCGTAACTAATGTTGACTTCCTTCAAAAAGGTATCGAAACCGGCTGTGGTAACTCTATCCTTATCAAAGTAAACCAAATCGGTACACTTTCTGAAACTCTAGATGCTATAGAAATGGCTCACCGTGCAGGTTATACAAGTGTAACTTCACACCGTTCGGGTGAAACTGAAGATGCTACAATCGCTGATATCGCAGTTGCTACAAATTCAGGTCAGATCAAGACAGGTTCACTTAGCCGCACAGACCGTATGGCAAAATACAACCAACTTCTTCGCATCGAAGAAGAACTTGGCGACAAAGCTGTTTACGGATGGAATCGCGTTCAACGTAAAAAATAAGAAGTATATTTCTTAATATATGAAAAAACCGATACTCATATGAGTATCGGTATTTTATTTTCTCATAAATCTGCTTATATTTGTGCTACTACAAACAATTTGTCAAATTACCACTCATTGGTAATTAATGTAGCTTATGAAATATATTCGTATTATCCTTTTTCTATTATTTATCTTAACCAGTATCCCTGGCTATTCTCAGAACAATAAAGACACTCCACGCAACGGTGAGGGAGTCCGCGCCTTTCTCCAACGAAATAAGCGCACTCAAGAAGGTCACTATACAGAATTCCTAAAATTAAACAAAGGTAAATTTGGGAAGGGTAATACACTATTAAAAGGCGTAAAGTATACTTTGCCCCCTATATCGAAAATAAAGGAAGATAAGACAGATAATATAAAAGAGACAGCTAAAGCACAAACTGGGAAAAAGCGGAAGAACAAGCTTTTCGGAAAAAAATATGAAGATTACACTATAAAGTCTGACCGTCTAAAAGGCGCCTGTTTTTTTCTTTCAAGCGGACATGGCGGACCGGACTGTGGTGCCATCGGGAGAGTAGACGGACGGGTGCTTCACGAAGACGAATATGCATACGATATAACATTACGTCTGGCCCGTGCCTTAATGGAAGAGGGTGCCACTGTACATATGATCATCCAGGATGCAAAAGACGGCATCAGAGATGACAGATATCTGGCGAATAGTAATCGTGAAACTTGTATGGGAGCCGCCATCCCCCTCAATCAGGTAAAAAGGTTAAAGCAAAGAAGCGATAAGATAAACAGTCTAAGTAAAAAATCAAAAGAAAGATATAAACGGGCAGTCTTTATACATCTGGACAGCCGTAGTAAGAAGCAACAGTTAGATGTGTTTTTCTATCATGCTGAAAAAAGTGTAGAAGGCAAAAGACTAGCAAATACAATGAGGGAAACATTTAACGATCAATATAACAAACATCAGCCAAGCCGGGGATTTACAGGAACAGTGACTTCACGTAGCCTCTATGTTTTAAATAACTCTACACCTGTTGGTATCTTTGCTGAACTTGGGAACATTCAGAACACCTTTGATCAACGTCGTTTTTTAGAATATGATAACAGGCAGGCATTAGCAAACTGGATGTGCAGAGGATTTATAAGGGATTATGAGAATTCGAAAAAGAAAAAATAACAGAGTTAGTCTTTTCTTAGAAAATTATCTATACTATATGCGATATATCTTTGTCAAAATAAAAAGTAACAATAAAAACGGTAAAGAAGCTGTTACTTTTGACAAGTTTCTTTAATTTTCATCCGACTGATTACTAACATATTAATCCGGCTATAACATTCCTGTACTACAACGTATACTACACAGGGGGCAATTATTATAAAAA
>JAITVV010000077.1 GCA_031285625.1 Prevotella sp.
CCCGAAATCCCTTCTTTAAAGGCTCCCTTTTAGTGGTAAAGCGGGTGCAAAGATAAACAAATAATTAATAATATTCCAAATATTTAAACGCATTTTTTTTAAAAGAAAAATAGAATGAAGAATAAACTGCCTAATTGACAACCTATTGGCCTAATTATTATTTTTCACTTCTTTTTACTAAAAAATTTACAGTAAGGAGTGAGGCCGCATTCTTCACATTTAGGTCTACGTGCGATACAGACATAACGTCCATGCAAAATTAACCAATGATGAGCTTTAGATAGATATTTTGATGGTATATATTTTATCAGTTCTTTTTCTGTTTGAGCAGGATTTTTAGAATTATCTGTCAAACCAAGGCGGTTTGAGACTCTAAAAACGTGTGTATCCACAGGCATAGCAGGCTTGTTAAAAGCTACAATAAGCATCACATTGGCTGTTTTACGCCCAACACCGGGAATAGATTCCAATTCCTCTAAGGTCTGAGGTACCTGTCCTTCAAAATCGGTTACCAGCTTCTTAGCCATTCCGAGCAGATTCTTTGCCTTGTTATTAGGATATGATACACTTTTTATATACTCATATATAGCATCTGTAGAAGTCACTGCCATTACCTCAGGGGTAGGATATGCTTCAAACAACGGTGGCGTTACTATATTTACTCTTTTATCGGTACATTGAGCTGATAATATAACAGCAATCAATAAATGGAAAGGATTGTCATAATGAAGCTCCGTATCTACTGTAGGCATATTTAAATCGAACCAATTAATTACACCTGCATAACGTTCTTTTTTTGTCATACAATTATTAGCTAAAAGCACAAAATCCCCTACAGTCAAACTATAAGGGATCTTGTTATATTATAAATTATAGTTCTTACCAGAATGTGACCCTATTGTCTTTTACATTCATTTTTTCCTGCAGCACAAATACAGCCTGAGACATCAACTGATAAAAATTACCCTGACGAATCATTTGCTTAGCCTGAGCTTCATCAAATGTATTGGTATTATCAGTTTTAGACGTTACATCTAGCACATATACTCCAGCTTTACCTTTCATCGGCTGCTCTAATTTATTTACCTGACCATGTTTAGCATAAACATTTAAAATAGGCTCATACCCTACACCAGATATATTATTTGTTTGAAATGTTACAAAACTTACTGTATCTACACGTCCTGTTACAGCTTCAGCATAAGCTTGCAAAGATGTCAGATTTTTCGACTTCAAGTCAGCAATCATCTTCTCTGCTTTCTTCTCATTAATTAATTCTGCCTTAAGCATAGGCGAAACTTCTGAAACCGGCATATAATCACCTTCTATACTATTTTTTATAATAGCAACAACGCGTTTATTGGTAAGGTTGTCAAATTTCTTAACCGTTCCTACTTTATTATTGAATGCCCATGAAATAACCTGACGCGTTCCAGACACCTGACCTAAAGACATCTCGGAAGGAGATATTACAGCATTGGAGATAATATTATAACCTTTTGTTAAAGCAACATTATCAAAGTTTTCCATATTTCCGTTTTCAGCAACAAACTGATTTAATTCATTATCTATAGAATTCTGAGTTTTGTCACTTATAATAACAGGCATTTGAATAACAGCAATTTTAACTTTAGATACCGGATTGGTTTTATCCTGTACACGTATCAATTGAGTTTGTCCATTAATAGTTAAAGTAAAGACATCGCCTTTGGCTGCAGTAAAGCATTTCTTAACTACATCAGCTCCTGTGCCAATAAGGCTCATCTCTGTAGCCCAACCAATCTCACCTCCATTCGATCCCGGCATTAACTCATTGGCTAGTGTAGTAAAATCTTTACCACCTTTCATTACCGTCATAAGACTATCTGCAATATGAGTTGCTGTAGCCTGATCTAACCCTTGAAAAGGTATTAATTGTAATTTCACAGAGTCAGCAGCTGTAGTTCTATCCATAAGTTTGTACATCACATATGATTGCTCTGTGCGTTCTGGTTGTTTCACCTCACCGATTGAAGCTGTCTGAACAAAAGATTTCATATCAGAAGGTAAACTTGCAACAGCAACGAATGCATCAGCAAACTGATTACTTGAATATTCATTCACTAACAATCCGGGATTGTCTGTAGTAACAAATTTCTCATAAACACCATTTATCTCTTTTTCAACAGCTGCATAATCTTCATCACTAGGAACAACATCTTTCACGAAATAAGATATTTTACGAAGTTCTGAATCCAGTTTGAAATTATTTTTACGTTTATCATATAGTGCTTTTACATCTTTATCAGAAACATCTACTGCTGAATCTGGTATAGCTGAATAACGTTGAACTACGTAGGATATATTTGCTTGAACTTTTGAGTCTTCGAAGGAAGATTTAACTTCAGTTGCGCTAGGGAGAACTGATCCGGCTACAAGAGACGAATACTTTTCCTCCAAGCGCTGATATTTAATCATATTTTGAATAAAAGCCCAAATTTCCCGTCTCGCCTGAATTTCTGCTTTTTGATTTTCAGAAAGACCTGCTTCATCTTGGCTAATTGATTGTATAAATTGATTCAAATAAGCTTTATCAAATTGTCCTGTCTGAGGATTTATGAAAAATGGAATCTGAAATAGTACAGGAGCCACATTTGCACCCACAACCATATCATTTAGTTCTTCGGATGTTACACTTAGCCCAAGCTTATCAGCTTGTTCGTCAAGCATGATTTCTTTAACCATCTGCTGATAAACCATTTCCCTTATCTGAGAAGATGCAGCCTCATCTAAAGAATTTTGTCCGGACATTACTTTTTGAAAATGCTCCCATTGCGCAATCCTATCCGCATATTGTTTTGTTGTTATAACTTCACCATTTACCGTAAAAGCTTTATCCTTACTTTTATTAATAAATGAAGATAACTCACTCCAAGGAAATACAAATGCAAGTAATCCAACAGCGATTATCCCGATCAATAGACCCGATTTGCTCCTAATTTTCTGTAAAGCAGCCATTTAATAAATTATTATTTTATATTATTTAGTTATTTTATATTCAAAATGTAACTTTTAGCGCACGAAGATAATAAAATGAGATTGAATTTCATTCATAAATGAATAACTATTCTTTCTTTTCTTCTGTGTTTGGGGTATCTGTTGCGCCTTCATTCTCTTCGTTGTATGTTATTGGAGAATCTTTAACATTCTTAAATCTATACTCTGTCATCTGTTCATTTGACTCAAAGCCACCAGTTCCTTTTATTGTCATTTTATCGGGCCTTTTCACTTCAACATACTTGTCTGAGTATATAAGATGTTTGCGTTGATCCCAATATAATTCGTCACTGGTATATGAAGTCTCTTCTTTATTACGGATAAATACATTTCCTTTAAGTTTCCAGACTTTACGATTTGTAAAATACCAAGCTGTATCAGATTTTACGGTAGTAACAATTGCAAACGTAGTATCAAATTGCTCTCCATAAAATCCATCAGGGAAACGTTGATAGGGATCTTTTGCTTTATCAAAACTTTCCCACGTTTTTGATATCATCTTATAACGGATCAGTCCTGAATCTGATATAAGCATGGTTACACTATCTGTATTTAAAGTGGGAATCTTTTCAGGATCAAATGCGAGATCAATAGTATTTTTTACTTCTTCTTTGCATGACATAAAAGAGAATATCACAACAGATATAAATACCGTTATGACAAATAATTTACTCTTCCTGTTTGATTGTACCATATTAAAAACAATTAGCCCCAATAAATTTATTGAGGCTGATAATATATTTAGAAGTATTATTCAATTTTCTTTCTGAAGAACCAGAATTCATTGATATTCATATTAAGGGATACGCCAAAATATTGCTCATCAATCATTGTATTTAATTTTGGCTTGATTTTCTTATATTCAAAGTTTATATTCAGATAAGAAATTCTACCTCCGAGATTATCACGTATTGGGAAACCAAACCCTAATGTAGCTCCATATTCTTTATAGCCTTCAGCTTTACTTGTTGCCGCGTCAACTACATTCATATATGAATTACTATAATTAAGACCTCCTCTGAATTTAATTTTCTTAAAGAAGCTTCTGTCATAAGGGTCAATCATATATTCTGCACCTACATTATATCTCCACCTATCATTGAAGCGGTCTGCATCAATCATCCCATCGCCCATATATGTAGAATACTTTACATCACTCCACTTCTGGTAAGTAACATCTGCACCAAAAACAATTCTGTTCTCTCTATTTATTGTAAAACCAGCACCATATGATTCAGGAAGACCTGCATCAATACCATTAAACGAAATAGTATCAGCTGTAGCCAATGAACCTGCTCCGGTAAATTCATAGTGATAATTCTTATAATCTCCATTGGAACCTATTTTGGGAGAGTAAACAGCACCAATAGTCAAAACATCTTTTTTGGATAACGCTAATTCGTATTGAATACCAATATCAAACTTCGCTGCTTTTATAGATAGCTCGGTATAATCTGTAGATGTATAACTGTTATTACTTGAAGAGCCTACAGAGGGAAGGCTACGAGTGTGCTCCAATGTACCAAACAGGAATGAAGCATTTGCTCCTACAGACAGCCCTTTTAGAGGAGTAGAATACCCCAGACCTCCGTATATCTGACTTAAGCCACCCGAACCGGAAAAAGATTTTGTGTATGTTACTGAACTAGTTGTTTCTGTATTACCAAATTTGTATCCCACAGAAGAAAAAGGAATAACTCCAAAACTAAGACCTATTCCTTTTTTCAAAGGAACTAAAATCGTAATGTAATCTAGTCCCCCACCATAATGGTTTTCTGAGTTTGTACCATCACTAAGTTTGCCATAGTTGGCAGATACCCCTATATCAAAAAGAAAGGTAAGAGAATCCACTCTGGAGTATGAAGCTGGATTTAGAGGGTTGGCACTTTGACTATTTCGTAGTCCATATCCAATACCACCCATCGCCTTAGAGGGGCCTACAGCCTGATCTTTCAATACTCCATATCCATATCTACTATAAGGAGAATTTGTTTGTGCTCCCAACGAGCAAGCTATAAAAGCCACAATGGCTAATAAAAGAAGTTTCTTTCTCTTCAACATTATAATTCTATATACAATTTATCTTTATTCTATTAGTGTTAACATGGTCACCAACCTGTCACATTCTTTACTTTACTTTTCTATAACAGAAAAAAGAATTATTTATTATTCAAACTTCTATTGAAATAATAAAAAGAAAACAATCCTTAACTCTGTATCTGCACAAAATTCCCTTAAAACAGAACGAAATTTGTGCAAAGTAAATTAAAAAAACTTAGTTAAGCGAGTTTTTAAATAAAATGTCATATTTTTTTTGCCTTAAAAAGGTTAATTATCCTTATTTTAGTAACTTTGCAGTTGAATAAATATAATGAGCACAAAGATCAAAAACTTCCTCAATAATTTCTACCAAAAATTAAAACCATTTAAAGATATTATTTGGTTCCTATGCTTATTCCTGATATTTGAATTCATCTGGAAACTATGTGTCCATGTAGGTGATGATGAAAGAGTTTTACTGGTTCTGGGTAAAGACTTAACCAAATATACCGAAGGTATGTGCTTATGGACAGCAGAAAGTGTATATTGGTTTATACACGATTTGCTTGGGTACCATGATTTCCATATCAATGGCAATATCCTTCAATTCAAAAATTCTATACCCATCGAAATAGTCTGGGGATGCACCGGCCTGAAACAATTATTCATGTTCACTTTCATTATTGCATTTTACTTTGGGCCTGCAAAGAAGAAGCTATGGTATATTCCCCTGTCTCTGATCATCCTTATCATTGTAAACATACTTCGTCTGGCCATTATATTCCTTATTATAAGAAATCCTTTTCCTGAATGGTTTATCACTGTTAATGAATGGTACAACAACCGGACGTGGAGCAATACGAAAGAGAATTACATTGAGTTTTATAAAGATTGGTTTAATGTATTTCATCGTGATATTTTCACATGGTTATATTACGATGGTATTATCTTTATCCTATGGCTTATATGGGAAGAAAAGATAAATAAACCATACCTTAAACTAAAAGGTAAGGTAGCGAGTGCTATTGCGAATCAAATCAATTAGATCAATGCCTTTTTAACCAACTCTTAAATTTCAGATTGTATAAAGGTTGGATAATGTCTAAAACAAGAAGTGAAAAACGAAATTTCCCGGAGTAAAAATATTGAGAGATTTTATTCAGTGTAACCAATTGAACCGTAAGCCTTATTAAAAATAAAAGAGCTGAAAATCCTAATAACGCCCATTGTTGAAAGACAATACCATATACAATTGAAGCTATAAGCAACAGATAAAAAAAGCATCTGGAATAGGTTTCAATTTTAAATATTGTAGGCGCAGTACTTTTCAAATAGGGCCTGATAGTGAAATATGATCGTTTTATCTGCCTCCACAAAGAAAAATCTTCCAGATTCGTTTCTATAAAACTATCCTGAGAAAGAGATACAGAAGTACTACTTGAATTTAAGATCTGACTAATAAACAGACCTTCCCCATTTTCGATGTGCAAGAGAGATGCAAATCCTTTATTATCAAAAAAAAGTTGCCGTCTGAAAACAAGGTTCCTATAGTTTCCAACATATGGTTTTTGCATGATTGCCATTGAAAAACTTTGCATGCTAAACAAAAGGTTATCAAAACGAGCCATACGATTAAAGAAAACCGGGGCTTTGGTAAAAAATGAGTAGCCCAACACAATATCTTTATCCGGAGTCAATTCCTTTAGCAACGTTTTCAACCATTTATTTGATACAGGTTTACAATATGGCTCTGTAAATACTAATATATCGTTATTTGCAGCTTTAACACCTAGCGTTAATGCCAGTTTTCGCCGGTCCATCTTTCTGTCATTCGAGTATGGCAAATAGGTATGATACAGATTTGGATACTTTAATTCCAATGACCTTAATAATTCATCACTTTCATCTGTTGATCCATTATTAACAACTATTACCTCATATTCAGGATAATCTTGTTCTAATATCGCCGGCAGATTATCTCTTAACGAAACTACTTCATTTTCGGATACAATAACAATAGATACTTTAGGTTTGAAGTAAAGCCCCTCATCCGCTACAGTCTTCTTAGCATAAATATATGGCTTTCTGTAATACTTGAAATAATAGACTAATTGTATTATAAAAAATAAGAAGAGTAGCGACAATCCACTTATCTCTATAATATTAAACCTGAAATAAGCCAAAAACTGTTCAGTCATTATATTGTTTTGTATATGAAAGTATTGCAAAAAAGACAAGAGTCATATACACATACGACTCTTGCCCGGTTTTATATAGTGTACAATTATATCTTATCAGAGAAGTATGATTTAGGCAAATCCCTGCAGTTGTATTGTGATGCCATAATCTCTCCATATGCCCCGGCCGAACGCAAGACAAGGATATCTCCCCGTTGAGTCTCATTAAGTTCATAATCCTTTACAAAAATATCCGAAGATTCACAGATCGGTCCTACCACATCATATTTCTTCACAGGTAAATCTGAAGATATATTTTCTACTTTATGATAGGCTTGATATAATGCCGGGCGGATTAAGTCAGTCATTCCGGCATCTACGATCACAAACACCTTGCTTTCTCCTTGTTTTACATAAGTAGTTTTAGTCACCAAAGAACCACATTGGGCTACGATAGCACGTCCTAATTCAAAATGAACAAGTTGTCCGTCTCTTACTTTAAGATTCTTATGAAATACTTCAAAGTAATTGGAAAAATCAGAAATTGGATGAGTGTCAGGATCGTTATAATCGATACCTAATCCACCTCCAACATTTATGTGTTCAAGTTTAGTACCTCTTTCTTCAAAGAAATTCTGTAACTCATTTACACGCTCACACAATGGTTCGAAAGTATTTACTTCCTCAATCTGTGAACCAATGTGAAAATGAATCCCTATAAGCTTTATACTTTTCAGTGATTTTAATACTTCTATCACACTATCCAGATGTCCCATATTAAAACCAAACTTATTCTCATTCAGTCCGGTTGTAATATATTCATGTGTATGTGCATCTACATTAGGATTAATACGAAGTGCAACCTGCGCTATCTTACCTTTTTTTGCAGCGAGTTCGTTGATCACGATCAACTCAGGCATCGACTCGGCATTAAAGCAAAAAATATTCAGGTCTAAAGCAAGGTTTATTTCTTTATCGGTTTTACCTACACCGGCAAAAACAATTTTAGAAGCAGGGAACCCTGCTGTAATTGCTGCTTTAACCTCGTTTCCGCTTACACAATCAGCCCCAAAACCTTCAGATGCTATTAATTCAAGAATACGACGATTGGCGTTTGCCTTTACAGCATAATGCTGAACAAATCCATATTTTTTAGTTTCTTCTTTTACGATTTTCAGTGTCTTTTTTAATAAATCGGTATCGTAATAGTAAAAAGGCGTTTCTATACCTTTCAGTTTCTCAACAGGAAAGTTTCCCTTTGTCATTTGAAATTAGAAAAATTAATTAAACAATTTGTCATTCAATATCTGAAGTGTTTTCTCTTTATCTTTTTTATGTATCAGAAAGGAGAAATTATATTTGCTACCACCATAAGATAACATTCTTACAGGGATTTCGTTCATAGAACCCATAATGTCAACAGCTATGCCTGAATCTTCCGATTCCAGATCGCCAATTACCGAAACAATAACCATATCCGGGTCGACCGAAACTGTTCCGTATTTTTTAAGATCGTCAACGATAGCCTGTAAATTACGATTATCATCGATGGTCAAAGATACGCCTATTTCCGATGTGGCTAACATATCTATTGATGTCTGATAATTCTCGAACACCTCTGTCACACGGCGTAAAAAACCATGTGCTAATAGCATCCTGCCTGACTTTATTTTTATAGCTGTTATATTATCTCTTGCACCTACCGCCTTGATCACATTTACCTCTGTTGTATTAGAAATAAGTGTGCCCGCAGATTCAGGAAATTCAGTATTCTTCAAACGTACCGGAATATCCGCCAGTTTAGCCGGAAGGATACTTGATGGATGTAATATCTTCGATCCGAAGTAAGCCAACTCTGCAGCCTCATCAAAGTTTAGCTGACGTATAGGTGTGGTACCTTTCACATAGCGTGGATCATTATTCTGCATGGAATATACATCAGCCCATATCTGTACCTCTTTTGCATCAACAGCCACACCTATCAGTGAAGCGCTGAAGTCACTGCCTCCTTTACGCAGGTCATCGATCTCACCGTACGCATTACGGCAAATGTAACCTTGTGTAATGTAAACATCAGCATCTTTGGATGCTTCGAGCAATGCTAATAGCTTATCTTTAATATATACCGGATCGGGCGCTGCATTTTTATCTGTACGCATAAAGTCCAGTGCAGGGATTAAAACCGCATTTACTTTTCTGTCCTGCATATATAGATAAAACAGTTCGGAACTAATAAGTTCTCCCTGCGCCATCACTACCCGTTCTTCAAAGAGAGTAAAAAGATCTTTTGTGAAAGTCCGGATATAATTAAACTTCGAAGATATAAGCTCAATTGCCAAAGATTTAATTCCATCCCTGTCAAAAAGAGAAATAACTAAATCCATATACTGTTTTTCAAGCTTATTAATTATCTCTACAGCCCCTTCCTGGTTTTTCCTATATAAATAATCTGATATTTCAGCCAACGCTTCTGCTGTACCACGCATAGATGATAAAACAATAATGTTGCCTTGTTCCTTTGAAACAATTGAAGCTACTGTTCTTAGCTTATCGGCTGTAGCAATCGATGCACTTCCAAATTTTAGAACTTTCATATCAGTTACTTTTTAATTTTACACTCCTTTGCAACTAAGATGCAAAAGTACAAAAAAAATTGACCTGAGATTTCACTTTAATGCATATATTTAAATTCAAATACAGTTTTTATTAAAAAGAGCCTAATGATGTACATTTATGTACAAAAAAGAACTTTTCATACAATATAAACCTCAAAAAACATCATTTTTATAAACAACTATATATAAACACATTACATCTACACAAGTACAGTTTTCCTCCAAGAAGTTTTTGCATTTAACAAAAAGGCTGTATCTTTGACGCCGAAATTCAAAACAATACTCTAAGCGTAGATGTTAATGTTTTGTACCCAAAAGTTGGGAGAGCCATATTCTTTTCTGTGAGGCATTGGAATAAGGCTTTAGTGGTAACCAAATAATTATTTTATGAAGTATGCGAAGTATTTCTTGGTTGTAGGTATTGCTTTTATAAGCTTATCGTCAAATACATCAAGAACTTCTGGGCTTTCTTCGGAAGGTATTTATCCGGGAAACCTGTTCCCTGATATTAAAAATTTAGAGAACGTATCAGGAACAAAAATGGATTTGTCTGATCTTAAAGGTCAAAAAGTATTGGTAAATTTCTGGGCTGCTTACGATGCTCCATCACACAAGGACAATGTTCTGTTTTCAAATGTAATTGAGAACAAGAAGTATCCTGTAAAAATGGTATCGTTGTCATTCGACAAAAACGAGTCAGTCTATCAAAGAACATTAGCAATGGATCATGTGGATACTAAGTATCAGTTCATTGCGGGGAATGATGTTTATTCTGATCTGTATGATCGTTACCAACTGAGACAAGGGTTTAAGAATTACTTAATCGATGAAGATGGAGTAATTGTGGCAATGAACCTTTCACCTAATGACTTAGATCAGCTATTGAGCAAGAATTAAATTATCTTATTTATTATTAAGGCGTTTCATTTCTCGAAAATGAAACGCTTTATTCTTTTAAGGTCTCACTCCTATTTATTACTTTTGTATTTGCAACAGCAATAGTCACTTATGATTAAAAATTGCATGATAAAATTTCTATAAATGTCGAAACAACAAAATACACAAATCAATAAAGGATTAATGGCTAAAACACTGGATTGGGCTTACTCTAAAGCAATCAATGGATTCACCGGAGTTGACTCTGCCTATGATCTGGGAAACAGCTATCTGCAGCAAAACGGCACATTGGAGCAACAGGTAGACTCCCTTATAAAATGGCAGGTAGCTAAGGCAGCCACCAGCGGTTTTGTCACAGGATTAGGCGGTGTGATGACCATGCCCCTGACTGTTCCGGCCAATATAGCCAGCGTAATATATGTACAAATACGGATGATTGCCGCCATAGCCTACATGGGCGGATATGACATCCGCGACGACAGGGTTAAATCGCTTGTATATATATGTATGGTTGGCAATGGAGCCAAAGAACTTCTCAAAGATATGAGTGTAAAGGCCGGGGAGAAACTTTTGACCAAAACCATAGAAAAAGTAAGTATCAAACTGACCAGTAAAATAGGAGAAAAAGGCGTAACCTCTCTAGGTAAAGCCGTACCCGTACTAGGCGGTGTTGTTGGAGGATCTTTTGATGCAGTAACTACCAGGGTAGTAGGCAAAGTCGCAAAAAAGATCTTTATTGATAAAACTGACGAACCGCATCAGAAAGAGACCGAGCCAATAATCAATATCGACTCACATCAATAAAGCCTGCTAGAACTTATAATCAGTGGAAGCCATAAAACGGACTCCCATCGATCCGGCTTTTTCGAATATTCTTTTAGCATTTTCGTTGTCAGAATTGATCCATGACATGCAATCGGTAAAGACCACAATCTTTTTTGCCAACTGGTCGCATTCATCCAGTATATCATTCAATGAGTTTGCCACACAGTAATCGGCAGCCTCACCAATAAGCAATACTTCATCAAACTTATTCAACCTTGACAATAGTGTGGTATTTAAATAAGTCTCAGGCTCACTCTCCCACTCTACTGCAGCTCTGAATATACTATAATGCTCTGTGGATTGGGAATACCCCTTATAGAATAACTCATACGACTTGTTGTTATCTATAGCCCATTCCATAAGGCTGTCAGTAAGTACCCTGTTAAGAGCCCATCCCTCTGTACCCAAAATGCAGTGCATGGGCCAGATCGTACATATTTCACCTTTGCTCTCCAGTTCTTCCAGGTATATAAGAGCCTTATCTACATTATATTGGGGTATCCACCTATTACTCTTTACATCTGCAGCACTTATTGTAGAGAACAGAGCGGGCCGGTTTCCCTCTTGTCCTTTCCAGTAGCACTGGTGCGCTATATGAATAGGTTGATGTGAATCTAAAGTAAGGGCTATATAATCTATATGCTGCTGATTGCCTAGTATAAAATCAGACATTCGCCTGATATCGGTATCTGCACCTTTTACAAAGAGTGCTCCTGTAGCCAAAGTGAAGTCGTTCTGGATATCGATACCTAATATTGCTGTTTTTTTCATAGCACTAATAATTATGTGTATATACAAATATACTTATTTTTGATAAAACCAGTGATTGATACAAAGTTTACTTAATTATAATTACGTAAAAAAGTGACAAAAGTAACACTTTTGAACATGTTTTCGTTTGTCACCTTCTGTAACGATATCCCGGAGGGACCATCTGGGCAGCACTACTGGTTAAGGTAACATACTTCGACTTTTTCTCTTCAACAGGTTTTATTTCTGTGTTCTTAGTCTTATCTGTATCTGTGGCTGGTGATTCTTCCTGCCTGGGCTTGCTCCCGGGTTCAATGTGCTGCACCTCTTTTGGCCTGTTATTTATTAAGTCTTCACGCAGCAGGTTTAGGTGTTCCACTGTTTTTGCATCATTCACTACAATGGTTAAGGCTGGTGGAACATTCTTTTGATTATTATCCTCACTCTTATTGTTATGCAGAAGGGTTAGTCTTATAGCATGTGTATCGGGTGCATATTCTTTTTGTCTTACTACCTGTGATTTTAGTATCAGTTTCTCCGGATTAGCCTTATCGGGTACATAGGTTGTGCGGGTTTCACTCAGGGTATAG
>JAITVV010000003.1 GCA_031285625.1 Prevotella sp.
CGACAAAGGTAATAAGACCGATATTCTATTGTGATAAGATACAGAGGTATTTATTCGCCTCGCTTGGCATTTTTAAGATAAATTTCCGATCTCTTATCTTGCTTCTGCAAACTTAGAGCATTTTTATTTACTAACTATAAAATTAAAATTATGAAGTATTTTACAGCACTACTATTCTTATCGTCATTCATTGTCTTTATTGCAGGAATGATAAAACCTAACGTTGTACTAAGGTTTATGAAATTGCCAAATCGTGTTCACGTATTTTTATTCAGTTCAGCTATCGGGATTGTTTCCATTATCTTAATGCTTATTATTGCACCTACCGATTTAATCAATAACAATACAACTACTAATAACAATACTAATACAGTACAAACACAAGTAGAAAACGATAAGCAAATTCAAGAATCCGAGAAAAATAATAATAAAGAAGAAGATACTTCTATCGGCAAAGAAGTGTCTGTCGGGCATTTCTCTTATACTGTAAATAGTATAAACTTTAGAAAAAGTGTAGGAGACGAATTTATAGGAGAAACAGCAGACGGCATTTATTTACTTGTCAATCTCTCTATAAAAAACACGAGTGATGAAACACGGACATTAGACAACTCCTGTTTTTATCTGACTGATGCAAACAATGTAAAATTTGAATTTGCCGTAGATGCATCCACAGCACTTGAATTATCAGGACACAAAACATTATTTCTAAAAGATTGCCAGCCACGCATAAAAACCAATGGGGTATTGATTTTTGAAGTTCCCGAAAAAGATGTGTATTACTTGCATCTTGCTGGAAACTTTTGGGGTACTAAATCAGCACGTATAATATTAAAATAAGGAATGAATATGAAAAAGGTAATATTTTTAATTATTGTTGTATTATTCTGTGCAACTATTACAGGATATTCTCAAAGTAAGCATATCAAATTATTTGAAGAGAAAGCAAACTCTATTTTGAAAAAGCCTATAAATAATAAAAGTTTTGAAGCCTATAACAATTTGCAACGTGAGGCGAAAATGAAAAGATATACTTATTCAGATGGACGGCAGAAAAAGAAAAATGATGCAATTATGAATACCATTGAGAGGAAAATCTTTGATAGTATCTCCATATATGAGAAACGTAAAGAAGAGTTTAGATTGGAACAAAATAGAATTGCTTCAATAAGGAGAGATTCTATTAAACTTGCCAATGAAAAAGCAGAACAGCATAGGTTAGATTCTATAAAAATATCCCAAGAACAAAAAAAACAAAAAGAGGTGGCTATCCGAGACAGTATAGATATGATTCGGAAAAACGACCCTGATTTTACTGTTGTAAAAGGCACAGGTAGCGGCACTTTCAGTAGTTCTCCGAATACATTAGTAAGAGCATTTACAAAGAACGCTACGGTAGAATCTATTGTCTCCACTTTTCAACGATACATAGCATATTATGCAAAGGAATTTCCCGATGGGCGAAGAGAACGTTCTTATGATGTATATAAGGGTAACGAACATTATTCTGTAAAACTGGAGTATTATACTAAAACACGTAAAGTAACTGCTATTATAATAGACGACCCTTATACCGATAAATTTAAACAGAGACTTCTCAATGCAGGGTATAGATGGGACAGTGGTTCTTCTATGACTGCAACTTCTTTCGGACATGGGTATCGTTCTTATTGGAAAAAGAAAGGAAGTCCTATATTCTTCTCAATAAATGACAGGACTATTAAGATTTTTAGATTTGATTAATTTTGTACTCTCAAGCAAGGCTCTTATTATTAGAGCCTTTTTTATTTAAAATTCCAACGTTCTGTAATTATGTTTATCAAACGTTGAAAAAGTATTTGTATGTTTATATATAATATAAAAATTAAGGTTTAAGCTATGAATTTAGAAGTTAATCCTCAAGCAATCGAACAATCATTTGATAGAATCGCCAAAGAATTATTAATTGAAAATGCTTTGTATATAAATGATAAAGTATTCCGATTTACAGAAATAGAATTTTACTATTATAATGAAGAATTCCACCCTGATAAATACACACATGAACATTCTTTAAAAGAAGGACAATGGCGTTTCCATAATCAAGGTATTGATATTACATTCAATAGTGATGACAATCTCCAAATAGACGGAGGCATTTTAATAAGAGGAGTTTTATTAGACAAAAAATATATTAATGGACCAAGAAAAATAATAACTGCATTTTTCGAAGCATTTGGAAATATAACAGATAATACAAACTTTATTTTGAAAAGCAGCGAAAAAAGAGATGTTGAAATTATTAAAACATTTAGGCAATTACCCAATAAAATAGAATATCCTATATATCATGAAAAACATTATCGATATATCGCAGAAATAGAAAAAGTTAAAATTTCGAGTAGTATTAAAGATGCTATTTTAAAAGACTATCAAAATCTATAATAATCAAATTTGCATTGTATTTCTATTTTAGCTATATTAAGCTAATAGTATATATCATTATTGAACTTTTAATTGTAACTATGATAGATAAAATTGTATTTTATGTAAATGATGTGGATATAGACGTTTTGGAAAAACACCTAACAAGGCAGAAGATAATAAAAGATGAGTTAGCTGCTGTAGCCTTAGATAGAGAAAGAGACATCTTTAAATATGGCGTAACCCTAAAAAGAGCAATAGTCCTAAAAGTTTCTTTAGAAAAAAAGAAGGGGGCTAAAGAAAAGCACTGGAAATTGAGTGGGCATGGCTCGCTTCATAAGTTTGTACAAGGAGGAAACCATGATAGATTTAATGCAAGCGAAGCAATTAAAGCAATTATTGAACTTGGCGAAATATTGGGCATTTCTTTAGACCGTATTATAATTACGTGTTTAGAAATCGGAGTAAACTTACAAATGCCTAAAGAACCAATGAAATATATAGACAAGGTTCGTTCTCATGGCATAACAACAAAAAGAGCATTTATTCACATGAGGCCTCTTAAAGACACTCCTCATTTACGAGGGAAACTATGCCAATATACCTATTATGTAATTAAATTTTATGATAAAACATTTGAAGCAGAATATTATAGGAAGAAATGGTTGAAAAAATATAAGGCAGAAGGTATCCCTATACCTGTTATACGTAAGAATATTTTACGATACGAAATAGAACTGCATCCAAAGAAATTTCCAGCATTAGGCTTTCAAAATATAAAAGCCTCAACCTTCACAGCAGAAAAACTATTAAATCATCGCTTCTACTCAAGATTTGTCAAAATGTTAGAAGATGTTTTTCAGAAAACAGATCTTGTAGATTTGAGTAATATTCATCATGAAAAATCGCTTGATGAAATAAAAAATTATATATTTGTAACATCAGACAGCTATAATCTATATCTTGACTATTTAAAGGATATTCTTGAGAAGAATGATTATAACAAAGCAATAAGAGACGATAAAGCTTTAGCGAAAGAATTTAACTTTGTAAAACATACTGAAAGTATCAAAGAGCTAAAGGCGATTTTTGAAAAAGAAATAGACTTAGTTTACGATACTAGAAAACACAGCAAATAAAATTCCACAGAATACAAAAAACACAACTTTTCCCATATCTAATAAGTAGGAATAATTAATATTATTACATAAATAGAAATAATAATAAATAGACAAGATGAAATAAAAGAGAGTTATTGTTTTGAATTATTATCTTTGCTATTAATTATTAATTAATCGTCCTTTAACGTAAAATGATAAACTCTTTCTTTGTTTTTGGAAAAGGAGATATAGAGATTGAAAGATTCCATCTCTGTACATGGGATTTGTCAAATTGTAATTCTTTTATCGAGATTGGTGCCGAGATAGACCAAAATAAATATTTTGAAAAAAACAATAATCATGTAATTGAGTTAACTATTGCAGCCCCAATCTTATCAGAAATTACTAATGAGGACAACGTCATTTGCTTAGCAAAACGATTAGCTCAAAGTGAAAACAGCAAATTTATTTTCAATGATTCTTTAAAAAGTTGGTCTGAGATACAAGAAGATAGTCGTAATGGAGTTAATCTATCTTTTGTTGAAAGAGAAGAGTTGACAATTTTACCGATTGAAATACTTAAGTTAAGCGATAAAGGTTATTTAACCATATCTATAGAAGTTCCAGAAAATGCCAATAAATGGGTGTATTTTAGAATTCTAATAAAAACAAATTCTAAGACCTTAGCTCTTCCCAAAAAGGGAATTGCATCATCAAAATATATTTTTGACATAAGAATTAATGAACAACGGAACTTATCGGATATTATTCATGATGCAATAAAAAGAGAACACTTGAAAATCTGTAATATTAGAACATATTTTTGTTTTCATATAGTCCCTAATACATATGAAATATCTTTTGTTGATGATGATAAGTTGAATAGTGTTAGAATGTTAGAGACAGAGTTGTTTAAAAGATATTTAGCTGATGACATTGACCAAAAAATAGAAAATAAAAAATATCTTATTGCCTTTAACAAGTGGGAGAATAAGAAGTATCCAGATCAAAGGAAAGGATGCTCATTCTTTTCTATTTTTAAACAGGAGAGACTTGGAACAGGGCAGATTGTATTAGCTATAGGTGCTAATATTTTATGCTCTTTATTGTTTGCATCGGCAGCTTTCAGAAAAGAACAGGGATATATGCAAAATATAGAGGGATTCGAAAGTTGGTATAGAAAGATGCCTATTGAATATTGGATTGCATTTTCAATCTTGATTGCATTATTTGTTTATCTTATTCCCATTAAAAAGTTTATATCAAAATTATTTTATATCTTTAAAAAGAAGAAATAAATATGATTTAATAAACTATCATTTCTTTTTTCTCGTTATTATTATATGAAAACAATAGTCATTGATAAGCATTTTTTCGATTCGCATATGAAAGATTTTTTCTTTTTTATGCCACTTATTTTTAATGCGCTATCAGATTTAGAAAATGAATACCCCTATTTTGGGAAATGGCTATTGCAAGTCTTTGACGATATTCCAGCTAAAAAAAGGAGTATTATATTAAAGCTTTATAATGAACAAATTATAGCAATTTCTATCGTAAAGCATACAAAGCAAGAAGAAAAGATATCAACATTCAGAGTATTTCCTAAATATAAAAGACTCGGAATAGGTTCTGAATTGATGGAGGATTCTTTATATTATTTAAAGAATGATTCTCCAATGATTACTGTATCAGAAAAAAGAATCTTTGAGTTCAGTTCATTTTTAACAAAACTGAAATTTGAGAAAACACAAGAAATACCATCATGTTATATTCAGGATATTTCTGAGCATATTTTTAATGGAAAATTAGAAAAAGAGGAAACACCAAAATATTTCTACTTTTACGAGTGAGAAAATATTAAGAAGTTTAAATTTATTTATCTATATAGAAATAATGATAAATTTCTAATTATCCTTAGAATATAATTTAATGAAAATATTACTTGATACTAATATTATAATCCATCGAGAAGCAAATAGAGTCTCAATCCCAGCAATAGGACAACTTTTTTATTGGATAGATAAATTGCATTATACAAAATATATTCATCCTATAACTATTCAAGAATTGAATAAATTTAGAGATGCACAAGCTGTTGATGTAATGAATATAAAGATTGAAAGCTATAATAAAATAAAGAATATTGCTTCAATATCAGATGTAGTTCAAAAAATCAGTCAAAAAATAGACTCAAACGAAAATGATATAAATGATACCCAAATTCTAAAT
The DNA here is from genome assembly GCA_031285625.1 of Prevotella sp. Lineage (GTDB taxonomy): Bacteria > Bacteroidota > Bacteroidia > Bacteroidales > Dysgonomonadaceae > Dysgonomonas. The sequence continues at coordinate 5,736 of JAITVV010000003.1, forward strand.
GAGGTTTATGAGGGACGGATTGATATTCTAATATCCGAAGATAAAAAGATACATACAAAAGCCTCTTTATTAAACATTCAAGACCGAGTATATAAAATACAAGGGTTTCTTGAGAAAGTTATATCTGAAAATCCCGAATTAGTGGATTACAAAGTACTAGCTGTTCAGAAAACCGATTTCGCTAAGGTCAATATTAATGACAGTTTTTTTGATAGCCTTCGTGCAGATTACAAAGAATTTGATAAATGGTTTAATAAAAAAGCTGATGAGCCATGCTATGTTTGTTATGACAACAACATATTAACAGCCTTTCTGTATGTTAAGGTTGAAGCAGAAGATGAAAACTATTCAGACTTTATCCCGATATTAAAAAGAAAAAAACGGCTTAAAATTGGAACTCTGAAAGTTTCGGGCAATGGTTATAAAATTGGGGAACGTTTCTTAAAAATAATTTTTGATAACGCAATTCAATATAAAGTTGAAGAAATATATGTAACTGTTTTTAATAGAACGCCTGAACAAGAACAGTTAATAGAAATGTTGGAAGAATGGGGTTTTATTTACCATGGGGTAAGAGAGTCCTCTAATGAGAAAGAATTAGTATATACTCGTGCTTTTAACAAGACGTTACCAGTAAAAGTTGAATGTCCAAAATTAACTTATCCTTTCTTTTCAAGAGATACAGATAAATATATCATTAAAATTGAGCCACAGTATCATACAGAGCTTTTCCCAGACAGTATAAATACGAGAGAAGATGCAAGCCTTTATGTTGATAATGAGCCTCATCGTAATAGAATTGGGAAAGTATATATCTCTCATTCTAAAGATAGAAATCTAAAAACTGGAGATATAATTTTAATATATCGAATTGGGGAGACTCTCCCTAAAATATATTCAAGTACTTTAACTACTATTTGTATTGTGGAGAATGTTATAGAGAAATTCGACTCTTTTGAAAGTTTCTATCAAGCCTGTAACCGCCGGACTGTTATCAAGAAAAATGATTTAGAAAAAAATTGGTGGAATAAATATCCCTCATATAGACCTTTTGTTATAAATTTCTTGTATGCCTTTTCTTTTAAAACTCCTAAGCCAACTTTGTATGATTTGAATTGTTTAGGTGTCATACCTGACATTAAAAATATGCCAAAAGGGTTTATAAAAATAACGAATGAGGAGTTTAATAAAATTGTTAATTTTGCATACCGTAAAAAATAGCTAAGATGAAAGTTGTATTATCAATAAAACCAGAATTCGCATATAAGATATTTGATGGAACCAAAAAATTTGAGTTCCGCAAATCAATTTTCAAGAATAGTAACATTGAAACTGTTGTTGTTTATGCCTCGTCTCCAGTAAAGAAAGTTATAGGAGAGTTTCAAATAGAACGAATCTTAAATTATGATTTAGATACTTTATGGGAGTTAACGAAAGAATATTCAGGTATATCAGAAGATTATTTTTATGAATATTTTGATAACCGAGAAACTGGCTTTGCAATACAGATCAAAAGTAAAATAAAGTTCAAGCAGCCTAAGAGTCTACAAGAAGATTATAAAATAATAACTCCACCCCAATCTTTTGCTTATTTAAGTAATCAGGATAAACTTGAGGCTGTTATTTGATAACTTACTATATTGATTAGATAATTTAGAGTCTAGCTTAGTGACAGAATTATATTTCTGTAATAAGTCAAAATACAGCAATTCAAACGCACAAGCATCTATATAATCTACAAATTTTCGATAGCCCGAAATAAATTGGCAATTAGTCATTGATATAAAATGCTGGATATTTTTTTCCGAAGTACGCATAGTAGAGCAACTCCCGAAGTGTACGACTTTACCTTTTAATTTACCCTCTATAGCTGTTGCAATCTCTTTTAGTGTTATGTATTGGTTTTCTACTATAATTCGATTTGTACGTCCATGAAATGCTAAATACAAAACAGAATAGTTTTTATAATTTCCTTTTGTAAATTGCTGTAAGCGGTAAAAGAATTCTTCTTTAGTATCGCATTTATGATAAATATATTTTATCCCTTTAAAAGTACGGAGTAATTCAAGCATTGGCTTTACACTTTGATTGCTTCGTGGATTCTTATTCCAGTTGCCCTCTAAACAATAAATATTTCTGTCGTATGTCTTTATATCACTCATAGTGTAATATCGCTAAATACGTTATAAAAACGCGGCAAATCCTGCTCCCTTATTATCTCGTCATTATAGACCTCTAGCATTTGAATGCTTCTATGACGGCTATATTTAGAAACCGTCAGTAATTCGCCTTTGTAAGACTTTATCAATTTGGTTATAAAAAAATGACGGAAGCCATGGGTACTTCCGTCAATATTTAGATCATTTAGAACTTTCTTTATTATCTCTCGTATGGATTTAGTTGTTAGCCTGCTACCCGAAGAGAAATTGCTTCCACTTCGGAATAAAGCGCCTTCTCTTATTCTATTTGTATGTAGGTATTCTTTTAAGATTTTAATTGTTGCAGGGTGTAAATGTATCAATTCTTTATCGTCTTGTCCTTTTCCGATAATGAAAGCCGTTTTTATCTTTCAGGTTAATATCGGTAACGTTCAGCCTTGTTATTTCTACTTGGCGCAGTCCTTGAAAAATAAGCAGTGATAAAATAGACTTTAACCGTAGATTCTGAATAGTGGGTTCTAACGAAGAACAATAATTTACAATCTTAGAAATATCCTCATCGCAAAGACCATCTTTTTTATGGAGCTTACTTTGTTTAAATCCTCTTACTTTCGTATTAATCTGAAAAGGGAATTGCTGTAAGTTATTCAGACCGTCAATAAAAATCTTAGCGGAAATCAGATACTTATTTTTTGTAGAAACACTTAACGTGTCGATAGAACTTAAATAGCGTTTATATTCTAAATAAGTATTGGGATTAATTCCATGTAATTTTACAAAATGGATAAAGTGTTTAATTCGGGTCAGGTACTCTTTTCGTGTATTTTCTGTAACATCTATACAATCAAAAATACTGTTCTTTAACTGCGAAACATCATTGTAATTTACTAACTCCATAGTTATAATTTAGTGGTTATTTACTAAGTAATTACTTGAAGTTACTAAAAATATCTTATATTTGCAAATACAAACACCTAATTATGAGGTGTTTAGCTATTAATCATCTAAATGTTTAACCTATGTTTACCCACCTAAAAAGAAAAAACGCTGTAATCTATTCAATTACAACGTTTTACAATTTCATTTCAGTGGTGCCACCAGGAATCGAATCCTTCAGACAACACCAACTATATCAAGTTTTTATAAACTCATTTATGCAACAGTCCCACCCATTTCAATAGTCCGCTTCACAATGTTCTGCGGGATTCTACTTTGTTGGTTCGATTACCGAATGCGAAGATAAGCATTGCTGTTGGATGTTTGATGATTATGAGGGTTTATTTTTCTATATGTAAGCGAAGTTTCTCTATTCCGGCTGCAAATTTCTTGGGATTGCTTGCTTTCAGTTTCAATATGTTTTGTAACTTCCATTTTACTGATGGATGGTCTCTCAAATCACCGGCACAGCATTTATCCCATTCCGGTTCTCCTGATTCAAAGGATAGTAAAAACTCTTTGTCTGCTTCCGACAACATGTGGTTTATGTCTGAAATCAATTCCAAGCGTGTGGATTCATAATCTGTGTATGAAAAAGGGATGTCTGTCATTCCTTCAAATTCCTGTTCCAAAGCCTTTTTCTGATCTATCAAATTAGGCTGTAACGATTCAACAATGGGTTTGTCGCTTCCCAAAAGAGCATAGAACAATCCATCTTTCACCTCTTCAAGCAATTCGAGCGGCATGTACTTACAATCGAAAAGGTCGCGCGGATGTTGCCGGCTAAGTGCAGCCGATATTTTACCTCCATACAGTTGCGAAAACGAAACAGTCCTTGCACGACAAATCATACTGAATTCTATTTGAGCTTTGAGGCAAAGTTCTTTATCTTCCGTAGTACCAATAATCCCTCGCTTGGTACCGTTGACTTCTATTTTTACCGTTGCACCATCTTTCAAACATAGTAGTTTCCAAACATCCGGTTTGTGAGTAATGCGAATACCCGGAATCGTTTTTTCTATCATCTGTTTAAGCTCTATCAGATAGACATTGATTGCCTGTAAACTGTCATCTCGCCCTTTGAGGGGAATGTATGTAATATCTATATCGACCGAATAACGAGGCATCTCTTTATAAAACAGATTGATGGCTGTTCCTCCATGTACGGCAAAGTCAGCTATCCGATATACC
>JAITVV010000007.1 GCA_031285625.1 Prevotella sp.
CCCGAAATCCCTTCTTTAAAGGCTCCCTTTTAGTGGTAAAGCGGGTGCAAAGATAAACAAATAATTAATAATATTCCAAATATTTAAACGCATTTTTTTTAAAAGAAAAATAGAATGAACAACAAACTGCCTAGAACAAAAGACATTGGCGGAAAATAAAAATTAAATAAAAAAATACAGGCTTGAATTTTCGCATTAATAAAAGGATAATGTAATCAAAATATTTCTGCAAAAGAGATATATCTAAGATTACAATACATATGATTATAATTAATATCTTTGCGCCTAAATTATATTTACTAATACACATTTATATATGAAAACATCTCTTCTGGCTAAGCTTATTCTTATTACGGTTACAATTGTAATGTTTGCATCTTGTAAAAACAAGGGCCCACATTTTACAGTAGAAGGTAAAATAGCGAATGCAGATACAACAATGTTATATCTGGAAAGACGCTCTTTGAATGAAACAACAATTATTGACTCTGTAAAGTTAGATACTGACGGGAACTTCAAATTTGAAGAACCAGCTTTGGGCTATCCTGAGTTTTATTTATTAAAAATGGATAAGCAAGCTATAAATCTGGCTATAGATTCCATAGAGACTATTACAGTATATGCTAACAAACCGACTTTTGCAACAGAATATACAGTAGAAGGTTCTGAAAGTACTGTAAAAATAAAAGATATCGTATTTGCTCAACAAAAGCTAAGCCAGAGTGTTTCTGACCTACGCAAAAAATTTGAGAGTAAAGAAATTAATCAGGATCAATATATCGCCGACATACAAATGGCTTTGGATGAATACAAAACAAAAGCTAAAGATTTGATATTATCGGACTATAAGAGTATGGCCAGTTATTTTGCTTTATTTCAGAAAGTAGATGACTACCTTATCTTCGACCCTTATGATAAAAATGATCTTGTTGCATTCAGAGCTGTAGCCACGGTATGGGATCAGTACAAGTCAAACTCCCCAAGAGCACAGCATTTGAAAACATTTACGTTAAGTGCATTGGCCGAACTTAAACAAATGGCTAGCCAGGAAGAAACTATTAAGAAATTAGAGAATACGGAAGCTACCGACCACAGTACTTTTTACAATATATCGTTGCCTGATATAAATAACAAAGAGATTCCTTTATCTTCATTGAAAGGAAAGGTTATCATTCTTGATTTCACTGCATATCAGACAGAGTTTTCTCCAGCACATAATATATTAATTAATAATGTGTATAGTAAATATAAAGGTTCGGTTGAAGTATATCAGGTTTCATTTGATACAGATATACATGCATGGAAAAATTCAGCGATAAATTTGCCTTGGACATGTGTAAGAGAGAGTAAATACATGAATTCGGAATTGCTTACTAAATTTAATATACAAGGGTTTCCTACAACATACCTAATGAACAAAAACGGAGAAATAGTAAAGAGGATACTGGCTTCCGACAACTTAGCAGCTGAAGTTCAAAAATTATTATAAAAGTATACTCAAATATTTGAAAATACGGAAAATATAATTTATCTTTGTTTTCAATAATAGTAAAAAAGGAAAAGGAGTTCTGGCCTATATCGGCAAGGATTCTTTTTCTTTTTGTCGCTTTAAAAACAATAAAAAATAGTAGTCACTAATTTTAATTTTTAATTACCATGGCTATCACTTACATGACCGAAGACGGTTACAAAAAGCTGAAAGAAGAAATAAATTCACTGGAAACCGTAGATAGACCAGCTATCTCAAAACAGATTGCAGAAGCCCGGGACAAGGGTGATCTATCTGAAAATGCTGAATATGATGCAGCAAAAGAAGCACAAGGTTTGCTTGAGGCAAAAATAGCGCAAATGAAAAATCTACTGGCAAATGCCCGTTTGATTAATGAAGACGCTATTGGCACTGACGTTGTACAGATCCTTAACAAGGTAACAATACGTAACACCAAAAACAATCAACAATTAACATATACCATTGTTGCTGAAAGTGAAGCTAATCTTAAAGAGAATAAGATGGCCGTGAGTACACCTATAGCACAAGGGCTGATGGGCAAAAAGGTAGGTGATGTTGCTGAAATCAAGGTACCATCGGGTATGATGAGTTTCGAAATCATGAATATTTCTTTATAAGCCTATGTCAAGCATTTTCACTAAGATTGCTGCCGGGGAAATACCTTCATACAAAGTTGCCGAAGATGACAGGTTCTTTGCTTTTCTGGATATAAATCCAATGGCAAAAGGGCATACACTTGTGATTCCAAAACAGGAAGTGGACTATATCTTCGACCTTGACGACACAACATTGAAAGACATGACTATCTTTTCTAAAAAAATAGCCAAAGCCATCGAAAAGGCTGTTTCGTGTAAACGTGTTGGCATGATGGTAATTGGATTGGAAGTACCTCATGCGCATATTCACCTGATTCCGATCAATAAAGAATCGGATATGGTCTTATCAAACCCAAGAGTAAAGATGGAACAAGCCGAATTTGAGGAAATCGCAAAAAAAATAAGAGAATATTTAAGCTAAAATGCTTAGTATAATATATATTTTATGAAGACGGGAGTAGAAACTTCCGTTTTTTTTGTCTTATTCCGTAATAATTTATGGAATATCAACCAAAAATAAATCTATCTAATAAATAATGATTATTCATCTAAAAACAGATAGATTATGAAAACTTACAAAACAGCTATCCTGATACTATCCTCTATGTTTTTTTTCTCGTGTGGAAGCAATAAAACTAAAACACAAGACCCTGAAACAGCAGAAAACACATCAACTGAAGCTTACATTCCTCAAGAAGTATCCACTGAGCCCGAACTTTCCCCTCCACCGCCCAAAATGGCAGAAAAGCAATTTACACCTCCTGTTGTTACTAAAGATTTGGAAGCCTCTGATGAATATATGAGTTCTCAAGACGAAGTGCTCAACAAAATGCAAGTCTCGGTTGCAGAATTAAGGGAACATAAAGTAATAGTAGAAGAACGGCCTATGGCTGATAAAGTGTACACAAGAGTAGAATCTCCACGCTATGACAACTTAAGAAATGAAGAATACAGCCTATTTGCAGAAAATAAATTTCGCATGGCTAAAGAAGAGCCCTTATCTACATTTTCGGTAGATGTAGATGCAGCATCTTACAGTAATATGCGACGCTTTATCAACCGGGGCACCCTTCCAAACAGGGATGCTGTACGTATAGAAGAACTAATCAATTATTTCAGCTATAACTATCCTGAACCGACAGGTAATGATCCTGTGAGAATCACAACCGAAGTAGGAAATTGTCCATGGAATAGCCAGAATCGTTTGGTTAGAATAGGACTTAAAGCCAGAAGTATGGCAGGAGATAATCTGCCAGCTTCGAATTTTGTATTCCTTATTGATGTTTCTGGTTCGATGAATGGCCCTACCCGACTCGATCTGGTAAAATCATCCTTAAAACTACTGGTAAATAATCTGAGGGAAAAAGACCGCGTGGCTATTGTTGTTTATGCTAGTGCAACCGGAGAGGTTCTTCCTTCAACATCAGGAAGTAATAAACAAAAAATAAAAGAGGCTTTGGAAAACCTGAAAGCAGGTGGCTCAACAGCCGGAGGCGCAGGTATACAACTAGCTTATAAGATCGCAAAACAAAACTATATACAAGGAGGAAATAATCGGATTATTCTTTGTACAGACGGAGATTTCAATGTAGGAGTATCGAGCAACGAGGGATTGCAAAAGCTAATCGAAGAACAGCGAAAGAGCGGAGTATTCCTTTCTATATTAGGATATGGAATGGGTAACTATAAAGACAGCAAGATGCAAACACTGGCTCAAGCAGGTAATGGCAATCATGCTTATATAGATAATCTACAAGAAGCTAACAAGGTACTGGTAAATGAATTTGGAGCTACAATGTACACCGTAGCCAAAGATGTGAAGCTACAAATAGAGTTTAATCCAAATAAAGTACAAGCATACAGGTTGGTAGGATACGAAAGCCGCCTGTTGAATAAGGAAGATTTTAATGATGATACTAAAGATGCCGGAGAAATGGGTGCCGGTCATACAGTTACAGCATTTTATGAAGTAATTCCGGTAGGAGTGAAAAGTAATTTCACCGGAAGTGTAGATCCTCTTAAATATCAGGATGAGCCTAAACAGACCCAGTTTGGAACAAGCCTTCATCCTGATCTGTTAACAGTGAAACTCAGATATAAACAGCCAAATAGTGGCACAAGTAAAAAACTGGAAATACCTCTGATAGATAATAATAAGGATAATGTATCCAATGATTTTCGTTTTGCTTCGGCTGTTGCCATGTTTGGGCAAGTAATAAAAGATTCTGAATATAAAGGAGAGGGTACCTATGACAAAGCTATTGCTCTAGCACAAAAAGGATATGGAGAAGATCAGCAAGGATATCGCCGCGAATTTGTACGATTGATGGAAACGACAAAAGGACTGGCTAAAAATTAACTATTATGATTCCTTTCCAATAAGACTTAGATTTTACTGAGCCTTATTGGAGAGGAATATTGTTGGAATGGATTTATCTTATTATATAGAGAAATGAAAAGAGTAACAACAGAAAAGTAACACACATAAAACTTATAAAAGGTGTCACCTTTGTTACCTTTTTCTAAAATTTGAAGTAATATTGTATTTCAACTTAAATGGATCAATTATGGCTATTCAAAGTATTGACGAATATATTTCAGAATTTCCTAAAGATATCCAATCTTTAATGAAAAAATTGAGGGCTACTATTAAGAAGGCCGTACCGGAAGCTACTGAGAAAATTAGTTGGCAAATGCCAACATTTTATTTAAAAGGGAACCTCATTCACTTTGCCGGACATAAGAAACACATCGGCTTATACCCCGGAATAGAAGCAATGGAAGCTTTCAAAGAAGAACTAACATCCTATAAAACAACAAAAGGAGGAATACAGCTACCCTATGACAAACCTTTACCATTAAGCCTGGTCACTAAAATTGTAAAGTTTAATATAAAAAGGAATAGTAAGAAATAAGTTGTCAGGCTTTTTCTATAAACTTCTTTTTCTGTTCCACTTTTACGAGTTTGAACAGTTTATCGGATGGACGAATCTTCTCATTTACTTTCATTGAGAACTTTTCGCCTTTTATGGTTTCATCTACAGGTTTCAGATCCACTCTGATTTCGTCTACCACCTGACTAACCGCACCTGTTGTAGGGCCTGTAATTAATATCTCATCCCCTACCTTTAGCGATTGAGTTTCCATAAGAAACTCGGCTACCCCCAGGTTTGAGAAATATTTAAGGCCTTTACCAATATATACTTTGCGCTTGGTTGCTCCTGATCCATAGTTGCTAGACCATTCACCCAACCTTTGCCCCAGATAGTATCCGTCCCAGAAACCCCGGTTGAAAACAGTAGCAAGACGTTCATCCCAGTTGGCTACCTTTTCTTCTGTAAATGCTCCTCCACAATATGCCTTAACAGCCTCTTTGTAGCATTCTACAACTGTACGTACATATTCAGGACCACGGGCACGCCCTTCTATTTTGAATACCCGTACACCTGCATCCATCATCTTATTCATAAAATGAATGGTTTTGAGGTCTTTAGGCGACATGATGTATTCATTGTCTATCTCCAGTTCTATGTCTGTTTCCTTATCTTTTACAATGTATCCTCTGCGGCATATCTGATTACATGCTCCACGGTTTGCAGAAAGATCCTTTTCATGAAGGCTCAGGTAACATTTACCCGAAACTGCCATACATAACGCCCCATGCGAGAACATTTCGATACGGATAAGTTCTCCGCTTGGTCCTTTTATCTGCTGCTCAACAATATCTTTATAAATAGCAGCTACCTGGTCGAGATTCAGCTCGCGTGCCAGTACAACAACATCAGCAAACTGACCATAAAATTTGAGGGCCTCGGTATTTGTTATATTTAATTGAGTGGATAAATGAACTTCGACTCCTATGCTACGGGCATACATCATTACCGAAACATCAGATGCAATAATAGCAGATAAGTCTGCTTCTTTAGCTGCATTTACAATCTGATGCATCAATGAAATATCATTATCGTAAATAATGGTATTTACTGTCAAATAGCTTTTTAATCCTTTTTCCCGACAGATAGTAGCTATCTGCTTCAAATCATCAATAGTAAAATTGTTTGAAGACTTAGCGCGCATATTCAATCCCTCTATGCCAAAGTAAATAGAATCTGCACCACCTTGTATTGCAGCAGCCAGTGAATCGTATGATCCTACCGGTGCCATTATTTCAAAATCTGATATATTATTCATTATATAATTTGTTATCCTGTCTGCTTTTTAGCAGGATGCAAAATTATTGCTTTTAAATGAGAAGGGCAAATGAATGAAGAAAAGATCTGATCTATTTAGAATAGATTATCTCAATCTCCAGCAATAAATTATAACATTTTCTTTTTCACTATATCAATACTGGCTTCAACTTCTTTCTTTAGATCCGCCTGGCCATTATCATCGAGTTTTGCCAATACTGTATTATAATCACTCAAAGCTTCAACATACTTTCCAAGTTCATAGTAGGTATTTCCTCTATTATAATAAGCTATTGGGGAACCTTCGAGTTCTATTGCCTGATCAAAATCGGCAAGAGCTTCATAATAATGCTCCATTTTTTCGTGTACCAGTCCCCGGTTATTGTAAGCACTCGCATAATCCGGAGCTAATTCAATTGTCTTGTTCAGGTCCTGTAGGGCTTTTTCATACAACCCCATATTACTATATATAGAACCGCGGTTATAATACGGCATACTATCATTCGGGTCGAGTTCTATTATTTTGGTACAAACATTCATTGTTTGCATCTCGTCTCCCATCTGATAATAGACAATGGCTAAATGCATATAAGTTTTTACAAGAACCTTATCACGCCATTCTGTATCCTTCTTATATTTTTCATCATTATTAATTCGCTCAATCAGTGCATTCAGCATATCTACTTTCTGCTGGGGGGTACTCAGCTTCTTTAAAGACAGATAGACATCATTATTAAATTTCACCAGGCTTTTCTCTCCTTGCTTTTTCCGTCTGGCTATAAGAAAAAACATCAAAGCAAACAATAATAACATGAGACCAAAAATTGCAATGATCCCAATTATGCCTATATTTACAACCGAAGATGTACATGATGTGAATAACAAGGCTAAAAACAATAGAGATATATACTTCATTTCACTGATAATTTGCTAAATAATACAATAAAGCAAATTTAGGCAAAAAGATTAATTCTAGAAACAGCTTGGTCTGTTAAGGGTAATTGCTGTTAAACATTTCTTTTTTTGCAATAAAGAATATAAAATTTGTAGCTTTGCAGTGTTAACCTTTCTTAAAAGAAAATATGTTTTCAAAACCGAAGATTAGTTTAGATCCACAAACTGACGATTCCTATTTGTTTTCCCTTATACAGAAAGGTAATAAAGAAGCTTTCACAGCCATCTATAATAAATACCACAAGCAATTATATGTTCTGGCATTTACATATCTAAAAGACAAATATATGGCTGAAGACGCCATTCAACATGTATTTACCAAACTATGGGAATTTCATCAGGATATAGCAATAAAAGTAAGTCTTAAAAATTTTCTATATACCATCACTAAAAACTATATACTGAATCAGATACGTAACGAAAACATGGTCATAAGAAAGAACTATGAGCTAGCACAAACAATAGAAAACTACGAAGATAACTTACTGCAAACAATCGAGGAAAAAGAACTTATGTCTCTTTTTAACAAAGCACTTTCAATGTTACCTGAACAGAAAAGAGCAGTCTGCTTATTAAAATTTGAAGAGAAATTATCGAATCAGGAAATCGCGGACAAAATGCAGATCTCAATAAATACGGTAAAGACACATTACGCACAAGCCCTCAAAATTTTAAGAGCCCAACTTGGCAAAATGTTAATAAATATTATTTTAATCATTCTTTCTCAATAGATACGTGTCAATTTTATGAGTGGGAACTAATGTATACTAAACTTTGATATTTTTATTTATGAACAGACCTTCAGACGAGTCCATCCAAAAAGTAATTGATGGCTTAGCCACACCCGAAGAAGCCCATATAGTAGCAGAATGGTTTGCTACAGATGAGGGACAGATGTATCTGTCCCACAAAATGGACATACAGGCACTCCAAGCCAAAGATGGTCTTGAGGAAGTATACATAGATCATGATGTACCATCCGAGAAGATGTACACCGAAATACTAGCACATGAGAACCGTAGAAGAATGCGTCGCATTATTCTACGTGTGGCAGCAGTTCTTATTCCATTTATTTTTATACTCGGCCTGGGTTGGCAGATCAACAATAAAGTAGACCTTTTTGGTAAGACAGAATATGTAGACATATATGTACCTAAAGGAGAGAGAATCCAGGTGATGTTTCAGGACGGAACAAAAGCATTTCTAAATTCAGACACACATCTACGTTACCCTAAAAAGTTTAGTTTGTTTGATCGTAAAGTATATCTTGACGGAGAAGCATATTTCACTGTGGATAAAAACCCCGACCGTCCTTTTATGGTACAAATGAATGAAGATGTTATCAAAATATATGGGACAGAATTTAATGTTAAAGCATACTCCTCAAGCAACCTGATCAATATAGCTTTAGATAATGGGGATATAAGCCTTATTCCTTTTTCTAAAGGAAAATATTGTGTAAAACCTGGCGAAAAGCTTGTATATGATAGAAAGACAGGTGAATGCCGGATTTCGAAGAAACAAGATACGGAGTTTGCCTCATTATGGAAGAAGGATATCCTCGCATTCAGAAATACTCCTCTAAAGGATGTCATAGACGACCTTAACCGATGGTATAATGTACCTTTCATTGTAGAAGATACCAGAGCATATATATATTCTTATACTATTATATCAGAAAACACTTCTCTGGAAAAAGTGCTAGCTGATCTGGAAAAAATATCACCTGTAAAATTTGAATACAAAGATAATAAGGTGGTTATCAGTATGAAGTAAATATTTTTGAAAGAAAATAAAAAAAATTACACATTCTTATCATCCTTTTTTCATACTGGGGGGTCTATTATACAAAGACCCTATTTTTTTAACCTTAAAAAAATGTCAACTATGAAACGTGTAATTTTTGCCTTTCTGGTTATATTTATGTGCTCGACAATAACGATGTCGGCTCAAAGAGTAACTATGAACCTCCAGCAAGTAAAGCTGGAAAAAGTCTTATCAACAATTGCAGAGCAAACAGGTTATACCTTTGCTTATAGCCAACCGGTAGTAAATATAGACAAGATTGTGAGCATTGAAGTAACAGACACAGAGTTGCCTCAAGTCTTACAAAAAGTTTTTTCCGGTACAAATATCTCATATGAGATAAATAATAAAAAGATATTACTTTCAGAAAAGAAAGAAGGAGATCAGGACAATACACCTGTACAACAATCACAAAGAATTACTGTTAAAGGTATTGCTATTGATGCAAATGGCGAACCACTGATTGGTGCCAGTGTATCAGAAAAAGGAACTACAAACGGAACAATGACCGGAATTGATGGTGACTATACACTCTCAGTACCGGCAAATGCTACACTTGTAATCACTTATGTAGGTTACCTTCCTCAAGAGATAGCATTGAATGGACAAACAAGCGTCGATTTTACTTTAAAAGAAGATTCTCAGATGCTTGATGAAATTGTTGTTACAGCTCTGGGTATTAAAAAGAAAGAAAAATCCCTGACTTACTCTACACAGCAGGTTGGAAATGATGACCTCACTAGAGTAAAAGATCCGAATATGATCAATGCCCTTGCAGGTAAAACTGCCGGTGTACAAATAAATAAGAGTTCTTCCGGTTTGGGAGGTTCATCTAAAGTTGTTATCCGCGGGGGACGCTCTCTATCAGGTAACAATCAACCATTATATGTCATTGATGGTATGCCTATGTCAAATAGTTCGAATGAGCAACCATTAACTGTACTGGGAGGTACAAATGATGCGGGAGGACGTGATTCAGGAGATGGTATAGCCAATCTTAACCCTGATGATATCGAAAGCATGAACATACTGAAAGGCCCTGCTGCCGCAGCTCTTTATGGTTCGGAAGCTGCCAATGGTGTTATATTGATTACAACTAAAAAGGGAAAGGCAGGAGCTACAAAAATAGATTTCTCCAGTAACCTTATGTTAGATTACGCTTTTGAGACACCTGATCTTCAGAAAAAATATAATGGCAACTGGGGTGAAAAACTTTCAGGAGGAGGTCACAACAATGTGAAAGATTTCTTTAATACAGGTACCACATTTACCAACTCTATTGCTTTGAGTACAGGCTCGGAGAAAATGCAAACTTACTTCTCTTATGCAAACACGTCCGGACATGGTATTGTACCAAATAACTCAATGATGAAACATAATCTGAACTTCAGGGAAACTGCCAAGTTCTTCGATGATAGATTATCACTCGACGCCAATGTGAACCTAATGAATCAAACTATTAAAAACAGGCCTGTAGCGGGTGGATATTATATGAATCCATTAGTGGGTTTATACAGATTCCCACAAGGACAGAAGCTATCCGATTATGAAGGGGACGGCAGATTTATTTTCAATAAAGACAGAAATCTGAATGAGCAAAATTGGTATGATTTCAGTGAGAAAAATCAAAACCCATACTGGCTAACATCAATGATACCTAGCAGCGATAAGAGAAATCGTGTTATTGCATCATTAACAGCTAACTTAAAAGTTACCGATTGGCTGGGATTCCAGGCCAGAGGTAGTGCAGACTTTGCTTCTGACAGATATTGGCAAAAAATGTATGTGGGCACACATACTGCATTAGCAAAGGGTGGTAATGGACGCTATATCAGATATACAGGTGAGCAGATGATTACATATGGAGACGTTATGGCAACACTTACACCAAACCTGAAAGGACCTTGGGGATTACAAGCCACAATAGGGGCAAGTATTAAAGATGAGTACTATAAATCTGAACGTTTCGATTCTAACCCTGGAGGTATGAAATATGCCAATGTATTTACACTTCAAAATCTAATATCTGTTGAAGCTACAGCAACTCCTATAGACAATCATTCTCAGATGCAATCGGTATTTGGAACAGCACAACTTAGCTTTAATGATTATCTATTCCTCGATGTTACTGCTCGTAATGACTGGTCTTCAAATCTGGCATTTACAAATAGTACAAGTTTCTTTTACCCATCAGTAGGTTTAACCGCCGTATTATCTGATATGGTTCAGTTACCTAAAGCAATATCTTTTGCTAAATTAAGAGGAGCATGGAGCCAGGTAGGTAATACAGTACCTATTTACTCGCCAGGCCCTGCCGGATCAATGGCATCTGATGGAGGGTACCTTGAAAGTGAAAATGAACCTTTCGGAGATCTGAAACCGGAAAAAACAACATCGATAGAAGTTGGTACAGAATGGCGTTTTTTACAAAACAGAATAGACTTTGATTTCACATACTATAAAACCAACACCAAGAATCAGTTCTTCTTAGTTCCGGCTCCGGCAGGATCAGGATACGTATACAGAGGTATTAACGGTGGTGACATTCAAAATCAAGGTATTGAAATTATGATTGGAGGAAGCCCGGTTATGACAGACGCCTTTATGTGGAAAACTTCATTTAATTACTCTTTAAATAAAAATAAAGTAAAAAAATTACATCCAGACTTGCCTTCATTCATTTTAGGAAATAAAACCCAAACAGGAAACTATCAGATGGTAGTTACAGAAGGAGGATCGGTAGGTGATATTTACGGCATTGGTTATCAGAGGGATGATAATGGTAATATACTTTACGAAAACGGCCTGCCTCTAAGAACAAGCGCTTTGCAAAAAGTAGGAAACTCTGCACCTAAATATAATCTCGGATGGTCAAATACTTTCACGTATAAAAATATTATCCTAAATTTCTTAATTGATATGAGAGTAGGTGGAGATGTATTATCAATCACACAAGCAGACCTTGATTATAGAGGCTCTACCCAAGTCACAGCAGATGCCAGAGACCAAGGTTATGTAATGCTGGAAGGCACAAAGATTAATGATGTAAAAGGTTTTTATCAGGCAGTTAGCTCTGAATTCGGCGCAGGATTAACAGAACATTATATGTATGATGCTACAAATATCAGACTTCGTGAATTATCAATCGGATATCGCTTTAGTCCAAAACTGTTATTGAAAACGAAAACTATAAAAGGAGCAGAATTGGCATTTGTTGCAAGAAACCTATTCTTCTTCAAAAACAATGCACCTTTCGATCCGGATGCAATCTTATCTACAGGAAATGATTTGCAAGGTGTCGACGCATTTGGTATGCCATCTACACGTAGCTTCGGATTTAACCTAAAACTTAGTTTCTAATACAATAATAATAACGTTATGAAAAAAATATTCAAATATATTTGCTTATTGGTTTTACCGATAACAATAACATTGATGCCTTCATGTACAGATGGATTTGAGGATATGAATAAATCCGGACAAGGTATATATGATGATGATATGCTTCCAGATGACAATCTGGTTGGCGCTTACTTCCCGGGATTTCAAGCCAGCGTATACTTCAACTATAACTATGGGGCAGGTACAGATTGGACATTCCAATTATATCAGAATCTGAATTCGGATATGTTCTCGGGATATATGTCCTCTCCAAGTTTTGGTGTTTCTTCAAATCTTACCTATGCAATGAACGACGGATGGAATTCATATGCCTGGACCACATCTAATGGTTACACAATGGCCAACTTCATGAAAATGGAAAGAAAAGCTAAAACCTATGAGAATCTTGATGTATATACAAAATGGGGTAAAATATTAAAGGTTGCTGCGATGCACAGGGTAGCAGACCTTTACGGACCGATAATATATTCAGATTATGGTAAATCGGACCTCGGAGCGGCTTATGATGATGTAAAAACTTTATATACCCAATTCTTTGCGGATTTGGACGAAGGTATTGCAGGACTGGAAGCATATGAAACAGCAAATCCTGAAAATGCAAGATTCGTAAGAGTTGACAATATCTATGGTGCTAGTATGATCCAATGGGTTAAGTTTGCCAATTCACTTAGGCTAAAACTAGCTATGAATATTGTAAAAGCTGATCCTGCTAAAGCAAAAGAAGAAGCAGAAAAAGCAATCAATCATAAATGGGGGGTTCTTGAAGCTCCTTCCGATATTGCAAAAGTATCTAATATGGCGAATCCTGTTGCTACAATAAGCAACTGGGGAGACTGTGCGATGAGTGCCGATATGGAATCAATACTAAAAGGATACGAAGACCCTCGTCTTGAAAAATATTTTTTACCGGCAACAAACCCGAAAATCAAAGGTGAGTATAAAGGTATTCGTTTAGGTACAGGAGTTGATCGTGAAATTTACGCAAATAGTTCAGCACTGAATGTTACTGTAAGTACACCTCCAGTATTACTAAGCCCCGCCGAAGTATATTTCTTGAGAGCAGAAGGTGCACTTAGAGGCTGGGATATGAAAGGAACGGCTAAAGAGTTGTATGAAAAAGGAGTAACAGCATCATTTGACCAGTATGGTATCAGTGGCGCTAGCACTTACTTAACATCAACAGCACTCCCGGCAAAATATGAAGATAAGATTGTACCAGCTAATAGTCATGATGCGGTAAACTTAGTTACTCCTGCATGGGTTGAAAGTGATAATAATGAGGTGAAACTACAAAAAATAATGACTCAAAAATGGATTGCCATGTTCCCTGATGGAAGTCCGGCATGGACAGACTATCGCCGCACAGGATATCCTAAACTATTCCCTGTAGTAAAAAATAATAGCCAGGGAATTGTCTCCACAGAATTGGGACCTCGCCGATTACCATTCCCTAGTTCGGAAGCAGTAGATAATGCAACAAACTATGCAGATGGTGTAAGCAAACTAGGAGGAGCCGATAATGCAGGTACCCGTTTATGGTGGGATGTGAATAAAGCCAATTTCTAAAATAAAAATAGTAAAGGGGAATGTAGGATTCTGTAATCTTACATTCTCTTTTAAGAATTAAATAATTTTCTGTAAGTTTACATCCTATATCGAATCTACAGATAAATTATTCAAAATTAATACTATGGCTCACAAAAACCTACTTCTTATCTTATCTACCTTATGTATTCTCTTTACTATCAGTTCATGTAGCCAAAAGGAGGAGAATATGTATCAAAAAATCAATTTGGCTACTAATTGGAATATCCGGCATACGGATAGTATAAAAAGTACAGGAGATATAATCTCCACTCCTCAACAGTCAGTTGTAGACTGGTATAAAGCTAGTGTTCCCTCTACAGTAATGGGGACTCTTACAGCAAACGGACTCTATCCTGATTTATTTACAGGTAATAATATCAAGGATATAGACAGGAGCCTGTTTGACAAATCTTTCTGGTACCGTAATGAGTTTACATTACCTCAGCTAAGTAAAGATCAACATGTAACACTAAATTTTGACGGTATATCATACTATGCTAATATCTGGTTAAATGGAAAACTTATCGCTTCCCGCGATTCTGTTTATGGAGCATTTCGCCATTTTTCTTATGATATAACTCCTCATATACAAGCAAATAATGTTCTGGCTGTCGAAGTCTTCAGAGCTGGAGCTGGCGATCCGAATATCGGATTTGCAGACTGGAACCCACGTCCCGCTGACGAGAATATGGGTATATACAGAAATGTATCACTTTCTATTACAGGAAATATAAAATTAAAAAACACATACGTACAACCAAAAGTAAATACTGCTACTCTGGATGAAGCATGGCTCATGATAGAAACAGAAGTAGAGAATCTTACTGACAGTGAAATTTCGGGAGAGTTGATAGGAACTATTGAATCAAGAGAATTTTCATATCCAGTAATATTGGCACCTAAAGAAAAGAAGAAAGTAAAAATCACTTCAGAAGAGGCTGCTATACTTCACATGAAAAATCCACGTCTGTGGTGGTGTAATAATATGGGGAAACCCGAACTGTATAACCTAAGTTTGAAATTCAAATCCGGAGATATAGTTTCAGATAAAGATGATGTAACATTCGGCGTCCGGGAAATAGAATCCTATCTTACCGAAAAAGGTTATAGAGGCTTTAAGCTGAATGGAAAAAATGTATTACTAAAATCGGCTGGTTGGACAGACGATATTTTCTTGCGCGACACGCCCGAAAGTAATGAAATACAGGTACAATATGTGAAAGATATGAATATGAATATGATCCGCTTTGAAAGTTTTTGGGGAACAAGTTCTAATATCTATGATCTATGTGATAAGTATGGCTTAATGGCTGTTGTAGGATGGAGTTGCCAATGGGAATGGGAAGCATACTATGGTAAGCCTTGCGATGATATGTACGGGTGCATTCTCACTGATGAAGAAATAGACCTTATTGCAGAATCTTTTGCCACACAGGTGCTATGGCTGCGTAATCATCCGAGTATTATATCATGGATGCCCGGAAGCGATATGCTGCCAACCCCAAAACTGGAAGAGAAATACCTGGCTTTCCTTAAAGAATCAGATAACCGAATCTATGTTGGAGCAGCAAAAGAACGTACTAGTGAACTTTCCGGTAAAACAGGGACTAAAATGGCCGGGCCTTACGAATATGTCGGTCCGAACTATTGGTATATAGATACTTTATATGGCGGAGCATTCGGCTACAATACCGAAACAGGTATAGGAGCACAACTACCAGTACTAGAATCCGTAAAAAAATTCATTCCTGAAAATAAACTATGGCCAATAAGTGAAGCATGGGATTATCATTGTACAACATCTACAAGTGCAATGAATACACTAAAAGTACTTACTGCTGTTATAAATGATAAATATGGGCAAGCAAAGAATCTGGAAGATTATATGATGAAGGCAGATCTTGTAAACTACGATGGCACACGAGCAATGTTTGAGGCTTTTAGAGTAAATCTTGGTAATACTACAGGTATTGTTCAATGGATGTTAAATTCTGCATGGCCCTCTCTATACTGGCAGATGTATGACTATTACAAAGTACCTACGGCAGCGTATTACTCTGTAAAGAAAGGTAACCAACCTTTACAACTTATCTATAATTACGGCAATAACAGTGTATATGTTGTCAATGAATTAGTGGAAGACATTAGTAGCTACAAAGTTATTATACAAACGTTCGAGATTAATTCGAAGCTAAAGGAAAAGAAGGAAATTACACTTGATGTTAAAAGTAATAGTTCGGTTCAGATTCTACAATTACCAATTCTTACCGAAAATATATTCCTATCATTAGAAATATTGGACAAAGAAGGTAAGGCTATTGCTGATAATTTCTATTGTTTATCATCAAAACAGGACGAATACTATTGGGATAAGACAGATTGGGTACACACTCCGGCCAAAAGCTACAGTGATTTCAAAAACCTCTCATCTCTTGAAACTGTAAAATTGAATATAAAAACATCTAAAGCCGAAACAGATAATGATATAACCTATGCTGTAAGTATTGAAAATCCATCTCAGACAATAGCATTCTTTGTTAATATAAAAATGAAAGATAATAAAGGTGAAATGGTTGTTCCTGTTTTCTGGTCTGAAAATTACATCAGTTTATTGCCTGGTCAGAAAAAAATAATTGAATGCAAAATAGATAAAGATATCATTAACGGAAAAGGTCTAAAGATCGAAGCTAAAGGCTGGAATAGCCCTTTATCTGAAATTAATTTATAGATTCTGGTTCTACACTTTCAAAGCTAACTACTCTTGATGTCAGTAGTTAAAAAAGGGATACTTGCGACAAGTATCCCTTTATGTATTAAAATCATAAGATTCTCTTTATTTAAGGAATTTACCTAAAATATCCCCTATAACACCACCTGGTCCTGAATTACCTCCTGTAAAAGACTGAAGTAATGATCCGAAATCGAAGGAATCGTTTGGATCATTTGATTTTTTGGACAAGAGAGCCATCAAAGCCGGAACAACCGTAGAAGCAATTGTATTTGCTATAGCAGGACTTAAGCCGACTTTACTACTTAATGCAGAAACAACTGAAGCCTGAATAGAATTTACAATAGGATTACTGGCTACAGATGAAGATGAAGAGTCGCCTCCAAAAAGGCCCATAATAGAAGATACATTATCCAAACTAAGATTATCTTTCAATCCGTCTACGATTGTAGATGCGGTAGTTTCTACTGCTGCATCTTGTTTATCGGCAGGAACGCCTGCATTTGCCACAGCTCCCTGAGCATGATCTTTAATTAGATCCAAAATTCCATCTAACATACTAGTAATAATTAAAGTGTGATTTTTATTTGTGTAATTTATATTTATACGATTATTTAGTTCTAATAAAACGGTAGCCAAATTGATACTTGGAATAGTATTATAACAAATAAATAAGGAAAACGTTTAGTTAATTCGGAGCTTTGGTGTAAAGATATGCAGCGATAAAGATGAACACTATATTAGGAACCCATACAGCAAGCATTGGAGACATAGTACCTGATACAGCAAAAGAAGAACTTACTGTTTGAAACATGATATATGTTACACTCAAACCTAAACCGATACCAATATTCAGTCCCATCCCACCCTTCATTTTCCGGGCTGACAAGGAGGCTCCGATAATGGTAAGGATAAACGCAGAGAAAATAGAAGCAAATCGTTTATGAAACTCAATCTCGAATTGAGTAAGACTAACCCCGCCCATATTAGCAAGCCCTTTTGCTTTCTGGCGCTGTATGTATGAATAGAGTTTTGGGGTTGTCATTTGTTCAAAGTCGTTCACTGATACAAGAAAATCGCTGGGAATAACATTTAATGTGGTATCCAATCTTGCACCTGTCGTTATTTCTTCTTTCATTCCGTGAAACTCACGTATCGAATAGTTATTCAAAACCCAATGATAAGCTGTATCATATTCAATTGTACTGGCTACTAATCTTGATTTTAATTCTTTTTCTTCAAATTTATCAAGTGAAAGATTATAACCTCGCCGTGTTTTATTATCAAAACGTTCTATGTAAAGGATAACCCCTTTGTCAACCTGCATCTGTATCCGGCTGGCATAGTCAACACTCTTGTCTTTAATATACTTATTTTGGAATTTAATACGCGTTTCATTCGCTGGCGGGATAATAAAACTGCTCAATATAAAAGAGCATATAGCAATAATTCCAGCCGATATCATGTAAGGTTTCATCAAACGCCTAAAACTCATCCCATTCGATAACATTGCTATAATCTCCGAGTTATCAGCCAGTTTGGAAGTAAAAAATATAACTGCTATAAATACGAATAAAGCACTGAAAAGATTAGTATAATATGGTACAAAATTTACATAATAATCAAATACTATGGCTTTTAAAGGAGCATTATTGCTTAAGAACTTATCTAAGCGTTCATTGATATCAAATACTACCGAGATAGATATAATAAGAGCTATCGAGAAAATATAAGTTCCCAAAAACTTCTTGATTATATATTTGTCAAGTATTGATAGCATTCTTATTTGTTATTACTTATATTCTTCTCGAAACATTTTCTATCATCGATTTCTTCCATACAGAGAAGTCACCTTCAACAATATGCTTTCGCGCCTCTCCTACTAACCATAGATAAAATCCCAGATTGTGAATAGAAGCTATTTGCAAAGCTAATATTTCATTTGTAATAAACAGATGACGAAGGTAGGCTTTTGTATATAAAGTGTCAACAAATGATGCTCCATCCTCTTCGATAGGAGAAAAATCTGTTGCCCATCTCTTATTACGCATATTCATAATACCATTGCGGGTAAATATCTGACCATTACGACCGTTTCGCGTAGGCATGATACAGTCAAACATATCTACTCCCCTTTCGATAGCTTCGAGGATATTAGCCGGAGTACCGACTCCCATCAAATAACGTGGCTTGTCTTTAGGTAGTATTTCGTTTACCACTTCTATCATTTCATACATTTTTTCAGTAGGTTCCCCTACTGCTAATCCGCCAATTGCGTTTCCATCAGCATCTTTAGATGCTACGTTTTCTGCTGCGCGACGACGCAAATCCGGATATACACAGCCCTGCACTATAGGAAAAAGCGTTTGCTTATAACCATATTGACATTCGGTATTATTAAATTGCTTTATGCACCTGTCGAGCCATCTTTCAGTCAGATCAAGAGATTTTTTCGCATAATTGTAGTCTGCATCACCAGGTGTACATTCATCAAAGGCCATAATAATATCAGCACCAATAATCCGTTGGATATCCATTACGGATTCGGGTGTAAAGAAATGCTTCGAACCATCGATATGTGAACGGAAAATAGCGCCTTCTTCTGTTAATCTTCTATTCTCAGCTAATGAGAACACCTGAAATCCCCCACTATCGGTCAATATAGGTCTATTCCAACTATTAAACTGATGCAATCCTCCTGCTTGTTGCAAAATATCCAGTCCCGGTCGCAGGTACAAGTGGTAAGTATTTCCCAAAATTATTTGAGCATGTATATCATTTTCCAGTTCTGTCATATGAACAGCTTTAACTGCTCCTTGTGTTCCAACCGGCATAAATATAGGTGTCTCTATTTGTCCATGATCTGTCGTTATTAAGCCTGCCCTGGCATTAGACTGATCATCTGTATATTGAAGTTCAAAATTCATCGATATAATTTTCAGATCTGAGTGGTTCTTGGTTGTTCAGTCTCTTCTGATTCGTCTTTTTGAACCAAATCTTTTAATTGTACTACGACTATAGAAGTCTTATTTTTCTTCATCACTGTAAATTGATAATCTTCGGCTTCTAACTTATCGTGTGTATTGGGTATACGCCCGAATTTATCAATCAGGTAACCAGCCAGTGTATCGTATTGTTTATCCTTATCAATGGGATGAGGTAATTCATCATTAATATCCGATATGGCAGCTGTAGCTATTACAGAGTATGTATCTTCTCCTGTTTGTTCTACAAAAGGTATTTCATTATCATATTCATCCTGGATCTCACCTACAAGTTCTTCAAGAATATCTTCCATTGAAATAACGCCTTCCACACCTCCGTATTCATTTAATACCATTGCTATCTGCTGATGTTTCACCTGAAATTCTTTCAGTAATTGACCAATACGTTTCGTTTCAGGGGTGAAAGAGACAGGTCGTATTATCGAACGTATATTTACAGTTCCGTTTATACGCATCTTTTTCAAAATATCCTTAAGATGAACAATCCCAATAGTATTATCAATATTATCTTCATAGCACGGGATTCGCGAGTATCCTTCTTCAATAACAAACTCTAACGTTTTTTCGTCGTAATCATTTACATCTATAGCCACCACCTGAGTACGGGGCACCATGATCTGACGTGCTGTGCGTTCCGAAAAGTCAAATGCATTTTGTATAATATCAAATTCGGCGCTATCTACATTGCCACTCTCTTTAGCCTGATCGACCAAATAGCGTAACTCATCACTACTATAGGCTTCCTGTTCAGAAACAGTATGTAACCCTACTAATTTCAAAACTAGGTTAGCAACTCCATTCAGCATCCAGATAAAGGGACGACATACCCAATAGAAAGCATGTAACGGATAAGCTACAACCAATGTTGTTTGCTCTGAACGTTGGATAGCTAGTGATTTAGGCGCTAATTCTCCTAATACAATGTGTAATGTGGTAATGAGGAAAAATGCAAGCCCTATACTTATAGCTTGAATGGTAATATTTATACCTAATATAGAAAATGACTGGAAGTTTACTCCGATAAGTTCAAAAAATCCAATTACCATCTTTGATACTATAGGCTCTCCAATCCAACCTAAAGCTAAACTGGATATTGTAATACCAAACTGTGTAGCAGCCAGATATGCATCTAAATGTGTAACAATATGTTTTGAAAGAATGGCAGTTTTACTCCCTGCCTGAGCTTTTAATTCGAGTTGAGAAGATCTTACTTTTACAATTGCGAACTCAGCCGCAACAAAAAAACCGTTTAGAAATACAAATAAAAGAGTAATAAAAATCGATATGACAATGTCCATATTTTTATATGAATGATAATAGTTGCAAATATAATATAATTGTGCTTTCGTTTAACTAAACGAACCAATTCAATAATAATTTATATTATCATTTTAGGTTTAATTATCAAATATTTATTTCAAAGGCAGTATCTCAATCCAATAATCATCCGGGTCATTGATAAAATAGAGGCCCATATCGTGATTCTCATAACATATGCAATCCATCTCTCTGTGAAATTCACGGATCTGATCATAATCTCCTTCAACCCGTATACATAAATGGCTTTCATTTTCACCCAACTCGTATGCTTGAGTATGGTCTTTCAGCCATGTCAACTCAAGAGAGAATGGAGTGACACCATCACCCAAATACACAAGAATAAACGAACCATTGCTAGATTCTTTACGCCTTATCTCGTTTAAGCCCAAAGCTTTTTTATAAAAAGCTAGACTTTTATCTAAATCTGTCACATTAATATTGAAATGATCAAATCTTCCTTTAATTTCCATAATAAACTATATTATCTTTTATATTTCTTGAAGTACAAAGATAATAGGAAAAACAATATTTTGAATTTTGTATTCATATGAAAATATAAAACTTACTATATTCATAACCGCTCACCTTATTTCATTACCTGCAAACTTTTAATTAATTTATTTGCTAAAAGATGAAAATCTATTATCTTTGCACTCGCTAAAAAGCAAAAAGGATGGTCCGGTAGCTCAGCTGGATAGAGCAACAGCCTTCTAAGCTGTGGGTCGTGGGTTCGAATCCCGCTCGGATCACTTTAAGATCAGAAAATAAGTGACTTATTTCTGACAAAACAAGACAAAACTCTCTAAGATAGATTCTTAGGGAGTTTTTTTATTCTCTCCCCAAGACATAATCAGTCATCAAAATGCCGATATTGGACAGTCATTCGTTACGGAATCGTTACGGATTTCACGAAAGACAAAAACCGTAACGATTTAGAATCTAAGTTTCTCATTTGTCGATTATTGGCAGTCGCTTGTCTCCCTGACTTCTAACAAATAAATCTAGTTTTGAACTCTTAAAAATTACGAGTTATGAATGTTATGAAGTCAACTTTTCGTGTGTTGTTTTATCTGCGAAAAAATGAAGTAAACAAATCCGGTAATTCTTCCATTATGGTCAGAATTACAGTAAATGGGGAGCAAGTGCAATTTAGCTCCAAGTTGCAAATCAAACCCGAACTCTGGGATACCAAGAATGGAAAAGCCGTTGGTAAGAGTGCAGGAGCGATGAATACCAATCGTCTATTGGAAGCCATTAGTGCAAAAGCAAATGAATTGTATCATAAGCACCTGAGCGAGTACGGCTATGTCCTGCCTGAAAAAATAAAGAATATTATTCTCGGTGTTGACTCTGATAGAAGGAAGATGCTGTTGGAGCATTTTACCGAACACAATGAGTTCTATGTATTGAAGATTGGCAAGGACACCTCTCAAATAACTGCGAATCGTTATAAGCTGACCAAACTTCGTCTACAAGAATTTCTAAAAGCAGAATATAATCTATCGGATATTCCTGTATTTGAATTGACCCCTGTATTTGTGGAGAAGTTCTTTTTGTTTCTTAGGAATACCCATAATTGCAGCAATAATACCGCCTTGAAGTTTATCCAACGATTCAGAGCCGTATTCTATTACATTAAAAATACCGGAGCAGATATTAAGATTAATCCTTTCGGGAGTTTCAAGTTTCGTACAACCAAAGTCGTTCGGGAAATACTTACCCAAGAGGAACTTGACATCATTTACAAGAAAGAGTTTCTGACCGAACGGTTGGGACAAGTTAGGGACATTTTTATTTTTATGTGCTATACCGGGCTTAGTTACATAGATGTAGCTCAACTGACAGAGGATAATATAAAGACAGCCTTTGACGGACATCAATGGGTAATGACTAAACGCCAAAAGACAAGTGTACCCTCTAATATCCGCCTACTTGAAATTCCATTAGCAATTATAGAGAAGTATAGAGGACAACAAGCTAATGGTAAATTATTCCCAATTTGTTCCAATCAAAAGATGAATGAATACTTGAAGGAAATCGGTATAATCTGTGGAATAAATAAGGTAATCACCTGCCATGTTGCACGTCATAGCTTCGGAACGACCGTTACGCTCGCCAATGGAGTACCTATTGAAACAGTATCGAAAATGCTCGGACATACGGATATTCGGACTACTCAGATTTATGCCAAAATAGTCGATCAGAAGCTTAGTACAGATATGGATAGCTTGGCGAAAAACTACACAAGGCGAAAATACACTAATAAATAAGCTCTATGGAAGCAGGATACATAAAATTCACAGACGTAGAAACTGATAAACCCATTATTGAAGTAAAAATCATTGATGGTACAGTTTGGATGACAGTAAATGAGATAGCTGATTTGTTCGGGGTATATACTCCGACAATCAGCAAGCACCTCAAAGCTATCTTTAAGGATAATTTATTGAGAGAAAATGATGTTACAAAGGAGTATAGATATACTCGAAATGAAAAAGAAGAATGTATTCGCACCTATTACAATTTGGAAGCGATTATTTTTCTAAGTTTTCGCATTCAGTCTCTCTATACAAAAGCCTTTAGAGAATGGGTGCTTAATGCTTTTTGTGAATACAGCAAAGAGAATAAGAACCATGAGGTTATTGTGATATTTAATACGAGTACAAAAAAACACTCACTTAAAACCTTGAATTAGTATGGAATTACAAGTAATACAGAATAAGATATTTGAAGTTCGGGGATGTCGTATAATGATTGATTTCCACTTGGCTGAATTGTATCAGGTTGAAACCAGAGCATTGAAACAAGCGGTCAGAAGAAATATCGAGCGATTTCATGTTTGAATTGACTAATGAAGAAGCTATTCAATTGATAAACATAGGGGTATCACAATCTGTGATACCCTCCGGCTATAATATTGGAGCATCTAAAATATTCGCATTTTCTGAGCAGGGAGTATCTATGCTTTCATCTGTTTTGCGAAGTAAAACTGCTATAGACATCAATATTTCGATTATGAGAGCCTTTGTCGCTCTTCGTCAATATGCTTTTGGATATGCCGAACTTAGTCAGAGATTGGAAACTTTTATGCTCGAAACAAATATGCAATTCAATGAGGTATATCAAGCATTGACAGAGTTAGCTAGCATCAAGGAACTGGAGGATAAACCACGAAAGAGAGTCGGATTTGTACAGGATAAGGAAGAATAGTTTCCTAATTTACCTTTTATAATAAGCCTTTTACATTCCAATGTAAGAGGCTTTTCTTATTTTTGTTCTTTAATCAAAAGAGAATAATGAATCTAAGAAGTAAATTGCTGCAACGCTTGGAGATGGAAGATATTAACGAAATAACACTTCTGTATTTTTGAAACAAATAAGGGGATAAAAATGCCCCGATATTATTTCTATCTTGTGACTCTTGCTAATATGATTAAAATTCATAGTAACTTAGAGTGACATATATCTATAATAAAAGAGTTTGATGAATTGTCAGTTTGTAATATACTTAAAAAACAAAGCATCACTAAAGTTTGAGTACAAAAGAGATGTTTCCACGGTTGTGCATACCGGCAATGGATATCGTATCACATTTAACAATGGAAAATCCTATAACTATGGAGCCGATAATGTGAACTACTATCCGCTTATATCAATGCGAGATAATGTGCGTATATATGAAAACGGCAAATTGAACAATAAATACAATACTGTTTATAATTATAATCACTATTTGATTTTTGGAGATGAAGACAATTATTCTTATCCAATTGAAAACAACGCTGATATTGAAATATGTGATATAAAGAAAAATACTGCTCGGACAGAATCGGTTATCAATTACTTTAAAGAAATACTGAAAAATACAGGAGAAATTTTGTTTGATGTTCCTGCCGAAGAAACAGAAAACAAGAATGTAAATAAAATAAGTTCCGAAATATTGCTCAAAGCCCTTGATAGCATAGATATATTAGAGTCGAGGTCGGTATTATCTAACTATATTGACGGAACTAATCCTGCTGTCAAAAACTCTAAAGAAACCATTATATACCCATTCGGATGCAATGAAAGTCAAAAACTGGCGGTTGAAACGACTCTTAGAAATAGTATAAATATAGTAGAAGGTCCTCCGGGAACGGGCAAAACTCAAACGATCTTAAATATTATAGCCAATCTTATTGTGCAGAACAAAACTGTTGCAATTGTATCAAATAATAACTCTGCAGTTTTCAATGTGCAAGAAAAGTTAGAAAAATATGGCTATGGAATGCTTGTGGCATCGCTCGGGAATAATGATAACAAAGCATCTTTTTTCGAAAACCTTGGAGAACAAACAATAAATAAAGATTTTAAGATATCGGCACAGAGATTAACTAATGCAAAGAATGAGATTGCTGAGTTGGATAGTATACTAACAACATGCTTTCAGTATAGAAATAAACTAGCTACCCTAAAAACAGAATTGGCAGATGCCAAAATAGAATTTGAACATATAAAAGCAGAACAGCCACTCGAACCAAATACAAAATATGTACTCGATAAGAAATTTCACCGTGATTGGAGTCTAGACAAAATTTTAAAATTGATCGGTTCATTATCAAACGTTAGCATTAAATCTAAACTGTCTTTCATAAACAAATTACGCTTTGCTTTGCAATATGGCTTATTTGACTTTAAAATCATTAGCCAGTATAGTGAAGAGTTCCCTATTTATGCAAATCACAAATTCTATGAATTATACATCACAAAAATAGAAACTAAAATATTAGACATTGAAAATTGGTTGGTCTCTAATAATGAAGAAACCAATCTTAAGCATTTTACCGAAACATCCAAAGAAGTATTCAATGGCACACTATTCGAAAAATATAAACGATTAGGAAAATCTATGTTTTCACTTGATGATTATCGTAATCAGTTTGATCGTTTTACAAAACACTATCCGGTTATACTAAGCTCTACTCTTTCGCTGCATACAAGTATTCCTAAAGGGTATCTTTTTGATTATCTGATTATAGATGAATCTTCACAGGTTGACATTATAAAATCTGCAGTATGTTTTTCGTGTTGCAGAAATGTAGTTATCGTAGGAGATAGTATGCAACTTAATCATATTGTAGACGAACAGAGCAAAGCTGCATCAGAATTATTTAAAACAAAGTACAACATCTCTCCTGCATATGATTATGTAGAACAGAATATATTAAACTCACTAAAAAGCTTGTATGGTAATAGTATAAAGACCGTTTTATTAAAAGAGCATTACAGATGTCATCCCACTATTATTGGATTCTGTAATAAGAAGTACTATAACAACAGTTTAGTTATTATGACTAATGGTAACAACCACCCGTTTAAAATCATTGAGACAAATATATCTGGCGGGAGAGACAACTACAACCAAAGACAGATAGATGAAACAGATTTCTACATTCGTCAAAATCATTCAGCAGACTATACTAAAGTCGGAGTTATTGCACCATATAGAAACCATGCAAATATTCTACAAAAGCAACTTCCCGATGGTGCAGAAGCAGATACTATACATAAATTTCAAGGACGCGAAAAGGATGTAATCATATTCAATACCGTAAGAAATACAGTACAACCATTTATAGACAATCCCAATCTGATAAATGTAGCTGTATCAAGAGCTGTTAAAGAATTTATTGTAGTAAAACCTATATCAATGGAGCTTCCTCACGGAACAAACATAGGCGATATGATACGCTATATATGTTATACTACCGACCCTAATGAGATAATTATTAAGGGTAGCATATGTTCTGTTTTTGACCTTTTATACAAAGAATACAACAATGTTTTCACTTCATTCATTTCATCTAATAAGAACATAAAAGGTTCTGCCGCAGAAATTATAATTCACAAGCTGTTGAGTGAAAATATATTATTAAACAATTCCAAATTTTCATCTATTGATATGGCCAGAGAGTACAGGCTTAGAGATCTTATTCGAGATTTTAAGCCATTCTCTGAAAATGAGATTAAGTTCATAAATAGCAATTCAAGAATTGATTTTCTTTTGTATAACAAGATTGACAAAACTCCTGTACTTGCTATTGAGGTGGATGGTGTATCATTCCACAACAATGAACTGCAACATGAAAGAGACAAAAAGAAGAATAATATTTTAAAGATAATTGGACTGCCATTGCTTAGGCTATCGACAGATGGATACAATGAGGAAACAAGGATTGTTGAAAGTTTAGAGTCTGCAATGAGACTATAGGTTTGGTTGAAATACGTTCTCTCCTTTGTGATATTAATTTTTTAGAATACAATTGGTAATTTCTTGAGAAGAGCTCCCTTTGTTTATTTTACAAAGACACTTTCTGATAGAATTTGTCTTTTATGTGATAGTTACGATAAACGTGCTATAACTTATCCAAGAGCCACTTTCGCTCCCATTCTACTCACGATCAAGGAAGTCTTGGACTCAAAGCAGCAAGAGTACATCTAATTGTGTACACTTGCAAAGAACTGATGTGAATCATTTTATTATCAACTATATTTTTAGATTTCTCCTTCCGTTTCTCTTATTATAACTACTCCACATTAGTATATGTCACCACTACTCGGTCATTTTGTTCATCGGGCAAAGGTATGAATAGGTTTTAGGACTGTATATTCCAGCCTAGTGGTTTTCTCTAAAATCTTCCTCTTTCCCTGTGGGCGAGCGTATTTAGTAGAAAAAATATGCTTTCCTAAAATCTTATACCCTTTTGTTGCCCTTGAAACAAAAAACGACCGATCCGATAGATGACGCATGAAAAAAAATGTCGCAGTTATGAGAAACGAAAAAGAAATATTGAAACAAAACTCCCTCACCTCCGGAATCATCATAAAATTGGGCTTGAGGGTCGCAGTTATTGCTCTTTGTGGGTACTTATTTTATCTGAATGGAATCTCTGTATTTGGTGTTGTTGGTGTGTATATACTTATCCGCAGTATTCTTAAAATCAGACGATTATCTATCAATGTTGTTTTTTCTCTTCTCTCTATTTTATTTCTGATAATAATAATCTCTCTTATTCTATTATTCATTTTCTAAAACCTAAAATCATGGAAAACAATTATAAGAATCTCAATAAATACGAAAAATTAGCCGAAATACAAGATTTACGCCTTATGAAAAAAGAACGTTCATATGCAGCTAAGTATCTAAAAGCTTTATGGCAGAACGATACAGCCATAATAACGGAATATGAGAGTTTTGGAAACTCTGCCCGACAACTATTAATGAACAGACGAGAATACGATCAGCATCTGTTATTTGGCTTTACGGATATTGCATTCAATGAATACGGATGGTTGGAAAGACCTCAGTTCTTAGATGTCGAGCATTTCGAATTTCCACATCGGGACGGATGGGCGGTAAGTAATCATATCACTATTGGTAGAGGTATTAATGGCAAATGGTCCTACGGGGCAAGTTATTCATGCAATACCAGTGGAGGTGGTTATGGTTTAGGCGTATGGGGCAAAATATTTGATGACAGAAAAAGTTGCTTAATATCTGCCTTACAAGAACTAATGGGTAAATTAAAGAAAGTAGACCAAGATAAATATACCGCTCGTGTATTGAAGCAAGCAAAAGAGTTATTTGACACGGTTACAGGAAGAAAGGTTATACAGTTGGAATTATTTAAAACGGATAGATATGTATAGGTTATATTTAGGATTCAAACTATTAGGCAAATTTGATAGTATATTGGAAGCTAAACAGTTTGCAGAAAAAAGTGGATTGAGTGGGGCATTCAATCTGATTGGGGATAAGTATCGGGATGGTTGGTATGTGATGATATTTAGAGAACGTAATACTTCGAATCCTTTTTAGCGGGCCTGATATGGAGAAAAGAGGAAAAACCCATAGGGTGAACCTATATTCATATATCTCAATTTCGTAGCGATAATACAATTTTGTTTTATAATTATGAAATTAGTTTTTAAAATTTCTCAAATAACAAGCACCGTGTTTAACTATTAATTTTCTTAATTTAGAATTAGGGCTTTCTGCTATACTAATCGGGAGCAATCATATCGGGATCACCTAGTTCTATTTGCTGCATTGATAGAAAAATACATATTTTTTAACAACTTACGACCGATAAAAATTAAATCACATTTTTCGGATTCTAAGAGTTCTTCCATTTGTTAAGTTTCTGTTAAAAGACCAACAACTCCTGTTATTAAATCACTTTCTTGTTTGAAATGGATTATTTACGGTAGTGGCTAGGTGGGTATGCCATAGTATTCTTTAAAAATGTGAGAAAAATATGAGAAGTTTTCAAAGCCAATAGAAAAACATATTTCATTAGCAGGAAGAGATGTGATTCCAAGCATTTATTTTGCTTTATTCAAATCTGTATCTCTCTGATCCACATAGCTAATTTTTCGTTGAAAATAAACAAAAAATCATGGTTAAGACCAGATTATTGAAATATGGTTTAGGGGAAGGGAATGAGCAAATGAGATGAGGCAGTTACTCATTGGATTAACAGTAGTCTTTATTTTTTCATCGGAACGAAGAACAGTAATTTCCGCTTTGGTCAAAAACTCTTTTAAGATATCGTCTTTTAGACAAAACATCAAGCTGTCATATATAGTCATTTTCAGAGTTTCCTTTTTCCTCATATTTGATCAGCTGTTGGAAAAACTCCGATCTACTTAAACAACCAGGAGCGGATATGTTGATTATAAAACTCAAGACTTTGAAACGATTCCTCAAAGATTATATTTAGTCATTAATAGTCAAGCCTAGGAGATTTCTATCATACATTTCTTGAAATATGGGAACGTAAAGGAAGTCGCACTTTGTTTTTAGATAGATTGATTAAACTTCTTGAGGAAACAATGGACGGGTTGGACAATAAATAATAGGAGAATAAACTTTTACTAAAATATACTTGTGAAGAGATTTAGATTAGATAAATAATACCTATATTTGAACCTAGAAGTTAGGCAGATAGAGGTCTGCCAACACAAGACAAAAAGGCATCATTTTAATCGTTACGAATTCGTTACGGACTAGCCTTTTGAAAAAGATAAACGATTGATTATTACATCTATTACGAGATAAAAAAGTGTTCCCGCTCGGATCACTGTAAAACATAAAACTCTGTAAATTAATTATTTACAGAGTTTTTTATTGATCCTGCAGAATCAGAACCTGAAATTACATATCGAATAGCACTCTTATTATCAGCAATATACTGAAATATCATTTTTACCTTTTAAAACAATAAAAGAAAAAACAATACTAAATCGTTACTGTTACTGTTTGTCTGTCCTATTTTTTGTTTTCAACAGCCAAGTGAAAACTTCAAACAATCTTATTTAATCTATACTTCTATTCTAATGGTTTTCTAATAATATTCTAACAGTTTTCTAACAGCTTGCCATCTATCATAGGCCTACTTTTGTGGCAAAAATAATAAACCATTAAAAGTATAAGATTATGAAGCTTTTCAAATGGAAGAGGAAAAAGAATGCTGCGTATCAGTTCAATAGTGAGAAGCTATTTCTGGCTGCGTCACAATCCAATAAACACATATACTCTTTGCTGAATTCACGAAGGGAAGGATTATATACAGCCGAAGCTGTGGATAGATTAAAAGACTGTGGCAAAAATGAAATAATATCAGAGAAAAATAACAAGTGGTTTATTCTGCTGATAAAAGCTTTCATCAACCCGTTTATCGGGATACTGATGTTTTTAGCCGTAATATCCATTATCCTCGATGTCGTTATGGCCGCACCGGACGAAAGGGAGTGGAAGACTGTAGTTATAATAACTACTATGGTAACTCTTAGCGGCCTGATCCGTTTCTATCAGGAATGGAAATCCAACAGGGCGAGCGAAGCCCTGAAGAAGATGGTAAACAATAAGGTATCTGTCTTCCGCAAAGGGATTGATGCTTTTATTGATATACATATAACAAAACTTGTTCCCGGGGATGTTGTATTTCTTTCAGCGGGTGATATGATTCCTGCCGATCTGCGTATTACAGAGGCAAAGGATTTGTTTGTAAGCCAGTCCTCTCTTACCGGAGAATCCGATGCTGTAGAAAAGACTCCTAATCTCTTAGAACATTCTCCAAAAACAGGAAGCGTCATCGAACTGAACAATATATGCTTCATGGGATCAAATGTCATAAGCGGTTCGGCCAAAGCCATTGTTGTCAATACAGGAAATGATACATATCTGGGAACCATCGCCAAAAATATTGTAGGTAAAAGGGCCCAGACCAGTTTCGACAGGGGCATCAACAATGTCAGCCTTCTACTTATACGGTTTATGCTCGTTATGGTGCCTTTTGTTTTCTTTATCAACGGGTTTACAAAGGGGGATTGGTTCGAAGCCTTTCTTTTTGCCATCTCTGTAGCCGTGGGATTGACCCCTGAAATGCTTCCGATGATCGTTACCTCAAATCTGGCAAAGGGAGCCGTGAAAATGGCAAAGCATAAAACGATTGTCAAGAACCTTAATTCCATCCAGAATTTCGGCGCTATGAATATCCTTTGTACGGATAAGACAGGTACGTTAACTCAGGACAAGATAGTACTGGAAAGGTATCTCGATGCCGAAGGGAATGATAGTGTAAGAGTATTGCGCCATGCTTATTTCAACAGCTATTTCCAGACGGGCCTGAAAAACCTGATGGATAAGGCCATACTTGCCCATTGCGAAGAACTTCAATTTCAAAATCTGGGACATGAATATACTAAGGTAGACGAAATCCCTTTCGACTTTAATCGACGGCGCATGTCTGTAGTGATTGAAGATAAGCGGGGTAAACGACAGATTATAACAAAAGGGGCTATTGAAGAAACAGTGTCTATCTGTAAATATGCCGAGATCGGAGGAGAAGCTGTTCCTATAACTGAAAAACTGAAGGAAAAACTTACAGCTATCGGTACCGATCTGAATATGAAAGGTATGAGAGTATTAGGAGTCGCTCAAAAGAGCTGGGTGGAGAAAGAGCATTCTTTTGCAGTCGAAGACGAATCGGAAATGGTGCTGATTGGTTATCTGGCTTTCCTCGATCCACCAAAAGCTTCTGCCTCGGAAGCTATTAAAGCCCTGTATGAACATGGAGTGGAAGTAAAAGTGCTCTCGGGGGATAATGCGCTGATAACTAAAAATGTCTGTCAACAAGTCGGTATCAATATTGAAAAAATATTGTTGGGAAACCAAATAGAAGAGATGAGCAGTGAGGAACTTGAAAGGGAAGTTTCCGGGACCAATATTTTCGCTAAACTGACTCCCTTGCAGAAGTCGAGAATAATACAGATTCTTCAATCGCAGGACAATACGGTCGGCTTTTTAGGTGACGGGATTAATGATGCAGCCGCACTTCGTCAGTCAGATATAGGTATTTCGGTAGATACCGCAGTGGATATAGCCAAAGAATCGGCGGATAT
The DNA here is from genome assembly GCA_031285625.1 of Prevotella sp. Taxonomy (GTDB): domain Bacteria; phylum Bacteroidota; class Bacteroidia; order Bacteroidales; family Dysgonomonadaceae; genus Dysgonomonas. The sequence continues at coordinate 32,544 of JAITVV010000007.1, forward strand.
TATCCTGCTCGAAAAAGACTTGATGGTACTGGAAAGAGGGGTTATAGAAGGACGTAAAATATTTGGAAATATTACCAAATACATCAAGATGACTGCCAGTTCCAACTTTGGAAATATGTTCAGTGTTTTAGTGGCCAGCGCGTTCCTGCCTTTCCTTCCCATGCTGCCGATACACTTATTAATACAGAATCTGCTTTATGATATTTCACAGATAACCATACCGTTCGACAATGTAGATAAAGAATATTTGCAAAAACCGCGCAAATGGGATGCTTCCGACCTCAAACGCTTTATGATACGAATAGGGCCTATCAGTTCCATATTCGATATTGCGACCTATCTGGTGATGTGGTATGTATTTAAATGCACTATGCCCGAAGACCAGTCTCTGTTCCAGTCTGGTTGGTTTATCGAAGGGTTACTTTCTCAGACACTCATTGTGCATATGATACGTACACGTAAAATACCATTCATACAAAGCCGGGCTTCTCTGCCGGTAATGATAACCACTTTTTCTATCATGGCAATAGGCATCATCATTCCGTTTACAGCTCTTGGGGCATCTATCGGCTTTACTCCGCTGCCTTGGTCGTACTTCCCGTGGCTGGTAGGAATACTTATGAGCTATTGTTTCCTCATTCAGTTTATCAAGAACTGGTACGTGCGCAAGTTTCAAAGATGGTTATAAGAAGATGAATAACAATGATCTCATTCACTATTAACATAGGATTGGCCCTTCTGCTGGGTATGTGCATAGGGCTCGAACGCCAGTTGCGCCAACGGGTGGCGGGGTTACGCACCAATACGCTGGTATCTCTGGGAGCAGCCATATTTATGGTCATTGCCTGCAAAATAGGTGGGGATGCACAGGGACGCATCGCATCTTATATCATAAGTGGCATGGGCTTTCTGGGAGCAGGCGTCATTATTAAAGATGGAGCAACAATAAGAGGGCTTAATACAGCCGCAACCCTTTGGTGTACGGCTGCTATCGGGGCATTCTGTGGACTCGGTTATATCTACGAACCTTTGATAGGAACAGCTTTTATTATTACAGTGCATCTCATTTTACGCCCCTTATCGAATAGGATAATGAAGTCTACAGCTTTTGTCGATAAGGAAACCGAAGAATATCGCTATAAGTTCGTCACCTGCTGTAAAGAAAATGTAGAAAACCACATACGAGTATTATTTATCCAGTATATCGGAAACACCAACGACCTGATGCTGAGTTCCCTTACGAGCTACAATGCAGATACTCCTACATCGGCTGTGATAGAGGCAGATATTATCAGCTTCTCTAAACAAGATGCCGCAATAGAAAAGATTGCTTCTTTCCTCACTCTGGAAAGTGGTGTAACTTCTATTAAGTGGGAAGTAAGCAGCATGGATGCACATTCATGAAATATAGGATTAAGAAAGTCGCAGGTGTGAGAAATTATTAACTCCTACTCATCGCTTCCCGCTTTCTTAATCCTTTTTCTAATAGTTTTCTAATAACTTTCTAAGACTTCTCTAACAGGCTGAAAAGAATCAACTCCCTACTTTTGCCGCAAAAAATAATTCTAAAAACAGAAAAATATGAAGAACAGGAAACCATTACAGCTCATATTGCTATTGTCGGTAATATGCCTTGCCGCTTGTAAAAGCAAAGATGTAGAAAATGAAGCGAATGCTTATCAGATAAAGGGAGATACAGTGTATGTAGATAATAACAACATTCTTATTTCGAAAATAAAACTATCAGAGGTAGAAGTTGAACCCTATTCAAAAGAAGTAATAACGGCAGGAACCGTTCAACCCATCCCTACACAATTTGCTTACGTAGCACCGCCTTTCTCGGGAAGAATTATAAAGTCATATATTAAATTAGGGCAACGGATTGCGAAAGATACTCCTTTATTTGAAATAAATTCCCCCGATTTTACTGCTGCTCAGAAAGATTTCTATCAGGCTCAATCGTCGAGGGAACTCGCTCAAAAGGAACTCAAACGTAAAGAGGATTTAATAGAAAACGGAGTCAGCTCGCAAAAAGAACTGGAAGAGGCTTTAAGCGCCTTACAGATTGCGGAGAAAGAATATGAGAATGCTCATGCGGCTTTGCTGGTCTATCAGGTAAACCCCGAAGATATGGTATTGGGACAATCGCTTATAGTGCGTTCCCCGATTTCGGGCAATGTAATAGAAAATAACATTGTTACGGGTCAATATATCAAAAACGATTCGGAACCGATTGCCACTATTGCCGACCTTTCGCAGGTATGGGTTACGGCACAGGTAAAAGAAAAAGATATCCGCTTTATACACGAAGGCGACAGCATAGAAATGTTTATGTCGGCTTATCCCGAAGAAATCATCAACGGGAAAGTTTTCCATGTCGAAGAAGCGGTAGACGAAGCTACCCGCTCGATAAAAGTGCTGTCTGTCTGTGATAACAAAGAAGAACTCCTCAAGATAGGCATGTATACTACCGTGCACTTTCTGGACAAATCGTCCGACTTTGTCCATGTCCCCGAAAAAGCATTGCTGCAAGGAGAGAAAGACAGCTACGTATACGTGGAATCGGCGCCTAATACATATATCCGCACTCCTGTAGAAGTCGAAAGTTCAAAAAATGGGAAAGCCGTAATCGCAAAAGGACTCAGGGCTGATTGTAAAATCATTAGTGAAGGAGGGTACTATTTAAAGTAAAAGTCGCAGACCTTTTTATTTACCCGAGAAGTCAAACCACAGGCATGTTGTAATCAGAAAATATGCCATTTAATTCCAACTTTCATTCAAGTTATATTATGAAAAAAGATTTAATGTTGACGGTTATACAAAAAAGATGGGTGCTGCTGTGCCTATTCATTATACTCTGTTTCTTCGGTTATTACTCGTGGAAACAACTATCCATCGAAGCTTATCCTGATATTGCGGATGTTACTTCACAGGTGGTTACCCAAGTGCCAGGATTGGCTGCCGAAGAGGTGGAGCAACAAATAACGATTCCTCTCGAAAGGGCTTTAAACGGGTTGCCGGGTATGCACGTTATGCGAAGCAAAAGCACTTTCGGGCTATCGATGATAACTATCGTTTTCGAAGATGGTACAGAAGATTATTGGAGTCGCCAGAGAGTACAGGAAAGGCTCGACGAGGTGGAACTACCTTATGATGCCGTACCAGGACTAGACCCGTTAACCTCTCCTACAGGAGAGATTTACCGCTATATTATCGAAAGTGACAAACACTCGTTAAGGGAACTAACCGATTTGCAGAACTGGGTAATTATTCCACGTATCAAGCAGGTTTCGGGAGTAACTGATGTCAGCAATTTCGGAGGGATAACTACACAATATCAGGTAGAAATTGACCCACAAAAACTTGAACAATATCATATCTCATTAGACCAAGTCATGGAAGCCATCGAGAACAATAATTCCAATGTCGGAGGCAGTGTTCTCAATCGGGGTGACCTCGGATATGTGGTAAGGGGAATCGGGCTTATTTCCGATTTGGAAGACTTAGGCAAAATTGTTGTCAGTTCCGAAAACGGAGTACCTGTTTTTCTTAATGATATAGGTAAACTAAAATACGGAAATCTCGAACGTAAAGGTGTTTTCGGATATACCGACCGCAAACGTGAGTATTCGGAAAGTATAGAGGGTATTGTCCTTTTATTGAAGCATGAAAATCCTTCTATTGTGTTGGAGGGTATCAAAAATGCAGTGGATGAACTGAACAGCGAAACACTTCCCGAAGGTGTGAATATTCACGTATTTCTCGACCGTACCCAGCTGGTCGATACAACACTCCACACTGTATCGCGTACACTGCTCGAAGGTATGATTCTGGTTATTATCGTACTCATTGTTTTTCTCGGAAGTTGGCGCGGGGCACTGCTCGTAGCCGTTACGATTCCCATATCGTTACTTATTGCATTCATACTGATGCATCTCACGAATATTCCTGCAAACCTTTTATCACTGGGGGCTATCGATTTCGGTATCATAGTAGATGGTGCCATTGTGATGATGGAAACCATACTAAAGAAGAGGGAAGACCATCCGCAGGAATATCTGGAAGAAAAAAGTATTTCGAAACGTGTAATAGAAGTTGCTAAACCGATTGCATTTGCCACTATAATTATCATCACGGCCTATTTGCCTCTTTTCGCATTCGAACGTGTCGAACGTAAATTGTTCACTCCGATGGCATTTACGGTAAGTTATGCTTTAATCGGCGCTTTGCTGGTAGCCTTGTTTCTCATTCCGGGAATCGGATATGCGCTTTACCGCAAACCGAAAAAGATATATCATAATAAATGGCTCGAAAAACTGACCTTGAAATATTCGGACGCAGTAAGCAAAATACTGAAAAAACCGAAAAAAGTAATCGTATCCGTCGCTGTCATTTTTGTTTGTGCCATCGGACTGTCTGTCTTTGTTGGAAAAGATTTCCTACCTGTGTTGGACGAAGGTTCTATCTGGATGCAGGTAAATCTCCCACCGGGAATATCAGTGGAAAAATCGAGGGAGCTATCCGATACACTACGGCAACGGACTATGAAGCATGGTGAAGTCACCTACATTGCCGTTCAGGCAGGGCGTAACGATGACGGTACAGACCCTTTCACTCCATCACATTTCGAGGTTTCCATCGGTATCAAGCCGTACAGTGAATGGCCGAGCGGAAAAACCAAGAACGATCTGATAGACGAATTAGCAAAAGAATATGAGTCACTGGCAGGCTTCCGTGTCGGATTCAGTCAGCCGATGATCGACGGAGTGATGGATAAGATTGCAGGTGCGCATAGTGAACTGGTAATCAAAGTGTATGGCGACGAATTCAAAGAAACCCGACGGATTGCCGAAGATATTATGAATACCCTGAAAAACGTGGAAGGTGCCGTCGATTTGGATATCGACCAGGAACCGCCCCTGCCTCAATTGCAGGTACATATGAACAGGGATGCCATTGCGCGTTACGGGTTGAATGTTTCGGATGTGAGTAACCTGATTGAGGTGGCAATAGGAGGCAAAGCCATATCCCAGATTTATCAGAACGACAGAGTATATGATATTACCTGCAAGTACGATGAAAATTCGCGCAACACCCCCGAAAAGATTGCTGCGCTGATGCTGACCTCCGCTACAGGAGCTAAGATACCGTTATCACAGGTAGCCGATATAAAATTAAGTACAGGTGAAAGTACCATCACACGCGAAATGAACAAACGCCATCTGACCGTAAAGTTAAATCTTCGTGGGCGTGACCTCGGTTCTTTTCTTGAAGATGCCCAACATTCAATAGAAAAAAAATATAAAATACGACCACGAAAAATATCATATAAAGTGGGGCGGACAGTTTGAAAATCAACACCGCGCCTATTCACGCTTAGCTGTTATTGTTCCTTTGGCTCTGGCAATTATGTTTATCTTGCTGTATGCCGCTTTCGGAAAATTCCGTCAGGCAGGATTGGTTTTGACCATTGTTCCGTTGGCTTTGTTCGGCGGCATGCTCGCCCTCAATCTAAGAGGAATGACGCTGAACGTATCTTCTGCAGTCGGTTTTATCGCTTTGTTCGGTGTCGCCATTCAAAACGGCGTGATTATGATTTCGCATATCAATGGTTTACGCAAAGACGGAATGCCATTACTAAAAGCGGTTTCTGATGGTACACGTCATCGTTTCCGCCCGATACTGATGACTGCGACAGTTGCTATATTGGGATTATTGCCTGCTTCTCTTGCTACGGGTATAGGTTCTGATGTACAGCGTCCCCTTGCCACCGTTATCGTATACGGTCTGATGTTTTCGACTATTATTACCCTGTTTGCCTTACCTGTCTTTTATTACATGATAGAAAATAAAGCAGAAAAATCAAAAAAAGAATCGGAATATGAAAATAAATAAAGTACAATCCATAATAGTAATGAGTATTCTCATCCTGATGAATTTTGCGGCCTTTGCACAGTCGCAGAATTCTATGGATGGAATGAATCCAATTTTATCTTTCCACGAATATTTAAATCAGGTGGGAAAAAAGAACCTCAATTTTCTGGCTGAAAAATACAATGTAGATATTGCCGAAGCCGAAATGATTGCACAAAAAGTGCTTCCCGACCCCGATTTGGAGTTTGAAGCGGCGGACGAAACTTTTACTCTGGGATTAGCTTATAACCTTGAACTGGGTAATAAACGCGGTGCGAGAGTACGTCTTGCCAAAAGCCAGTCGGAATTAGAAAAGCTGGTTCTCGAATATTATTATCAGGAATTGCGTGCCGAGGCTGCCAATTTGTTTCTGGATGCCATACAACAGCGGGAGCTGCTGACTGTGAAGAAAAGCTCTTATGAATATATGCTGCAATTGAGCCATTCGGACAGTATCCGTTTTCGTTTGGGAGAAATAACCGAAACCGATGCCCGTCAATCGAAACTGGAAGCAGCCACTTTACTCAATGATGTTTTTGAACAGGAAGCTGTATATAAATCGACATTGGTGTTACTCAATCAATTTATGGGCAGAACCTCTGATACCCTGAATATTCCTTCTGGAAAGTGGGATACATTGAATAGGGAATATATACTTCCTGAGCTTACGTCCTTAGGACTAACTACTCGTATAGATTTGTTTGCTGCAAACAAAAACATTGAAGTGGTAACGAACCAACATAAACTGGTAAAAGCCGAACGAAAAATGGATTTAGGTTTGTCACTTAATTACGAACGGGATTGGCATGGATTCCTTCCGCCATCCCGTTCATTTACGGCAGGTATTTCTATTCCGCTTAAGTTCTCCAACCTGAATAAAGGCGCAGTGAAAGCGGCACAATTCGGGATAGAACAATCGAAAATCCAGCAACAGAATATGGAGTTGCAAATCAAATCCGAAATATCACAGGCATTTTTTCATTTCGAGGCTGCCAAGAAAAAATTAAGGCAGTACCAGTCAGGACTATTAGACGAATCCCATAAAATACTGGATGGTATGGTTTATAAATACAAACGCGGCGAAACAAGCATTATGGAAGTCCTGATTGCTCAACGTACCTATAATGAAGTTCAGGAGCAATATCTGGAAACCATGAAAGGATATGTTTCGTCTTTAGTCGAACTGCAAAAAACATGTGGTATATGGGACATTGAGTTCTAAAAAGTTTATCTTTGCTTTATAGCCTTTATTCTATTTGGTATGAAAAAAATATTGGTCATAGAAGATGAAAAACGGATAGCCGAAATTTTGCAGAAAGGCCTTTATGAATTCGGCTTCGAAGTTAGTGTCGCTTTCGATGGAGATACAGGTAAAAGACTCATTAATTCGAATTCTTACGACCTCATCATTACGGACATCATTCTTCCTCATCACAATGGCTTTGAACTGACAAAGGTAATTAAGGATAAGAACCCTCATACGCCTGTAATCATGCTGACGGCACTCGGTGCGACAGACGATAAGCTGGACGGATTCGATGCTGGAGCCGACGATTATATGGTAAAACCGTTTGACTTACGGGAATTGAATGCACGGATAAATGTGCTGTTGAAAAGACATCCAAACCAGAACGAAAATGTTGTAATGAATGAACTGAAGTATGATAGTTTAACTATGCAACTGGACACCAGAAAGGTCTTTCGTTCAGGAAAAGAAATAAAACTAACCCCCAAAGAATTTAACCTGCTGAAATACCTGCTCGAAAATCCCGAAAGGGTTTTGCCCCGTTCCGAAATAGCCGAAAAAGTATGGGACACGCATTTCGATACGGGTACTAATTTTATAGATGTGTATATCAATTACCTGAGAGGAAAAATTGATAAGGCTTTCGATAAGAAACTCATTCATACTAGTCCCGGCATCGGATTTATTCTAAAATCGGAAGAATGAAGATAAAGACCAAAATAGCGCTTCGATACTCGATTGTCACCGCCATATTAATGGCGGTTTTCGCTACTATTGTCTATTTTGTTTCAGCTCACGACAGGGAAATCGAATTTTATGATGACCTCTACAAAGAAGGCGTATCGAAAGCTAATTTATATTTCGAAGCGAAAGCCAGTCCCGAAACCATGCATTCCATCTATAAGAACAACATAGAATATATCGACGAAGTGGAAGTCGCCATTTACAATACGCAGTTCAGCCTTTTGTATCATGACGCAAAAGATATAGATATTGTAAAGGAAACGCCTGACCTTATCACAAGAGTTATCAATTCAAAAAAGAACATTGATTTTTATGTGGAGAAATATCAGGCAGTCGGTTTTATCTTTCATCACAATAATTCTCAGTATATAGTTACGGCAGCAGCTTTTGACGGTTACGGTTATAATAAATTGCACAGGCTTTTTGTCAATTTACTTATCCTTACCCTCCTTTCTATAATTACTTCTTTTATTGTCGGTTACTATCTGGCAAAGAGAGCCCTGAAACCTGTATCGGAAATCTCAAACAAGATGAAAGAGATAACCGCCAATAATCTGGATTTAAGATTACTCAGCTACAATGAGAAAGACGAATTCGGAGAATTGGCGACTTCCTTCAACAAAGCTCTGGATATTATAGAATCTTCTTTCGAATCGCAGAAAATGTTTGTCAGTAATGTGTCGCATGAATTGCGGACTCCGCTGGCTACCTTAATCGGTGAAATTGATTATGCTTTGTTGAAAAAGCGTACCATTGAAGAATATATCCATACACTCCAAACATCGAAGCAAGATACTGTACGCCTGATAAAATTGGTGAACGGTTTACTCGATTTGGCCAAAGCAAGTTATGATGAAAGCAAAATATCGATGGGAGAAGTACGTATAGACGAGATACTCCTCGATGCGAGGGAAGAGGTTTTAAGGTTGAATCCTGATTACAAAATCGATTTACAATTTACACATCCTACAGAAAACGATTCCGAATTAATTGTTTCAGGTAATGAATACCTTTTGAAAACCGCTTTCTCTAACCTAATGGAGAATAATTGCAAATTTTCTGCCAATAGAACATCGACCGTGAAAATATATTCAGTGGAAAACTCATTGCATATAAGCTTCTCCGATACGGGTATTGGTATCCCGTCTGAAGATTTGGAGAATATCTTTAAACCATTCTACAGGGGAAGAAACAAAGAATTCATTGATGGCAACGGTATAGGTCTGGCTCTGGTCGATAAAGTTATCAAGATTCATAAAGGAAAGATAGGAATAGATTCAGTTATTGGCGTCGGCACGGTTTTTAATATTGAATTCTTTGTCCTTTGAATATAAAGTAGTAAATTATATTCCAAAGAATACAAGTCAACTCTAAGCCAAAAGTGGCATTTTGAGAGACAATCCAAAGACAGAAACTGTTACTAAATCGTTACTATTTGGATTGCATATATTAAGTAAATGACTGACAATTATCAATTTAAAATATAAATTGGTTGATCCATATGGGATCACTAGGCGAACCGAACCTTCGGGGACAGTTCAAAGCCAAAAGCACAGGAAAGTCTTCTAAAGTATTAGTTTAGAAGACCTTTTTATTTAATAAATTCTCCTGAGAGACTTCACCAAGACATAAAAAGCCTTCAAAAAATCGAAAATAACTACTAAATCACTACTGCTTTAGTTTCGAGTAAAAACAGTAGTTGTCTTTGGATAAAAACTCTCATTTACTGCTCGTTTTGACAGTCAAGAGAAAGACATAAGTCTTTATTTAATTTTCTAATCTATTTTTAATCTACCTATAATCCTCATCTAATATAACTCAAAGAAACGTCTAATCTTTGGGAAATATATTTGCATCATAAAAATTGTATGCGTGCAATGAAAAAATATTCTCTTTTTATTCTTTTGTTTTTCAATATACTAGCCGGATATTCCCAAGAACAGCAGTCACAGTCACTGAAATTGAGTCGTGAAGAAATCGAGGTACTATTTCTGAAAAACAATCTCCAGCTTATAGCCGAAAAATTTAATATAGACATAGCCGATGCAGCCATAGTACAGGCTAGACTATGGGACAACCCCACTTTATCAATAGAAGGAATGAACCTATGGAGTACAAAATCGCAACGAGATGAAATAGAAGATATGGTAACCTCATCTTTTGTTAAAAACACAGAGTTCAGCATTGAACTAAGCCAGTTAATCCTAACTGCCAATAAACGAGGGAAACTGATTAGGCGGGAGAAAGTCTCGAAAGAAATCGCCAGACAAGAATTTGAGAAGATATTGCGCGGGCTGAAAGCCGAACTGAGAAAATCAATTTACGAAACACAATATTTACAAGCCTATCTCAATATACTGATGAATCAGCGTCAATCAGTAAACCAATTAGTCGAATCTCATAGAAAACAAGTTCTGCAGGGAAACATTGCAAAAAGCGAACTGCTTCGTCTGCAATCGTCCCTTCTCGATCTGGAAAACGAAATAAATGACACTCAACTCGATTTGGAAGAGCAGAGAAAAACTTTAAAAATCTTATTGAATATAGACCCGTTTACTCATATTGAGGTTGCAGATGATCCGGATACTGAAAAAAATCCTGATAATATCATACTTTCAGATTTATTGTATATAGCGGACGAATCACGCCCCGATATGAAACAATACAAACTTCAAACGCAATATTATCAAAGATCACTGGATTATGAAAAATCACAAAGAATCCCCAATATAAACATCAGTGCCAGCTATGACCGTTACGGGGGAGTATGGAAAGACTTTGTAGGGTTTGGAGTAAGCATAGACCTTCCTTTTTTCAATCGGAACCAAGGAAATATCAAAGCAGCAAAATTAAGTATAGACCAAAGCCAGTATTTATCACAACAGCAGCACAGCATTATCCGCCACGAAATTACTACCGCTTATAACAGCTATCTCCATACATACAATTTCTATAAGAAAATAGAGAACAACAGTTTGTTTTCCGAATTAGACGGCATGCTGGACGTATATACCAAAAATCTTCAGTACAGGAATATCGGTATGCTCGAATATGTAGATTTTATGGATACATACAAATCAAGTAAGCAGACGATGCTTACCGCTAAAAAGAATGTAAGTATACAGTTCGAAGAATTACAATATACAGTAGGAACAGATATAAAATAAGCCATGATTAAAAAACATATCATAAAAACATTCTGGATTATGGGTACTATCTCCATGATATCCTGTTTGGGAGGCGATACCCCAAAAGAAGAAGATATAGAAGCGGGTAAAATCAATGAGACATTTCTCAAAAGTGTAAAAACAACAAAAGCCATATTAAGCAACCGAAATGAAGAGCTTACCCTCACTGGTAAAGTCGAATATGATCCCGATAAGATTATTAATTATGTGTCTTTGGTAAACGGTATTGCAGCCCGCACATATTTTTCTTTGGGAGACAAAGTACAGAAAGGTCAGACCTTACTTGATATAAGGAGTGCTGACCTGAGCTCCTTGCAATCGGAAGCTGTCACCTCCGAATCGGAAGTAAAGATTGCACAACGCGAATTACAGACGTCCCAATCCATGTACGAAGACAATATATTATCCGAAAAGGAATTGCTGGAAGCTCAGGCTAAACTGAAACAGGCTCAGGCAACACACAACAAGATACAGAATGACATCTCTGTACTTGGTACCAATAAAGGAAATGGAGCATTTTCTATCAAATCGCCCATGACTGGATATATCGTAGCTAAAAACGTTTCTTCAGGAAGTACTATATCCACCGACAGTGACCCGCTTTTCACGGTAGCCGACCTAAGTACCGTATGGATAACAGCCAATATATATGCCAGCAACCTGCAATTTGTAAAGGAAGGCATGGAGGTTGCGATAACTACTTTGTCTTACCCCGGCGAGATATTTCAAGGCAGAATAAATGTACTTTCGCAAGTCTTTGATCCCGAAGAAAAAGTATTGAAGGCACGTATTGTCATGAGTAATAAAGAGCTAAAGTTCAAACCCGAAATGTCGGTTGTAATCCGACTGAAAAACGAAACGAATGCTCAATTTGTCTCAGTACCTTCCGATGCCATCGTTTTTGATGATGACCGCTATTTTGTCATAGTACAGGATGCAACTGGTAATTTCAAAATAAAGGAAATCAAACTGGAGGGGCACAATAATAAAACTACCTATATCGCTTCCGGTTTGTTGGAGGGCGAAGAGGTAGTAACAAAGAATCAATTACTCATATACTCAGGCTTAAAAGAAGATTAATCCATGCATAAGTTTGTCGAAAATATTATTGCATTCTCATTACGGAATCACATACTTGTACTTTTTCTTAGTGCCCTTCTGTTTATTACCGGAATCATTTGTTATCTATATACCCCCATTGAGGCATATCCGGATGTGACAAATACACGTGTACGGATCATTACTCAATGGCCGGGAAGAAGTGCAGAGGAAGTTGAGAAATTTGTAACCCTTCCTATAATGCGGGAAATGAACACAATTCCCCGTAAGACAGATGTCCGCTCTACTTCTCTGTTTGGCCTATCGGTAGTTACTGTAGTTTTTGAAGATGGCGTCGACGACTTTTTTGCACAGCAATATTCATCCAACAGAATGCAAGGTCTTGACCTTCCCGAAGGCGCTGATCCATCTATTGAGCCACCTTCGGGAGCTACCGGTGAAATATATCGCTATGTATTGAAGAGCGAATTACCGATCAGAGAAGTAGCAGCTATAAACGAATGGGTTGTAGAACGTGAGTTACTTTCGGTACCGGGTGTTGCTAGCATTGCAAGTTTTGGTGGAGAAGAAAAAATGTTTGAGATAAAAGTCAATCCTGCCGAATTGAGCAATTATGACTTATCTCCATTAGAAGTATTCGATGCAGTATCGAAAAGTAATATCAATGTAGGTGGAGATATTATTCAGAAAGGGAGTCAGGCTTATGTTGTAAGAGGGATAGGCCTGCTCGAAAGTATCGAAGATATCGAAAACATACTGATAGAAGTAAAAGGTGGAACACCCATCAGGGTAAAGCAGGTAGCAACTGTTAGCATCTCATCTAAACCGAGATTAGGGCAAGTAGGATTAGACGATGAAGATGATATAGTACAAGGAATCGTCATTATGCTACGGGGGCAGAATCCGAGTGAAGTCATTAACAACCTGAAAGAAAAAATAGGAGAACTCAACAACCGGATTTTACCCGAAGATGTTAAGATAGAACCTTTTCTCGACCGCACAACGTTAGTGGATTCGACAGTGCACACAGTAATGAAAAATTTGCTTGAAGGCATCTTATTAGTTTCCATAGTAGTCTTCATTTTTCTTTTCAATTGGCGTACAACGGTAATTGTAGCCACTGTGATTCCACTATCGTTTTTGTTTGCAATTATTATGTTACGGATACAGGGACTGCCTGCAAATCTCATTTCGATGGGTGCACTCGACTTTGGTCTTTTACTGGAAGGTACCCTGGTCATAGTTGAAGTTATATTTGTAGCAATGGTAAAACGTTCCGGAAAACTGGGGACACGCTTTACAAATATCTCAAAAAATGGTATAATAAAGAAAAGTGCGGGGAGTGTAGCATCTCATATCTTTTTTGCACAAATTATCCTTGTAGTAGCATTATTTCCTATCTTCTCATTTCAGAAAGTAGAAGGGAAAATGTTTTCACCATTGGCTTTCACACTCGGATATGCATTGCTTGGCTCACTTATGCTTTCCCTCACTTATGTACCTGTAATGTGTAAGGTTTTACTGATCAAGCCAGTCAAAGAGAAAAGTAATTTTATCAGCAGATTTTTCATAGAGATACTCAACAAAATATATCGGTTCAGTTCACATTACAGAAAGGGTACGATTATTGCATTTTGTGTATTACTGGTAATTTGTATTGTACGGTTTGGATTCTGGGGAACAGAATTTATCCCGAGTATGAACGAAGGCGCAATATATATACGTGCTACATTGCCCAACAGCGTTAATTTGGACGAATCGATGAGGATTACACGACAAATGAAACAAAAGCTCCGTAAGTTCGATGAAATTCAATTTATCCTGTCCCAAACCGGGCGCCCGAATGATGGAACAGATCCGACAGGGTTTTTCAATATAGAGTTTCACGCCCAGCTAAAACCCGAAAAAGAATGGAAACGTAAAGTAAAAAAAGATGACTTGATTGCTGAAATCAAAGATTCACTTGACATTTATCCCGGAGTTATTCTTGGCTTCAGTCAACCGATACAAGACAATGTAGAAGAATATGTTGCCGGAGTAAAAAGCTCACTTGTTATCAAAATATATGGGAACGATCTGCATCAACTCGAAGACTTGGCTGATCAGACTGCTGCTACAATAAAAAATATACGTGGGGTAGAAGATATTAATGTTTTCCGAAGCATCGGCTTGCCTGAACTACAAATCAAACTGGAAGAGTCAAAAATGGCCCGTTATGCTGTTTCGATGGCAGATGCACAGGCTGTAGTAGAGATGGCAATCGGTGGAAAAGCTGCTACCAAATTTTATGAAGAAGAACGTACTTTTGATGTACAAATACGTTTTCAGAAGGAATATAGAGATAATGAAGACAAGATTGGTAACATACTAATTCCTACGATGGACGGAAAATATGTACCTCTTAAAGAAATAGCAGACATAAAGTTCATCTCCGGACCTACATTTATTTATAGAGATGGGAGTAGCCGCTATGTAGGAATCGGGTTTAGTATTCGCGACAGGGACTTAGGTTCCACTATTGCCGAAGCTCAAGCCAAAGTAAAAGAAAAAGTACAACTCAAAACAGAAAACAAAATGGTATGGGCAGGTGAATTTGAGAGCCAGCAACGTGCAACTAGCAGATTAATGGTTATTGTTCCTGCTGTATTATTACTTATTTTATTTTTATTGTATCTGAACTTCGGGACAGTGAAAGACACGCTTATTGCTGCAAGTGCCATTCCTTACGCTTTTATAGGAGGTTTTATATCGTTGTGGGCAACAGGTACGGTATTCGGAATATCAGCCGGAATAGGCTTCATTATTTTATTCGGTATCACAGCTATAAATAGTATATTGCTCATTGTCCTTATGAAAGAGAGAATGCAACGTACCAAAAACCTCCGTCTGGCTATAGATGATGCTGTAACCAATCGTATAAGACCTGTCTTAATGATTGCCCTAATGGGCTCGATGGGACTGCTTCCCGCAGCTCTATCGCACGGCATGGGCTCGGAGATACAAAAACCTTTGGCTATTATGATCGTAGGAGGAATACTTATTTGTATGATACTCTCATTTACTGTATTACCACAGGTGTTTTATTTTGCTTACAGAAGAGACAAGCGATTGAAAGATAAGTAATCCAAAATTCTTATCTTTATAATTCGAATATTCTTATTATGGAATTATTATTAATAGAAGATAATAGCCGGATCAGCGAATTCGTTATAAAGGGACTGGAAGAAAGTGGTTTCGCTGTGGTTTTGGCCGATAACGGAGTTGAAGCCCGTAGACTTATCGGACAGAAAGAATGGGATCTTATCTTGTTGGATATAATGTTGCCTGATATTGATGGCATAGAATTATTACAATATACCCGTTATAAAAAGATCCAGACTCCTATACTTGTTATCAGTGCTCTGGGTGATCCCGATGATAAGATAAAAGCTCTCGATTATGGGGCTGATGATTATCTGACTAAACCCTTTTTATTACGCGAATTGATTGCTCATATAAATGCCCTTACACGTAGGGCAAAGCTAAAATATGACGAATCTTCCGATATTCTGGAATGTGATAACCTAAAAATTTATCTGGACAGGCATCGCGTTGAAAGAGGAGGAAAAGAGATAAGACTCACATTACAAGAATTTAAGCTACTCAGACTACTGATAGAGAATGAGAATAAAGTATTATCTCGCACACAGATTTTGGATACGGTATGGGGGGTAAACTATGATACCAATACCAATGTAGTGGATGTGTATATTTCTTATCTGAGAAATAAGATAGATACGGAAGGATATACAAAGTTGATAAAGACTATAAAAGGACGTGGTTATATGATACAATCTCAAGAATAGTTTCTATAATGAAAGTAAAAACCCGTCTTAGTTTATACTGCTCCCTGATATTCGGAATTGTTTTCGCTGTTGTATCATTCCTGATATATAGCTTATTTTATAAGAATACTGAAAAGGCCATCTTTAGCGATTTAGAAAAGACCGCATACATTTCCGCTCTGTTTTATCTGGAAGAGGACGAACTTAGTGCAAAGGAATTTTATAAGATTAGGATGCAATTTGAGGAAATTGTATCCGATTCATCTTACCAGGTCTATAATTCAGAAAATAGAATTATTTATGGAATACAGTCGTTTGATGTACCTGTATCTATTTTGGAAAAAACACGAGAAAATGGCCATTTATCCTTTTCCACAGACCATTTTTTATGTTATGGTATATTTTATGTCGACAATCAGGGTGATTTCGTAGTTATAGCCAAAGAAGATAAAGCTGTATTGGATGGTCAGATGAATATATTATTATGGATATTGATCCCTCTATTTATAATAGCACTCACTGCTATTGTCTTCTTGAGCAGATGGGTTGCCAACATTGCTTATAGTCCTTTCAGCGAGGCCATATCAGAGGTAAACAATATATCTACGAACAATCTGGATGTCCAGATCAAGTCTCCTCAGACCAATGATGAACTACAAGACCTCATCGATACATTCAATAGTTTGCTGACAAAAATATCGGAAACCGTAATCATTCAGAAAAATTTTGTCAGGTACATATCACACGAATTTAAAACCCCTCTAGCCTCTATGATTGGAAATCTGGATTTATTTTCCTTGAAAGATCGGAGTCCGGCCGAATATCATCAACTTTCGGTAAAGCTTATGCAACAGATATTTCAGATGGAAGAAATATTGGATACTCTTATTATTATATCCGACCTGAGAAAAGATGAAAGAAAAACAGGAGAAACCCGTATAGATGAACTAATTTGGGAAATAATAAACAAAATCAAGGATATCCATCCTTCTTCAAAAATTCTGGTGAATATTAATATTGCTCCCGAAGATGAGTCATTAATGCTCGTAAATATAGACCGCACCCAACTACTTATCGCTTTATTGAACCTGATTGAAAACGCAGTAAAATATTCACAAAAGGAAAACATTGAAATCGACCTTATAAAAAAAGAGAATATTCTTTGTTTATCTATTATGGATAGAGGTATTGGAATTCCGAAAGAACAATTATCGTATATAAGCAAGCCGTTCTACCGGGCTGATAATACTGACAGAATACAGGGTAATGGGATCGGTTTGTCTTTGGCCTTACGTATTTTTGATAAAAACAATATCAACTACAAAATTGAATCTGAACTAAATAAGGGTACTAAGATCATGATATATTTTGTGTAATTGTCTTGTATTATAAAAGATATTTCAAATCACATCATATACTCCTTTAGTCAAAACTTTAGTATCAGAATTAAACTCTTCACCAGGAATAATTTCGATCCAGTCACCGTTTCGTTCTCCGGTCTTTATTAAAGTCTTGCGGAAAGTATAAAGTCCCTCTTTTTCCGATTCCAGAACCAAGAGGAAGTTATTGCCTTCTTCTGTTGTGACAGCATCAAAAGGTACGCTCAGGGCATTTCGTGAGTCGGCTACAAGCTGAGCTTCTACAAACATACCCGTCAATAGTTTTTGCTTTGTACTGGCATCTAAAGAGGCATAAACATTAATAACGCGGTCGTTCCCTCCAACTGATTTTCCAATCTGTGAAACCTTTGCTTCAAACTCATCCGAACCTACCTGTGGAACCATAAACTTTATTTTTTGTCCGTTTTTTAAATTGAATATATCTTTTTCGAATACGGCTAATTCCAGATGCATAGCCTGTGTTTCTACAACTTCCATGATAACATCGACAGGGGAAATTGCTATTCCCACATTAGCATTGATAGCTGTAATATCGCCAGAGATAGGAGAATAGACAGTAATATAGGAGGAGAATTTGCCCTGCTCCACCTGTGACGGGTTGATGCGAAGCATATTCAGTTTTTGACGGAGGCTTTCATAAGTTGCTTTCGCACGTTTATAACCGCTCTCTGCTTCAAGGTACTTTTTTTTGGAAGATATTTTTTCATCGAATAGTGTCTTTTGTCTTTCATATTCCGATTTCAGATATTCCATTTGACCTGCTATTTCCAGATATGATTGTTGGAGGTCAATATATTCAGGACTTTCGAGAGTAATGAGTGGCTGCCCTTTAGAGACCTTATCGCCTACAAGTAAAGAAATGGATTTGACATATCCTCCCACAAATGAAGTCACTTTCGCCCTGTTTTTGGGTGGTACATCTATTCTACCCGATGCTTTTATAGTATTGTCAAATTCTCTTTCCTGTAAAGGGCTAATCTCCATTTTCATAGAGTTGAACTGCTCTTGTGTAATCTCTACTAAAGAGGCATCTTCCTGTTTGGCGTTTTCCCCCTCCGAAGGTTTGTTTTCTCCTCCACAAGAACTTAAAAAACTAATTATCAATGTAAACAGTATATAATAAGAATATCTTTTCATCGCTTATTCGTTAAAATTGAAGTAATGTAACTCTAAATAGGATTTATTGTAAGAAAGAACATTATCCAGATAATCGGATTCTATGCTGATAGCATTCTCCATACTCTGGATATACTGGAAAAAGTCTATCTCTCCGTTTTTATAACTCATATCGGCGGTCTTTATGATTTCTTTCGAAAGTATCTGTCCGTTTTCTGTATAGTATTTAATCATCTCCTTATGCTGGTTCAGTTCGGCCTGCTTTTGCATATAGAAACTTTCCATCTGTATCTCACGGTTACTCCGCATAGCTTCCCAACTTTGTTGTTCCAGTTTCGCAGTTTTTCTTTTCGATATATTTCCGCTAAAGAATAAAGGGATGGCTACCCCTATCTGAAAACCGTTCTGCCTGTATCCCAAACCTTTATTTGTTCCTGTGAATAATTCAACACTCAGGTCGGGCAGCCAGTTCTGATTCTGTAATTTTAGTTGGGAAGAATAAGTGTTGCTGACAGTCTCCATATAATTTTTCTGCAATTCCTTACCTATACTGACATTATCGAGGTACAACAGATTCAGTTGATTGTTAGATACCTGAAAGTCTTCCTCACTTTGTACCAGTGATTTCAGTTGTTCATATAAAGCCTGTCTCTGACTTTTTAGTTGAACCAGTGTTGTATAAATCTGTTTTGATTTGGCTTCCGCTGTAATTTTTTCCAGATAATTGGATTCGCCTAACTCAAACTTACGGCTTCCTGCCTTCGAAAAAGCGGAATAAAGGCTATCCAGTTGAGCATATAAGACTTCTTTATTTTGTGTATAAACAATCTGTTCATATACAAGGGAAATTGCGAGTATAAGCTTGTTTTTTTGAATTTCGAACAATGCCTTATTTTGCTCCCATTGCGATTTATATACTTTTTTCTGAGCACCATAAACAGTAGGAAACGAAAATGTCTGTTCAATACCAAATACCCTTAATGCCTTGTCATTGGGTGCGACATTATTTTCATCATATCCGTAATAAACAGTCGTTTTATCAAAATCGAAGGCTGTATTGATATTCGCCTTAGAGGCCTGTGTCTGCAATTGATACGAACTAAGTTCTTTATTGTTGGCAAGTGCTGTCGCTATCAGTCTGTTCAGCTCAGGGTTGTTTTGCGAGCAGACAACCGGACTAAATGCCAATAACGAGACGAACCATATATTTTTAAATATCTTCTTCATCCTGAGTCAGATTTTTGTCAAACATTTTAAATAAGATAGGCAAAACTACCATTGTAAGAAGGGTTGCTGTAAATAAGCCGCCAATGACTACCGTTGCCAGAGGACGTTGTACTTCCGCTCCTGCCGAAGAAGAAATTGCCATAGGAAGGAAACCGAGTGCTGCGGCTGCGGCTGTCAGCGTAACAGGGCGAAGCCTGTCGGTAGTACCTTTCAGTATCAGTTCATCTACATTTTTCATTCCTCTGTGTTTTAATTCTTTCAGATGCTCTACCAATACAATTCCGTTCAATACAGCAATACCAAACAGAGCAATAAAACCCACTCCTGCCGAAATACTAAATGGCATTCCTCTCATCCAGAGCAATAACACACCACCCACAGCCGAAAGAGGTATCGCCGTGAAAACAAGCATCGTCTCTCTCATTGAGCCAAAAGCAAAATACAAAAGGATAAAAATGAGGCATAACGCAACAGGAACAGCTATCTTTAAACGGATTATTGCGTTTTGCATATTTTCGAACTGCCCACCGTAAGTCACATAGTATCCCGGAGGAAGATTTATTTTCTCAGTAATAATTGCTGAAACATCTTTTACCACACTTTCCATATCGCGGTTACGCACATTCACTCCAATGACAACCCGGCGTTTGGTATCGTCACGGGAGATTTTGGCAGGTCCTTCGGTATATTCCACCTTCGCCAGTTCCCGAAGAGGAATTTGTCCACCATTCGGTAGCGGGACATACAGATTACGTAAGTCTTCGATATCATTCCGAAGATTTTCTTCCAGACGTATTACCAGATCGAAACGGCGTTCTCCTTCAAATACATTTCCTACAGTTGTCCCTGCGAAAGATAATGCTACAATATCATTGATGTCGGATATATTCAGGCCGTATTGCGCAATGCGTGTGCGGTTATATTCGACAGTCATTTGCGGAAGTCCGTCTATTTTTTCTACTATAATGTCGGCAGCACCATCTACATGAGCTATCGCTAACTTAATTTGCTCAGCTTTTTCAGCCAATACGCCTAAATCTTCTCCGAAAATTTTAATGGCTACATCGGAACGTGTACCCGAGATAAGTTCGTTGAAGCGCATCTCGATAGGTTGGGTAAACTCAATTTCCATGTTTGGGATAGTAGCTTCCAGTTCTTCTTTTATCTTGTCGGCTAACTCGTCTTTCGAACTTGCCGATACCCATTCGCTTTTTGGCTTTACTTTTACGATGATGTCGCTTTCCTCCATCGACATAGGATCGGTAGGTACTTCGGCTGCACCGATACGGCTTACTATTTGCTCTACTTCAGGGAATTTATCCAGAATTGTCTTTTCTATTAATGTAGTTGTCTCAATTGTCTTTGCTAAAGAAGTCCCTGTTTTGAGAACAGGTTGAATTACAAAATCGCCTTCGTCCAATTGAGGTATAAACTCTCCTCCCATCCGAGAAAATATAACGAGTGCCAAAATAAGCAAACCAACTGCTCCTGCCAATGTTTTCTTAGTATGCTTTAGAGCCCATGTGATAACAGGTAAATAAGAACGGGTCAGTAACCTCATTATACGGACTGTTATTCCGTTTCTTTTTTGTACCTGCGGTTTTATAATGAGAGATGAAGCTACGGGAACATAGGTAAGGCAAAGCAACATTGCCCCTATAAGTGCAAAGCTGAAAGTGAGCGCCATAGGGCGGAACATTTTCCCTTCCACACCCGAAAGAGAGAGTATAGGAATAAATACTATTAAGATTATAAATTGTCCGAAGATGGCCGAGTTCATCATTGTAGATGAACTGCTTAGCGTTATCCTGTCAGTTTCTTTCTTTCTGTCGGATATGGGCAGATGGCTAAGTTTAGAAGCATTTGCCGTCATTTGGGCTGAGACAAATTCTACGATGATGACCGCACCGTCTATAATGATACCGAAATCAATTGCGCCCAGACTCATCAGGTTGGCGTCTATACCGAATATCCTCATCAGGGAGATGGCGAACAAGAGTGAAAGCGGTATAACTGATGCGACAACAATTCCCGAACGGAAATTACCAAGTAAAAGCACTACCACAAATACCACAATCAGACATCCCAGAATAAGGTTTTCGGCAACTGTGAAAGTTGTTTTAGCTACCAACTCACTACGTTCAAGGAATGCATTAATATATACACCTTCGGGAAGGACTTTCTGTACTTCCTCTACACGTTCTTTTACGGCATTGATGGTTTCTTTTGAGTCTGCCCCTTTGAGCATCATTATCTGACCAAGCACTTTTTCGCCTTCGCCATTGCCTGTGATTGCTCCAAAGCGGTTAGCACTGCCAAAACGTACTGTGGCAATATCTTTAACTAAGACGGGAATACCATTTTTGACTACAATATTTTCAATATCCGCAATGGAACTTATTTTTCCTTCGCCACGAATGAAATAACTTTGGTTGACTTTTTCGATATATGCTCCACCAGCAATACTGTTATTCTTCTCTAAAGCATTTACTAAATCGCTGGTAGTTATAGACATTGCCTTCAATCGGGACGGATTGATAGCGACTTCATATTGTTTAAGATAGCCTCCCCACGTATTGATTTCGACTACTCCGGGAATACCTGACAGTTGTCGTTTTACTATCCAGTCCTGTATAGTGCGCAGGTCGGCAACGGAATACCTGTCTTTATATTCAGGTTTTACATCTAAAACATATTGATAAATTTCGCCCAATCCTGTTGAAATAGGCCCCATTTCAGGAGAACCGAAACCTTCGGGTATGAGTTCGGATGCGGTTTTTATCTTTTCGGCTATTAGTTGCCGTGGAAGGTAAGTACCCATACCTTCATCGAAAACAATAGTTACTACCGACAGCCCGAATTTGGAAACAGAACGTATTTCCTGTACACCTGGCAGGTTAGCCATTTCCATTTCGATGGGGTAAGTAATAAACTGCTCGATATCTTCGGTAGAAAGGTTAGTGGAAGTAGTAATAACCTGTACCTGATTGTTTGTAATATCGGGCACAGCCCCGATGGGTATATGGAATACGGAATAAATGCCATACATAAATATGGCTGAAGTAAACAATAAGACAATAAGCTTGCGGTTGAGACTGAACCGTATAATCTTTTCTAACATTTACCTTTTCTTTTACCTGTTTTAATAACAAACAAAATTAGAGGTATGTTAAAATAGTTTGCTTAAGATTTGCTTAAGATTGGGGAATCTTTAGTTTGACTGTAGTCCCGTCACCCTCTTTGCTGAACAGTTCTATCTGAATATTGAGAAGTGAACAGAATCTTTTCACGATGGATAATCCTAAGCCAAAGCCTTTGATGTCAGCGTGATCGGTAGAACGGTAAAACTTATCGAAAATCTTTCCCTTGTCTTTTTCGGGAATACCTATGCCGTTATCCTTAATTTCGCAGAAAATATATTTATCCTGTTCTTTGACCTTAATCTCGATTTCTCCATCCTGATGCGAATACTTAATAGCATTGGAAAGAATATTATTGATGATGGTAGATAACAGGTATACATCAGTTTTCAATAAGATGTTCTCAGGTAAAATATCAGTTTTTATATGGATATTTTTCTGTTGTATATTTTCAGAGAAAAACTTAATAATTTCATCGATAGTCTGCTTAATATTTATATCTTCTGGCTTTAAAGTTTGCTTTTGGTTTTCATACCGGGTAAGGATAAGCAATTCATCTACCAGATGATTTAAGCGGTCAATTTCTTTAACACAATATCTTACTTTTTTTTCGTATTCTTCCTGTTGACGCGGTTTCCGAATAAGTACTTCAAGAGTCCCTTTCAGTACAGCCAAAGGTGTGCGGAATTCGTGCGAAGCATACGATGTAAAAGATTTTTCCCGTTCTATTGCTTTTTCTATACGGTCGAGAAGCTGATTGATAGTATCCGAAAGAATATACAACTCGTCTTTGTTGTGAGGTAGAGGAATACGCTCTGTCAGGTTATCCCGTGTGATTTTATTGGACGTATTTATTATTTCATTGATTGGCTTGATACTTCTGCCGGCAATAAAACGGGCCACGAAAAACAATATTATGAGAATTACAGGAAAGGTGATAAGCATAATATGCCTTAACGTTTCCAAAACGACCTCCGAACCTTCACGGGCAACTGCCACTAAAAGATGGCCTACACGTTTTCCGTTCTCATCCAAAATCGGAACCTGTACCTGCCTTATTCGCTTTTCGGCAAGTTCGCCATTAAAAAAGACATTATCTTTTTGGGTCGAATCATATAATAAATGGCTTTCTTTCAGGTTGGGAGATTTATCTATAAGATTGCCATCTATATCGAGGAACTCAATAAATACAGGATCAACGCCAACTGTATTATGTTCTCTTTCCATCCATTCCTTATGTCTCTTCAAAGCGATTTTCCCATCTTTGACTTCTACCTCCTGCGAATGACGGTCTACTTCGCGTTGCAAATCTTCATTCAGATGACCTGACACACTAAATTCCACAACCAGATATATAGTGACAAATACAAAACCAATCAGCAAAGCCGTTGTGATTATGTAATTGAGAGCGATCCTATTCCTAAATGAAAAATTCTGCATATCTAATCGTTAGCTATATATCCTACTCCTCTGATGGTTTTGATATATCCGTTGTCTTTATCCAAATTGAGTTTCTTACGTATGGCATTAATAAATACGTCTATTACACCAGTGTCATATTCAAAATTAATACCCCATACTTTCTCTATAATTTCATCCCTTTTGCACACACTTCCCTTATTTTTAATAAGGAATTCCAACAATTCAAACTCTCGCTGCGTAAGGGCAACATCCAGAGAATCGACCTTTACTTCATATGTTTTTAGGTTAAGAGAAATATTACCCAAAGTAAGGTTTGATCTTCCTTTATAATTTCGAAAATGAATTTTTATTCTTTCCAGCAATTCTTCAAAGCTAAACGGCTTTTTGATATAATCATTTGCACCCGACTGTAACCCTTCTATTGTTTCCTGTATTGTATCTTTAGCAGTCAAAAACAGAATAGGTACCTCAGCATCTATTTCACGGATCGATTTACACACTTCAATCCCTGTCATTTGGGGTAACATCCAGTCAAGAAGAATAAGGTCAGGCTTCTCCGATTGGAAAAGTTCGATCCCTTGTTTACCGTTCGTGGCAATAGCTACCCTGTAACCTTCTTCTTCAAGTCCCTGCTTCAGAAAATTCCAGATTCCCGGCTCATCTTCTATGATAATGATATACTGCATAATGTGCAAAGATATGATAAATATGTTTTATAATTTAATCTTCTTGATAAGATAGAAGGTTAAGACAATCATGAGTACTATAAATTAAAAGTCTCATCTATAGCCTTTACAATTTCTACATGTATATCAATTTTATCTCCTATAAAACGAGGTACATTATCTATTGTTTTTTTAAATAAAGTAGATGCAAAATCCGGGCAATTCTTCAATTCACTTGATGTAATTTTATAAGAACCTCTCAGCCTATTATTATTCCATCTGTAAATTGAAATAAAATACAATTTCATATTTCTCTCTATAAAGCAAATTAGCTCCACATTACCAACAATTTTGTTATATACACAACTAGTATTCTTTTCTTCTTTTTTAAAATCATGAAGAGCTAATTCGTGTTCTATATACCGAATGATCATATCTAATATAATTTTATGTAATCAGGGAAATATATTATATTAACAAATAAACAACTCCTCTTGTTCATAGCCCTTTCAAGAGAACATCATATATCATACATATTATCAATAAATTAGATTACACCACAATGAATTAACAAATTTATCACTCGATAAAAAACTGTGAATAATAATAACTATTAATTTGTTATAAATAGTTAATTGCATCTTTTTATCAAAGATTATTTACCAAAATTTTATCAAAAAATGTACTGTTGTTAACATTAAGGTATTAAAAACCTATACAATTTTATCAAATTTAACATTATTTAATATTTAAAACCGTATAAAAATAGGTCTCTTTCATATTAATTAACATATTTATAGCTAATAAATCATACACTATTGCAACCTCCTTATTCGCAAATTATTTCACTTAATATACAACTATACACAAATGATTTATTCTTTGAGAAATCACTGTTCCAGCGCTTATTCTTTCTCTCTTACTAAATATTTCCTGAAATTAAATATTCACAACATCTATCTTTATTTACGAAGAATAGAGCATATTTATTTTTTTTATAGATGAAAAAATTTACATAAAACACTGTTGAGATATAAAAAGTTCAAGTTAAACACAACTAAATATTCCATAAACAATACACTGAAAAATAC
Source organism: Prevotella sp. (assembly GCA_031285625.1). GTDB lineage: Bacteria > Bacteroidota > Bacteroidia > Bacteroidales > Dysgonomonadaceae > Dysgonomonas. Next base: position 58,579 of record JAITVV010000007.1, read on the forward strand.
TGTTAAAAACTACGAAAATCAAATGTGATTAGAATCAAAAAAACGTAAGAAAGATATAAAATCATCTTATCATATTTTTCTATCTGAGTATTTCAGGTATAAACTATTTTGTGCCTAATTTGATTAAGAGCATTCACAAACACAAAATAAACAACTGATTTTAAATCATTTAATATAAATAAATTATGGAAGGATTAGGTATTATTTGGTCGATTATAATCGGCATTCTGGCTGGAGCTATTGCAGGCTGGCTAATGAAAGGGAGCGGTTTCGGATGGATTATGAATCTGGTTGTGGGACTGGTAGGCAGTGTGCTTGGTGGCTGGATTTACGGTTTACTTGGATTTCACACAGATAGTATATTAGGTGTACTCCTAATGTCGATAGTAGGTGCTGTAGTATTATTAGGTATACTATCGTTGTTTATGAGAATTAGAAATAGAGATTAAATAACTAAAAAAATTAAATTATGAAAAAAGTAATTATGGGTACGGTTGCCGGTATAGCTACTGGATATTTTCTTCGCAAAATTCAGGAAAGAGCATATTTTCATGAAATGTGTGATGATATAAGCGGATTAGGGTTTAAGGCAAAAAAGAAGTTCAAAAATGCAATGGACAGAGGAATGAATGAGGCTGAATATATAAAGGATCAAGTCGAAAGTAAAGCAAACAAATAACTAAAATCAAGAGGTGGGGAAAGTTTAATATTAATAATAAAAAAAAACAGAAATGAAGACTTCACTTACTATTATTTTCATGGTATTCGTAGGTTTATTAATGACTGCCTGCCAAAGTGAGAATGATGATTTAAACATCGGTACTGATACTGGAATAGAAGGTAAAACATCAGTAAAATTTGAATTAGATGCAAGTGCAATTGGTTATGAAGTATCAACTAAAGCAGCACAATTTTCCCCAACCTATACGAAAGATGGATTTAGTATTTATGCCTTCAGGCAAGGAGTTGGAGGAACAGATTATGTATATGAAAAAACAATTAGCCTGACTAATCTAAGTTACTCTTCTTCAACAAAAAAATTAACGGGTAGCGATTTATTACCTATCGGTACGTACAAATTTTTGCCTGTCTATGGACTAGCTAATCAATCAACTCTGCTGACTATACCTACATGGAGCACTCAAACATTAAGTAACGATTTTACAATCAAATATAGTGGAGGCAGAGGCTTAACAGAAATATTTCTGCCTATCACCATAGGAAACATCGACGCACTAACCTCATATGATATGGGATTAACAAGTACTGCTAACGAAACAGTTACAGCCTCTTTACAAAGGGCAGTATCACGTGTGGATGTTATGTTTATCAAAGCTACAAAAGCCGATGATGGTACATATACAGAAACTGCTTATCCTACCGGCAAAGACGTATTTGGTCAAAAAGCCATAAAAACATTGCAAATGCGTTATAAAGGGCTAAATAATCTGATGAGTTTCTTTGGGACAAACCTCACTACTACTGTTTTCAATGCAAACATAAACCTCGACCTTTCAAAGAATATTATTCTTAAAGGAGAGCATCCGACAGAAACAGCTATAGGTAAAGGGTCTTATCTGAGCTATGATAACATTAGTTCTAATGACTTGATATTCGGAGGAGCACACATATTTGGAAATTATTTATTCCCTAATAGTACTGCAGATAAAACAACTTCCTTAGAAATATATATTGAGCCGGAAGGTGGGATTGGAAGAACAATAAATGTAAGTTATGACAATGATCATAAATTGCCAATAGAACGAAACAAAGTAACAATTGTGAAAATCTATGTATTAGACAGTGATCCTGATAATCCAAATCCACCGACAGTATTTGATACCACAGTTAATTTTGAGGTAGAAATCGAAACAGTTTGGAATGGTAGTAATGAAGTTACAGGAGAGATAAACTAATATCACTTTCCGAAATAGATAAATGTATTAATAAGTTTTTACAAGAGATTAAAACCGAAACAACATGAAAAAACGCTATTATATAATATGGATGTGGATGTTGATTGTCTTGCTAACAGCATGTAGCAATAAAGATGAAGATGTGTTTGATCATGGTAATCCTACACTGGATCACAAAAGTGAGGCCATAACTTTTTCCCAGGAAATGGGAGGTGTTTCGGTTTTAATTTTCAATGAAAGCAATGATAACTTTAAATATCTGAGAAGTATTGTTTCCGGCTGGTCTACTGATGGTAAAGTCTCGACTCGATTAAATTTAGGTAAATATAAGTTTTTGTTCTTAAAGTCAGCCGGAACAAGTACTTCTCTATATCCTGCTTCATTTGATGATAACACATCCTTTGATGACATAAAAATCATAGCTAAAACTGATACCCAAAATGAAAATTATGTTCTACCTGTTGACGAAATATGGTTGCCTGAAACGGAGGAGTTAGCCAAAACCATTTATACAATAGTAGATGAAACCACTGTTCAGAATAAACTGACCCGTGCAGTAAGCCAAATAATAGTTCATGTAAAACGTGTAGCGAACGAAAGTGGAAAGATAACAGAACTTCCATTTCCTCCCGGAAAAAACATTACAGATGATATTAAAGAAATAAAACTTGATATAAATGGTGTCGGAGAAGCTGTAAATATCAGAGGAGGAATAGGATCTACAAAAACAAAAGATATCTTAGATGAAGTAACTGATATTGATGATTACGGATTTGCGACATATAATGGTCCATTTGTTTTTCCTAAAGAAACAGCCGGACAAAGTACAATAAATATATCAGTTATACCTTCTGAAGACAGTGTATTTCCAGATATGAATACTTCTGTAAACGGCCGGCTCGAAAGAAATAAGAAGCTGGAAATTACACTCTTGGTAACTGCAACATATCAACTCATAGATATTACTGTGGACACAAATCCTATGAAAGAAATAGCCCAGGGTGATTCTGGAATATGGGAATAATAAAGCTTAAAAGAAAAAGGATGAAAAATAGATTTATAAGATATGCTATCTTCTTCTTTGCAAGCCTGGCCTTGTTTTCATGCTCTAATAATGAGTACGAAGAAGACTATAATACCAATGTTGATATAGCCGAGGGTATACCGGTTATTACAGCCTTAGCAAGCAAACCATTGCCTGAAAATTTGCAATGTACTATGTACATTTTCTGGAAATCGGCAACTGATACAGAAAATGAATATGCCTTAAAAGAAATAAAAATACTGGAAAATACAGCACAGAATAAGCTTAAATTTATGAATAATGAATTGGAGAACAAAACATATCGTTTTCTATTCGTTGCTACCCCTTCCAGCACTAAAGAAATTGAATTAGTGAAATCGGATGAAAATAACCTACAAATTGGGGATAAATGGGAAGATCTGATGATAAGATCATTTGACCCAATAGTATCAGCAGATAACTATCAAGGATTTGTTGATAAAACCGGAACAGAAATATTGAACGGAAAGACAATAAATTGTACTCTGAGCAGACTGGTCGGTCAAATAATATTCGATATATATAAAATATTAAAGGAAGGAAATACAACTGTCAGCCAGGATGTTTCTTTACCACATTTCACAGTTTTAGACCGTGTGTATAAAATTGAGATAGAGTATAGTGACCTTACAAAAGGTGTTGTTTACAATAACGATAATGAAATAATACATCAAAGCTTGTGGAACGATTCATATAAACAAACCATAGAACCTAAACTATATGAAAATGAAATTCCATGGTTCCGGAATTTTAAGGTAAATGCTTCTCAACCTGTTACTAATCTTACATTTTCGGAAGAGAAGAATGGAAGTGCCCACATAAAAGGAATTTATTGTATGCCCTCTAACGAGAATCTGAAAATAAAAATGACATTCTATTATTATGATACAACTCCACTGTGTGAAAACACAGAACATATACATTCAAAGTACTGCTACACCTATCTGGATACATATAACAATACACAGTTTCTACCCTCAATATGTGGTATAGCTGAACATACCCATATGAATAGCTGCTATAAAGACGGCGTATTGATCTGTACCAAAGAAGTTCATATACACAGAGTAGGGTGCTACGATATAGATCCGGTATGCGGAATGAATGAATATGTTTACACCAGCGATTGTTTTACAAAGAAATTCATTGTACTTAATCTACCGAAGAAGGATGCAACTCCATTAAGTGTTATTCCTAATCACTATACCCTAAATACAGCTAAGATCAGATATGATAGGATTATAGATGTTGGCGCTAATTTCTCCTTTGAATTTGATACAGCTTGGAAAAATGATAATAACTAATAAAACCGCACTATTATGATACGTAAAATAATTTTGCTATTGGGCATAGCCATGTGGATAATATCTTGCCAGCAGGATGATCAGGAACTTGATATGAGTGGCGGTAACACAAATAATGGGGATGGTATTCCAGTAAAAATATCATTATCAATAGAGGATGGAATAGACAATCAAACCGGGTATATTCCGATGAAAGTAGGTACTGAGGATGAAGTTAAATTAAAGATATCCAATTTATACCGGATCATTATTATGAAGAAAATCGGAAATAAAATAATAATAGACTCTTTAGCTACAGGTATTGCTGATAATTCTTTAAGAGAATGGGATGCCGCCAGTTTCAAAAAAGGAGATAATCTTAGCGACCTTTCATTAGTTCTCACTCCCGGAGAGTATTATTTATCCATTTTTACCGGATTTAATAAGCTAATGTGGAATTCCCACATTAAAAAAGGAGGAGTTGTAGCTGATGATTCATCCGATGGAACCCATGACTACGCCTGTACATACGGAATCGGAGCAACAAGCTACTCTAATGTAGGTGTAAAGTACGTTTCGGAAGAAATATTCAGTGGGACAACACATTTTATAGTAAATAAGACCGAGGATCTACATTCCAATCCTGATCCCGTACTAGAGAATATAAAAGTGACCTTGAAACGCAATGTTACCAAATACAGGATGGTACTGCATGATTACGATGGAGTTGATCCTAACGATGCTTTTGAAAGCAATTTTTCTGAACCGATAATTAGAGGTAATATGACGGCCCTTAATGGGACTAAATTCGTAGATGGACTTGATATCTGGGGAGATCCATGGTATGATCAGGATACACCAACAACTGAAATGGAGTATTGTACTGAAACAAAGAGTTCAATGATTACCTTCGGAAATGAAAGATATTACTTCAGTACACATGGAACGAGAGTACACGCTCCTTACTTCTTCTCAAAAGAAGGGGATGAAGTAGAAGTACGCTTTTCAAATTTAAGAGTCTATTTTGGTTCCAACTCAAGATATTACAGATACAATGAGACCATTGATGCAACACTGATGCATAACAATGTAGATGGCATAATATTCACTCCCGGGAGTGAAACCGACGATAATGTCTGGCCTCCTGTAACCAATATGAATCTGGAAATGAATGGAGCAAAACCGAAAAACCCATTAGATATATTCAATAGTTATGCAGAATTTAATTTTCTCCAAACCCCTTAAAATTATGGCTAAAAGTATAAAAATATTTGGAATATTATTATTGCTGGTTTTCTTCTCGGGCTGCGTAAAAGACGGAGAAGATCTTTGTCCTCCGGCAGGAAATGTAAAGATGGATTTCTTTGTTGAGAAATTTCGTAATAAATCAGAGAATCCGCTAGATGACAGAGAAGAAGATTTTTTAAATAGAATCAATCATCTGCGCTATTTTATCTATAAAGAGGGCAATTTATATCAACAAGGCATAATAGATAATTTCACCAAAACTTCTAGTCCTTCATATTCTTTTCGTTTCACAGGTTTAGATTATGGAAACTATAATATGGTTGTAGTTGCAAACTGTACGAAAGAAGCACTATCCGGTGACCCTGTTAATGCAGATAATCTATTGTTGACTTTCCCCGGTTGTATGGATACAGAAGACTTCTTTACTGCAGTATTCCCTTTCAGTATACAATCTGATGAAGTAAAAGAATATGAAGTAGGATTAATGCGTACACATGGCATTATTCGCTATACGTTTAAGAATATGCCAGATAATATAACTGACATGGAAGTTGTGATGAAGAATGTAAGCCAGGAAAAATGGGTAACGGGAGATTATCGGACTACTTGCGAAGCATCCCGGCGATATGCAGTAATACCCTTGGTAAAAAAAACGGAAGCAGATGATTATATTATAGGCACCTTCCCTACCCTCACCAATGAAAAATCTGCTTATTACCTTAATATGTACAAAGAAGGGGAAACAACTCCATATATAAGCCAGATGATAACAGATGACCTTACAGTTAAAAGGAATCAACTTTTGGATATAGCTGTAACATTCAATGATGGATATCTGAGTTTCGAGATAGATATGGATAGCGATTGGGGCGGTTCTTCTTCCGGCGAAGTAGGTATAGAATAATAAAGCAACATAAAGAAAATATACAATGAAAAAAGGAATTTTAATATTGATTTCATTAATATGTTCGGTGTCGATATTTCCACAGTATGTTGGAATTAAGAACAACCTTGTATATGATGCAACATTAACCCCAAATCTGGGAATCGAATTCGGATTAGGAAAAAAGTCGACTCTTGATATGAATGTAGGTTATAACCCATTCACATTCAGCGACCATAAAAAGTTCAAACATTGGTTAGTACAACCTGAATTTCGTTTGTGGTTTTGTGAAAAATTCAATGGAACATTTTTCGGAATCCATGCCCATGGAGGAGAATTCAGTGTATCTGGTAATCATTTGCCTTTTGGTATATTTCCCAACTTAAAAGGCTATCGATACGAAGGTTATTTCTATGGAGGAGGTATCAGTATTGGCTACCAGTGGATACTTAGCAAACGTTGGAATCTAGAAACATCTATAGGTGCAGGTTATGCCAGGCTAGAATATGATAAATACAATTGTCCTGATTGCGGACCTAAGCTAGATTCGGGACACTACAATTATTGGGGGCCCACTAAAGCTACTATCTCGTTTATTTATATCATCCACTAAACATCGTAAACATGAAAAAAATAAACTTATACATTCTTGCCTTCTCACTATTACTTCCTTTAATAACAAGAGCTCAGGCAATATCGCCAAGTGGAATAAAACCGGAGCAGGTACAAATAGGAAGAAATGGAGATTATATACAAATAGGAATGAGAATTAATCTGGATAATATTGATCTTGATTCTCAGGAAATGATAGTTCTAACCCCTGTAGCAATGTCAGAAGACAGAGTGACGATGCACACCTTTGCTCCCGTAGTTATAACAGGAACAAAAAGGAACAAGGCACTGAACCGGGCTTTAGAATTCGGATCTTATGAATTTCCAAATCCACCACAGCAGATAGTCCCTAAAAACAGCGTACAATATATACCTTTAAATCTCAGTCTTCCATATAATCAATGGATGCATAGTGGTATTTTGGCATTTAAGGAAGAAAGAATAGGATGTGCCTGTGAAAATGAATATATCAACAACTATGATATTGCTCAGATACTACCTCCGGTATTCAATCCGGAATATACACTATCCTATATAACACCTCCTGTAGAAGAAGTGAAAAGGAGAAGTGAAACTTATAGTGCCCGTTTAAACTTTAAAGTAAATAGGTATGAAATATTGCACGATTTCAAAAATAATGCACAGGTATTATCTGAGGTCGGTCAGATTATAGAAGAGGTGCGGAACGATCCTAATCTGACAGTATCCGAATTCCTGATTACCGGATATGCATCACCGGAAGGTAATTTTCAAAGCAATATGACTCTCTCAGAAAATAGGGCAAAGTCATTTGTCAATTATCTAAGCAATACATATGCGATAGACCCTTCAACTATCAAAACGGATTGGAAAGGCGAAGATTGGGATGGATTAAGAAAAGTGGTTGCTGACCTGCATATATCAGACAGGCAAAATGTATTGGATATCATAGATAATGAACCAGATATACTGACTCGTAAAAATAAACTAAAACAGCTGTCGGGCGGAGAAACGTATAGAATGTTACTTCAAGACTATTACCCCCCACTTCGTAGAAATGAATATACTATTTCATACGTTGCCCGCAGCTTTAGTATAGATGAAGCTAAAGAAAAAATAAAAACAAAACCTCAGCATCTCAGCCTTAATGAAATGTATCTGGTAGCAAATTCGTATACCAAGAATAGCGAAGATTTTAAACAAGTTTTTGAAATTGCTACCCGAATATATCCGGATGATCCAGTTGCACGATTAAATTCGGCTACATTATCCCTGGAAAACAAAGATACGAACGCTGCCATCAAACAATTGGAAACAGTAAACTTACCTGAAGCATGGAATAACCTGGGAATAGCTTATATTCAGAAAGAAGAATATGAGATGGCTAAAGTATATTTTGATAAAGCAGCTAATATGGGATTAAATACGGCAACATATAATTCTGAGCAATTATCAAAATGGCTTGAAGCACAACAATGGTAGAATCATACTATAGCTTACATATTTTATACAATATGTAAGCTATAATCCCATAAAGCAAGTAATCATTTCATATTAAACCAAACAATAAAACTTAAAAATTACAATAGAGAGAAACGCTCCACATATGTTAATACATGTTTGTCTGTCACAACTGGAATTATTAACTAAAAGATTAGAATTATGAGATTAGGTTTAGATATTGGCTATAAAAGCATTAGCATGGCAATAGTCAAGAATAATGAAGTTCTGGATTTAATTGATAAACCGATTGCGACTTCCAAAAGGGATTGCAACAGAACAATAATGGACAAAATGTTAGCATCTATTCATAGTGTTTCCAAATCCAAAATAAAAGGTATTGGTTTAAGTTTACCCTCACGGATAGACGAAAAGAAAGGTGTGATATATGATATCAGCAGTATACCCTATTGGAAAGGGATGGGTATAAAGAAAATATTAGAAGACGAGTTTAATACCAAAGTATGGATAAATAATGACGTCAACTGCTTTATCTTAGGCGAAAAATATTATGGAATGTGTAAAGATTTCAAAGACATTGTTTGCATCTCATTAGGTCCTAATGTGGGCGCAAGCATTATTGTGAATAATAAATTATTTTTTGAGAATAACTATACATTCTATAATGCGAAATGTTTATCTGTTCCTTGCTATGACTGTGTACGTATATATAGAAGCAGTTTTATACGAACAATGGAGGAACTTAACTTCTTACTCAAAGGCTACAAAGATGATATGGCAGATAATCCTGATCATGAAATATGGGCTGATTTGGGAATACTGGTCGGTAGACTCGTTTCTATCCTTCTATGCAACTATGATCCTCAAGTAATAGTATTAGGCGGTCATTTAGCTAAACATTTTGTTCATTTCTCAGAATCAATGGATAGATATCTTGAAAAATTTATTCATCCGCAAGTACTATTAAATATGATAATTTTTGCCTCTATTGTTGATCATCAACAAGCGTTAGGCGCAACGGCAATGGTAAAACAGCAAATATTAGTATAATAGAGCATCCAAATATTTGTTCATTTATTAACCAATAAAAACATTTTGGATTAATAAAAATGAAAAATGTATTGTTTTTTAGTTAAAGTAAAATATAAAGGAAACAATCGGTTTATTACCAGTGTTTTTAATAAATACAAGATATTGAGGATAAAATAAGTATTCACAAATTACTAAAAACATCCGATATGATTATTTCCTTAATATACCATTATTTAGAATCTGCATAGTAGGATTATGTAGTTTCTTCAAAAAGATACCCATCTAATTATACTAATGTCCATTTGTAAGTGATTCTTACAATAAGGGGATTTTTTGTGTTCCAGAATTAAGTAAAATAAATATAAATATTTGATTTTTAGTATATTATTTAATTTAAAAGATAAGTTTTATGAAAAAGATTTTATTATTAGCAGTTTTTATTGCTGCCGTATTTGGTTTGTCAGCTCAGACATCTTCACAATTCAGATCACCTCAGGCAAGTGATTTTGCTGTAGTAGGGCATGTAGGCTATCAAACTAATTTTAAAAGATTTGGTATCGATCTTCAGGGACGTTATAACCTGATGAGAAATATACGTATTGCTCCGGACATTGCATTTTATTTCCCAAAAGATAAAGTAACAGGACTGGATGTAATGCTGAATGCTCATTATGTATTCTATTTTCCACAAGACAGATTTTCGGTTTATCCACTAGCTGGCTTTGGGATGCAAAATAACTTCTATGGTAAACAAACAATTGTTGTTGACGGAAGCGAGGTGAAGGCTGACTCACACAGTAGTACCGATTTTGCATTCAATCTGGGAGGCGGTATAAGCTATCAGATCAGTCCGCAAGGCTTCCTCAATGCTGAAGTGAAATTTATGCTTGGAGATAATGATAATGCAGCTATTATGTTGGGTTATGGATATAGATTTTAAGATTGTAAATTGAAAAATAAATAATTATGAAAACCTTGAAATATATATTCCTTATTATTAGTATATGTCTTTTTTCGCAAGCTAATGCTCAGGATGTTTCGAAAGAACAATTAGTAGATAAATGGGTATTAAAAACGATCAATAACCGCCCGGCTAATGAATTATTCACCAATAAGACTCCATATCTTCTGTTCAATTTTGATGTAGAACAGGTTTCCGGCAATAGCGGATGCAATACATTTAGTGGAAAGTTTAAATATAGTGGAGGTAAGTTTGAGGCACCTAACATAGAATTAGGAGATATCACTTGTCCGGGAAGTAGCGATGAGACTCTTCTTGTTAAATTATTGAACAAATCTTCGAAACTTTCAATTATGAATGGTGAGTTGATATTTACTCAGGATGACAAACCTGTATTGGTATTTTATCGGGCACAACCACTCACTGCTACCGATCTTTCGGGTATATGGAGATTACAATCCATCAAAGGCGATGATGTAAAAGCAGATGCTCCATTACAAACCCCAACATTAGAACTTAATTTTTCTGACAACAGACTGACTGGAAATACAAGTTGTAATTCTTATAATGCACCATTTACTTTTTCCAAAAATGTACTCGAGGTTCAACCTCTAATCACAACCAGAATGGCATGTGATAAGATGGACCTGGAAAACAAATTTGTAAAAACGTTTACAGGTCGTATGGATATTGATCTTGAAAATGGCAAATTAGTTGTCAGAAAAGAAAATAAAGAGATAATGACATTTACTCGCTAATTAAACTATAAAAGGAATGAAAAGAATATTAAGTATATTATTTATTAGCGGAATATTACTTAGCTCGGTTTCTTGTAGTAATAAAACTAAAAAAGATGCAGAGGACACCTATGAAGATGCAAAAAAAGAGGTGAATGATGCAGCTAACAAAGCCGGAGATAAAGTAGAAGAAGGAGCTGATAAAGCTAAAGATGCATGGGATGATACCAAGAAAGATGTAAAGGAAGGTGCTGATAAAGTAAAAAAAGAAGTTAAGCAAGCTGCTGATACAGTAAAGAAAAAGCTTAATTAATAGATAACTGGGAAGAAAGCTGGAGGTACAGATATTTTATTTGTACCTCTTGGTATCCCCAGTCAGGACAAACAATAAAATTACCATTATGAATAATATAGATAAGGCTCCGGATTATTTGGATGATCCGCATTTAAGCCAACAAACTAAAGAATACCTGAAAGTTCTAAACTCTGGCGACAAACCAGTAGAATCCCTACCGATTGCAGATGCCCGCAAAGTTCTCGAAGATGCACAATCGTCGGTGAATGTAGATCTATCAGGTATAGAAGAGAGTGAAAAAACAATAACTCAAGATGGATATACGATAAAACTTAACATCGTACGTCCTCAAGGGAATAAAAACAAATTACCTGTTTTCATCTTCATACATGGAGGTGGATGGGTTTTAGGAGACTATCCTACACATAAACGCCTGGTACGTGATCTTGTTGTTACATCCGGTTTCTGTGCAGTCTTTGTAAATTATTCACCTTCACCTGAGGCCAAATATCCTACAGCAATAAATGAGATATATGCTGCAACCAAATGGGTTTCGCAACATGGAGAGGAAATAAATGTCGATGGGAAGAAACTGGCTGTTGTAGGTAATAGTGTGGGTGGGAACATGTCGATAGTGACCAGCCTGAGAGCTAAAGAAGAGAATGGACCTGAGATAAAAGTACAACTATTACTCTGGCCTGTTACTGATGCCACTTTTGACTGGGACTCTTATACGTTATATGGTAAGCAAAGATTTCTCACTACTCCATTAATGAAATGGATGTTTGACCAATATACGACCAATGAAGAAGAACGGAAGAATATACATCTTTCTCCACTGCAAGCATCTATCGAAGAATTGAGAGGCTTACCTCCAACTTTAATAACAGTTGCAGAAAACGATATTCTGAGAGATCAGGGAGAAGCATTGGGCCGTAAACTAGATGAGGCCGGAGTAAGAGTTTCTACTATTCGGTTCAATGGAGTAATACATGATTGGGGAATGCTTAATGGTTATGCCAGAATACCGGAGACTTGTTCATTAATAGGAATCTCTGCAGCAATGCTCAAATATTATCTTCAATAAATATTGTATTAAATAAATAAATGATTATGAAAAAAATGCTTTTTATTATTACCTGTATTCTTATATCGGGTATAGCAATGCAGTCATGTAAACAAAGTGACGAAAATCTGAAAAAGGATGTGGATAAAGCAATTCAGGGACGTTACAACAGTACCATTAGTACTTCTGTTAAAGATGGAGTAGTAACACTTATAGGCACAGTAGAATCACAACAAGAAAAGACATCAGTTGAAAGTGAAGTGAAAGCTGTAAAACATGTAAAAACGGTAGTAAATAATATCTCGGTTCGTGAAAGTAATATTACCTCACAGCAACCTGTGATAAATCCTGATAATACTATTAAATCCTCTATTGAATCAAGACTGGCAACAGAAGGGTTTAAAGATGTTAAGGTCGATGTTAGCAATGGAGAAATTATCCTGAGCGGAAACCTTAAGAGAAGTGACCTTACTAAAGTAATGCAGATAGCTAACGAGTCGAATCCTAAAAAAGTTACTAACAATCTAAATCTGAAATAATGGACTTAAAAGATAAATACAGCAAAATAATTGATTTTTCCTCAAAACCAAATGTAGATAATCTTTCTATTAGCGAGAATGATGGAGTATTGTATATTTCAGGTACAGCAAGTGAGTCTGTAAAAGAAAAACTATGGGATCTGTATAACCAGATAGATCCGGATATGCGATCCGGAGATATGGTACTGGATATAAAATCGACTGGAGGAAGCGAACAGATTTATGAAATTAAACCAGGAGATAGTCTAAGTAAGATAGCTCAACACTACCCCGGAGTGACATGGCAAAAATTATATGAGGCAAATAAAGATGTAATAAAAGATCCGAATGTAATACATCCCGGCCAAAAGATTAAAATTCCTAAATAATCACTTATCCCATCTTGGAGAATATTGATTTTTAGTACGAATTTTAAATAAACGATTATGTCAAAAGATGATATAGGAACTGAATCCGGAACTATTTGGTTATTACTTTCAGACAAAGGGAAATTATCTATAAGAGAAATCGGTGAATTTACAAATTGTAAGGACTCACTTATCTTTTTAGCATTAGGATGGTTATTAAGAGAAGATAAGATTCGTTTTTTTGATGAGAATGGTATTTTGTATGCTGAACTAAATAGGTGTGGATCTGAATTATATTACTAAATAATCTATCTCGATTACACATTATATCTATCTTAAACTAATGAAAGTAATTTCTGAGAAAGAGGTATAGATAGTTCTATACCTCTTTTATATATGAGTAACTTAATTGATATTAGTCATGTATAAGATAATTTATAGACATACCAGATATGCCATATTTAAAACTGTAAAGCATTGCTTTATGAAAACAAGAAATAAAATTTCTCATAAGTTAGACGCTGATGACAGGAATAAATTACGTTCATCGGATTTTGGAATTCCAGATCAACGGGAGTATCCGATGCCCGATGCTGCCCATGTACGGGCGGCAGAGTCTTACTTTAGGTATTCATGTGACGAAAAGAAACCGATATTAGCTCACCGTATAATTCTAAAAGCGAGAAAATTCGGAGTAAAGGTAGAAAGTCCCATTATATTAGAATGGGCAGAAAAATTTAAAAAATAGTTTATTAAAAAAGGTTTAATTTATAGCCTGTTACTTATAGGCTTAACGATGGGTTTTATCTCATGTGGAGATGATGACGATGCTCCTGTATTAGGAGCAAATGTAAAGGTAACTGTAAAAAATATTGCAGGAGTAGTACAGGAAGATGTTGAAGTGTATATGTTCAAAGACCTGGAACCAGAAGAATCGACTGATCCTGGATCGGCATCGAAAAAAGAGGTTACAGATGCAGACGGAGTAGCTTACTTCAAACTAAATCTGACCGAATTGAATATTACAGAATCTAAAACAAATCTCTATTTTGCTGTTTATTACAGAGTTGGTGATGACCTTATATTCAAGGCCGGAGATGAATCTGTGACCGTAAAAAGAGATGAAGAGAAAGCAATTACATTGACAATACCAATTTAATATTGCTCACTTCATAAAAATGATAAAGCCCTGACATTTAATATCAGGGCTTTTTATTTGGAAAACGAAGATTATTCCCTGTCACTTTTTCCTGATAACTTACCAATATAAAAAATCGCAAATCCTATCAGGGAAATTACTGCTATAGCACCTACAACATAAAGCACAATAGTAGATACTACTTTTACTCCTATAACAAGGAGGGTAATAAAAAGCAAAATAGATATTACACCTATCGCTATTAAAATATTCTTCAATATATTCATATTATTTCTTATTTATATTAATACATTATTTTTTCACAAAACGTAATGCTATATCTCTGTCTTCAGCTCTTTTTGCTTCAGATTCGGAAGCACTATGTTTTGCAAATTCATCTCCATATCCCTGAACTTTAACAATCTGGGAACCTACTCCCCTCTTCTCAAGCAATGATTCTATTGTTTTTGCCCGTTCCTGCGAAACTTTCAAGTTAGCTGCTTCAGTTCCTTTCTTATCAGCAAAAGCTGCTATTTTAATTCTAGCGTCCTTATAATTCTTCAAAATAGAAGCAATATTATCCAATTGAGTTTCAGATTCCGGCTTTAATTCGGTAGAGCTTCCAAATCCAAATGCAATATTGTCAAATTCAAACCATTTCTCTTTGAGCTCACTGTCTTTTGCTTTTTTATATTCATCAGATTGCAGGAACTTTACCATAGCATCTTCTACTCCTTTTTCATATACATTTATTTTTGTACTATCAGGTAATCTCAATACATTAGACGCTCTGTTCGCTGAAGATGAAGATTGTTGAGAAGTAGGAGTTTGAGCTATAGTGTCTGTGGTAGCCACCTGTTCAACAGGTCTTTCGGTCTCATTACTCCGACAAGATCTCCAACCCCAAAGAAGTAAGAGTAATAAGACGACAAGTACCACCCATATAACCCAATTATTCTTTTTATCTTCTTTTTTTGTATCTGTATTTAATACAGATGAGAGCCCGAATGATTTAATCAAATCAGAGGGAATCATTCCTATTAAGTCATTCTTCTCACTCCTTATTTCGTTCAGTAACATTGACATAGTCTTATTCTCCTTCACTAACTTATTACCTAGAAATCCGCAAAACAAAGGGGCAATCATAGCTATAAGTTTGTTTGCTGCTACATTTGATATTCCATTATTTTTTGCAATTGGATCTGTAAAGTCGACAGCTTTGTCACCTAAAAGGTGTTGCAAAAAATCATCACCGATTTTAAGCTGTTCGAGAGTTGGTTGCTCAGCCCATAATTCTCTGAATTCAAGAAGTAAATTTCGTCTACCGGCATCTTCAAGTATATTCATTATCTGTGGAGTACCTCCGTTCTTTAGCATAACACCTAACAAACTAGCAATAATAGAAGATGAAGTACCCGATATTCTTTCTTCACTTTCATCTAGTACTGTTGCTGCCTTTGATATCATTTCGTGACTTACAAGGCTTCTTAATGAGTTGTAATAATTATTCATAAGTTATTTATCTTAAGTTATCTGATATGTGAAGAATGTAGGTTGTGAATATCAGTACATAGAATAAAGGACTAACCTAGATGATTTCCGCCTGTAACTCCGAATACTTCTGCTGTTATATAGCTGGATTCTTGTGATGCCAGAAAAACATATATTCCAGCCAGTTCTGCTGGTTGTCCGGCTCTTTTAAGAGGCGTTTCTTGTCCAAATTTTGGTAATTTCTCTTGTTGCTGTCCACCACTTATTTGTAATGGAGTCCATATAGGACCCGGCGCAACACAATTTACCCTTATACCTTTTGATGCAATTTGTTTTGCCAGTCCACGGGTCAAATTCAAGATAGCACTCTTTGTTGCTGCATAATCTAACAGGTCAGGACTAGGTTGATATGCCTGAATTGATGAACATGTGATAATTGAAGCTCCGGGAGGCAATAATGGTAAAGCTGCCTGTACTGTCCAAAATAATGAAAACACATTAATCTTAAATGTATTGGTTAATTGTTCGGTCGTTATTTCCTCTATATCCTTTTTAGATACTTGTTTACCTGCTATTAAAGCTAAGATGTCTAATCTTCCCAACTTCTCATGGGCTTCTTTAATCATTTGCTTATTAAACTCCTCGTCGCTTAAATCTCCTGGAATAAGTATTACTTTTTTTCCTTCTTTTTCCAATAATTTAACGAGCGACTCCGCATCTTTCTGCTCTGATTCCAGATAGTTAATTGCAATATCAGCACCTTCGCGCGCATAGGCGATTGCAGTAGCCCTTCCTATACCCGAATCACCTCCGGTTATAAGGGCTTTTCTTCCTTTTAACCTGCCATTGCCGACATAGCTTTCTTCACCACAATCAGGAACGGGATCCATTTCACATTGAATACCCGGATATTCCTGAAGTTGTTTTGGAAAACCGTCCTGTCTGTATTGAGTCAGAGGATTTTGCATTTCGTTTTGTGATTTAATTTCCATATTTTTTGTCTTTAATAATTAATAATCAATTTATTTCCCTCTTTCAAATCCAAAAACTTTTTCTCTTTCATCTTTTACACCACTCAGCTTATTTTTTATAAGTTGTGCAGCAATCATACTAAATGTGATACCGTTTCCCCCGTATCCTAATGCATAAAACATTCTTTTTTTGCCTGGCCAATTTCCTATATATGGTAAGCCATCTTTTGTCGAACTAAATGTCCCGCACCATGCCATATCTGTTTTAAAAGGTATATGAGGAAATAGCTTTTTTATCTTTCGCTCTAATATTGAAACCTTTTTTCTTAGTAATTCATCCCTTTTTACAGGATTTCGAAATTCTTCATCTTCCCCACCTACTATGATCCGGTTTTTGTTATCTGTACGAATATATAAGTACGGCTCTTGGGTTTCCCATATGAGGCTCCGTTTGTGCCATATATACTTTTCATCGACAGGCTCAGATATAATTGCATATGTAGATGTCAGATTCATTACCTGTTTAGGCAGGAATTTTCCTGCTTCAAACCCTGCAGCAATGATTACATTCTTACACTTAATCTTATACCCGTCTATAGTAAGCAGTTCATATCCTTTTGGCGTTTCTGAGTATTTATCAACTTCAGTATGTGTAAAAACACTCAGATCATTTTTAGCCATATGATAATCTATGAGATGGGTAGCAGCTTTATAAGCATCTATCTGAGCCGATACATTATTTTCCAGACTACCCAATGCTTTAATTCCATATTTATTAAGTAATTCCTTTTTATCCAGAAAGTCCACAGGCAGTTTATGCTTCTTTCTTATCTCGTATTCTTTTTTTATAAGTTTTTCTCCTTTTTTGTTACTGGCATAATATACACTGGGTACTTTTTCAAAATCGGGATCGAAGTTAATACTCTTGAAAACATTTTCAATATCTGTTATTGACTGTAAACAAGCTTTATAAGCCATTACAGCTAAATTCTCATCTATTATTTTTACCATCTCACACAATGGTGTATCAATCTCATATTGCAACAAAGCTGTACTGGCAGTAGAACTACCAGCTGTAATGCTTCGTTTATCAATTAATGTACATTTCATTCCTGCCCGACATAATTCATGAGCAACTAAAGCTCCTGTAATACCTCCTCCAATAATTACTACATCTGCAGCAATATTGGATTTTAGCGGATTAAAATAATTATACAATTGGTTTTTAGCCATCCAATAGGGAAGCCCTGAATACAAATCCATAGAGTTACTTTTATTTTTTTACCCAAACTGCTACTTTACCACCATGTACCTTAAAGAGAGCTTTACCATCATCTCCTATAATAACTTCATCATCAATACTGCCTGTAATTTCGTGCCATGTCTCTCCTTTGTGATGTTCTCCAACATACATCACTTTATCACCATCTTCCCCGTTTGAAAGAAGCAAAGCTAAACCTGAGTCTTCACGTATATCATCACCTTCACGGGTGAGACCTACAGTATTGGGATGATCAAAATAATAATTTTGCTTTCCATAGGCATATCTAGCACGTGCATCAAGAAGAATGTCTAAAATCTTCCGATGCGGAGATTCCTGATCCCCCATTTTGTAATAATCTCCATAAAAAATACACGGATATCCTTTTTCCATAAGTAAGATAATACCATAGGCCAAAGGCTTAAACCACGATTTTATCTGTGACTCCAACGAACTACCATGCTGAGAATCATGATTATCAACAAACGTAACGGCTTTATCAGGGAGCTGAGATACTAATGTTCCATCAGGTAGATTGGTTAAGTCAAAATCGCGTCCCTGCTGTGAAGCCTGATAGAATTTATAATGTAAGGGTACATCAAACAGATTGAGCTTATGATCAGTGATATCCAAAAATTCTTGTAATGCATCAAAATCTTCTTTCCAATATTCACCAACAGCAAAAAAGTTATCTCCTCGTTCTGAACGCACTTCATCCATAAATTTCTTAAGAAAATGAGCATCCATATGTTTGATTGCGTCTAATCTCATTCCATCCAGATTAAGTTCTGTAGAGACCCATCTTCCCCATTTTCCCAATTCTCCAACAACTTCCGGATGGTCTAAATCCAGGTCATTGAACATCAGATAGTCGTAGTTGTTATTTTCACCATCTACAGCCTGACTCCAATTCTTGCCTTCACCCAAAATACGATAAATAGCAGTCTTTTCATTAGCTGCATTATAGTCAGTACCTGAGAAGTGATACCAGTGCCATTTAAAATCCGAATATTTATCTTCCCTTCCCGGGAAATTATACCCTGTATATGCTTCTATTTCATAAGGATCACTTACAGTTTTGGTCCTGTCATCAAAATCTACTTCCTGAGCCATAAATTTTTCAGTGTATTCGCCTCCTGCTTTATGATTCATTACAGCATCGAGATAAACTGATATCTGATATTTATGCAATTCAGTAATAGCATCAATCAGTTCCTGTTTAGTACCATATTTAGTTCTTACAGTACCTTTTTGATCAAATTCACCCAAATCGAAAAGATCATAAGTTGCATAACCCTCATCTTCTTGCTCATCAGCTTTATACGCAGGAGGAATCCATACTGAAGTTACACCGATCTCACTCAGATGTTTTGCATCATTTTTCAATTGCTTCCAGAACTTACCATCATTAGGTAAATTCCATTCGAAGTATTGCATCATTACACCATTTTTCATACTAATACTCTTTTTATATTTTGATCTAATTCTGTCGTATAAAGGATAATAAATTATTAGGTAGTTTTTCTTTGTCTTATGGTATGAAGTGTAAATCAAGCTCTGATCATACTAATACAAAACGCATATAAAATCTATTTTGTTTAATACCCAGCTAAGACATTCTTTTTTGAACTTTCTGGTTTTGAGATTGTTATATACAACTAATCTGATTTTTAAGTCTTACCTCGATTAATCTTCAAAATGATCCTATCTAACTAATACTGAATTTAGTATAGAGCTAAAGAGGTATATTAATAATTCAAAAAAATTAAGTCCACTCTTGAGAAAAATGAATAAATCAAATAGCAAACTTGTTGTTTAATTGTGATTTTTTAACTTAGAGTTACTGTTCTATAAATGGCATTCATATTCGCTATTCTCCTGATTACATCTATTTCCATCTTTCTTGCGAACCTGGCAATAAAAATGCGATTAAAACTTTTTTACCATGTTATTTATATAGAATTTTCAGTCATTGGCCCCCTCTCGATATTTAAGAAAGTTTTTACTTGCAGTTTGATAAACTTGTTGACATGCTGTTGTCATCTTCATATAATACTTTTGTATGGTAGTTAAACTAAAAACTTTATAATATGAAAATTAAACCTTATTTGGCTTTTAATGGTAATGCAGAAGAAGCGCTAAACTTTTATGCCGGAGTATTTAACGGAACTGTCGGAGAAATCTATCGTTATGGAGAATATCAGGAAATGGAAAGCCCTGCAGAATACAAGGACAAAATAATCCATTCCTGCCTTACCTTTAGTAGCTGTACCATCAGCATAGCAGACACAATGCCTGGCACAAAATCCGACTTCGGCTCTTTGGGGCATACAATTACAGTATTTTGCGACACAGATCAACAACTTAAAGATATTTATGCAAAATTATCTGCAAGCGGGCAAATTAAATGCGAACTTTGTGAGCCCAGCTGGGCGAAACTATATGCTGAAATTTTAGATAAATTTGGCGTACTTTGGGCACTGATTATAGAATAACAGTATGCCTCACTGATTCGGATTAAAACAATAAAGCAAAGTGGATAAAGACCTAAACCGGATTGACCGCATATCGGCACTATTAGTACAATTACAATCGCGACCGATTGTAAAAGCCTCAGAAATGGCAGAACGTTTCTGTGTGAGTTTACGCACTATCTACCGGGATATGCGAACTCTATCTGAAGCCGGAGTACCTATATGCGGAAATTCGGGAATCGGTTACTCTCTGGTGGAGGGTTACAGGTTGCCTTCACTAATGTTTACTAAAGAGGAAGCAATGGCTTTCCTCACTGCCGAAAAAATTATTGAGCAGCTAACCGATACCCAGAACAGCAATTATTTTCGTCAGGGAATGGATAAAGTCCGTGCGGCATTGCGAGGTGTGGATAAGAAATATCTCCACGATATGGATGATACTATTGCTGTGTATAAAAGCCGGAATACAAAGGAAAGTTTACCCAACCTGCTACAAATAATATTAAGTAGTATAAACGATCGGTTAATCGTAGAGATCGACTATATAAATGCTGAAGAAAGTACCAGTAAAAGATCACTGGAAGCTGTTGGGGTTAGTTATTCACATCCCTGTTGGTATCTTGCAGCATGGTGTCATTTACGAAAAGAATACCGGATGTTCAGGCTCGATCGTATTAATAATATAAAAATAACGGGTAATGAACAAACTAGAGTGCATCCTCCTTTAGAATCACTTCTTGGATGCGATGTTTCCCAATGTTTGATAGAGGTCGTTTTGCTAACAAGCAAAGAGGTATCCAAACGTTTTGCCGACAGGTGCCATTTTATGGGACTGACTAAAGAAAGAGAGCTTGCAAACGGTCAGATAGAACAAACCTATATGGCCTATTCTCTCGAAGGTCTGGCAAGGTGGGTATTGGCTAATGCTGATACAACAACAGTGATTAAACCTGTTGAGATAAAAGATATTATAAAACAAATTATTAAAAACTTAGACTTATGAAAATAAATAGCACTGAAATAAAAAATCTTGAACCGCTTAAAACATTAGCAATTTCACACATTGGAGATTATGCTGGTATCTGTGGAGCATTTGAAAAATTAGCCGCATGGGCAGAGGCCAATAACCTTTGGGCGGCTGCACCTAAAATGGCAGGTGTCTATCACGACCATCCGGAAGATGTACCTGCTGATAAACTTCGCTCAGAGGCTTGTTTGGAAGACTTATCCGGTATTGAACCCGGAGAAGGGATGAAACACTATAATATAAGCGGTGGTAAGTATTTTGTGATGCAAGTAGCGGTTACTATGGCGGAATATAATGAAGCTTGGAACAAAGTGTATATTATCCTCCATGAGCAAGGGTATGAGATTGATACACGAGATCATTATGAGTTATATATAAGTTGTGTTGGTGATACTCAGGATGCTGATGCCCCATGGATAGTAGAATTGCGTATTCCAGTGAAATAAATATCTTTATAATAAAAAGGGAGATTACATATAAAATAGCTGTGCCACTTATATTTAGTACAGCTATTTTTTATATTAATTTTAGCATATGGAAACTGAAAAGCCATTGGTAGATAAAAATTACTTATTACAAAAATTTGAAGGTAAAGGGGGTTGGACTTATGTCGAAATACCGGAAATCCCTATGCCTAAATCATCTTTTGGAATGCTAAAAATAAAAGGGAAAATAGATGATTATGAGTTTTCGAATGCACACCTGATGCCTTTAGGAAATGGTAATATATTTCTACCTATCAAATCTGAAATAAGGAAGAAAATAAAAAAAGAAGCCCCAGATATAGTACATATCGTTCTGTATGAAGACAAAACATCATTGAGAGTGTCCGAAGAGCTACTTTTATGTATGGAATATGAAGATGGCATTCTGGATAAATTTGAGACTTACACCGATGGTCAGAAAAAGGCATTTATAGATTGGATTAATTCTGCCAAAACAGAACAGACCAAAGCCGACCGCATAGCTAAAGTAATAGCCATGGTACAAAATGGTGAGAAGTTTTATTAAGTATAATCGCCATAATCATCTAAAACTACAAATAATAATAAACAACATGGAAGACAAAAAAACATCCAAATTCCTGATTATTTATCAGGATATAAATACCGAAGATACTTTTACTCAGGAACAGATAATAGATGCCACAAAAGCACATGTAGAACATTGCAGGGAATTGGACTTTAAAGGAATCCTTTTCTTATGCGGACCGTTACTAGGCAAAGAAGAAAAAGGAATGTTCATCCTGAACGCTCAATCTTATAAGGAGGCTGAAGAGTATGTATTACGTGATCCGCTTATTGCCCGGAAAGGTTATAATACTTACCTTATCTATGAGATACAGGAAGCCAACGCTGAAAACAACTATCTTCTGGAGTTTTATACAAATATGGAAATGCAATAAGAAGAATATCAAGAAAGCCCTTTTTAAGCTAAAAAGAAAAACCATTTGAACCAAACAGAAAATCTCTTTGATGAAATACAACCTACCTTTGTATTAGATAAACTATCAAAGAAAAAACTATGAATAAGAAAAGAATTTTAGTCATCACTGGAAGTCCCAGAAAGAATGGCAATAGTGATATCTTGGCAGAATCCTTCATTGAAGGAGCCCTACAAGCAGGACACACAGTAGATCGCTTCGATGGTGGTCGCAAAAAGATCAGGGTGTATAGCCTGTGATAAGTGTTTCACAAAAGGAACTGCATGCGCAGTCAAAGATGATTTCAATGAAGTTGCACCTCTGATAGCACAAGCCGATATGGTTGTATTCAGTTCCCCGTTATATTACTTTTCTTTTACAGCACAGATAAAAGCAGTCATAGATAAGTTATACTCATTCAATTCGAGTCCTGAATCGCTCAATGAGAAAGAGTCTGTTTTACTTTCGTGTGGGGAAACAACAGACCTTACCGGACTTCGATGGAATGGTTAAAACATACGAAAAAACAATCGATTTTCTGAAGTGGAATGATAGAGGACAAATACTCGTACCTGATGTTTATAACAAGGCCGAAGTAAATACCAAAGGCCAGGGCTATCTAAAGTTAGCGAAAGAATTAGGACTCAAAGCATAATAATCTAAAGCGGAATAGTTTTCTCTAATCCGCTTTAGATCTCCAAAGTATATTGAAAGTTTATTCAGGTACATAAATAATCTCTCCATTCTCTAACTCATAAGCAATGCCTACTTTTTTGCCTTTCTTCTGTGATGAAGACTGGTCTTGCGATGGAGTATATTTTTCTATTTTATTTCCTTCTTTAGTAATGATTTCCATATTATCCTTTCCCGGATTCTTTACTATAGTATAATCCTCCTGAGTGAAAACCTCTGTCATATTCATATGCATCACCATCGCTACCATCAGGGCAACAGCAAATACCATCGCCACATCGAACAGATTGACGATCACACTTAGCGGATCGGTATCTTCTTCTTTCGAGAATTTACTGATTCTTCTCTGTCTGCGTCTCATAGTTGTACTTCTTTTTCAGTCAATACTCTCGATACATAATCCAGATTATTCACATCTTTAGCATACCAGCGTTGTTTAAACTGTAATGTAACCAAACCGACTGCACTGACTACAAGCCCGACTACAGTGGTTGCAAACACAACCTGCATATTGTAAGCCATTCCCGAAATGTCACCCGTAGACAGACCTACCAAAGCCGGACTCATTGCAATCAATGTTCCGATAAGCCCAAGTACAGGTCCCATTTTAGCCAATAATTTAGACAGCGATGTATCTTTTTCGGCTTCATTCTCGAAGTTAGAGATCATGAAGTCGGAATATGCCTCGCTAGGCGTAGTGGTCAATAAATCTCTCATATATCTTGTAAAAAGGGAATTATCCTTTTCAGGTAATGAGTTTTTCAAAGACTCTATATTTGAAGGATTGAGGTTCTTTATTTTATCATTCAATTCTTTATCATTCTTTCTTTTTACCATAAACTGATTGTAAAAACTACCTATTAATAAGAGTGAACGGGCAAAGAGAAATAGCAGGATGATAATATCAGGTATAAGTAAACTATTCGCTACCCAGAATAATACTTTTGAAATTGCTTCCATTAATAAATTTATTTAGTTGATTGTAATGATTTTCTTTTTAATTCTTTCTTTTGACGTATAATCCATTTTATCTTATTCCATGCATAACCTATAAGGAAAGCACCAGCGAATAAGCCTAAGGATAACAACAGTGCTTTTATATTCAGAGGTTCTTCTACAGCAGCATATGTCACATTACCATTTACTGTAGTGATCAGTCCGATAATGCATACAAAAAGGCTTACCAGGAAATAAACCTCGAGCCGCAATTCTTTTTCGGGATAGAGATATCTTACCAGATAACTCAATGCAGGTAAACCAATAAATACACCCACTGCCAGTAAATAAGATATGGTTGTAAAATCTGTCCCCGGCATAGCAAAAATAATCTGCGTAAGGATGTAGAATAGTACAGGGAACAACAGCAAGCTTGGATACCAATACAATGGTTGTACCCATCGTTTGATTTTCTTACCGAACATATTCCTCAATGCAGCAAAACAAAAAGCAAAGCAGATAGCCGACTCAATAGTAATCAGCACTGCTGAATCCTGCATTATCTTTGTATTCTTAAGGTAATCAGCCAACTGTGTTTTGGACTGTAGTATTGCATATTGGTAACCCCAGATAACGAAGACAGCACAAATAAGACCGAATATAGCCGCTTGCCAGGGTTTCCAGAAGCTTAGCTTAATGATGCAGTTTATAATGATAAACAGCATAAGTATTTGAATAATCAGTTCCATAATTAATCTACCTATTTGAATAATCTAAAAAGTAACAAAGGTGACAAAAGTGACACTTTTTATGTATATTTTATTTGTCACCTGTTTGTTACTTTTTCTTATTACTTCTCTAGTATATAGATAAATAAATTCTTAATTTATTATTCTTTGTCATCCTGAGGGACGAAGTATCTCTTAGCTTCTTTCCTTGACAACCAACGGTCACAGGAGCATAGCGTATGTAAATGGGTCGGGATGCTTCCTCCGTCAGCATGACAAAAGTGTGTCAACAATTTAAGAATTCGACTTACGTTTCTTTTTCAACACAACCAAAAGAATAACAAAAACTACCAGAACCACAGCGACCACAATAATACCGTTCAGTGAGTTTTCTTCACCATTATCAGACTGTGAAATACCATCCTTTTTAAGGACTGTACCATTCTTGTTAATATCCGAAGAATCATCTGCAGTCTTCATTTTTTGAAGTTGCTGCTTGTATTCCGGTACGCTTTCAGGTGTGGTTTTCTGCGCAATAAAATCCTGCAACTTCACATTCGATCCTGCAAAACCGGAGCCGCTGGCACCAAATTCCTTAACCAGGTCGGTATGTAATTTTGCAATATCAGTCAACTGCTGATCAGATGCTTTCCACATCCCTTTCCGGGCTGTTTCGAGCATCACAGCAGTAATTTCCTGCATAGCCGCCGGATTTTGTTGTTTAAAGAAGTTTTGTACACCCAGATTATGCGAATCCTTTACATACACATCGTATAGTTGATCCCACATCTCATTATCAATCACGTCGGGCTTCATCACATTCCATGCATAGGTATTAGTTACTACCTCAGTAATCTGTGATGCGCTCGATGCTTTGCCTTTCATTACCTCTCTGATATACGCCGGATTGAAGACCGTAGAACGGGACTCCACTCCTATTGCTTCCTTTAGTTCCTGCATCTTTACATTGTTGCGGTTACGGTAATCTGCAAAATAAGCATCCGGATCTTTTCCTGTCACATCACGAACAGCCAGGTTAAGACCTCCCATAAATTCGAATACATGGTCTAAGCTCAATGCTCCCCATGTATTACTTTGGCGAGGCTGAACCACTACATCCGTATTATGGAGAACAGCACGCAACAGGCCTGCTTTGTATTCTCCCCAGTCTTTGTCACTACCATAGACTGCACCCATATTACTAATATAAGTATCAGCTATCTCTTTCTCATTTTCCCATTTATCTCCACTTTTCACCATTTCCTGAATACCTGTTCCATACATACCGTTTACTCCTCCGAATACACGCTGCGTAGACATCTCGCGTGCATTTTTAGGTGGTATACCTTGTTCTACAAGTTGGTGCTCGATTTCGGTGGCGCTTGATGCAACAAAATTTCCAAGTTTATCATCTTTAGCCGATGCTGCCATTTCTACAGCCCGGGTGATCAATGACAAACGGGATGCTGCCAGATCACGGAACTGCCCTGAAGTTTGTACAACAACATCAATACGCGGACGACCTAATGTTTCGGATGAAATAAGTTGTATATCGGATACACGGCCAAAGGCATCACGCACCGGTTCTACCCCAAGCATATAAAGTACCTGTGCAATAGTAGTCCCTTCACTCTCGATAAACTCACTACTCCAGAAAGTATAACTCACCTTTTTAGGATATTCGCCATGTTGTTTTTTATATTGTTCCAATGTTGCATTCACCAAAGATACCCCTTTATCCCAGGCCACTTCCGAAGGTGTAGCTTCTGCATTAATAGAGTACAAATTACGTCCTGTAGGTACGGCATTGGGATTAGCAACAGCATCGCCACCTGATGACGGTGCAATATATCCTCCTGCAAGGGCATCCAATACAGATTTAATCTCCAGTTCAGGGCTTTGTTGCAAAGCATTCTTATAATTCGTAATGTTATTAATAGTACGCTCTACCTCTGTAATGGCACGTGCACGGTCTTTTTGTTCTTTGGTATATTCCGGCATCTGCGGTTTACCACCCATTGGTTTTTGTTGACCCGCTTTGGTAGAATCCATACCATGCGGATGCTGAGGCTTTTCTGCCTTATCCGCTCCGGAAGGATGGCCTCCTTTAGTTTCAGCCGGCCTGGTTCCTATTTTAGGAATCCATGAAGGATGACCTCCTGATTTACTACCTGGCTTGCTTCCCGAATTTGCACTTTGCATCATTGCCATCATTGCAGCCATTCCATTACGTGGAGTAAGTATCTTTTTAGCTTCAGCCAGATCTTTAGTAGCAATTCCTGCAACATTACAGATTAATGCGCTGTCTACAGTTCTTCCATTCAATACCTGGTTTACTAACGACTTGGCAGGCTCTAAATAGCGTTGGGTAAAGAATACTTTATTCTTCAATTGTTTATCGGTAACCTTACCCCTTTGCTTATCCAAAGCTGCGAGGCTATACGCTATAGGATCGGCACTCATGGCCAGTACCGATGTCTTTATCTTTTCGGTTTCGTAAGGTACTCCTGTAGTATAAAGTTGACCTGTCATTTTCTCATTGGCAATTTCCTCTGCGAAGTTTTCAATGCGTTCAATTTCTTCTGTCGAATATGGATTAGCCAGAACACTATCCAGACGAAGTTCACGGTGCAGCCCTATCTCTATGGCGATTTTCTTTACGGCTAAAGAAGCTTTTGGCTGAGCGACTTCATCCGTTTTATAATAACCACGTATCTTATCCTGCAGAGCCTTAAACTGAGAACGGGTCTCGCTTTCCATAAACGGAGGAGTAAGATAGGATATAGTTGTAGCATACGAACGGCGCTTAGCCATCATGCTTTCACCTATATTTCCGATTGTATAATAATAGAAATGAGGTATTGTACCTACCAGACGATCAGGCCAGTCGTTACTGCTCAGAGCCACTTGCTTCCGGGGAGTGAATTCGAGACTTCCATGTGTACCGAAATGCAACATGGCATCCGCTTTAAATGCATATTGCGACCAGAGATAAGCACCAATATAGGTGTGTGGCGGAGCAGATTTAGCTCCGTGGACAATAGCAAAAGCATCACTACCGAGTCCTGCCATAGGCTGAGGCAATAGAGCTATATTACCCAATTCGATACGGGCAACAGCCAAATAATATTTATCATCTTTATGTACACTCATATATCCTCCGGGCGCTTCACCATAAGTATCCACAACATCTGCATAAGATTCTTTCGAGAGGGACTGATTAATCCATGATTCGTATTCTGATTTTTCTACCAAGGCCGGTTTTCCGTTTTTCAGATAATCATCAAACGCTCCTTCGGCATAGGTACTTAATACTGCACCCTGTGTCATTAGCAGTTTTTCAAATTCCTGCTCGGTTGCAGGCAGATTGTCAACCTTATACCCTTCCGCTCTGAGTCGTTTTAATAGATTATATAATGATGGAACCGTTTCCAATCCTTGTGCAGTCAGCGTTTCCTGTCCGGCTCCTTTGAAATAGTAGATTGCAACTTTCTTATCTGCATTACTTTTTCGTTGCAACGATATAAAATTATTTATAATTTGGGTAAAGCTTTTTAGCCTGTCTGGAATTGCTTTAAACAAATAAAGTCCGTCCTTATCTACTTCCTGAGCATTGACTACATACGGATAAATAGCACCATCCAATTCGGGCATCACTATACTTTGCGACATAAATCCACCGAACATTCCCATCGGGTCTTTCATCCAGTCTTCCTTAGTCTGCAAAATAGTTAATGGAGAAAACACAGGGATATTTCTTTGCTTAAGCCATTCTACCGCAGCATCAGCTTGTCCCATTGCCATACGTCCGTGCGCATAGTAAACTACTGCATCAGGTTGTATTTCTTTAAGAAAATTAAGACGTTTCATTGCCGAAACCACAGGATAAACGTTCATTCCTGAGTTCTGGAATGCGACAATCATACTGTCTATATTGTCCCTGTTTCCACTAAAAGGGTCATTCAATCCACCCACTATAGCTATTTTAGGGCCACCTTCTTTATAAAAGTTATTCTTTTTCAAATATTGTTCATATTCCTGAACAGTATTGAAAGACAAATCCTCATTCAGATGATAAAGTACATCCGAGGCACTCTCCACGACAGAATCTGCTGGCGCAACAAAGAATGTTTTTTTGTTTATATTCTGACGTATATATTTTGCCAGATTTCTATAATTCTTTTTATTCCCGTTTTTCAGATAGCTTCCAATATCTTCTTTTGGTATACTATCAAGGTTGCATATATTATTATCGGGATTAGTAGCTGCATATATATAGACAGGAGTGCCTTTATCAGCCGTCGATTGTATAATCTCACGCTCTTCGACAGATATATTTAACCCCATACCGAAAGCAAGAACGAAATCATAGTTCTTTAGTTTATCTACGTCTTCAACCGAAACAATCTCGTATTTTACGAAATTATCATCATTAGCTTTGATAATACTGGTAGTCTGAAATTGCTGAAAATTGACCAATGCAATTTTTGTAGTCGATGCCAGCTTATTCCATGTAAACCAACAGGCTCCGGCAACAATAGCAATTATAAGGATAGTTATTAGTTTCTTTTTAGTCATTGTCTCATCACAATTATATATTTGAATATTTATATTTTCACACCTTATCAATTATCTTTTAAATAATTTATCTATATCCAGTGAAATACCGGCCGAAAATGTTGTTCCCGTTGTATAAGGTGAATTACTATAGTAATATGACGGTACATAATTAAAGAGGTTATCTACTGCCAGTGTCACATTTATTCCTTTCCAGATATTCTGCAAAAGGCTGAGTTTCCAAATCATATATCCCGGATAGGTAACTTTCTCGGTTTCCTCATATGATGTCAGGGAAGTATATTCATTCGTCGTCACTTTAGATAGGAAGCGCCCGTTTAACGAAAGATTAAAACCATAGTTTTTCCAGTCTTTACCATATTCAATACGGGCTGTAGC
This sequence comes from Prevotella sp., assembly GCA_031285625.1. GTDB lineage: Bacteria > Bacteroidota > Bacteroidia > Bacteroidales > Dysgonomonadaceae > Dysgonomonas. Next base: position 89,099 of record JAITVV010000007.1, read on the forward strand.
CGCATGAGGACGTGTCTGGGACATCAAAGGTTGCCCCTTTTTTATATGTTCGTAGGTATATGTATAAGACAAGCGGGCACCAATGCCACATGGATATTTAACTGAAGCATTCGCATCTATACCGGTAATATCTATTTTATCAATATTGGTATATAACATTCCTTTCAACTCCTGACTCCATGCAGTTGTAATGCGATTATCCACCAGATTATAATAGCCTGTCAGGGAAAAATTATAATAGTTATTAGTATATTCAGTAGAAACAGAAAAATTGTGGCTTGTTTCAGATTTCAGGTCAGGATTACCATAAATCATAAACACACTTGCCATATCGAAAACCATATACATTTCTTTGAGAGTCGGGGCACGGAAACCAGCAGAATACGACCCACGCAAAGAACAGTTGCCTACTTTGTACATTAACCCTAGCTTAGGTGAAATGCGACTGATATCATTCTCTGAAAAATAATCGTAACGCAATCCGGTGATTACATTAAACCTGTCGACAGGAGTCCAGTCAAACTGAGCAAAAACATCTGCCACATACTGCCGGTAGCTCCCATTATCTTTGAACTGATAACTCATCAGATAATCACGCATATAATCCCCTCCTACTGTCAGGGTATTTTTCTGATCGAACGAATAATTATATAATCCTCTTATACTATGTTGTACATTACTATAATCGCGCACATCATTCTCCGTACTCATAAGATATTCACTCTTATCGTATTGGTCGAATGAATAAGCCAATTCCATATTACTTTTTTCGTTAAAAGCATAATCGCCTTTCAAACCTCCGCTAAAGCCCCGGTAACGGTCTTTACTGGTTACTTGCGAATCTCTTTCCCTAAAGAAATAACCTGCACGTCCGGTAAGTTTAAGCTGATCATTCACATTATATTGCAGACGCTCCTTGATATTCCATGTGCGATTACCAAACAACTGGGAATAGGCGCCTTCATTTTTCATTTTGTATCCGTCCTCAGAAGTATGTTGTACATTGGTTATACTATTGAAGCGTCCTGTATTGAAGCTTACACTTCCTCCATGCCGTTGCTCATTATGTGCAGCAAACCGGCTATTAATATTCGCAGTCCATGGCTCAGTTGCCGTTTTACTAATAATATTCACAACACCACCAACAGCATTCGACCCATAAAGAGATGATGCTGCACCTTTTACGATCTCTATACGCTCTACATTATCAAGATTGAGCCTGCTATAATCTATATTATCCAGTGTTTCTCCGGCAACACGTTCTCCATCGACAAGGAAGAGAACAGAATTTCCACCAAAACCTTGCATATTAAGCGATACCTGCTGATTCATGGAATAAGAAAATTCAACTCCCGGAAGTTCCGATTGTAGTAAGTCACCAATATGTGTGGCATCGACTTTTTTTATCTCATTTTCAGTAATCACCTTTGTTATGATAGGTGAATTTTTCAATAGTTTAGGTGTACGTGTTGCGGTTATTACTACCGTACCTAAATCCACTTCTTTTTCCTTCAGGTAGAAATCTGCTGTTTCCGACTGATGTGGTCTCAACTTTCTATCTTGTTGTATATATCCTATGAGAGAAACCTGCAAGGTATATTCTTTATTATCGTCCGGTAAAGAAAGTGTATATTGTCCTTTAGAGTCGGTTGAGGTTGCTATACCATTTCGTTCTTTCAACCAAACAGCGACCCCTGCAAATGTTTCATTATTATTATCGTAAACTGTTCCGGAAACAATCCGTTGAGAAAAGGCCGGGGCAGCTATAAAACAACAAAATATCAGGCATACTGTTGCTCGTAATTTTCGCTTATCCATGTCTGTTAGAATTCAAGTGGATATATGTATTCGATAGTCATAAAGCCTTTCACCCCGGATGCATCCATAAAGTTTTTGAGGCGTACTGCTGCTACAGTATTATCTTTCAACTTTACTACATATACTTTATTAGACGGATTATAATTGGGAGGCATACTACTGGTATCTACGAATAGCCATTTAGAAAGTTCCGTGTTATAGAAAGATTCAGTATATTTCAGTTCTCCTTCCATCATACCCGACATATCAATAACGATTTTCTTGGTAGTCCATTCATCTTTGATGTAAGTTCCTCCGGGAATTTCCCCACTGGCCCTGAGTGTTGACAATCCGGTAAATCCTGTTTCAATTACAGATGCTCCATTTGTTTTTACATCATATCGGTGAATAGCAATATCCCATTCTGCAGGCTCAGTCATACCTTCTGTAATTTCCAGAGAATCTATGGTAAGGGTATGAAAATCTATATAAGTCCATTTAGTATAACTTGTAGCATCAATGTAAATCGTGCCGGATTTATTTTCCTTATCTATCTCTATAAATCCAAAATCTGCCCTATCCTCAGCGGATGGTTCGTCATAGATGTTATCCAATATGCCATTGCACGCCGGGAATGACATCAGAGTCATTCCCAGCATGATTATTTTAAAAAAGAAAGTGTATTTCATTCTTCTTTGCTAGTAAAAACAGCAGTAATGTCCATTGGCATAGCGCCCGGTTTCATAGTAAATGTTATATTGGCTTTACCTTCTTTTATTGTTCCTTCCAGGCTACCGGTAACCTTTGTAGTACCACTGGTCGTATCTATTGTACCAGTCAACGTGTAAGAACCATCCGTCTCTGCAACAACTTCTACATCAGCTATTGTCATATCCTGGAAAGCCATTGCCCCTTCTCCAAATCCAGCCAATAATACCTCTGCTTTTTCGTTCTCCTGACTCTTGATTGTAACTTTGCTATTATATGTTCCTTGCCCGGAGCCTGCAACAGATAGTGCCAAATTACCTTCGTACACACTGGCAATAACCATATTGGCAGGGGCATCACCTAATATAAATGATACTTTAAGCCCACCCATCACAGAAGGTACATTAAATACAATAGAAACTGTTTTCTTATCTTTACTTATAGTTCCCTCTACTGTACAATCATACTCTTTCTGAGATGCAGCATCCATACCCATTACAGTCTTTCCACTACCTGTTACTGTGTAAGTATCGTTTTTTAATGATACAATTGCATCGGATATAGTGAATTTACCCCATGTGGTTGAAGAGAATGAAACTGTACTTTTTCCATTTTCGTTTGCTACTATAGATACAGTCTCATCCGGTGTGGTCATTGGTATAGCTGTATACTTAAACTCTGCAACAGTATAACCGTTATATGTATCTGCTACATCTTGGTCGGGAGTAGTAGTTGGATCATCATCACTGCTACATGCTGCCATAAATAATACGGCAGCCATCATAATTAAACTAAACTTTAATTTCATGTTAGAATTATTTTTAAAATGTGAATATTGTGTGTATTAAAATAAATTCAAAAGAGTTTTTAATATTGATTTTCAAAAAATAAAGCAAAGCTCCGCCATACGACAATTTATCACTATCGTTAATTATTTTATTTACAACATATTGCTAATGTGGGCCTTTTATATTTTTCTCATTCAAGGAATAGCGATTTAAAAGTTCTATATATATTAGTTTCAATGATACAAAAGTATGGTGAACGTATATGATGTACAATCCCTAAAAATGATGAAATAAAATATTAGTGATACCTACATCTTGTTATAGATGAAATCTTTCATCAATCTATATAATCTATTTCTAAAAATCCGATAAACAGCTAATATATACCACTATAATAAAAAAAGAAAAGGAGTCTCCTAAAGAAGACTCCTTTTTACTAAATCTGCGAATAACAACCAAATAAATTATTCTATGCCCCCACCCAGGGCTTTATACAGATTCACAGTATATTGTAATTGTTCGAGTTTGTCACTTACCTGATTCAGCAAGGCTGATAATAAGTTCTGTTCAGCCGTTAAAACTTCGGTATAATTTGCATCCCCGGCTTTCAATAATTCCTGAGTAAAGTAAACCGAGTTTTTACAAGATTGTACTTGCTCTTCCCTGATTCCATTCTTTTTCAAAGAAGACTCAAAAGAGAACAATATATCTGTTACTTCCTGTCCGGCTGTTAACACAGTTTGTTCAAATCCCAATAAAGCTTCCTGTTGTTGCGCCTTGGCTATTTTCAGATTTCCCGTCAGTTGTTTCTTTGCAAAAATTGGTTGCGTTAGTCCTCCTATAATACTTGCAAAAATATTTTCCGGCTTAAAGAAATTAGATAAAGTATTGGTCGTTCCATATCCTATCGAACCGGAACTAAGAGTTATCGACGGATAAAAACTTGCCTGAGCTGCGTTCGTCAACTCAAATGCCGAACGGAATGTTAGTTCTGCTTGCTGCACATCGGGCCGCTTTGCCAACATTTGAGCAGGTACGCCATAATCCAGTTGGTCAGGATACTTTTGATCGTATATTGTAGAACGGCTTATCGTTTCAGCTTTTTGTCCTAACAGTGTACATATAGAATTTTCCAGTTGTCTGATCTGACTTTCCAAATCGGGAATACTAGCCTGTGTACTGTACAATAATGATTTACTTTGTTCTACTGCCGCACCATTTTGTAATCCTGCATTTTTCAAGTCTTCCATTGTTCTTACATTCTCTTCCAGCAGCTTTACCGTTTCTATTGTTATAACCAGTTTTTCATCCAGTGCCAGTAATGAATAGTACGATGTAGCTATATTAGCAACTAAAGATGTCTGTATTAGGTTCTTGTATGCATAGCTATTTAAAAACTGGGCATACTTTGATTTTGACTGCCTGTTCAGTTTTCCCCATATATCCAATTCCCAGCTGGCAGAGATGCCCAAAGAATAGTTTGTAGAATGATAGCCTAGCACATCTTTACCTCTCTGACCATCACTGCTTCGTGAATGATTCACCTGTCCTACAAGCGATACATCCGGAAAATAAGCTGCCTTTGCCATACCCAAACTGGCTTCAGCCTGCTGAATACGGGTATATGCTATCTGCAAATCATAATTTTTCTCTATTCCTTTATCTATCAGAGAAATCAGATAAGGGTCAGTAAAATATTCTTTCCACGGGATATTAGCTATAGTAGTCGTATCAGTACTATTATTATCTCTAAACAACTTTTCTGTACTCACTTCAGGTGTTTCATACCGGTTCATCACCTGACAGGATGGAAATCCTATCAGGGCTATGAGCCCCAATAGAATAATTCCTTTTTTATATTTGTTCATAATCATTTCTTATTTTGTTGTGCTATAAATTCATCATTAGAATTAATCATACCCGATTTACTAAACTTGTCTTGTATAGACTGGAATATGATATAGAGAGAAGGAATTACCAATACCCCGATAAGTGTACCAATAAGCATACCTCCGATTGCACTGATACCTATCGAACGGTTACCGATTGCTCCCGCCCCGGTGGAAATAGCCAATGGCAATAATCCGAATATGAAGGCAAAGGATGTCATCAGGATAGGACGGAAACGGGCTACTGCTCCATTTACAGCTGCATCAATAATACTCATTCCCTGTTGCCGGCGTTGTATAGCATATTCTACAATCAGAATAGCATTTTTGGCTAACAATCCGATAAGCATAATCAGCGATATCTGTACATAAATATTATTAGTAATACCCTGACTCAAACCAAATGCTGAAAGGAATATAAATACTCCTGCAAGCCCTACAGGTAATGAGAAAATAACGGCCAACGGTAAGATATAGCTCTCATACAGAGCTGCCAACAGCAAGTAGACGAATATCAGACACAACCCGAATATAAGTACTGTCTGACTGCTGCTTTCGGCCTCTTCACGTGTCATACCTGAAAATTCATAACTATATCCTGATGGCAATGCTTGCCCTTTTACTTCCTCTATAGCTTTGATTACATCACCTGAACTGAATCCACCCTGATAATTAGGTATAATGGTCAGTTCCATAGATGAATAGAGGTTGAAACGTGTACGGGTTTCTGGTCCGGTAACATCAGTTATAGTAAGGAACTCTGTTACAGGAGCCATTTCTCCACTCGCAGTTTTTACAAATAACCCGTCCAAATCTTCCAATTTCGAGCGGTATTCAGGTGCAGCCTGTACCATTACCCTGAATTGTTTCCCATACAAGTTGAAATTTGATATATACTGACTGCCTATATATGCCTGTAGGGCTCCCATAACATCACTGAGTGTTATACCGGCATCTTTAATTTTAGGCATATTTGCTTCCAGCTGTTTTTGAGGGAAATTGGGATTAAACGTTGTCATAGCCATCATCACCTCTTCCCGCTGATTCATCCTTGCCAGGAAGTCATTTGTAACGTCATAGAACTTATAAATGTCGCCACCTGTACGGTCTTGCAGATTTACTGATACCCCGTTACTCAAACCAAATCCCATAATAGTAGGCGTACCGAAGAACATAAAGGTAGCATTATTAATAGATTTTGTTTTCTCAGTCATAATAGCAGCTATTTCATTTGCTGTGATTTTTCGTTCGTCCCAATGATCCATCTTGATGATAACAGACCCATATGAACTACCCATCCCACTCATAAAACTAACTCCACTAAGGCTACCTATATTCTTCACTTCAGGGATTTCGTTTGCCATTTCGTTGATTACCTGTACTATCGAGTCAGTTCTTTCCAGAGATGAACCGGGAGGCAGTGTTATCATACCCATTACTCCACCACTATCTTCCTGTGGAACAAATCCGGTAGGTAATACCTTCATTAAACCAAAGAGTATAATAGAGCTTACCAGTATAATACCAACAGTTATCCAACGATGCCCTTTTTTGCCTAAGAAAATAAGAGATTTCTTATATTTTGAAGTTGTCGCATTAAAACCTATATTGAAGAAATAATAAAATCTCCTGATAAAACTCTTCTTCTCATGGCTTTCATCATGTGGTTTCAGGAAAAGAGCGCACAATGCAGGGCTCAGTGTCAATGCATTTACAGCCGAGATAAAGATGGCAACAGCCAGTGTTAATCCAAATTGTTTATAGAATATACCACTTGTTCCACCGATAAAGCTTACAGGAATAAATACTGACGCCATAACCAGTGTAATGGATATAATAGCAGGCGCGATTTCACCCATTGCCTTTATAGATGCCTCCTTAGGATCTTTTGTACCGTTTTCGAGTTCGGCATGTACAGCCTCAACAACTACAATTGCATCATCGACCACTATACCGATAGCCAGCACCAAGGCAAAAAGTGTAAGCAAGTTGATAGAGAATCCCATTATCCACAAAAAGAAGAATGTACCGACAATTGCTACAGGTACAGCTATGGCAGGGATAAGTGTCGACCTGAAATCCTGAAGAAATACAAATACTACAAGGAAAACCAATAGGAATGCTTCGAGCAAAGTGGTAATAACCTTGTTGATAGATGCATTGAGGAAATCGCTGACATCCATCAGATAAGTAATTTTCACTCCCGGAGGAAAGTCTTCCTGTGCCTTTTCTAATTCTGCTTTTACATTTTTGATAACCTCCTGTGCATTCGAACCCGCTGTCTGGCTGATAGCCATCATAATGGATGCCTTCCCATCAGTTAACGTGGATACGCTATACATCAAAGAGCCTAACTCTATATCAGCTACATCACTGAGCCTTACTATCTTTCCTTCTGATGAACGGATAATTATATCCTCAAATTCTTCGACCGAAGATAACCGGCCTGTATATTTCAATGTATACTGAAATGCCTGATTGCTGTTTTCACCCAATTGACCAGGAGCAGCCTCAATATTCTGATCCTGAAGTGCACTGACAACTTCACCTGTTGATATTTTATATGAAGCCATTACATCAGGCTTAAGCCATATCCTCATCGAATAATCATTAGCCCCGAATACTGTAGCATTCCCAACACCATACACACGTTTTATCTGTGGAATAATATTAATATTGGCATAGTTTTGCAAAAACTTGGCATCATAATCAGGATTGTCTGAAACAAAAGACATCATCAGAATATTACTTGTCTGTTGTTTCCGCACAGTTACCCCTGTTTGAGTTACCTCGGCAGGTAATAATGAAGAAGCTTGATTTACAAGATTCTGCACATTTACTGTTGCCATATCAGGGTTGGTTCCTTGTTTGAAGTAAACTGTTATACTGGCAGAACCTGTTTCAGCTGATGAAGTCATATATGTCATTCCTTCAACACCATTAATGGCTTCCTCCAACGGTATAATAACACTGTTCATGATCACATCGGAGTTTGCTCCGCTGTATGATGCTTCTACCTGTACTGTAGGAGGTGCAATATCCGGATACTGCTCTATAGGTAGCATATTAAGTCCGATTATACCCAAAACCACAATAATAATGGATATTACAGTGGATAATACAGGGCGTTCTATAAATGTTTTAAGCATATTTTTATTGATTTTTAGGGTTATACATCCCCTACTCTCCCAAAAAACAAGGAGAGCAAAAGATGTATATTATTTGAATACTTTATTTAATTAGAGGCAGTTAAGTTCTCTTTGACATTTATCTTCATCCCGTTTCTGAGAGTAGCTACACCATCCGAAACTATCTTATCATTGGCAGACAACCCTCCTATTACAGCATAGTCCTGTCCATTAGGCATCGACTGAACCGATATAATCTGCTGTTGCACTGAGTCCCCTTCCAGTTTGTAAACAAGTACTTTATCCTGCTGGCTGAATGTAGCTTTCTGAGGAATTACAAATACATCATTAAGGATTTTAGGTATAACTATCTTACCACTTGTTCCACTTCTCAGTTTGCCCGACTTATTAGGAAACTCTGCCCTGAAATTTGCAGTACCTGTAGTTATATCCACAGTACCTGTAATTGTTTCAATACGTCCCTGTTCTGCATACTCAGAACCATCAGCAAGGAAGAGTGAAACAGGAGGCATGTTTTTTATTTTCTCAGATTGTGTAGAGCCCTCTACTCCTTCCAGAAATTCCATTAACTTTCGCTCATTCAATGAGAAGTAGGCATACACGTTTCCGGTGTTAGCTATTGTAGTGAGTGTATTGCTACTGTTTACCAGACTTCCCGAACGGAAAGGAATGGAACCTACGACGCCGTCGACAGGGCTTGTTACAGTTGTCCAGCTCATTGTTATCTGGGCATTCTTTAGTGTAGCTTCTGCCTGTTGAAGGGAAGCTAATGCCGTTTCATAAGCATTCTCATATGTTAACAATTGTACTTCACTAACAATACCTTTTTCAGCTAAAGGACGGTAACGGTCAACATTTACTTTTGCCGTATTAACTTGTGCTCTTTCGCTGTTGATGGCTGCCTTAGCGGAAGATAATGCCTGCTCAGACGAAGGCGAGTTTATCCTGAATAACACCTGGCCTGCTTTCACAACAGAACCCTCATCTACATAAATGGCTTCTATAAAACCTTCGACTCTCGGTTTCACTTCTATATCTTCTTGCCCTTTAATAGTAGCAGGATATACAGACTGCATATTAGCATCCTGTGTATACATCGCCATTACCGGATATTCCTGAGCCGGTGCTTCCTGGTTTGCTTGATTGTTACCTCCACATGAGGCTAGTCCAAACAGAGCTATTACTCCGCTAAAAATCATTTTTACTTTCATCATCATTAATTATTTAGTTTGTTCAATTCATTGGAAAGTACTAATAGTTGGCTTGTGAGATTTTCCTCATCAATATTGCGGTATATATTATTGCAACATGATAGCATCTTTGCAGATGCCATTTTATAAAGAATGTTCCCTTTCTCTGTCAACTCAATGTATATTACTCTCGTATTTACAGTTCCCCGTACACGTGTAATTATATTATTTTTTTCCAGATTGCGTAGAATAGTAGAAATAGTCATTGGGTCTATCCCTGTTTCTTCCGATAGGTCTATCTGTATAATTTCTTTTTTATAATTACCCAAATGACAAATGGCAGACAATACTTCATACTGAGATCCTGTCAGATCGAATTCATCCAATATCTGTTTTTTAGTTCTCATCCATAGTTTAAAAACATGTCCGATCAGTGAATCAACATTAATACCTCTCATATTCATTATTTTAACTTTTTCCATTATATTATAAATTGGGATTATAAGTACACTTATTTTCGAGGGCGAAATTCGGGAAGTATCATAACCTTTCAAAAAAAAATCAATGAACACAAAAATTATCTGTATGAAACCCTCACAGATATCCAACAACCCTGTTTCATATAGAAAATCACGAGGAAATTAGTTTTCGTTGATTTTTTAGATAAATTGGTAGAGAGTTCCAGGCTATTGATTGAAATTATTTGCTTTTATATTCTGATTATTACTACATTTAAATCAGTTTTATAATCTGATACTGATTTATGAATAGAATAATAAATTATATACGTTCCTCGACTACACTACAATCGATACTTATCTGGATAATTGTTTATTTAATCGGATTTATACAAAATCTCTGGATAAGTGTAGAATGGTCGTTAAAAGTAGGTACATTGAATTTTATCTGTGTACTAAGTTTATATTATATAACTTATAAGATACTGATACCTAAACTTCTGATAAGAGGAAGGAAGGTATGGTATTTTCTTTTTTCATTTGCATTGATTGTATTATCAGCTAATATCTGTGCCAGATTCGAGGTATATATGTTTGAGAGTCTCAAAATAGAAATCGACCATGAGTTCAGATTCGTCTTTTCAATATCAAGATATGCTACCATTCTTATACTGACATATTCCATATCCAATATAATTTTCTTTACCAGAAAAACGACCGAGGATGCAAAGCAGAAAGAGAAATTACTATCAGAAAAAAATATACTTGAAGTCAGGGTGCTAAAATCTCAAATCAATTCCCATTTTATATTCAATGCATTGAATAATATCTATTCTATGACTTATTTTAAGGACGAGTACACTTCAGGATATGTACTGAAACTAGGACAAATGATGCGGTACGTAATGGAGGATTGTGAAACCGAGTTAACCCCATTATCGAAGGAGATAGAATATATTGAGAATTTTATAGATTTTCAGAAACTACGTTTTGAGAACGATAAGAATATAACATTTACCTGCAAAGTAGAAGATAATACAAATATTTCAGTACCTCCGATGCTCTTCCAGCCATTAGTGGAAAATTGTTTCAAACATACTCCTCTCGAAGTAGATAAAAACAGCTACATACATATTTTGCTGGAGGTAAGAGAAATGCAAATATATTTTGTTGCCGAAAACAGCCAGCCACTTATTAAAAACACGCCTACACAAAATGATACAGGTATAGGTATTGAGAATGTGAAGAGAAGACTGGAGCTATATTATGAAAATAATTATACACTGGATATTTCTAATAATCCCGATTCTTTCAAAGTAGAATTATCCATCAATTTACAAACATCACAAGACAAAAAACATGGTGGAAATATTTAAGGTTCTTATAGTTGATGATGAATATCACGCCCGAAAATTATTGTCGGAATATGTTTCGAAACTACCTTTCCTCGAATTGGTAGGAAAAGCTGCAAATGTATTTGAAGCAATGGATGTTTTGCGAAAGGAGAAAGTTGATATCATGTTATCTGACATACAGATGCCTGAGATAACAGGGTTGGAATTTATACGTAGTCTCAAAAATCCTCCATCTATAATATTTACCACAGCCTATTCGGAATATGCTGTAGAGAGCTATGAATTGGATGTTGTCGATTATCTGCTCAAGCCTATAGCATTTCCCCGATTTTTGCAGGCAATCAATAAAGTTATAGAAAGAAGGAGTAACGATATTCCTGAAAAGGCTGTAATCAATAATATCGAGAGGCAAGTTGAAAGCCAGGAAGAAGAAAGCATAGTTGTGAAAAGCGGATATAAATTTTACAGAATAAATTATAATGACTTACTCTATATAGAGGGTCAGAGGGAGTACGTTACTTTTCACAATACAAAACAACGTATTACCACACTTGCATCCTTAAAAGATCTGGAAGAAAAACTTCCATCCAGCCGATTTATAAGAGTACATAAATCCTATATTGTTTCAATCAAGCATATAGAACTGATAGACAAAAATATCCTTCATATTAGCGGACAGAAACTTCCGGTTGGAGGTAGTTATAAAGACCGGCTTATGAAAATATTTGAATAGGCCACTAAACAATTCACCTACAAACAATTATGCATCATTATTTTACATTTATTTGAATTTTGGCAGATTGAACACCCTTCGCTTTAGCTTCTAAGATTAATTTCCCACCATGTTCACCAGCTTGTACGATAGTAGTCAGTTGTCCGTTAAATAAAGGCATCCGGGGTAAGTGAAACAAATCGAGACTTGTCGGATTTCCGTTTGCCGAAGCACGATATTTGCCACTTCCCTTTACCATGAAAGTTACCATCCTTTGATCATCCGGACAAGGATTACCATCCTTATCTACTATCCGTACGTTCACATAAGCCAAATCTCTGCCATCGGCAAAAAGTTGTGTACGGTCAGGAGTCAATTCGATATGATGGGGCTTACCTGCTGTACGTATTATTTTTTCTTCTACGGTTTTACCTTGTGTATCATATGCAATTACTTTCACCTCTCCCGGTTCGTAAATAGCATCTGTCCACATCAGACGGTAACGATTCTCCAAGGTTGAACTATTTTTGCTTTGCTTTCCATAACTTTTACCATTGATAAACAGTTCTGCTGATGGATAATTCGTATACACAAAGACTGGCGTTTTCTGCCCCTCACGCCCCTTCCAGTTCCAATGGGGGAGGATATGTAATGTATTTTCATTCTTATTCCATATACTTCTGTACAAATAATATCTGTCTTTGGGGATACTTGCAAGATCTATAATGCCAAACATAGAACTATGACTAGGCCATGCATCGGTATTGTAAGGAGACGGTTCTCCCAGATAATCGAACCCAGTCCACACAAACTGTCCCATTGTCCAATCGTAATCGTCTGCCAGTGCAAAATCCTCATCAGGAATATTTGACCATGAACAATATTCAAGATCATAAGACGATGATTGATGGTCTTCATACAAGGCATCAGCTTTTTTCTCTACAGGGAATTTATATACTCCGCGTGAACTAACTGTAGATGAGGTTTCGGAACCCAACACAAGATTTTGAGGTAGTTTTTCATACGTTTCTTTGTAACGCTGTGTTCTGTAATTTAGCCCCGGCACATCAATCATTGCCGCAAATCCATTATTCAATACGCATGTAACCTGATCCATACCACACGTTACAGGACGGGTAGGGTCTTCACGGTGACATATATCCTGCAAGAAAGATGCGACCTTATACCCCTCATCACTACACTGTGTAGGTACTTCATTACCAATGCTCCACATAACTACACTGGCATTATTACGGTAATTGCGTAGCATATTTACCATATCTTTTTCAGCCCATTCATCAAAGAACCTGTGGTAACCGTTTTTGCATTTGGCGATATCCCATTCATCAAAAGGTTCTATCATCATCATGAAGCCCATTTCATCACATAGTTCGACCAGTTCAGGCGCAGGCATATTATGGGCGGTACGAATAGCATCGCACCCCATATCTTTAAGCAATGTAAGTTGGCGACGCAAGGCGGCAACATTAATGGCAGCACCCAAAGGTCCCAGATCGTGATGATTACATACTCCCTGAAATTTTCGCCGCTCACCGTTCAAAAAGAATCCTCTATCAGCTATTAGTTTTATATCACGTATACCAAAACGAGTGGTATATTCATCTACCAACTGGCCTTTTATATATATTTTTGAAACAGCATTGTACAGATAAGGGCTTTCTGGAGACCATAACCGAGGTTTATCGACTATAAAATTCTGCTCAAAAGGTTTTCCATGATTTATTTTCTGAGTGTTATCTTTTGACGAAACAATCTTATTATTTGCATCACGAATCTCAGTGTAAACCCTAACATCCTGTCCATCACTATTTCTTATTTCTGTTTTCAGATTTACGGAAGCATAGTCTTTTGATACAAAAGGAGTTGTAATATATGTTCCCCACACAGGCACATGTATTCTTTCCGTCACAATAACATGTACATTACGGTACAGGCCTGCACCCGGATACCAGCGTGAAGATTCGGGCTTGTTTTCGAGACGGACAGCGATTCTGTTCCCTTTCCCATCCGGATTTAGTAAATCCGTCACATCACAATGAAAAGAATTATAACCAAAAGGCCAGAAAATCGCCTCTTTTCCGTTCACATATACACGCGCTTCGCTCATAGCTCCATCAAAAAGTAGATTAACATGGCTTCTCCCTTTTACGAAGTTATTTATATCAAATGTATTTCTATACCATCCTGTACCGATATAGGGCAATCCTCCCGTACGTCCGGTTTTTACGGTAGCAACAGTTTCCCCGTTTTGAGTAATGGCCACTTCCTGTAAATCGTATTTACGGTCGAAAGGTCCATATATGGCCCAATCATGAGGTACGGTCACCACTTGCCAATTTGTATCATCAAAATTATTTTGTGCGGCATCAGGAAAATCACCTTTGCTGAATTTCCAGTTCTTTTCTATAAGAAACTCATGCCTGGATGATTGTGAGTTACCTATGCTGACATGCAAAAAAGTGATTAAAAGTAGTGCAGAGTATTTAAGATATTTCATATTTTAAGTGTTTTTACTTATGGTAAACTTATGGTAACAAAAGTAAGGTAAATCACTGAAAGCAAAAAACATGTAAATCTCAATTTACATGTTTTATTTAATAAAATCTGCGAGCAATTGCAAGCTCATGCACAGGAGGATTCTTCATCTTATTGATGAATTCTTCTATCACAGGTAATATAGCTTCTGCAGATGTATCCTCGTTTTTTTGTTTTTTATCATTCTATGATTTTAAAATGTTACAGAGCTAAGCCATTTTATCATCTCCGGATCACGATGATCAAAGAATACACTCTCAGCTGTGTCAAGCGCCTTGATTTCATCCATATCTTCAGTTGTTAATTCAAAATTGAAAACATCGAGATTCTCAGCCATTCTTTCTTTGCGAACAGATTTTGGGATTACTACTACATTTCGCTGTATCATCCAACGAAGAATTACTTGTGCAACCGATTTTCCATATTTCTCACCGATCAACACCAATGTTTTATTATTGAAAATATCGTTTTTACCTTCTGCAAATGGTCCCCATGATTCAATTTGTACTCCATTCTCTTTTAAGAATTTCTGAGCTTCAATTTGCTGATGGTACGGATGTGTTTCAATTTGATTTACCGCAGGAACAACTTCATTATGCAGAATAAAGTCTATTATCCTATCCGTTTGAAAATTACTTACACCAATAGCCCGGATCCTCCCTTCTTTATATAATTCTTCCATAGCCCGCCATGAACCGTAAACGTCGCCAAAAGGCTGGTGAATGAGATATAGATCCAGATAGTCTAACTGTAGATTTTTCAATGATCTTTCAAAAGCCTTTTTTGCTTTCTCATATCCAGCATCCTGGATCCATAGCTTGGTAGTAATAAATAAATCTTCACGGGCAATTCCACTTCGTTTGATAGCTTTACCAACAGCATCTTCATTCATATATGCTGCTGCAGTATCTATCGAACGATAACCGGTCTGAAGAGCATTAAAGACTACATTCTCCGTTTCACCAGGTTCTACCTGATAAACACCAAATCCCAGAATTGGCATTTCTACTCCATTATTCAATTTAACTGTTTTCATATCATTCATCTTTTATATTTTTAATATAACAAAGTTAGAACATAAAAAGATGACAGACTATTGTCATTCAAACCATAATTTATCCGAATCAAACAATTATACATTTCCCAGCAAAAACAAAACCTGCGAATCATCGCGACTCACAGGCATTTAACTTAACACAAACTTTACAAAAAAACTAGACAATAGACAAGCATGTGATTCTATTGGGACGGGGAGGTTCTATCTTCATAATATTGATAAGAAATAATCGATTTGGTAACGAAATTGTTTAAACTATTATTTGTTCCCCGGGTGCCTATATACAAAGCCTGACCTCCGGAATTCATACTATTTCTCCTTTTATATGCAACTTTCATTTTCTGTTCCGAAAGAGGAAGATTTTCCAATACAAAGTGTAATGTCTCTATCTGGAATACTTCTGCACTATTATGACTTTCATATACCAATCTTCCTATACGGGAGTCTTTTGCTACCCCATTTGCAAATATTGCGCCGGAATATGATATCCATCCCGAATTATTATTTGATTTATACTCCTTCATTGCAATAGTTTGAATTGTAATAGCAATCCTGTTCTTTACATGGTTCGGTACTACACTGAAGATGTCACCTAGTTGAAGCCAACTTGTATTATCAGACAAAAATGTAAGTCCATTGTTTATCTGGATCGATTTAGATTCGATCAATGAATATCTGTTTTCCTGAGCTAAAGGAATGCTGACTATTGTCCAGGTGGGTTTCAACTCCTGGTCCAACACTAAAAACTGTCCACTCGTAAATCCTTTAGGAAGATCCAGATTTTTCCATTTGATACCGTCATCAACACAAATACCCTTATCACTTGTATTGTTGTAAACCATCATTCCTTCGACATGCCGGGATAAAGGTGAAGGAGAAACATAAGACAGCAAATTTACACGAGGGAGCAATAACCCTTTAGTTGACTTTCCATCTGCAAATTCCTTTAAATCAAGAAGGGCATCTGAAGCAGGCGCTATACCGGAACCAATAGTAACCTGACACTTTATATTAACTGATAAGATACAGAATAAAACAACTAAATAAGTGCTTTTATAATTTTTATTTCTCATAATATTGATAAGATAAAGAGGTTGATCCTTGCACATTCTCATTCAGTGATTTTCCTATTAATAATGAGGGAACAGTTGTATTACTATTTCTCCGGATAAATGCTATCTGAATTGAATTTTCGCCAATAGGCAGATTTTGAATAACAAAGAATAATGTTTCAGACTTAGATAGTTCACTATTATTACCAGAAGATCTCAGTGTTCCCACCCGTACCCCTTTCAATGAGTCATTTACAAAAATTCCACCTGCATACGAAGTCCATCCTGAGGAAGTGTATGCTGATTGCAGAATGGTTGTTTGAACGAAAATAATTGTCCTATTTGTAGCTTTCTTTACTGTAATCTTGAATGGATCGATAATCGTTTTCCAAGAACTATTTATTGCACTATTTTCTGTATATACTGAAGCACCGGAGTTGGATGAAAACTCAGCTCCAATATGTTGGCTATATGCTCCGACCTCCATAAGGCTAAATTCCTCAGATTTGACTTCCGGAATAAATACGGATGTCCATTTAGGGGCTAATGTTTCTCTATCGATAACTAGAAACTGTCCCGATCTTTCTCCTTCAGGCAGATGTTCCAAAATCCATCTGCTGCCATTATTACGGTACAGGCCGGGACTGACTACGCTGTTAAAAGCTGTATTATAAACAATCATACCTTCTATATGCATTGTAAGAGGTGACGGATCTATCAACGAAACCAGTTCTACCCGGGGCAATAATAATCCTTTAGTTTCCACTTCGCCCGATCCGCGTAATTCGAGTAACGCATCCGGGTCAGGAGCATCTGAAGAGCCGAATGTTACTTGTGCATTACTACTATTGTGACAAAGAATTAATAAAAAAATAAAGATTCCTGTTGATCTATAATTTACTCGTTTCATTTAAATAATTTGTTGATTAAAAAGCCAGAGAAGTAGGATCTTCATAATACTGAAAGTATATAGATGGTCTGGCCATGAAGTTATTTAAGTTTGTGACATCGGCAGATGGTTTACCGATACTAATGTCTGTCTGATTTGCACTGCTGCCGATTCTGGTGATAGCCACATTTATATTCTGATTGTTTGCCTCCAGATTTTCCACTACCATATGCAATAATATAGTTTCAAATGTATTGGATCCTGTATTAGAATATGATAACTGCCCAATATTGGCTGACTTCAGCAGGTTGTTAACAAAGATACCTCCGGCATACGAAACCCATCCATTAGCTGTACCACTCTTTTGTATGGTAGTCTGTAATGTTATCAGCAACCGGTTCTTTTTATATTTGGGTACTATACTGAATGTATTCCCTATTTTACGCCATTTATTATCAAATGCATAGTTAAGAACGCATACAGAGATACCATTGTTTGTAGCTAAATCAACACCTCCATCAGATATATTTATGCTGGAACTAACCAAAAAGAAGTTATCATTCCGTATATCCGGAATATTCATTGTTACCCATCTGGGCTGTAAGTCATCCGAAAGAGATAAAGTCTGGCCTGCCAACCCATCCGTTAATCCTATTCGATTCCATTTTGTTCCATCATTATAGAATAGTCCTGATGAGATATTCTCATTCGTATTTGTATTGTATACAATCATTCCTGAAGTATGCTGTAATAAAGGAAAACTATTATCTGTAGAAATAAGGGCTACCCGGGGCAATAACAATCCTTTAGAGGATTCCCCATTCTCACTTTGCTTCAAATCGAGAATAGCATCCATATCCGGTTCTATCCCTGACCCTATTGTTACCTGTGCATTAAGGTGGAGGTTAAATAATATAGCAATAGCCAGTAGTGCGTAATTTTGTGTTTTACTATAATTCTTCATTTTATTCAGATAGTTTCATTAAAATCCGTATTAGGAAAACAGCATATATTGATGTGCCAAATCCCGGTACAAACCTATAGAATGTCAGTAAGAATTATAGGACACATTATGCCTATTTGTAATAGTGAATCTTTCTATTTCTCTACTTACTATAATTGCCCGACTCTGTTTTTGCATATTATACAAAGCCGAATCTCTGTTTATATATATTCAGTTGTTTAATATCTATAAATCATGTTTAATCGTGATATTTATATGTTTTCGGTTTATATTTATCTTTCCATAAAACAAAAACAGGATTGGCTAATATTTTGCCAATCCTATCACTCCATACAAACACATTTTCTACCTTGAGAATGAATTTATTATCTTTCTTTGCTCCTGAAAGAAGTTATACCTTTGCATTTCCCCGCCTTGCGTTATGAGCATCGAATACCTCTTCAGTGAATTGATCCATTCATTATGTGTCTGGCATATATTATAGCTTTGAGAATTTATTCCACTTATACCATACAGATTCAGGTGTGCATAAGAATGGCCACTATATTCTAATAATATATACGAAGCATCAATATCTACATTCGACAGATATAGAAGAATTTCCATTCCGGAGTTGTATGTTCCTGATATTGTAAGAGACTCCATTTCCGTGAGAAGTTCATTCAATTCATCCTTTATGCTTTGAATATCAGTATCACTCATTAAATTAAGATTGTGAAAATATTTTATTTCGCGTATAAAAGATGTAAATATATCCTGACTCAGTATAATGCTGGAACTTTTTATGTTTCTCGATTCAGAGATAAACATCTTTTGATATGCTATAGCTTCTTTTGTCAACTCCATTTCTCTAAAGGGCAAAGAATGAAGTCTTTTTATTTGATAGGCCCATTTAAACAGTTTGAATTTCGATAAATTTTCATAGTGTAAATAGAAAAAATAAGGTAAATTGTTAAAAGCACATATCAGTTTTGAGTCTGCTTTTTTATTTGCTCTTCTAAAGAGATTAACATACTCATCCATCCGCGCTATATAGTTCTGATTAATATCATTGGCGAACATAAGGTTGAGATCAAACACTGCTCTCTCTTTATTTCTTATCCCAACTATATTGTCTATTGAAATACCTAACTTAAGAGAAATTATTGCAACCTCTTCAAATGTAAAACGAACCTCACCTCTGAGGCGTCTGTAGATCGCTTCCTTACCCAAACAAAGTATATCTGCCAGTATCGATACTAATTTTTCTTTTTCTGTTATGGTATTTATTATGTCTTTTTCAGTTATAGATGTTTTGATTGCCTCAATTAATTCTTCATGCATGCTTATTCTCATTATTTGTTATAATTGTATGTTAACTCGATTAGTTTTGGATTAATCTGAAGTGAATGATCAAATAAATGTAGAAAAGAGATTTTGTTGCAACCTCAATATTTAATTTAGCCTGAATGCGTTGTCTCCTTTAGTGAAAAAGCCTTTTCTTTTTCAAATACAAAATTATAGATTGTATAATGATCTGGATAGTAATTTTGAGTGTATTCTCACCCTCTGTTTTTTCTATTTATTCATAAATAAAATTATATATATCTATAAAAGTTGATAATTTATTTATGAGACATTTTCAGACATATATTTGTATTGCTTACACTATATAAGTCTACATTTAAATTGAAAATCAGATTGGGATAATTTGATTAGTTTTATATAAAAAACAAATACTTACTTAATATACACTATTAAGTAAGTATCTGACAACTTAAGCAGAAACTTAAGCAGAAATTATCTATTCAAAGACGCTTGTTTGTGAGATATTAAGTGCCCAGGGGGCCACTGAAACCTGAACATTGAGAGATGATGGTGATTCGGAGCTGAAAGGATTGCTGGTTCCCAATCCTTTTACTATGGTTTTTATGTTATATGTATTATTACGCCTTATATATTTATGGTTATCTGAAGCTCCTGTTACAGTCGAATTATTGCCCTCCAGATTTATTATAACAGGAAAATAAGTATAACCTTCCGAATCTACACGACCAGGAATATTGCTAATATATTTGTTATTTTGTTTCACTTTTGCCCTTAAAACAAGTATTGTAGGATATATAGTTCCGTCGGCAGGCTGATTTTCATAAAGGTAAAAATATGTATTGTTGTTAGTTGCCGTTGAACTAAGAAAGTTTTCAGAACCAGACAAAACTGTGCTTGATGAAGGATATAAGTCACCGATCCCTGAAAGTCCCTGATAATAAGAGACAGGTAAAGATAAAGCAGAATTGCTTATATGTGAATTCTTTACTGCATTCAATATAAAAGCTGTAGCTCCTTCGAAAGAATACTCACTGCTTTGCCACTGCATATCTTCAACTTTTACCCGCGCAGTTAATCTTGTAAGCAAGAATGTATGAGGCTCTAGTGAAGTTCCATCTGTAGGGTTGGAGGTATACCCTATATAGTTCTTTCCTGGAACAATAACAGCATTGATCACATCTGTGGACATAGTAAGCTGTCCGTTGTCTTTCTCATTTTTGAGATCAGATAGTGTATTTTGTAGTTCAGTGATACTTTTAATAGCTGATATATCAGACGCATAGTTAGCCAACACAAAAATTCTTTTTTCACCACTCGTAACAGCTATATTATCTACCTTAGTAATGCTGTTATTCTGGCTGGTTACACTCTTTGCAGCTTCTAGGCTACCATCAATATTAAAAACAAAGGCATCCAGCTTAAGTACCTTGTCTTCCTGAGAAGGGTTGCCCGATGCTTTAGTTTGCGGTGTACCCGAAATTTGTAGGCTAATACTGGCCACTTTTCCCCTTACAATAGGCGTTGGTATATCACTGTCTTCTGCCCTGTCACAGGATACACCCAAAATAGCAATAATAATTGCAGATAAAAATAAACCTCTTGATTTCATAATAAAAACCTGATAATTAATTAATAATATATAAAATTCCCTTTTTGATTCTGATTTTATGTGAGGCAATAGTTTCCCTGAGAAGGATTATAGTCCTTCTTTATCTAATTGTTTAAAGTATATTTCGGATGATTCCCTCTTGTTAAGATTCAAGAGTAAAATGGTATGTGACAGTTTATTGTAAAATCATATATTCCTCATTTAATGGCGCAAAAATAGAATGAAAATCTATATATTTTTATAAAAAAAGGGACAAAATAAGTACTAAAAGGGACAAAATATCTATTGGCGCTTATTTACTTAACAGCTTAGTTTTTAAGTTGTGCTTTTCACAGAAGGCAATGAATTCAGCCATATTTGCAAAATGAAATTCTTTAAGGATATGATCCATTGATACCGTTTTATGAACTATGTAGTATTCCAGACTTTTAGCCTTCTGATGCATAATCCATTTATAAGGAGTGATCCCAAATTCAGTTTTAAACTTTCTTGTAAATGTTTTAGTTGTCATAAAACATTTCTTCGCTAAACTTTTAACAGAACTATTATGTGTATAATTTGCCAATACCTCCATTCTGAATTGGTTTTGACTAAGAAGTATCGGGGAAAAAAAACGGGCCAACGTTTGTTTATCGTATAGGGTTCTCATTAGAAAAACAAATTCTTGTTTTTTCATATCATATACATACTTTGAAAATATCTTGTTACGCCTGTAGTAAATTATACCCGACAGAAAATAGCGTAAAGTTTTCTTTATATGAAGTTTCTCTAATTCTATACTATTGGGGGCATATAGTGAGACAATCTGATTTAAAAGAACCTGATCTATAAATGGCAGGAGATTATCCGATTTCAGCTCAATATATATACTACTTTCTTTGGTTGTAGCTTTATACGGACCAAAGGCTTTAGATATAAAAAGCATATTATTTTTACTATATAAATTATAATCCGATTCTTTTTGAATTAATACTTTCCCTTTCATTATAAAAACAATACTATTTTCACCAGGGATACCAATCAGAATATCACTATCTTCAGAATGGTAATGTACTTTGAATGAATCATCCTTTTCTAAAGGGAGTATATAATTTTGTAAAGAGCTTTCATATTCATTTATAATTTTTTCAGGGCTCGTCAGGTATAGGTTCATATTTGTTTGTTAAATCTCATATCCTTAATAACACATAGAGAATTGAAATGTTCCAGTAAATGAAATATGTAGAAATATAACATCAGCCAAACAAAGTAACCTGTAATGTCTTACCTTTGCCGTATGAAAACAGAAGATCGAACAAAAACTATATTATCCAGCCTGAATATAGACAGGTTGAACAAGATGCAGATTGCAGCTGAGGATACAATAATAAAAGAAAAAAATACAATCTTATTATCACCCACTGGTTCCGGTAAGACTCTTGCTTTCCTGTTACCAACCCTCAATTTGTTGAGAGAGGATATAAAAGCTGTGCAATGTATGATTATAGTACCATCACGCGAACTGGCAATTCAGATTGAGAAGGTTTGGAAACAAATGGGAACAAAATTTAAAGTAAACGTATGCTATGGTGGACATTCTATTGAAACCGAACTTAAGAATCTAAGTAATCCCCCTGCCTTGCTTATAGGAACACCGGGACGGTTGACAGATCATCTGGAAAGGAAATCTTTTGATACTAACTCTATCGAAATTTTAGTTTTAGATGAATTTGACAAATCATTGCAACTTGGATTTCAGGATGAAATGAATACAATTATCAGCCAATTACCCAACCTGCAGAAACGAATATTACTTTCAGCAACTTCTGATGTAGAAGTGCCTGATTTTGTATTGATGGAATCTCCTGTTACTCTCGATTATACCGAAGAAGAAAGGAAAGATACTCTTTCTATCAAACTTGTTTTATCTCCTGAAAAAGATAAAATAGAATCCTTATTCCAGCTTATATGTTCGCTCAATTCAGAGCCTGCTCTTATTTTCTGTAACCATAGAGAAGTCGCAGAACGTATCAGTAGTTTATTAAACAAGAAAGGCATACAAACAGGATATTACCATGGGGGCATGGACCAGGATGACAGGGAAAGAGTACTCATCCAATTCCGAAATGGTAGTTTAAACTACCTGGTTACAACAGACCTGGCTGCCAGAGGTTTAGATATTCCTGAAATGAAACATGTGATACATTATCACCTACCTGCCAAAGAGAGTGAGTTTATCCATCGTAATGGGCGCACAGCCCGTATGCATGCTTCCGGTACTGCATATATCATACTCTACAAAGAAGAAAAAGCACCTGATTATATTCCTGAGAATCTGGATGTATTGAGGCCAGGAACAAACAAAACGCTACCTAAACGTCCCGAAAACCAGACAATCTACATAAGTGGAGGTAAGAAAAACAAACTGAATAAAAGTGATATTGTAGGATTCTTCTTACAAAAAGGAAAACTGGATAAATCAGATTTAGGATTAATAGAAGTAAAAGATTTCATCTCTTTTGTTGCTGTGCGTTCCTCAGCAGTCAGGACACTTCTAACCAACATAAGAGATGAAAAGATGAAAGGTAAGAAATATAAGATAGAAATAGCCAGAAATGTTATTAAGAAGACTGATTAATCTTGGTATTTCTCTAATAATATTTTCTAATATTTCAATGGCAATGAGATTTCCAGTTTAGTGTCCTTTCCCGTATGGCAGTTCAAAACAGTCATTATTCCTTCTTTGGGAAACTGAGTCCTGACTGTCTTATTAGCTGGTAGCCTATATTCTTTATCACCTATCATTAGCGAGTAAGAAATATCTGATATATTACTAACCTCTATATCATCTCCACCTTTTATTACTTTTATCTTGATTGATGCCAAGAATAACTTTCTTAATAATTCGTCTTTTCCTGCTAAAGTACTATTAAATAAGACTGCTGTGCGTCCGGCAAACAAGGCCTCTTTTATGCCTGCCTCCGAGTATTCCTTTGCAAATACCAAAGTAACAGGGCGAGCCAATTTCTTATTTCCATAAAGTTCAGCAATAGGCTCATGTATATCCGAGTTACCCATAAAGCTCAGATTGTATTTATTCGCATAATCGAATGTAAGCGGATAATATTCAAGATAGTTAAAAACCTCAATACCATTTATCAGACGTTCTGCAATCAATTGTTCGTGCACAGGATAAAGAGTACTCTTATTATCAGGCCATCCCGGATGGTTCCACATAATAAAAGCGCCTTGCTTTTTCGCTTCTTTCAGAACATCTACAGGATCATCCAGTTCCAACTTATTGGCATCGTTTATAAATAAAGCATTGAGATGTCCAATCGGCTTTTCACGTGTAATTTCAGTACCTTGTATAACTATAAAATTCAGCCTGTCGCCATGTTCTTTTGCTATTTTGAAACTGGCATTAAGATCTCCGCTAAGAATTCCTTTATAGGGACGGTACTCAATATGATCGGTAATTGCAATAGCATCAAGTCCTTCCCTCCAGGCCTCGTTTACCCGTACATCAGGCCAAACCTTACCATCCGAGAAAACAGTATGGATATGGAAATCGCACTTGAGAACCTGATATCCATCAAAACCCGGTATGGAGATATGTTCACGAATAGAACTCTGCCCCATTTCCGGCAATTTATATACATCATCATTCTTTATTTGTCCGAATGCAAGGAAAGGACAAGTGAGTAATATCACTCCTGCAATAATCTTATAAATATTCATTCCAATATTTTTTAATATTAAAAATAACACTCCTGATAAAGATAACTATTAATTACCTGAGCTCTCAATAAATCCTCCTATTTTCAAATATTTTTTATATAGTTTCTCATAGATAGCATTCTTTTGTGCATCCGGATAATATTCATAAGCAAAACCTTTTCCCATAGCAGCTTGCGCATCTTCTACACATGCATATTCCGAAGCGGCTACTGCAGCAAACATAGCTGCACCCAAGGCACAAGCCTGCTCCACACCCGACACTTTTATAGGCATTCCCAAAACATCAGCCAGAGTCTGCATTACAAATGGAGCTTTTAATGGTATACCACCAATCCCAATTACATTCTTGATTTCAACGCCCTGTGCCAAGAAACTATCAATAATGGCTTTTGAGCCAAAAGCTGTTGCTTCTACCAATGCCTTGTAAATAACCGGGGCCGAGCTACCTAATGTAAGATCTGCAATACAACCCTTTACTACCTGATTTGCAAATGGAGTGCGACGCCCGTTCATCCAATCGAGTGCTATCGGAGAACTTTCTGATACAGGAATTTTCTGAGCTTCTTCGTTCAGATATGGTAAAATACGATCCTTAATCTGTTCTTGTAATTGCTGTTTAAATTCGCTATCAGCAATATCTAAATTTGATAGAATATCTCTCAACGGATGGTAAATAATGTTTCTGAACCAAGCATAAATGTCCCCAAAAGCTGATTGTCCAGCCTCCAGGCCTATCATTCCGGGTATAACAGAACCATCAACCTGACCGCATATTCCGGCAATAAGTTTATCTTTCATTGTATCATAGGATGAAACCATTATATCGCAGGTAGATGTGCCTATAATACGCACAAATGCACCTTCTGATATTTGTGCACCGACAGCTCCCATATGGCAATCGAGTTCACCGACACAAATAACTACCCCTGTATGTAGCCCCAGTCTTTCTGCCCATTCATCAGTAAGTGTTCCTACAACTTTATCACTTGTATGTGTTTGCTTAAAGAGATGCCCTTTGAACAAGTCATAAAGAGGATCTAAGGTATGCAAGAATTCTGATGAAGGCAATCCTCCCCAACTTTCATTCCACATAGCTTTATGCCCTGCAGCACAACGGCTACGCAGCATATTCTCCGGATTAGTATTACCTGTGAGTAAGGCAGATATCCAATCGCAATGCTCAGTCCAACTGTATGCTTTATCCCTTATGGAGGTATCAACCCGAAGGACATGGAGCATTTTCGCCCAAGCCCATTCCGATGAATATACTCCGCCTGAATATGATGTAAAATCGATATCCCATTTTTTTGCTAATTCATTGATTTCTGCTGCTTCATTTATAGCTGTATGATCTTTCCACAGAACAAACATGGCATTCGGGTTATCTGCATATTCCGGTAATAAGGCTAAAGGCAGACCATCCTTATCTAGCAGGACGGGTGTAGACCCTGTGGTATCAAACCCCATACCTATTATCTTTGGTACTATTTCTCCCGGGCACTTTTGGAATAAATGTTTTATCACATCTTCGAGACTTTCAATATAATCCGCAGGATGCTGACGATACTGATTATTTACAGGATTACAATACAAACCCTTTCCCCAACGGTTGTAATGACTTACTGCTGAGGCTTGTTCCGTACCTGTTGTAGTATCCACAATTATCGCACGACAAGAGTCTGTACCATAATCGACCCCTATCACATACTTCTTTTCCTTTTCCATGATATATTTTTCAAAGTGTTTTCAATAGATTCGTTCCAGATATATACAATCAAATTCAAATTCATTTCTCCCATTATTATTTTTCACTTTTATAGATAAAGAGTTTGTTTGCGCTGTTATATCCATATTACCTATGTATTGCTTTTCATTAAATTTGTCTTCGGTACTGTATGATGATTTATAACTACTTATTTCCTCCTGTCTCTGCCAGATAATAAAATCGCCTCCTGTTGGTTTCATATGATAAGAAAGATAAATCCTATATCTTCCTTCGGGGATATCATCCAGAAAGACTTTTATTCCTCCTTCGCTCTTCGATTGTATATTTATCCCTCTCATATAGCTTATTTGTGTATCATGAAAGGCTGAAAACTTCATCAATTGAGGATAAAACCGATAATTATCCGGCTCGTAAACAGTACGTAGTCTTTCTTCAGGTTCAATTTGTTGCAGCAGCGGTTTTTCTGCATAATAAAAAGCAACTGAGGTATAATCTACAGGATATTTATTTCCTACAGGCCCGTGTTCCATTGCATGACATATTTCCTTTTCGAATGAAAGTTTATCCCCCAGATAAAAGCGATATCCTCCTGTACGGGCAGATTGCAAAGAATAAGACAAAGATCCATGTATAGGAAGGCTTACATCGCGATCCCATCTGTCAAGCAATGCATACCAACCTCCATTATAATAGTCCTCAGAGCCTGTACCATGTATACGCATCTTACCATCTACGTACGTAGAATCATCCCCTTCAAAAAATTCTGTCATCTGAGGTAATAATCCTTGTGCCTGATGTATTGTACCTATATAATGCCCTTTACCTTTTACTGAAAGGAAATCATAAAACTTCCCTTCTGGAGGATTAATCTCCCTGTTCCAATTGGTATAGAGTTTTCCTTCTTCTGCCGGATTCCTAACTTCTGTTTTATAATATACTTTTACCCTGATCAAAATAGAAGGCTGCCCTTCACCCTCACGTTTTTTATATATCAACTTCATTGTAGCAGTATTGTAAGGGCTGGGAATGTAACAATAGTTTATTCCATCCTTTTTCCCCAACAAGTAGCTTCTCATAGAAGCTTTGCCATAAGCATATCCAAAAAAATCGGCGGCAGGGGCATGGATAGCAGGAATAGTTTCATTATCCCACACAACATTCAATATTATATCTTTATATTTACTTTCGAAATAACCGTTATCATCAATCTCGAAGCCAAGGATACGCCCCGATTGGTTTTGTGAAAAGAATATTTGTTTGCTACCGGGCTCCAGTACAAAGCTTTCCTCCTTCACCAATATATCGTCATTAACAGGTTTTGCCAATTGTTTCCATTTCAAATCTATGGTTTTCAATATATTCTTCTCATTCTGGTCAAGATCGCCCGTGAATGTTTCCACCTTATAACCCAGAAGATTACGATACTGTATCTGATAAAACTTCATTGTTTCGCCAGAAAACATAACCTTACACGACTTGCTATAAGGAATAGGCAAATAACAATAATATCCTCCGATCTCATTACCGCATAAGGGTTTTATGAAAGGATAGACTTTACCTGAAAATAGATCATCGAAACATATTTTTAGTCCGGCATCTTTTTGACCATCGAAATAGAATTCTATAGTATCATTAGTGGGTGTAGGTGTCCATATACGATTAATCACTCCCGGGCCTTTCAGATCAGCAAGTATGAGTTTCCCATCCTCCTTGCCAACAAAAGAATATGTACCTTCAAAGCCATCGTTATTACCTCCTGTCCGATCATAACTGGATACTTGTTCTACAATCCCATCACGATAGCAAGGGAGTAAATTGACATTATATAGTTGTTCCAGTTCTTTGGCATAACTGAATATCCGTTCATTTTTTTGTGCATTAATTACTACCCCAAAGCTCAGTATGAATAAAACAATAAATAATCTTACCCGATGTACCATAGTCGCATATTTTTAGAAATGAATATCTATAGAATTCTTATACTATTCCAAATTAATGGTTCCAGCTTTTCTTTCCGGCCTTTGATTCCTGCCAAGCCTTACGCCACATATGTATATCCCAGAAATTAGTAAAAGGCATTAGCTTACGATTATTTCTATCAGGAATAGCAGGTATCATAGAAGCCTCAGTCTGATACCAATAAGCAACAGTTGCTATATCCAACTGCATATCATTGGATGTGCCATGCTCAATAGTAGCTTTCAGCGATTTTTCGAAGAAAACAGGATCAGTGATAAAGAAACGGTACACATGTGTTCTACCCAGCCAACCATTATCCTCATTTACACGTGGGTAACCGAAAAACGGACTTTGAAAAGGTTCTTTAGGGCACCATGATGTATTAAAAAAATCTTCGGTTCCGGTTCCGACCATCGATGGTATTTTCTCACCGTCTATATACCACATATCATCACCTTCACCATACCATGCCGGACTGGGAGAATGCACATAATAATTAAGACCGATAAAATGCCCCTCACCTTTAATATCAGCAAACACATAATTTTCTTTTCCATCTATATTGGCTACCTCATGGCCTGTTACCGGATCGCTTATAGCTTCTGTAATCTCACGGTTATACCATGCATGAAACCGCCCAAGGTCTTTATCCAGTTTGTCTACTTGCCAATAGTCCACATAGAAAAAGATATTATCTATTGTTTTATCAGTCTGGTTTTCTATCTCAATACGTGCTCCATTTGCAAAAGGCATAGCAAAATAAGAAGATAATCCTGTACCATTAGCCGGACCAGCCGACAAAGCATAAGAACTAAAGTTGTAACGCTCATCCCATCCTTGTCCGAAGAAAGGGCCGATAGGCGACTCCACGGAAGGATAATCTTTACCATCCCAATACATACGGATAATAATATCGTTCCTGTTAATCAATTCGGGTGGAGGTGCTATGGTAAACCATATATGATTGATTATTCCGGAGCCTTTTATATCACAAACTACAGCTTTCTCCCCCGGTTTTATACCAACGAGCCTGTCTCCATTAAATCCCTCTTTATCATAACTGCTGATTCTTTTTGAATAGTAGCCTTTCTTTATTTTTGCAAGATCATATGTGACACCATTAGACTGCTGTGCCATAATAGTAGTTGCAAAAAAACATAAGGCCAACATAATAAAATATTTTTTCATAGATTTATCATATATTTCTGCAACAGCAATAGTTGATTACAATTAAATGATGTTGCATTAAATGATTTTTACTTAAATAATTCTGTATCTTTAAATAGTTTTTAGCAAAAATGTCAATAAGTGGTATTTGAAGTAGATTCATTTTATACTTCTTATGACAGATTCATTCTTTTTTTAAAGCTCCCCGTTAGAGAACAGATTTTCGGGGAGCTTTCTCTTGAATAACTAAAATCCAAAACCAATAACTCAAAAGTCCCGGTATAAGTCTGTCTACTATAAGAAATATACCGGGACAGTATCAAAAAACAATCATAAGAGTACTATTTCCAACCTGGATTCTGTTCTAGTGCAGGATTTAGCAATATCTGCCTTGTTGGTAACGGGAACAGATAATGCTTCTGCTCAAAATTCCGCTTCGATGAAGCCTCCAACAAGATACAACCTTCAGAATCATAGTCATATTTTACGTTTTCCCATAATGGGTTTGTTTCATATTCAGTTCCTTGAAACTTAACTCCTCTAAGAGGTTCTTTTAATTCTACTTCGGCGGTTTTCCAACGACGCAAATCATCAAGTCTGTATCCTTCAAGGCTCAGTTCTATTGTACGCTCACGCCTTATTTCCGTCAGCATATCCAATCCGTATTTACTCACATGAGCATTTGTCAGATGTACCATGCTAACCCTGTCACGCAGCTTGTTTATACTTATTTTAAGTTCATCATCGGTTATTTTTCCATTTTTCTCATGCAGAGCTTCTGCATAAATCAATAATACTTCTGTATAACGGATAACCGGCCAATCCATTCCCATCGGGAAACTTATTTCTGAGACACCTTTCAGATTGCGATAACCTGTTTGTGTCCAGAAACCAAAATCTACATTGTAGATAATACCTGTACTTTCGGGATCGTCCCAATTTACATTATATACCGGTTGAGAAAATAGCCAAAAACGCTCAAACGGCTTCACAAAGAATATATCCATACGCGGATCACGATCCTGATATTCATCCAGCACCATATTGTATCCTTTAAATACACTACTTGCATGCGTGATAGGAACTCCGTTCTTATCAAGATACATATCTGCCAGTTTCTTCGTAGGGCATAACTCATGAGAATGCTCATAACGAGGAGACTCTCTTATATCCTGATCGTAACGATTGGCAAGTATAGTTTCTGACTGATCAGCTTTGGTCAACCCGGCAGGATTTGATTTAAGAGTAGATAGAGTGAAATAATATTTATAGCTCAGATCACCCAGAACATCCCTACGATCAAATAATTTATATTCCTCCGAATCTATGACTGCCTTTGATGCATCTACTGCTGCTGAAATAAATTTATCGGCATCACTCAATCCATGGTATTTACGCCATGTACCTTCAAACAAGCATACTCTGGCTTTAAAAGCTTGTGCAGCCCCTTTAGATACACGTCCTTTATCACCTGCACTGATATCTGATTCGAGAGGTAGATCTGTAATAGCTTCATCAAGGTCTTTTACTATAAAGTCTGCAATGGCTTCACGTGTTGCACGTGGACCATATAGATATTCCGTATCATTTAATGTTAATGTTTTATCGATCAGAGGAACGCCACCAAAACGTTTTAACAGATTAAAATAATGGAATGCCCGGAAAAACTTAGCTTCAGCTTCATAAACTTTGATGCCACTCTTTATATCGTCAGATGCCTTATTAGCACTTTCCAGTGCATAATTAGCATACCGGATCATCCTATACGAAAAATCCCAAGTTCCATCACCCGGCGATGGTACATAAGAACTATTACTGACGGAATTAAAACCACTTGGCTTTGTAATATCAGACATATCATCATCAGCATTGAAGGATGGTAATTCAGGATAGAACTGGTTAAGATATAATTTAAAATCCTCAACAGTCTTAAAATACACAGCATCTGTAATCACATCCTTGGATTGGAGATCAAGACCTTTTTCACATGAAATTGTGAAAAGAGATATTAAACATATTAATAATATTTTTCGTGTTTTCATAATCTTTTCGTGTTTTAGAATACTACATTTATTCCTAATGAAAAAGTACGGGTGAATGGTATCAGATTTTCACTAAACGGTGCTTCAGGATCAAATCCCTTAGGAAGATTATCAAATTCAAACAAGTTGGTACCATTTACATACGTGCGTACTTTTTCCACTCCAAATTTTCGTGTAAGGGTTTGAGGCAGAGTATATCCCAACTGTATATCTTTCAGTCTCAGATATCTGTTGTTTACAAATTTGTAAGGGGCACTTGATTGTTGATAGTTATACCAGTGTACCCCGCCATCCTGAGTCAGACGTGGATATAATGCACCCATGTTTGTCTCTGTCCATGTATCCTGATAGAAATATTCAGAAGCTTGTTTCCATACCTCAGGACCCGCTGCATAAGTATTATTCATTACATTCCATTTGCCTACCCCCTGGAGAAATGCTTTGAAATCAAAACCTTTCCACTCCAATTCTAAATTTATACCATATAGATAATGCTGATTACCATCACCTTTGTAGATTATATCTCCGGAACTATCATCTCCTTCTTTATACAAATGAGGTTCTAACGTACCATCACCATCCATATCTTTAAATTTAGCATCTCCAAGTCTAAGATTTGTCGGAACACCTTTAACATTTGATAAATAGTTGTTCAGATCAGCCTCAGAGCTGATAAATCCATCAAATTCATAAAGGAAATAAGAGTTTGCAGGATAGCCTTCAATGAAAGCATTATGCCCATAACCCGGATTTCTGGCATCTTTCAGATTAACAACTTTACTTGTATTGTTACTCAAAGAGACTCCTATGCGATAACCCAAGGCTCCTATATTATCTTTCCAGCTAATTGCAACTTCCCAACCATTAGTCCTTAGATGCGCTCCATTGATACGAGGTGCACCTGTACCTAATACTGAAGGGAATTCCTCGGCATAGAACATACCTTTATTTTCTTTGATATAGTAATCAAAGGTTCCTCCCAAACGGTTGTCCAGTATGGAGAAATCCAGACCTCCATTATAAGAATTGATTGTTTCCCAAGTCTGATCAACAGCCGGCATACCTCCTAATGTAGCCTGCATTGACTTTGAAGGTGAATTTGAATTACCAAAAGGGTATTGTCCACCTACATTGATATACTGATAATGATCATACAATCCGATACCAGCCTGGTTACCCAGCTGTCCCCATGATAGCCTTAGTTTCAGATAATCAATATAATTCTTTGCACCTTTAAAGAATTTCTCGTTGGAAACAATCCACGAACCTGAAACCCCAAAGAAATCTTCCCATTTGTGTCCATCCGCAAATCTGGAAGAACCATCGTTACGATAAGTCGCTTCAAGAAAATAACGGCTATCGAAATCATAGCTCAATCGGCCAAAAAAAGAAGTTATAGCCCAGTCATTACGATATTCACTATTGAACTGCTCATTAGCATCACCAATACCCATTACCTCTAACTGGTCTGTAATAAGGTTGTAACGATGAGCACCAAAGCCACGATTATCTAGTTCCTCATGCGAGCCTCCGGCCATTACATTGAAGCTGTGCTTATTTATATCAAAATTGTAGTTTGCATATATATTTGCCACAACATGCTCATTCCTATCATACTGAGAGGCAGCCTTAGTTTTTCCACTATACCAGTAATCGATCACATCATAGTTTAATGAACCATCCCAATGATATGTCTGGTGCCTCTTTCGAGAGTAGCTCTCATCACGAATATCATAATTCATAGAAAGGTCACCTGTTATAGTCAGGTTTTTAATAGGTGTCAGGTCGAAACCTAATTGAGTGTAATATGAATAATATGTTTTGTTTGTATTGCCTATATGATTAGCAAAAGCTATTGGGTTACCAAAACCACCGGAAGCATAGTATTCACCACGATCATTATATGTAGGCTGGCAATTCCATGTCCAGTAAGTTAACCATGCAAGCTGATTAATATCGTAAGGTTCTACAACTTTTTTACGACCTACGCAAACATTAGAGCGGAATTTCAGGTATTTGTTAATTTCAAAATCATATTTGAACCGTGCAGAATATTTCTTATTTGAATGATCTCCATATTGGAACATAGAACTCTGGTCTAAATACCCCAGGGATACATAATAATTTGATTTTTCGGTTTTTCCTGAGATAGTAAGATTGTGAGAATGGTCGAATGCTGTTCCGTACATTTCATCCCACCAATCATGATTACCAAGTACAAGATCGGGAGTATCACCAAATGGGCCCTTTACAACCAACGGATTTTTTGCATTAAGGTCTGCCGTATTGATATATTGTACCAAATGAGAGAAAAAATGAGTTGCGATACCATCATTTGTATATGCCTGATTCATCATATCGATGTGTTGCAGTACGTTTACTTTACGAGGAACCCGCGCCGGCTTATTGAAAGAGAAATCACCGGAATAACTGATTGTTGGTCTTTCACTCCGACCCTTCTTTGTGGTAACCAGTATAACACCTCCGGCAGCACGGGCACCATATATAGCAGCCTGCGCATCTTTGAGGATAGTCATACTCTCTATATCCTGAGGGTTGATTTTATTTAATGCAGAAGCATTATTATCTTTATAAGGAATACCATCTACAACAACCAATATACCCGGATCGGCACGGGATGTAACTCCACGAATCTGAATATCAAAACCTTCTTCTCCAATTTTCCCGGGATTATTTCTCCTTATTTCCATTCCGGGAACAACCCCTTGCAAGAATGAAGCAGTATTAGTCATCGGCCTGTTTTCGAATTGTTTTTTGTCAACAACATCTACCGCACCGGTAGTCGTTGCCCTGGTTTTAACACCATATCCGATGGCTACTATCTCCTGAAGCATAATTGCATCTTCTTTCAGATCGAGATCAATTGTTGTCCTACCTTTTACTTCTACTTCTTCGGATCTCATCCCCATAAAAGAGAAAACCAGTATATCTGTTCCAGCAGGCATATTTATAGCATATTTACCATCTACATCGGATAGTACACCAACAGTTGTTCCTTTCACAACAACGGAAACGCCAGGCATTGTGTTTCCTTGCACATCTTTGATTATTCCGCTAACAGTTCTTGCATTCTGGGCATACATTGTCCCCACAGAGACAAGGCATAAAGCAAGAAACAGCATGGATATTCTTACAGATATTAATTTCATAGTTTTTTGATTTAATTGTAACTTTTTATCTACAAACCTATTTTTTGTCCATCCAAGTATAACTGATAGTTATGACTTTAAAATGTGACATCATTATTAGCGTTTACTTATCTATTTATCAAAGTACATTTCATTTTATTCTTCGAATAAAGAATTTCAAGTGTGGTTATTAATTTTCAGTTTGTATGCCTGTGAAAATATTTTTTATTAGTATTTGTCAATAAGAATTATTTATAAACAGACCGGCATTTTTCTGTCTTTATACTTCGTTTTTGACAGATTCATTCTTTTTCGCCTTTCTTTAAAACTGCTTCCCATACGAGAACAGAAGTATGGGAAGCAGTCATTCACCTAAGTTTACAGAAAAACAACCTTAATTTTATCTCCTGTTTTTAAATTCAATTTATCAAATGATATATCTATCTGATCATTTACATCAAATGTTGCTGGTATCACTTTATCATTGCAGAATACTTCTACCTTTTGCGGTGTAAATCCGGCAGGAACCGAAAGCTTTACTTTCTGCAGGGCAAGCCTGCCATGTTTTACTTCAATAGTATTCTGTTGATTACGTCCTTCTCCGGTTTGGGAGATATTACCCCATCCTTCTGCTGCCGTAAAGAATCCTCTGAATTTATTTGAAATCAGCTTCGGAGAGAAGCTCATAACTCCTTTAGGACCATCGTACCAATAATTTTGAATAGCATTAAGAACTCCATACGATGCCATTGCACGTGCATAATGATCACCGCACTCAATTTCGTTCCATGGATTATGTTTGGCTCCATCATAACGTGAATGCACAGCTTTCACTATGGCAAGGCCTTCATCAACCATACCTCTCAATATCATATTGGTAGCTACCTGATATTCAATACCTGTCCATACCTCATCACGATACCTGACACCAGCCTCGCCCGGATGTTTACTGTGCGGCCATGTACAGATCAGTAATCCCGGTTCGCCTGAATGAGCATAATATCTTTCCGGAAGGTGTGCTTCTGTCTGAGGCCCCACATCATTTGTCCAGTTATACTTCCACACCGAACGCAGTGCTTTATCAATTGCATCATTCGGATACAGATCACCGAGCCTTAACAGATCTGCCCATGTTTGTCCAAATAACTGATCGCTAAGACATCCTTTTCCATACTGATGCTCCGGATATTCCTTTTCATCTACATCCTGTATAAAGTATTCACCATTCCACAAACGATCCATTGTATTGTCAGATCCGGCAGTATATATCTTCTTGTAACGTTCAGCAGCTGTTGTGTCATTCATTATCATAGCCATCTTCTCTCCTGCACGCAATGCTGCCAGATACAGTGCGCCCACATAGGTGTTGGCTCCATGAAATGAAATATCATATGTATTCGGTTGCTTCTTTACAATGAGACCATCTTCATTCCCATCTTCACGAATAATATATTCCAATGATTTCTTTATTTTAGCCCAGTTACGGGATAAAAAGAAATTATCTTTCGACATCAGATGCTCACGATACATACGCAGTATAACACTCGCATGTCCGTCTATGAGTATACCGTGCTCGCCATTGCGTGAGAGAATTCCTCCATCCGGTTGGAGAGATACACTGTAATCGGTTTTTTCGCGTAAGTTCCGTTCCAGTTCAGGAAACAATGCAGCCATTGCCTGAGCATACCCCCAAACATGTGTACATGTACCTTCACAGGATCCTACACCTTCCCATGCCCAGAACTTATCTGTAGCCCACCACTGGCATGTTTCAGAGGCCAGAATAGATATAGGCATCATCAAGCGGTGAGTCAGCCAATAAGGTAATGTAGTCTGATTATAATATGTATCATGGAAATCAAAAGTAGCTTTCTCCAGTTTGCTATAGTTTTCATGTAATTGTTCAGCTACATCAAGTGAACTATTATACCAATTGGAATACATATTACCTATAGCCGGAGAATTAGGGGGTAAAGGCCTGTTCCATTCAGAACCCTTATAGCTCAACGGCCTGTTAGGGAAATACCATGAAAGCACAAAGATAACTTCCTTAGATTCTCCCGGTTTCAGGCTCATTGTAGAAGTTAATCCTCCGTTCAGTTTATCGCCCAATAAAGCCTCGGCATATGCCAATCCGTCTTTTGTAATATCTGCTGTAGCAGTAGCATTCGCATCAAAAACAGTGAGGGATAAGTTACCAAAATAAGCATGAGTTTCATCTATTTTAATACGAGGCATACCTACAGGTTCGTTGGCGAACTGAATATTATCTACACTGATATGCCCCCAGTCACCTGTAACATCATCGATAATTTCAAAATATGCTTTTTTCCCTTTCCATTTGCTTACATCCCAGTTGCGAGGAAGGAAGTCTTCATTATTATTTCCGGTAGCGCTCATTGCTACAATACCATCAATCACAAGATTCATACACGTCTTTCCTTTGTGTGCACCTCCTGCAATATTGAATGTGATGTATTTATCAGAAATCGTAAATGTTTTGGAAGTCATTTTCCCGGTTGGCTTATCATAATCACTGTATGAGTTAGCCAATCCTTTGCCATAGTCTCCTCCAAGCGGATTTTGATTGCAGAGTTCACCTGCAGCAGGTTTATTCCCAAAAGCGGTACCTTCTACACGCCAGTTATTATAATTGCCTGATTCAAAATCATCAAATACTTTAAATTTACGGGTAGGAGATTTATCATCTTTCACTTTCCCACTAACGCTCATATCCATATATACAGATTTCTGGGAAGCATTAGAAACAACCTTATTCCTTAATGTTCCGCCTGCTCGGTCTTTCAGATCAATGCAAACGAGATTTTGCATCCAGCCTGTGAGATCTGCCTTTACAGTTTTGTCTGAGGTGTTCTTAACCGTATATTTCAAGATCGTAGCAGGTGTTGCCGACTCCTTCGCATTCAAAGGAATAAAAGGAGAATATACCTGGGAACTAACCTTTACAGGAAGTTCATTACTTTTTGAGTTATAATCAATAAATGCTATTGGGTATTCACCTATGAAAGAGATATCATCAAAGTCTTTTTTACTTAATTCCTTTGTATATTTCTTTTGACTATCATCCACCGTGATTTTAAAACCCTGATCGATATAACTCATCGGTTCGAATGTCTGATAACATACTTTCCATGGGCCTAACGGTGTCTCAAAATTTAATAACCAGTCTATACCATAACCGGTATTGTATGCATTATTTGCAATCCACCAGTTAGCCAGTGTTCCATCACCTCTAACATATAGTTGTCCGGCAGCAATTCCGCCGCAAGGCATACCAATAGTTACAAGTTCATTCCCTTTATATACTTTTCTTTCTCCTTTACTATTTTTATCTCCTATAAACGCCTGTATATTTCCCTTATCGGGAGAAACTTTATGATCAGATGAAATTTGTTGGCTAAAAACGAATAGGGGTAATAAAAACAGCAAAACTAATGTGCTGTATTGTTTCATCTTAATTTATTTTGAATTAGTGTTTTTCATTTAGGAGGGTGCCAAAAGAAATTTTTTCTATTTCTTTGTCATGTTGAATTCGAAGGATCGGCGAAACCAACAGGAGTAAAACATCTCATGACCGAAGGGTCGAGATTCTTCATTACATTCAGAATGACAAAGAGAGTAACATCTTTATAGTGCAATTTTACTTTTGACACCTCCCTTGATAGCTAGTAATTATTTATATCTGGGGCCATAATTTTCGCAAGCTCTGTAATCTGAGCCTTCAATATCCGATCCGAATGAATTCCATGCAGAAGGCCTGAAAATATTGTCTTCATCAACATTATGCATGCATACCGGGATAGAAACCATAGCTGCTAGCGATATAAGGTCTGCACCGATATGTCCGTAACTAATGGCTCCATGGTTAGCTCCCCAATAATTCATTACGGAATACACATCCTTGAAATGTCCTTTTCCAGTCAGTCTTGGCACAAAGAACGTCGAAGGCCAGGTTTTATCGGTACGCTTGTCAATAACATCAAATACATCAGCAGGGAATGTTGCTGTCCATCCTTCGGCAATCTGGAGAACGGGGCCTAAACCTTTCACCAGATTGATACGACACATGGTAACAGGCATATTCGCCTTTGACAATAATTTGGATGAATAACCTCCTCCCCGGAAATACTCCAATGACGAAGGACCCCATTTAGTTGCCTTAAGCATAGCGCCTACTTCACTTTCATTTATTTCCCAGAATGGTTTCATTACAGGCTTACCATCTTTAGTCTGCTCGCCAGTTGCATCTAATGTGCATGCTCCCGAGTTGATAAGATGAATCGCTCCATCTTTCAGTAATCCATCCGGCTCCCATCCGGTTACCCGCTTCAGCGATGCGGGGCTCCAATAAGTTCTTACATCAGCAAATATCTGTGCAGTATTGGTTAAAAGATTACCAAACAACATGGATATTGCATTCAGATGATCGTCTTCTGTCGCAAAGGTGAAAGGAGCTCTTATACCATTCCAATCGAAGGAAGTATTCAGTATTGCTTCCGAGAAATCACCATTAGGCATAAAATCTGTCCACTGGCGCTGCCCCTGAAAACCTCCAGCAATAGCATTGTGTCCCATTGCTTCTTCTTCGAATCCTATAAGTTTATCGTTACCTATCATAAGGTCGCGCATGATCAGTGTCATTTTAACTACAAATTCCCAGTCCTGATCCTTTTGTTCCCTTGTACGGCGGATAGCCTCCGGATTGTGGTCAGGTAATTCATTTACAGCACAATGTTTTTTGGTCCAAGCCAATGCTTTTTCATATTCTTCCTTATCATATATTTCCTGTTGTATACGACGCAGGATTTCAGAACAATCTACATATTCGGTACGCATACCAAGATACTCCTGTAGAAACTCAGGGTTGACAATAGATCCACCGATACCCATAGAGACACTACCTATAGCCAGGTATGATTTACCCCGCATAATAGCGACAGCAAGACCAGCTTTTGCAAATCGTAATAGTTTTTCTTTTACATCATCTGGTATAGCTGTATCTCCTATATCCTGAATATCATGTCCGTAGATACCGAATGCAGGCAACCCTTTTTGCGTATGGGCAGCAAGCGCAGCAGCAAGATAAACCGCTCCCGGGCGTTCTGTACCGTTAAAACCCCAGATTGCTTTAGGTATAAGCGGATCCATATCAATCGTTTCCGATCCGTAACACCAACAAGGTGTGACAGATAAGGATAAACCGACATTCTCTTTCTCGAATTTCTCCGCACAATTAGCAGCTTCTTTTACCCCACCTATGCAGGTATCTGCAATAATACATTCTACTGGTGTACCATCCGGATATTTTAGATTTTCACTGTAGAATTTTGCAACATTACGCGCCATATTCATTGTGGTTTCTTCCAATGATTCACGGATTCCTCTGCGACGCCCGTCAATAATAGGCCTGATCCCGATTCTCGGATAATTCTTTCCCATAATCTTAAATTTTAAGTTATAATTCTCTATATTTTATTTGAATATTGTTTTTATTTTATCAATGGAGACTCCAAACAGTTTTTCAGTAATCACTGTAAGGTCTTCCTCTTCGCCTATAAAATGAAATACATTATGAAGGTGTACCAAAGATTCGGCAGGCTTAAGGAACGCCGCAGGCGAAGCGCTTTCTATTTCGATGAATGGTCCCATAATGCTGCCATCTTCGAGAGGCCCGTCATTATAAGCATTCATAGCATCTCCAACCAGCGGATCTTTCTCAGAATTCCACTCCTGATTGAGATATATTTTGTCCGGAGCTACATCAAAAGTTGTGATAGTCAGTTTCTTTGTATCAGGATCGTAGTTTCCTGCTACAGACTTTGTGCGAAGCCTGCTCATACCCAGTTTGTTCCTGTTTTTTCCATCTGTTTTCAGATAGAGCACACCATCTACGACCTTTAGCCTGTCTGCAGGAATTTCTCCAAAATAATCCGTTGTGGCTACTATACCAAGATCTTTTTCATTCCCTTCCTTAAAAGGAACTATTGTCATCGAATTTGGCGCAGGATTGTACATATCCAGCATCCAGATACATATAGTACCTGTCTCTTTTGTCCATTCGAAATTATCTGTATTTGTCAACGTATTTTCGGTAAGATACCCCACCGATTTTACAGCATCAGTGAGTGTTATTCCTAACATAGAAGCTATTTCCTGTGTGTTGATTAATTTTATGCTCCTATTAACATCTACATTGAAAGTGGTACCAACATAATTTGTAATACGCATTTGTTTGTTCATAGAAACATTCTTAGACGAAGCAGATGTAACAGTCCATGCTTCGGTATCGAATGGAGCCGGAGTATGCCAGTTATCATAAACTTGCTTTACTCCCGGTTTGAAGTAGATAGAAAACTTACCTCCTTCGGGACCCAACCACAAGCGGTTTTCACCGCCATAGCCATTCATATGTTCGTTAATCTCTTTCGAGTCGAGTACTTTATAATTGAGATAACCAAGACTTGCACCTTCAAGACCGTCTACAGTTGAAGTGAATACTTTAGCCTGATAGCCCGGAGAAACCAGTACCTGTGCCTTTTCATCATCACTGGTCAATATAATGATGCTATCCTTTTCTGATAAATAATTAACATCATAGCCAAAAGTTCCCTTTCCAAATGTTTTCATATCCTTTTTTGTTTTACTATTGCAGGATAGCATACCTATACATAGCACTGCAATGATTAACCTATTAATTATTGATTTCATACCTGTAAGTTTTTTAGATTGACTTACTCTCAAATGCTATCTCTTTACCGGAAAGGTTGCATAACTTTATATCTATACTGCCATAATAAATGGCTATAACCGGCTTGCCTCCTTTTACTTCTACTGTTCCAAATCCTTTATCAGTAGAAAGGAATGTTGTAAAGTCACCATCTATCTTAGAGTCGATATATAATGTTTTGTCTACGGCATCGTAACGAACACCTGTCAGCGCCTGTAATAAGCTATAGCTGGATAATGCCCTTGCATACCATGCCCCACACTCATATTCATTATAAGGATTACGGACTTTTCCTGTATAGCGGTCACGGCAAGTACGAACTATCTCAAGCCCCTTTTCTACTTCACCTTCGAAGATAAGATGTGCTGCCACCTGATATTCTATGCCTGTCCATACCTCATCGCTATATACAAACGGAATACTTAGCTTTCCTCCTTTAGGCCATGTGCAAAGTAATAATCCTCCCTCATTGCCCAGAGCAAATGTCGGGCGTTGCGGATTAGCGTGATCGCGCAAATCTTTTTTCAAATTATATTTGTGGATAGAAACTAAATGACTCTTTACTTTTTCCTTATCGATAGGCTCTTCCATTCCGGCAGCAAGCGCCATCCAGCAACCAAGAATGCCATCAGATAAGCAACCTTTTCCATATTGATATTTCGGCCCTTCTTTTTCGAGAAGCGTACGTGCTTCTGCTGAGTAATCACTATTCCAGTTACTTAAAGACAAAGCAACAGGATCAGGCGATTTTAGATCTTTCCAGCGGATATCCTGAATAAAGTATTCTCCATCATAAAGCTTGGTTTCCATATATACTTTGCTCTTAGTCAAAAGCTCTTCGTATTCTGCAACATTCTCATTCAAGGCTTTACCCATCAGTACCATACTTTGCAAAGCGGATGTGTAGATACTAGTACACATGCCATCCGGTCCCCAGAACTCGATATCATAAGTGTTATGATGAGGCTCTTCCAAAGCACCTGTTTTTCGTGGATCCCATATGTTAATACAATAATCTATACTTTGTTTCACCTGTCGATACATCATTTTCAGCCAATCGGTATTTCCACTGATACGCCAATCCCTGTACATCTTGATAATACCACCTAACTGACCATCAGATGCAGAATGGAAATCATGTTTCACCGGGCGGATAGGTATATTGGTGCGGAACATCTGATGTCCCGACTTATCCTGACTTACATAAAATTCTGTTTCTCTCAATGATCTTTCCAGTGCAGGGAAAAGATGAGGAATAGCCTGTGCATAATTCCATACATGTGTACACGAACCATGACAAGAGCCCCATGTATCACCACAACCTTCATAATTCCAAAGGCGTCCGTCATGCTGGCGCATAACTGTAGGTGATTTTAAAATAGAGAGGTTTGCACTCACAGCTTCAACTACTTCAGCAGGCAGCGAACTGCTATAAAATGCTTTTGTGAATAATTCCGATTTAGACTTCAGGTCATTGTAGTTAGTAGCCCAATATGATGTCAGTTCACCAATA
Organism: Prevotella sp.; assembly: GCA_031285625.1. Lineage (GTDB taxonomy): Bacteria > Bacteroidota > Bacteroidia > Bacteroidales > Dysgonomonadaceae > Dysgonomonas. The sequence continues at coordinate 132,604 of JAITVV010000007.1, forward strand.
TTCTTAAAGCGGGTACTATACCAAGGTTCGTAATATTTAGGAGTTGTACCGTCACCATAGTTTACAGGACAGGCTGTTCCTTTATCCGAATCTGTCACAGCATCCGTGCCAATATTTATATTTGATTTAGGAACGTACCATGCCATGTGCAAACGGATCGTTTTAGTTTCGCCGGCTTTTACCTTAAACGGAACATAAAGCGATCCTCCCGGTGCATTTTTTTCAACGGGTTCGTTTGTTAATATTGCTCCGTCAGCAACCGCATTCCATGCCATGGTAAGTGGATCCCACCATCCGCCACGAAACCAGCAATGATTTACTTTTGTATTATCATCATCTGTATAGATAGCAAATTCACCTTGTAGATGAGGTTTATCAGCAGGAGCTTCCTGTGTAAGTATAAAACCATTCTTAGTGGATTTCACTGTATTTACGGCCTCATCGGTCTTTTTCATAAAATTGCGTGAATTGTATGAAAAGATAGCTTCCACATCTTCTGATGCTGTATTTGTAAATGTATATTCCAATGCACCTACGGGTAAGCTTGAGTTATCATTGTCGGTAGGAATAAAAGGGCTCCATCCTTTGATCTGTACATCGAGAGGCACGTCTTTATCTTTCAGATTAATAGTAGCAAATGGAAACTTTGAACTGAATGTTACATCATCGAACCGGGGTAATCCCCATGTGGTAAGCGGGCCTCCCAGAGCCGATTCACGATCTCCAAACTTCTTCCTGTCAGGAACCGGCCCTTCCAGAACCTTTGAACCATTTTCTTTACCTTTTACATGTATTGCAGCAAACATACACGGCTCCATAAATACGTCAGGCTGATGCCGTACCGACATGTTGGATATTGCGCCCGTGCCTTCTATACAGAACATTCCACCACCGATTCCTCCTATCGGAAAGGCTATCCGGTTCAGGTTATCTCCCCCATAAGAAGTTTCATACGTCCGCTTGAATACTGCGGATTCATTCTTTTTGCAAGCAAAGAACAAGCTACTTGCTATACAAAGTAACAATACTGATAAAGCTAATTTTTTCATATGTATTATGTTTGAAATTGTTATTTTCAAATTATCACTGATTCATAAGGCTCTCAGCCATAGCTGATAATAAAGGATTATATTAGATCATTAAAGGGTGTAGAAGGACACAGTTATCATATAACCGTAATCAGAAATACCAATTGCTTCATAGTTTTAGGTATTTAAGTTTATTGAGAATAAATCTCTTACATTTTGTATCCTTTTAAGCCATAGAATAAGACGAAAAGGAAACAAACCAGAGGGATAGTGAAGCCCAAAGCCATATTTTGCTCACCCAAAAGCCCCATAATCATCGGAGTAAATGCACCACCTGCAACTGCCATTGTAAGGTAAGACGCAGCTTTCTTAGTATGTTCACCCATATTGGCAAGTCCCAGGGCATAAATAGTAGGGAACATGATAGACATAAAGAAAAAGCTTATATACAATGCATAGAGGGATACTTTACCCAATTCGAGGATAACAAGAGCCATAGATATGGCACAAACCAATGCATATAGTGTTAATAATTTGTTCGGTTTAAACCTTCCCATAAAGAAACTACCCGATAAACGGCCTATCATGAATAATAACATACCGCCGAATGCCAGAAACTGGGAAGCTTTTACAGGAGTTATAGTTGAATCCAGTTCTGTTACATAATTGATAAAGAAACCAAAGACTCCTGACTGGGCACCCATATATGCAAACTGGGCAATGACTGCAAGTACAAAATGCTTATGTGACCACATCGACTTGGTTTTAGTTAAAGGCAATGTGCCGGCTTCAGGAGTATCATCATTGGTTTCTACAATATTGGGCAATTTTATAAAAAAGAAAAATACAGTAATAATCAATATACAGATACCTATAAGAATGTATGGCTTGGTTAGAGCCATTGTATCATCGGCAGAAGCTCCCAATATTAATTGCCCCCCTATAAACGGCCCTAAAACCCACCCCAAACCATTAAGTGATTGTGATAAATTGAGGCGTTGCGCTGCACTTTCTTTCGGACCTAAAACTGTTGAATACGGATTGGCTGCCGTTTCGAGTATGCAAAGTCCGCATGCTACCACAAAAAGAGCTACAAGAAAAGGGTTAGCCGAGTGAAGAAAGGCTGCAGGAATAAAACTAAATGCACCGACTGCATATAGCAGCAGCCCGAATATTATCCCTTTCTGATAACCGTACCTTTTCATAAACAAACCTGCCGGGACACTCATCAGGGCATATGCAATATAAGTAGAAAACTGCACAAGCCCCGATTGAGCTTTGGACATCGTAAAAGCTACCTGAAAATGCTTATTTAAAACATCTAAAAGGCCATGGGCCAAACCCCACATAAGGAATAAACTACTTACCAAAATGAAAGGTATAAGATAACTTTTACCTGCTGGAGAAGAGAAAATGTTTTTCATAGTATAGTATATTAGTCAAATAAGTTAAACGATTAACTTAATTTAGTAAAAAAATTCACGAACTACCATCATGCAAAACAGCCTGAAGTTTAAGAGATTGAGTCTCTTTCTGACCTCTTTTTTTAGATGACATTTCTGTAATCAAGATTTCCACAGCTCTTTTTCCGATCTCTGCTATTGGTTGCAAAACATAAGGAATAGGGATAGACATCAGATCGAAAGCATCATTTTTGTCAAAACACACGACCTGTACATCAGTCGATATATCTATACCTTTTCGCATAATACTCTTTAGGGCATACATTGAGATACTATTAGTAGCGAAAAAGATACCATCGACACTGCTTCCGTTATCAAATAATTCGTTAATGGCATTATCTATATCTGAACGAATATGAGAATAACGTATTTCTTTTATACATATATTATCAGCCATACCGGCATAAGCCATTGCATCAACATAACCGCTTCTGCGTTCCAGAATATGTGGAAGGTTATTTTGATAAATCAACAATGCTATTTTTTTACACTTTTTGTCTAACAATAGCTTTGTAGCTTCCAATGAGGCTTTATAATTATCAATACCAACATAACTTGTTTCGATAAAAGGAAAATACCGGTCTAGTAAGACTAAAGGAAAATTATCTTTAACCAGTCCGAGAATATGATCTTCACTATGCTCAGTAGGAACGATCAGGAACCCGTCGACCTGCCTGTTGCGAAACATATTAATCATAGTACCCATTTTATCTACACTTTCATTTGTATTGGTAATAATTACCGTATAACCATATTTTTCGGCCTCTTCCTGTATATAAAAAGCCAATGTACTAAAGAACAAGTTGGATATATCAGCCACGATCAGGCCTATTGTTTGAGAAGATCCAACTCTAAGACTTCTGGCCAGACTATTGGGCTGATAATTCATTTCCTTTGCTGTAAGTATTATTTTCTCTGCCAAAGCTTTACTTACACGGCCCTCCTTTTGCTTTCCACTGAGTACTAAAGATACCGTTGCATTAGAAACACCTAATTTTTCAGCTATATTCTTTATCGAAGTCCTTTTGATTTGCATATCATATTTAGGTAAAATTGAATTCTTTATATTTTGCTTAATCGATTCAGCAATAAATACAAAAAAAATATTTGTCACAAAGCAAACATAATGCTAAAACGTTTAACTAGCAAAAAAATAAATATGTTTTTTAACATAAACATGGATAACTGATTGCAGAAAACTTATAAGTAACTGTAAATAAGCAACAAGAATTAGTAATAGAATCTATATGGTTTACTATTCATTTTGCCTTGATGCAAATCATTGAAAATTCGCGTCGTACTTCAACAAGTGCCGTTAACATCCTTTTGGGGGTTTAGCCAATAGGATGCTAAGCAATCGCACAGTAGAATTGATAATACTATTCAGCTTGTAAGAACAGGCAATGTTTTTCCTGTAAGTTTTTGGATATCTTTAAGTAAAGGACGTTCATCCTGTGCACAGAAAGTAAGTGCTGTACCGGCATTTCCGGCTCTACCAGTACGCCCGATGCGATGTACATATGTTTCGGCAACATCAGGTAAATCGTAATTTACAACCAGTTCCAACTGATCTATATCAATTCCCCTGGCAGCAATATCAGTTGCAATAAGTACACGGGTCTTGTGAGATTTGAAATTTGTGAGTGCCCGTTGTCGTGCATTTTGTGACTTATTTCCATGTATCGCTTCACTGCCTATTCCTGCTTTGCAAAGAATACGCGCGATTTTATCAGCACCATGTTTAGTCCGTGAAAAAACCAACGCCGACTTTTTCTTATCTTTTTTCAGCAGATCTATCAGTAAATCTTTCTTTTCCGGTTTTTCAACATAATAAAGATATTGTTGTATGGTATCGACTACCGACGAAACCGGAGATACCTCTACTCTTGCCGGATTGCGCAAAATAGAACGCGAAAGTGCAGCTATAGTTGATGGCATAGTTGCAGAAAAGAGCAATGTTTGCTTTTCGCGGGGTAGCTTTGGCAACAAACGTTTTATATCGTGGATAAAACCCATATCGAGCATGCGGTCGGCCTCATCAAGTACAAAATGGCGAATCGAATTCAGATTTATAAAACCCTGATTCATCAAGTCGAGCAATCGTCCAGGTGTGGCAACTAATATATCAATCCCTTTCTTTAGCTCATTGGTTTGTGCATTCTGCTTCACACCACCATAGATAACACAATGGCGCAGTCCTGTATATTTAGTATAATCGTTGAGACATTCATTGATCTGGATTGCCAACTCTCTTGTCGGCGTCAATATCAATGCCTTTATTTCCCTGTTCTTGCCACTTACTTTATTCAGATATAGTTGTTGTATGATTGGGAGCGAAAAAGCAGCTGTTTTACCAGTTCCTGTTTGTGCTAACCCTAGCATATCGCGATTATTCAGAACTACAGGAATAGCATCTTCCTGTATAGGTGTCGGATTTATATATCCTTTTTCTTCCAGAGCTCTTAAAATTGGCTCTATAATATTTAATTCTTTAAATGTCATGTAATAATCAACAGATTACTTCGTCAGTAATCCCTTTAGTTTATGAATGTTACGAATTATAGACTCAACAAGGAGCCTTATAATTCTAATAATTGAAACAATGGAGCTAAGGAAGGTCGTTTTCAACGATGAGAAGACTTAATACTTAAGCATTAAGAGCATTGCACTGAAGATAAAGAACAAAATGAACTCTTTGTTTATCTGGCAAAGATAGGTATAAAATACGAAACGGTCATTGTTTCAGTTAATTATTCGCCATAATGTATTAAGATTAGATAATAAAATTGTCTTATTATAAAAGAGATCTTTAAGTATTGAAAAGAAAAAAGTAACAAATAAAAACAGGTAAAAATGTGTCACCTTTGTCACCTTTTCGTTTTTCGAATTACGTATAAACTATGTTGTCATGCTGACGACAGGAAGCATCCCGAGCCATTTATCAAGGAAAAAAGAAAAGAGATCCTTCGTTCCTCAGGATGATAACTATGAAGTAAATTACTTTATCAAAGATGAAATATCTTGTATACTTTGTCACCTTTTTGAATTTATTTAATAAAAGCTTAAAGAAAATAAGAAAAATATATGTTAATTAATTTACTTTTTTTACATTTGAACACGATTCCATAAAAAAGTAACACTATGGCAGTATCCAGATTTGGTGTATCACTAGAGAATGACTTACTTGAGGCATTGGATAGCTATGTATTGGAGAATAATTTTCCAAACCGCTCACAGGCCATAAGACAACTTATAGAGCGGAACATAGTAGAGAAAAAATGGCAATGCAATAATATTGTTGCCGGAGCTATTATTCTGGTATATGACCACCACAAGCGGGATCTGATAAATAAGCTCACAAGCATACAGCATGATTATTATAAGGAGATACTTGCCGTACAACACTTTCATATTTCTGAATCCGTCTGCCTGGACATTATTGCTATCAAAGGACAATCTCATCGTCTTACAGAATTATCGGATAAGCTAATTGCTCAGAAAGGAGTACGACATGGAAAACTGGTAATGACTAAAACAGACGACCAATATAAAGACTAATTTTTTTAATCAGATAGTAACACGATTTCATTCAATAATAACACCTTTTATTTATGTATAGAAAGCTATTACTTCTTATCTTCATCGGATTAACATATACTCTAACCGGGTATGCCCAAAAAGACACTATCAACCTGAATGATGTGGTGGTAACCGGTACACGGGCACAAATAAACCGCAACAATGTACCTATGACTATTTCTGTAGTTGACAGAGCCGAAATAGAAGAAAGTAGCGAATCGGCACTCTTACCGGTCTTATCAGAACGGATTCCGGGAATGTTTGTCACCGAGCGTGGCATAACAGGCTTTGGAGTATCCTCGGGTGGGTCGGGAGGAATCACTATGCGCGGAATAGGCGGATCACCGACAACGGAGGTTCTAATACTTATCGATGGACATCCTCAATATATGGGATTGATGGGACATCATCTTCCGGACGCATATGTAGCTTCCGATGTAGAAAAGGTTGAAGTAGTAAGAGGCCCGGCATCAATATTATATGGAAGTAACGCTATGGGAGGTGCCATTAATATAATCACCCGAAAGCAGAATAAGGATGGGTGGAGTGCAAACGGACGGCTAATGTATGGTTCGCACAACACCCAGAAATATATGGCAAATGCAGGAATAAAGAAAGGGAAATATGATGGCTTTGTATCAATAAATCATGACAGAACAGACGGACACCGTAAAAATTCTGACTTTCACATTACAAATGCATATGCAAGATCGGGATACAATATTTCTAATAATATAAGAGTATGGGGAGATGTGAGTGTTGCCGCTTATAAAGCACAAAATCCGGGAACGGAAGATGCACCAATGCTTGATAATATTGCTGATATCGTTCGTGGTGTTGCATCTTCTACACTGGAGAATAATTACGAAAATACAGATGGAGCGCTGAAGCTATTTTACAACTTTGGGAATCATAAAATCAATGACGGATATGCAACAGGGAAAGATCCTAAGAATTACCGCTTCCGTTCAAATGATAACAATTTCGGGGCTATGCTATATCAGAATTTCAGAGCTTTCCAGGGGAATATAATCACTGCCGGAGTAGACTTTAAAAGTTTTGGCGGGCATGCATGGAACAGATATGAGGATGGTACTCCTGATGCAAATATTGTAGATACTACAGTATATGAAATAGCGACATATGTTATCATGCAACAAACCTTGTTTGAAAAACTAACCCTGAATGGCGGGGTACGGCTAGAATATAACAGAGAATCCGGTAACGAATGGATACCCCAGATCGGTTTTGCATATCGTCCTTGGGAAAGTACTGTGATCAAAGGCTCGGTAGCAAAAGGTTTCCGCAGTCCTACAATCAGGGAATTATTTATGTGGGGAGCAGCCAATCCTGACCTGAAACCCGAACGAATGGTGAATTATGAAATATCTGTAGGACAGAAGTTCCTAAATGGGCGCTTATATGCTGAGCTTACCGGCTTTATTGCTGATGGAAGTAACCTGATAAAAACAGAGCCTATAAAAAATGATGATGGAACAACCAAAATGGTGAACATGAATACAGGAGATTTTCTAAACCGTGGTATTGAATTCAGCATAAAATGGAATGCTATAAGGAATCTGCATTTACATGCCAATTATTCGTTTCTGGATATGGATAAGCCTGTTATATATGCACCTAAGCAACAAATATTTGTCTCAGCCAGCTATCGCCTGCAAAAATGGAACATAAGTGCAAGCTATCAATATATAGATGAGATGTACTCTGTAACCGGAGACAATGCTGTAAAAGAAAACTATGGCTTAGTAAATGCTAAAGTATCATTCCGTCCGACAAAGCAACTTGAGCTGTTTGCTAAGGGAGAGAATCTTACTGATAAGAAATATGAGATCATGCGTGGATATCCTATGCCAGGAACAACCATATTGGGAGGTGTAAATATATCTTTGGGCAATATATAATAGAAATAGGTATTAGTTTCATTTATTCCGAAACCACTTCTTTTTCAGAAAAGGGCACGCTGTTGAATCGCGTTTTGACTTCAATGGATAAAAGTCAGCCTTTTTACTACATGGATTCTCTTTAAAAGAAGGATAGTTCTCCATATAACCAAGGTTTGTATATTCTGGTTGAATATAATCACTGATATTTACAATATTCCCGTCTGGTAATATCTTATAATCCCGAAAAATAACACACTTATTCCCTTCTTCGCGGATTACCTGCGTTTTTATCAAATCGCCCTCTACTTTGTATGTTCCCCAAAGAGGATACTTACAAATATCGGATTGTCCTCCATTTTCAAAGCAATCGACAAGTTCAGGTAAGATCTCGCTAGTAGTAGCTATTGTAAATAAACCGTTAGTGTAAAACATATACATAGAATAGAATGTAGTATCGCATTTGTACTGTGAAACATAGTATCCATTTATATCAATTAATTTATCTAATCCTGTATCCTTATTTTCGTGGCGGTATGTAAAGTTTTTAGGACCTCCACAATTATAGAATAGCAATGCTAAAAATATAGCTAAATATATCTTCCTCATTTTAATATAGAGTATATGGCTTGTCCACACCAATTTGCAGAAATTGATTTTTGTAATCACCCGATCTAAAATCCGGAGTATTAAACAGACTCCTGTGCCACCCATTTTGACCGGCAACCCCTCCTACCCGGTTATTTATACCATAACGCAAGATCATACCATTGGTTGCATATCCTACATATACTGGGCTTGAGATTTGTTTTCCATCGCAATAAACACCTTTACTATTATTTAATGAAGCATCAGTAACTCCGTTAATATCTGTAGTATATACATTAGTACCTATCATAAATCCTTTGAAACGTACTTCCAATGCTGCAGTACGGTAACGGTCATATACTTTAAATCCGGTAAAAGGATAGGCTAGTATATCATCCTCAAAATTAATTCTAAAGTCATTCAGATGAAGGCTAACAATACCTGATACCTGCTTATCACCCTGATAATATTTATTTACATAATATGATCCTCCATATTTGCCATCATCAAATTCTACCCCGGCAAACGATGTTCCCAAACCAAATTTCTGATAAGCCTTATAAGCATCCATGCCTGTAAGAAGAGTCCAGTTGTCAATGGTTTGTGAAAGAGTAATACCTGCCCCCACGCGAAAACCGTTACGATCAGAAGCACCGGTAGTAAATAGTGCTACAAGTGAAATTGATACCCGAAAACCGTTATTTTTTTCTAGCCCGAATGTCAAAGTAGTAAGGTAGTCGTTATCGTAACGGAATTTATATTGTGAGTATGATTGTTGTGAGTATGATAAGAATAAAAACAAAATGATACATATAATATTATACTTATGGTTCTTTATCCTTTTTTGTAATTTCATTCCTGTTTGCTCATGCAGATTTTCTCCAAAAGTATTAAACTATTTCGGTTTTTTATCTTATAGAAAGAATTTTCGTTATTTATTATGGATTTTAGATCTTATATAACTCTAAGTATAAAGCATAATTGATATATTTACATACTAAAACTATTTACTAAACAATACAAAACTATGAAGAAGATCAGCCTAGTCATTTTATGTGTTCTAATGATAACATGTACACCTGACAGAAAAAAGGATAATACAGGGAAAGAAACTCCGGAAAAGGAAATAATCAGAGAAAACATTAAGGAAGAAGTTGATATACCTGAAACAGAAAAAGAAGTAATAACAGATAATATATCTAATGGTGAAAAACCTCTTGTAACTGTAGAACAAATGCCTTCTTTTAAGGGAGGAGAAGCCGAAATGTTTAAATTTATTTCTAACAACATGAAATATCCTGCCAGTGCTAAAGAGAACGGTATACAAGGTCGTGTTACAGTTCGTTTTGTAATTACTTCTGCAGGAAAAATCACAGATGTACAAATAATCAGAGGCATTGATCCGGCATGTGATAAAGAAGCTATACGCATAGTAAAAAGTATGCCTGATTGGGAACCGGGTAAACAAAATGGTAAAGCAGTATCAGTATATTATACGCTGCCTATCAAATTTAGCTTGTAATCACAGGATAAAGCATTGTCCTATATGAAAAAAATGAATCTACTCTTTTCATGGATACTTCTCTCATGCTGCATGTTTGCTCAGACAGAGAGGAATATTATCGGGACATGGAAGTTTCTCAAAATTGATGCTATTGTAGAAACGAACTCTAGAGAAGCCACAGATAAGATCGTTGAAGATATTAGATCTCAACTAGAGTCAGATAGTATATATATAGAATTTACCACAAATGGTGAATGGATAACTATAGGAGAAGGTGTTCAAGGTATTGGCACCTATTCTGTTAATCAGAATAGGCTGACTGATCTGGAGACAAATATATCAATGGACTACAGAGTGAATAAAGACACACTGATTTTAGATGTTGATTTCAATAAACTCGATACCTATGACACACATAAGTTAACAAACATGGATATAACCCCCGAATCTATAATTATAGATAAGATCCTGGCTGAAACATATTTTTTAAGAGTTGATCAATCTTCGAATAGAATGAGTGAATTACCTGATAATTTAACAGGAGTGTATACTCCATCAGGAGAAGATTCGCAAACCTGCCAGATAGAACTCATATCAAAAAACAGTAATAATATATACCAATACGTCCTAAAAGAAGACACAAAACAGACCCAGGGTACTATATCTTTTTATGGAGACTATGATATAGACAGAGAACTTACTATAGAACTTGAAGGATATAAATGGGAATCAGTAGGTGACATTAGTGATGAAAACGAGGCATGGCCCGTCTCTGAAACAAGAATAGGACTTGAAGGCACCTTAAAAGATGGTGAAATCACATTTATGAATTATAGAAACACAATGGACTACTATATCAAGTTTAGTTGTCCGCAAAAGTTTGTAATATTAGAGAAGAAATAAAAGAGACTATTTAGTCTCTTTCCTTTACTCATTAGTTAACCTCTATCCCTTGTATTTTCATCGGGATTCAAAATATCATTTTCTCTTTCGACCTCACGATCAGAAACTGTTCGCGGGTTTTTCTCATCGCTTTTATCTTCTGTCACTTTTTGAAAAGCGTTTTCCTCAGCTTTATTTTCCTCTTTGCACATAATAAATAATAGATTAATTCATATTTTGTAAACATAAAAAGTCATGATAAAGTTTATTGAAAGCCTGTATACAGGCTAATTTAATAAAAAGTGTAGCATAAAAAAGTCATATTTCACCAAAGATATATTAAGCTTAAAAATCTCATAATCAAAAGGATCCTATTCTCCTATCGAAAGAAAAAGTCATCACCCCCTAAAAACAAGATTTATTTTATATTATAATTTATATTTTTGGAATGTTAACCTTAAGTCTATTAGAAAGAATAAGATTTTGATAATAAGAGGTAGTAGTGTTTGTGTACATTTTGTTCGAATTAGATTAGATTAAGAAAAGGGCTGGTGACAGTCCTTTTTTTGATTTGCACTATATGTGATTAGATCCGTAAAACATTCCTATATTTGTAAAAACATTACAAATAAATGGCGTTAGACATAATACTAATTATAATAGGGATTATACTTATTGTTTTGGGGATTGTTGGCTGCATAGCTCCGGGACTTCCAGGCGTACCACTCAACTATCTTGCAATTATAGTATTACAATTTACATCTAAAATTAATTTTTCTACTGAGTTTCTTATTCTTTGGGCTATTGCTGTTATTATAGTCCAATTACTGGACTATTACATTCCGGTATGGGGCACTAAAAAACTTGGCGGAGGTTCCTATGGAGCCTGGGGTTGCGCTATAGGTATCATCCTTGGACTGTTTGTATTTCCTCCATGGGGATTCATTTTCATGCCTTTTGTTTGTGCTGTAATAGGTGAGCTATTAGACAATAAGGAGTTTAAAGTCGCATTAAAAGCTGGTTTTGGCGCATTTATCGGATTCCTGGCCGGAACTCTCATGAAACTTATAGTTGCAATCATATTATCCTTCTACTTCTTCAGGGAAGTATTCAGATATTTCATTTAGCAGATAAGCTATTTGGCTGAACCTATAAATATTTAATGTCCTATTAACTGTTAACTGCTATATCTTTTTCATAATAGCCTATCAGCACAGGCTTGAAAAGTGTGTTTATATCCAGTTTGTCCATATCTGCTTTTTCATCATTTGCAAAAAGGAATAGAGACGGGTAATTGCTTTGATTCAGATATTGGTAAGCAATATTGGAAGGCAATTTCAGGTTATCAGGAACTATGTAACGTTCCGAAGCCATATTAAAACCCCAGTCGCCGAATGACGGTACATTCACATGGTAAGGCACTACACAGGAAAATTCCTCTTTTAATGTCTTGTTGATACACCAAAAGGCATTTTTCGTATAATAAGGACTGTTGGACTGTGTGACCATAACCCCGCCCGGCATCAGATTATTCTTTATCAGACGGTAAAAAGCTGTGGTATACAGTTTATTTAAGGCATCATTATTGGGGTCGGGCAAATCGATAATGATAACATCATACAATTTTTGAGGATGCTGCAGATATGTAAAAGCGTCCTCTATAATTATACTCACTTTAGGATTAAAAAAAGCGCTATCGTTTAACCGGCATATTTCCGTATATTCTTTTGCTAATGAAACTACTGCATCGTCCAGATCCACCAGTGTAATGGTTTCTACACCGGGATATTTCAGTAGTTGTTTTGCTGCAAGCCCGTCCCCAGCTCCCAGCAATAAAATATCTTTCGCATGTGGACATGCCGCCATCGGAACATGCACTAACGGTTCGTAGTAACGGTATTCGTCCGCAGACGAAAATTGAATATTTCCATCGAGGAAAAGGCGTAAATCATTTTTATGTTTAGTAAGGACTATTTTCTGGTAAAGGCTTTGCTTAGTATATACAATCCGGTCGCGGTACAACCCTTCTTCAAGATTATAAGTTATGTAGTCTCCACTAATAGTAAACCCAAGGATAGTAACAAAACAGACAACCAGCGTACCCTGAAAGAACTTACTGTACCGGAGATACTCCCTATAGCGCACAACAATGATAGTGGCAGCAATCAGATTGATAAGGCCCACAACAAAACTTGTGGTTACATATCCCAGTTGAGGCAGAAGCAGTAAAGGGAAAGCGATAGAACCTATCAGCCCGCCAATATAATCGAATGTGAAAAGATTGGCAATATTGGATTTTATATTTTGCTTGTGTTCCTCAATGATACGCACCAACATTGGGATTTCGATACCGACAAGCATACCAATGGATAAGGTAAGCAGATACATCACTAAAGGGTAAATACTGGTATATATATGGCAGACAAACAGCAATATACTAGAAAAACTACCCAGCAGACCGACTGTAATCTCTACCAGAGTGAAAGCATCGAACAGATTGCGGCTCACATATTTTGACACATACGAACCCACACCCATAGCAAACAGATAGAGCCCTATAGTAATAGAGAACTGGGTAATGCTGTTTCCCAACAAATAAGAACTCAGACTGCCTATAATCAACTCGTAGACAATCGAGCAGATAGAAATCAGAAGTGTAGTAAACAGAAGCGGGACCGCATTGAATTGCTTTTGTCCCATCTCTACTGTATTGCCCCGCTAATAATAATGCCAATAGCAATAATAAATCCGCCCATGGCTATACCCGCAGCCGAGTTATGGTCATCAATGGCTTTGTTTAGGTCTATTTTAGCCAGTTTACAAAGCAATACCATTGCATAATAGCCAATGGCAAACAGGGCGATACCTATAGCCCAATATTCTATTGTAGATAATATTCCTGACATACTCATTTATCCTCCTACGATTACAGACCTGATAATAATAGCAAGCCCAATGAAAATACCGGCTACAAGAAAACCTGTAGCATTACTTTTCTCTTCGAAGATTTCGCGCGTAAACTTGTATGGAATAAGCAAATCCATAATTACGGCACCTATGATAAGTAATACGATGCCAAGTGCACCATAACCTATCGAATTCAGAATTTGTGACATATCCTTATATAATTTATAATATTTATTACTTACCGAAACTTGTACCCCCACCCTGCGAACTGCGGCTATATATACTGGACTGGCGGGTGCTGGATACATAATTATCGTACTTTGTTGTATTTATAGTTGTGTGATCCGGATAATTGTTTCTGGCAGCCGATCTGAAGAACCAATACATGCGATGCCTGTGATATGCCCTATAGGGGCTATATTCTTCCTGAGGCTCCTCTCCTTTTTTATCTATTTGAACCATTGTATTGCCATCTTCTCCCATATAAATAAGGGCTGTTTCTTTATCAGTCTGTACCATTATCAGGTCTTCTCCGATAGAATCATTGGAGGTTACAACCGATTTTACATTTTCAGGATCCATATCAATTATGATTTTGCATGTGGCATCCGGATCATAATCAGACCTATAGATATCACTTTTGGTATTAGACTTATTATTAGATGTCACTGATGTTTCGTAAGCAAACATCGCATTCGACTTCAATCCGTCCTTAATCGGATGTTTAGAATCACACGATGGCCAAAACATTACAAAAGCTACTACAGCCACAATCGCAGTCCAGATATACCCTTTAAAACCTTTACCTTTTCCGGAATTGCTACTTTCACTCCAATTGCTGATATGCTCGATACCTAAGAGCTCTATATCCGTTTCATAAACCTCCTCTCCCAGTGAAGCCTCGGTTTCGTCTTCCCATATTTCGACGGATAGTTGTTCCCCACTTGTTGAACGGTACTCTTTGTAAGAAAAAGACTCATTATAATCAAAATCAACATCACCTTTACAATCTGCGACTCTGGCCTGACCTTTTTCTACAAATCCAAAAATTATATTATTATATTCTACTTTCTTTTCCGAATCCGAAAATTTAACACCTCTGTACGGAACCGAATAAGACAGACTAATTTCATAATTTTCTTTACTTATTTTTTCTACTGAAAGCCAGTATTCTTTCCGGCCTCCATCAAGCTTATACTCTGTCCATGAGGCATTTTTATGTTTATGCTTAACATAGCCAACAATGGTATAATTTTTACCCTTTATTTTTAGTTTCTGACCGACAGGCAGTTTTTCCCATTCATGCTTTTTCTCTACAGGAAGCGATGGCGGAACGAATAATGATTCGGATTTTATATTTTCGAACAAAACTCTTTCACCTACATAAAACTCGCTGTATCTTCCCCATGTTTCGCTGCTGAATATATGCTGGTTATCATGCACCGATTCGTAGTCGATAAAGTGCACTTCATTTCCCATTGTGACATCGCTTATACCACTTTTATTAATTACAGTGGCATCCCCTTCTTCAAGAATAGACGAGCCCTCATCATGAGGTTTAGGAAATAAAGCGGGATCAGCTACTTTGTAAAGGATAAGTTCTTCCCGAGAGGATAATTCGATATTGAACCAAAACTCTTCTCCGTTAGATGTATCTGTAAGCAAGAATTCTTTCCACTGATACGCCCCCTGTTTGAGCTCCATTACTCCTTTTATAAGGAAAGACCGGCTATTGATCTCGAGGCTATCGTTTCTTTTGAGTTGGTATATTCTTTCCACGTTTATTAGATGTTAAAGTTATCATTTCCCCGTTCTATCACCTGTATATACTTTTCCTCTGGTTGATAATAATCAGACAGCAAATCGATAATCACCATTGTATCTGCATTGCCACAAGTAAATACATCAAGAAATATAGACTTGTACTCGGGATATGTATGAATGGATATATGCGACTCTGCCAACAATGCAAATGCAGTGTATCCTCCATTGGGAAAAACAGTATGACCAAACTTTATCAAAGTCAAATGGGCATGTTTACAGCAATTTTCAAAACATTGTTGCAAACTGTCTTTGTTGTAGTCTGTGTTAGATATACCATAAAATTCAGCCAGAATATGGTTCCCTTTAAACCGGTGTTTCATTTATCATAGTTTGTTTGTCGCAAACAAATATATAAAAAAACGATATATACTCAATGCGACTGTACTTTTAAAAGCTTGTTTAATTTTAACCGGCGAATATAATTATTTTGATATTAGCCGTATTTATTTATGAGCCAGATAGAGAGGCCTAATAATATAAGGCCCGTAAGAATAGCCAGTGTGATTTTCGCCACACTATACGGTCTGTCACCAGTGACTCTTCCTGTACGTCCGTTTACAAAGAAATGGTACAGCTTATTATTATAAGTATACGAAGACATGTATACAGGAAGAAGTATCAGTTTAAACTTAATACTGCTGAATCTTGTTTTAAACGAATTTATCCGTTGTTTATCTCCTCCGATATCCTGACGAATCGCATATTGTATATCAGACTCCATTATACTTTTGGCAGAAGTAAATCCTGTCTGCATATTTATATTATACTTCTCGGTAATAAATCCGCTAAGAAAACGGTTATCAGCTTCAACCATATTCATGGTATCCCAATTGCTGATTTCAGTCATTACCTGAGTTGTAATAATCTTGGAAGCCGGAACCATTACATCATCAAAGAATAAAGAAATATGCCCACTCCGTGAAGACCAACGTGTACGAGTCTCTGTACGCCGGTTTTTCCCACTTCCTACAGTAACGGTATAATTATCGCCCCGTTGCCCGGCGTAGTCTGTATTTGTCTGTGCGTCGTATGTCCAGCACGGTATATATACCCCTTGTTGCCTATTAGAATGTAAGGCTCTTGTCTTTAACTTATTTGGAGCGAACCAACGTTTTGATAACCATGTCAGCATGTGCACTTGAATCTCATTGTCCGAAATTTTGAACGGCAACAGATAAGAAGGTTGTATCAACCGTTCTTCATGAGCATCCGCCTCTATGAGTGGAGTACAACAATATGGACACTCCACAGATTTCATACTCTCATCAAAAGTAGATTCTGCACCACACTTACGACAACTGATTACTTTTGTTGCTTTTGTATTCAGTATCTCTTCAGTCTGAACATATTGTTCAAAATCAAGTTCTTCAACTTCGTCAACAATTTTTACATCTATTGGTGTATCAGTACCGCAATAGTCGCAATGAAGTAGAGTA
This sequence comes from Prevotella sp., assembly GCA_031285625.1. Taxonomy (GTDB): domain Bacteria; phylum Bacteroidota; class Bacteroidia; order Bacteroidales; family Dysgonomonadaceae; genus Dysgonomonas. The sequence continues at coordinate 149,716 of JAITVV010000007.1, forward strand.
GTCCCGGGTTTATATTTCAGAGCAGCACCACATCCCCGGCATTGATATGTGTCGCTGCTCAAAGATATATTTTCGAAAACGTCTGACATCGTTTAATCCTGTTTAGGTAGCGGTGGAGGCATCATAGTCCATAAGTCCTGCAAATCTCCCTGGTTTCCGGCAGGAGCCCAGTCAACCAAGCCACTTTTCCAAACTAAAGTCTCTTTTGATAAAGTTCTATCCTGTACCAATTTTGTTAACTCACTTCTATTGAATGGACCTGCTTGCTGTCCGTTAATGGCTACGTAATATGCCACTGCTCCGGGAACAGGAGGCGGACCGCTCTGAGTATTTTGTGTATTCTGACTCTGCATCTGATTAGCCATCGACTGTGTCATCTGGTTAGCCATAGCCATACCTGCACCCAGCCCAATACCCATGCCTGCGGTTCCGGACGGATTTTCTGCAGCAGCTTCCATAGCTTTGGCTGCTTTTAGCTTGGTCAGCTTATCCAGGTCAATCTTATCCAGACGGCTAAGTTCAAATATTTCTTTTTTCACCTCATCCGGCATAGAAATATTCTCTATCAGGAATTTAGTAACATCCATACCATATGCCATAAAATCATTCTGCATAAAGCCGAATATAGCTTCTGACAATTCATTCAGGTTAGCAGCATACAACTCGACAGGCAGATTGGATTCGGCTGTAGCATCCGAAAAGCGGGTCACAATGATACTTTTCAGTTGCTCTTTAATATGTTCGGTTGTAAAGGTTTGGTTTGTTCCAACAATCTCTCTAATAAATACAGAAGCATCTGTCACCTTAAAAGAATAGATACCGAATGCCCGTATCTCAACCATACCGAAACGGTTATCATTAAGAATAATCGCATTTTTAGTACCCCATTTCTGATCAAGGAAGTTTTTGGTACTCACAAAATACACCTCAGCTTTAAAGGGACTATTAAAACCATATTTCCAACCTTTGAGAGTTGTCAATATCGGTAAGTTCTGTGTATTCAATGTATATGTTCCGGGAGAAAAAGTATCCGCAATTTGCCCTTCATTTACAAATACTGCGGTTTGTCCTTCCCGCACAATCAACTTAGCATTATTTTTTATTTCATTATTATGTCTTTCAAAGCGATAGACAATAGTATCCTGTGTATTATCCAGAAACTCGATAATATCTATTAACTCATTTCTTAGTTTGTCAAAAAGTCCCATATCCGATATTTTTGTGTTATTAAGGTCACAGACCTATTTATTACTTTTAAAATGTATAACAACAATAATTAGTTATTATTCTGTTTTTCAAATATACTATAAATCAAATAAAAAAAGCTAGTTTTAACTAGCTTTTCATATCAGGTGGATTATACTTTTTCCCACCCTTTCTTTATATTTCCTTCAACGTATGTTTCATATATTTTCTTGATCTGCTCTTCACTATTAGAGATTCTTACATCTCTGTTCAATGGTTCTTTACGATCAGAACTATAGTTAGTATAGCAGAATACATATGCCGGATATTTAGACGAGTCTTCTTTATGCGTCTTCCACCACATAAATTTTTGTACCATCAACTTGCCTTTAGTTTCTTTCTTATATACTTCACGCTGCATAACCTCACTTTTCACTCCATCCAGAGATTTTTCTTCCAGAGGCGCAACATAGGCAAAATCAGTAATCTGAGATAAACGTAAATCCGTAGCATTTATAGCTTTATCTTCTCTAAACCGTTCAAAGATAGGGTATATTAAAGAGAAACCCGATGTTATTCTGGATAGCTTGTATTTACCGTCAACCACTTCTAATATAGGATTTGTTACGGCTGATGTAGAATTTTCCACGATCACATCATTGAAGTTCACTTCAAGGATTATCTCCGGCCTTACCATATGAAATGCCACGTGATTAGAGTCTGTCTCAATATATTGCGAAGGCATTTCCATTGGTTTTAATCGTTCCAATATCTCTTTCCGCATTTCATCTGAAAATCCGTTTCCTGTTTTACCTATTATCTGGAATTTTCCTTCTTCGGGCATCATAGCCAAAAGCATACTTCTTATCTGCCCTTTTGCATCATCAATACCTTCCGAATAACCAACGACAACAACATCTGCCGAATGTCGAGGCTTTAGTTTACAGACAAATGGATATTCACTCCTGATAATGATACCTTCAGCATTCTCAGCTTCTACCCATTCTTCATATAATTCCTTTATTTCTTTCCGGGAATTAACAACCTTATATCGGGGAGGAAAAACAACAGAAGAATCTTTAAATATACCTGCCAACTCTTTATATAACAGATCGTAGGTAGTATAATATCCTTTATCCCCATTTATTTCTATTATATCGAAAGGTACAAGACAAAGATCAGATTGCATTTTGGGTTCGGCCCAAGCCTGTAGGACATTAAAAACCCTTGTACGACCTTCGGTCTCTTTCATACAAACCTCACAAGCAAAGACGGCTGATTGGGTACCAGAGGCTTTTAACAAACGGGTTGCTTCTTTCAAAAACGGAAGGCTTCCCCTAACTTTACCGCCCGGATTCATTATATATGAATTTTCTCCATCAAAGAGAAGGATATTAAACTCTCCATCATATTTACGGGTAAGATAGAACTCTTTACCCATCGCTTTATCTTCAATCTGTCTGGGATTGATAGAGATAAAATTCTTAGCTATATTTTTCTTATATAATTTCGCTATGTCACGAGTTTGCTCATCCACAGCATCCAATGTACCAAGTGTATAACCCCGGTCTTGTTTCAGTTTTGTATTATCAATCTTCATTGGTTATGCTTTTTAGTTCAAGATTGGTCAAGTGTAATATAAGACAATATTTATCTCCATCTATACGGCCTTCAAGGAATCCACGTTGTGGTTCACCTCCTGTAGTCAATATAATAGGCTCTATGCCTTTAGCTCCTCCTCCAACAAACATAAACGAATTGCTTTCTGCAAGTTTTGTAGCCATATCATATAGAAAATCATACGTTAATCCATTCACATGTTTGAGCTGATATTTACGCGTAAAAACAAACTTCTTAATGGCTTCCTTTTTCGAAAAGAGTTTACCTGTCCAGCGCAAAGGTATTTCTGTAGTTACATTAGGTTCACGTTTCTCAGCGTCCCTCTCTTCTTTTAAGGTACCATCCGGATTTTTCACATATTCTTTTACCTGTATATGATATACGATCTGATCATTTTCGTCCAGATACAATCTTTTTGTTGATGGTAAAATCTTACCAAATAGTTCTATATCAATCTCTGGATCGGATTTAATAATATCTTCACCTAATTGAACCAAGTCTTCATACTTATCTTTTAAGGCATCTATGGAGGTTTCCATAGTTCCACGCAAGACTTTTACACTTTTACTGTCCTGCCCGTCAGCAAGTACATACTTGATGTTTGGTTTTGGAGGTATATTATCTAACCCTACCAGAGCATCACGCTTTTTATCGTTTGTTATATTAAGTTGTCTCATAGCTTTACATCATTGAAAAATCAATATCAAAATCATCGGAGTCGCTTTCTTCCTCTTCAGCATCGATAACGGCAGTTTCCTGCAAGTTGATAAATTCAAAATCATTTTTATACCCGACTAACATAAACAGGCCGTTATCATTAGTTATCAGAAAAGCCTGACTGGTATCATAACCTGCGCGGTAATTAAACCTGAACTCGTAAATATCATCTCCGATAAATTTTATTAAGTCTTCATAATCTCCGGTTAGTTCATATACAGTTGTAATACTATGATCGAGAAGCGTCTCAACCGAAACTTTGCTATTCAGATTGATAGGTGTAGAAAATGTGGAGGGTATCTGTTCAACTTTTTCGCCTTTATTATTTACGGCGATCAACTGATCACGATCAACCCAATTCATATGTTCGTCCAGTATACCCATAGAGATACCTCCTTTTGGTATAATAATAGTTCCGGATTCGTCCATACTTACAGCTTTACAGACTTGATTTTTGTCATCTAATATGACTCTCTCTGTAGTTCCGTATACTTTCGACCGATCTAGTTTTGTGGGTGAACAGACATAGTTTTTGTCATTAACTATAAAAGTTAGTTCTTGTGCCATTAGAAAGATTGTTAAAGTTCTATTTAAACAAAGATAAAAAAATAATTATAGAATGATACCCTCACATCGCAAGTTGTTAGTACGATATTACAAATTTCCCGATTCCCAATTACTCCAATGATTATTCGGTTCTAATGCCGGTTTCCAAAGAGTAGCATCCTGATTGACTAATACCTTAGCTATCAACTGATATAATTCCTGGTCACTGGCAAGTAAATCTTTATCATAAAGACTGGAATAGTGAAATTCATCCAGAGTCATTATTTTAGGGATATCTAAGGGTATATGTAGCTTTATCTCTTCTTCACTTGCTCTGATAAGGTTAGGTTCAGCCTCGTTAAAATATCTTATCAATTCCCCAAAACCGACTAATCTATCAGGATTATCATATTCTCTTGGTTCTATTCCCAATCCTTCATATTTTAGCGGATCATGCTCAATAGTTACCATTGCCTCTTTTACTCTTACGGCCTCTACTTTAGGATTTATAAGCTCAAACAGACTTTCACCTGAATCGTCAAGACTTATTCGTTCATATTCTCCACCTGAAATAAGAGTTATTACTTCAGTATTAGAGACCGAAGTATAATCATCAGAATCTGTTATTATATAATCGATGCAATTACCTACATAATCCAGTTGAATCTCTGCTCTACCTCCCCTATTCTGATAACCACTCTTTTCGAAAATCACAGCCCATCTTTCCGCATCAGCATATAAATGAATCCTGTTTCCTGCTGTCTCGCAATATCCATGCTCCAGATCAAGGAAAAAATTATAGCAATTATATTTCTCGCCTTTAGGATAGTAAGAGCCGGGAACATCATTGAAAGCACAATCTAATTCTTCTAAAATATCAAATTCTGTGTAAGGCATATTTTCATGTAATTATAGTGTTATCAAACAAATATAATCTTATTTGAGAGATTAATAAATAAAAAGGTTGCCTTAAAATGTAAGACAACCTTCTCTTATAAATATAAGTAAGTTGATTATTTTTCCAATTCGTTCAGATTTTCATCTAAAGCTTCGATTTTCTTCACCAGTAAGTCCATTTCCGTCTTCAGATTCTCTATTTTATTATTTACATCTTTCAATAATCCACTTGCACCTTTAGAAGAAATAGATAAGAAATTCATATTGTTTTCATACGTCTGGAGATCAGATTTCACCTTATTATATTGATGCATCAGATGGTCGCGTTCTTTATACAGAGCCCTTTTCGGATTATCCTGTCTTGAAAGGTTATCTCTTACATTCGATTTGAATGATTCGAAACGACGTTCTGTTTTATCTACTTTCAATCGATCGTAATGGGCGTCAACTGCCTGATGGAATTCTTTATAGATCTTATCTTTTTCTTTAAACGGAACAAAACCAATCTTATGCCACTCATCTGCCAAAGCACGAACTTGCGCAATTAGTTCTGAAGGGTCAAGTGATTCATCTACATTTTTAATCTTCTCTATAATTTCTTTTTTAGCTGCTAAGTTTTCCAGTTCCTCACCTTTCTGAGAATACTCATTTTTCTTCTTTTGTTCAAAGAAATAATCACAAGCTGTTACAAACTCTTTCCAGATAGCATCAGAGAACTTACGAGGAACAGGCCCAATGGTTTTCCATTCTTTCTGAATCGCAATAAGTTTATCTGCAGTCGATTTCCAATCAGTACTATCTTTCAAGGCAACAGCCTGCTCTGTCAAAGCACGCTTTTTCTCAAGGTTTTCGTCCATTTCGTTTCTCACCCCCTTAAAGAATTCACTCTTCCTTTCAAAGAATGTATCACAAAGAGAACGAAATTCTTCGAAAATCTGATTATTAACCTTTTTAGGAACAAAACCAATGGTTTTCCATTTGGCTTGAAGTTCTATCACCTCTTTGCTCTTCTCATCCCATTCTTTAAATGAGGTAAGAAGAGAATAGTCAATATTCTTTAATATTTCACAAATAGCAGTCTTTTCAGCAAGATTTTCCTCTTCCCTGCCCTTTAGTGATTCAAAGTGAGTCTGATAGTTTTTATTTATTGCTGTGGATGCATTTTTAAAACGAGTCCAAATCTCTTCTCTCAGTTCTCTGGCAACAGGACCAATCCCACGCCATTGCTGATGAAAATTCTGCAATTGGTGAAAAGCCGATACAGAATCTGTATCATCCACAAGTTTTTCTACCGATTCACAAATGGCCGTTTTCAATTCCAGATTCTTCTTAAAATCGTAATCACGGAATTCATTATTTATTTTTATCAGGTCATAAAACTTCTCGGTATATATCTGATAAGATTTCCAAAGTTCTTTTTCTTTCGATTGTGGAATCAATGTAATCTCATTCCACTGTTGCTGCAAGTCTTTAAACTCTTTATACAGCTTACTAAAGTCATCAGAGCTTTCAGTAATATTCTTTATCGAATCTATTATCTGGAGTTTCTTCTTATAATTTTCTTCCTTGAGGTTTTCTTCTGCCGCAGCCTGACTGGCACGCTTTTCTTTTATATCATTCAGAAAAGTTTTTAAAACATCTTCACTCGGATCAGGAGCCGGGGTGAAAGCTTCTGCTTCATTTCCTTGTTCCACAAACTCAGCCCTTTGAGCTTCTATTGCAGCAGAACGCAATTTATAGAAGGCCTGCTTAAGGGACTCAACTTCATGGCGAGGCGGAACTTCTGACTGCGTAGCCAAATTTTTTAACTTTTCAATAATTTCATCTTTGGTCAAAGACGGACTCTTTGCCACCGAAGTCTCTGTAGTTACTTCCGATTGCACCTTCACAACTTCTTCTGCAGGTTGATTTGTGATATCTTCAGATAGATTGTTCTCAGGCAATTCTGGATTTAGGTTCTCGTTCATATAGTTAGTTTTTAGAATGAAAGGCTATGCCTCAAGTTTTTCACAAAGCAAATTAATGATTTTTTTTTGTGATTTCAACTATGAGAGCATACCTTTTTTAAATATTCACTTATAAAAGTTAATTTTCACGTCTTTCGCGTAAACGCTGCTTCCTTTTTTCTTCGGCTTGCCTCTCTTTTTCTTTGCGTTCCTGCTCCCTTGCTTTCTCTTTTTCCTTACGCTCCTGCTCTCGCTGACGAAGACGTTCTTTCTGCAAGCGCTCTTTTTCTTTCCGTTCTGCTTCTTTCTGTTTACGCTGATCCTCTCTAGCCTTCACTGCAGCTCTTGCAGCATCTTCTTTTTGTTTTTCCTCCAATCGTTTCTGCTCATCGGCTTGCTTCTTTGCTGCTTTTATCGAATCTTCCGCAGCTTTTTCTTCTCTAGCTATAGAGTCTGTTCTGGCTTTCTCTACTTTCTTTATAGAATCCTGTTGTGCTTTCAGGGCTGCTTTCTGTTCTCTTTCCAGTTGTTTACGCTGTTTCTCTTCCTCCTTCAAGGCTTCTTTTTCTTCCTTGGTCAGTTTTTCCCTGTTCTTATATTTATCAAACAGATTCTTTATACCATCTACAGGATTATTAATTACATCTTCGACATTCTCAATAACATTATTTACATCCCCGACTTTTTCCAGCTGATCTTTAGTTAGCAGGTCATCTGCTGTAATTTGTTTATTATTATCCGCTTGTTGAACCGGCTCTTCTTTAGACTTGTCTGTCACAATTAGTGTTTCAATTTCCGGATCAGATTTTGTTTTATCCGGGGCTTCGTCCGTTAACGTTGGTATCTCTTCTACCGGATTTTCTTCAGTAATTTCTATCGTTGGCTCGGTAGCGATGTATTCTACCCCATTCCAGGAAGCGATCAACTGAGGCAATTGTTGCGCAAAGTGCTCACTAAAGTAAGACATATATTTATCCAATCCCAGACGTGGCAATACATTTATATAGTTATCAGTAGAAATAGGCAATACCAAAATAGATGTATCAAGTTTGTGTATAAGCCCCCCTTCATTAAATGCCTTAGTAAGATAAGACCTGATAGCAGCAAACGAACTAAAACCTTTCATTTGCATAACATCGTATGGAGGATCGTTATCAAAACTTAAATCGAATGTCTGGATTACATAATTTGAGAAGTTATAATCGGCAACCTCATATAATAGTTCATTTCTGTCAATCGTATTAGGCTTGAACATTAATAATAACATATAAGGAATATCCAGAGTATCGGAATACTGTAAGACTTTGCCCTTTCCTTCGGCAAGAACATCATCTTTATCATATGCCTTACTCCAATCAAAATCCGTAATAGGTGTTCCATCCGAAAGTAGAATCTTACCTTCTTTAACCCTTGCTAATATCTCGGATGCCAAAGGAGTCACATCTGCTTTCGGATATTTCTCAACCAACTCTGTTAAGCTGGTTTCCAGACCATAAGCATCACGTACCTGAGCATATGTGAGAGCATTCAACAATGTAAAGTTCGACATAAGATCTGTAAACGGATACTTCGTATTCATTGATTGATAATTGCGCCTCACAACATCTACATCACCTCTACGATATGCATTATACGCCTCATTATACAATGAATCCTGCAAGCTGGCCATATGCCTGAAATTCCATTCATAATCAGGCTGTGAAACAGGCTCTGCATATTTTCCGGAAGGGAATTCTGCTAATAGCTTAGAACGGTAGAAGGACATCATATTACTATCACCCGTACGCATATATATCAGCAATAACTGATAGTATATTTCTTCAAGATTAGGTGTATAAGGGAAACGCCTAATATCAGTATTAAAGGCATCGATAGCCAGTTCCATATCGCCCAGTTTATCCTTATAAATCAAGCCCATACTAAACAGAGCATCTTCGATCAATACATTAGATGATTCTATAGCTTCCGGAGTAAATGGTAACTGCTGTAAATAATACTCAACAGAATATCTATCATCAACCACACTCTTTGGCTTATCTGTTCCTGCCTCAAGATTTCCTTTTACATCAGAATCTATAGAATCTGCTTCATTAGCTATATCAAGATCCGAAAATCCGGTAGATACCTTATTCCTCCTACGCCAGTTATCCTCAAGTTTACGTGTACCCCATTGTTGCTGAAAAGCTATTTTCCCTTGATTTACAGCCTGCTCATTATAGAAATAGAAAGTACTTCCCTGCTGAGCATTTATCACCGGATTAGTCGCTGTAGGTGTTGGCGAATTAAATAAACTTTCTTCAACATCATTCCACGAAGATATGCGTTGCTCTCTTTCCTCTATCCGTCTTTGATTTTCTTGCTCTTTGAGCAGATTCTCTTCTTCTTTTTTTAACGCGGCAATCTTATCATTGATTATTTGCAAACGTTCCGCTTCGGGCAATTGAGCTATATACTGCAAGCTATCCTGTTCTTCTACAACTTTTACATGAACAACAAGCTCATCCAATACACTCGAACGAAGTGCTACCCGGGGATAGTCTACATGATTTTTTTTCAATAAAGGTAATGCCTCCGAATAGCATGGTTGAGCCAAAACAAATTCACGTTGAGTAAAATACACATCGCCAAGTCTCACCTGAGCCATGGCTTTATCATACCCATTACGTGTACTTTCTTTTATGGCTTTCCTGTAATTGTCAATGGCTTTGACGGTATCCATCTTCTCAAGATAGACATTTCCAAGAGTCGAATATACCTGATCTAAATATTCCTTATTCCTTTCTTTTTTTGCCATACCTGATAAGATAGACAGGGCTTTTTCTTTCCCGGGAGAATCATCTAAAAGAATCTGTTGCAGTTGAGCATTAAATGTATATTTATACGGTGTGCTCATCCCTTTTACCGAGGCAAAGGCTTTATCGGCTTTTGTTTTATCTCCCATATTGGCATAAATTTGTCCTAAGAGATATTTCATCCGAATTTTCTGTAGTTTATTTTTTTCTTTCTTTATTGCTAATTCCAATAATGGAATTGCAGTTTGGTATTCATTACTATAAACCAAATAGTTAGCCTTAATCAGCGAATAAAGTCCCTGGAATTTTTCAGGTGGGCCTCCCGCAATCTCCATTTTGTGTAATACATTACCAGCTTCGTACAACCATCCCATTTCAGTGTATGCTCTGGCTATCCAAAGTTGACACTCAGCTACAATTTCAGGATTGGTACTATATATCTTTGTTATATATAAAAAGGTGGTTATTGCCTGTAAGTAATCCCCATCCTGAAATTCGGCCTTGGCGAGTAACAGCCATACCTGATCCATAAAAGGAGTGTACTCCTTTTGTTTAAGCCAGGCCTGATATTCAGCATCGTTCCTCCTGTCCGGGTCACGCTTAGGCTTTGCCTTTATGGAGTGTAATTTAATAGCCTTGGTAGTCTTATCTATTGTTGTAGTAAAATTTCCAGATCCTCCTTCTATAGAATCTGAAACCTGTGGAAAAATATACAGCATCTGGGAAAGGTTATCTTCCCGTGCATGTTCTTTTGCTTCAAGTGCTTCTTTATAAGCGATATCTGCATTATAATGTATATTGTAACGCGTATTTACAGAATGGTAAAAACGTGTCAAAGCGGTGTTCTTCTTATTAGAACAAGCCGACATAAAGAGAAGTAAAAATAATACACTAAGCCCAATGCATAGTGTACGTACTAGATTATTTTGTGACACGTATAAACTGGCAACTAATTTTCATTATATAAAACACAAAAATAAGCATTTTATTGCTTTGTATCCTATTATGACAAAAAAGACAAAATATATTTAGCAGATATCTCAGATTTATAGCGTCGAAAAATGCATAAATTTCCATAATTTAAAATCATACAGCAAATATGTTTCGATTTACGAAACTAAAAATAGCATTTTAAGTTAATTTTTCAGATTGAGAAAAACATTAAAATTATCTTACTAAATGAGAAATACATTACATGAAAAAAACTCAAAATAATGCCTACAAATAATATATTCCTGTGCTACTTTTACAAATGTAAAGAGTAACTATAATTAGTTTAAATGATAAGGTTGGGATAAACCCAAAAGATAAGCTTTAATCAAAGCAGTATTACTAGTCAGTAATTAATAGTTTTAAAAAAAACCGCAAGTTTTGTGTAGTTTGTGAAGTGTAGAACCATGTGAGCTGTGAAGTTCGCATGGTTTCGTTTTTTATAAAGAAACGGAGTGCAAAAGTAAGAAATATTTTAATATTCAATAATCAAATTATCTTTTTAACTATACTTATTACCTCAGGGATAGCAGCTTCAACCTCAGCAGACAACTCCATTCCTACCTCATTAATATCTACTACAGATATAACTATAAGATGTGTCTCCGGCATTTTCCCTGTCAACTGCATTGCTTCAATCATATCCTTCAATCCTATTTCGTGAGCGCTCATCAATGGAGGAAAATCAGATGAATAACGGGGCTTTATTACTCGTACCGTTCCGGGGGGATTACTATCCAGTGTAGCATCTATCATTATAATGCGATCATATTCTTCCAACCAGCTGATAAGATGAAACCCTCCGGTTCCACCATCCATGAGGTGAATACCGGAAGGTAATTCTTCTTTTTCGAGTGCCTGTATTACATGAATACCAACACCTTCGTCTTTTAATAGTAAATTCCCTACTCCTAAGATAAGTGTCTTCATTCTTCAACAACTGCTTTAGGAGTTGATACTTTCTTTTTTATCTTTTTCTTATCCATTTCTTCCTTTTCAATTTTTTCTTCTGCCTTGGCAACCTCTTCCTCCACAAATTTCCAGCCACCGATCATCGAAGATGTAACTCCACGCCGTTCGATATAATCGTGATAGCAAACCAGATAGATATGTCCTATTGCAAAAAGAATAAAGAACCACATTGCATAATGATGAATATGGCGTACTACCAGATCACCACCCATCAAAGGTACCATCCATGCAAATAATTTAGGTAGGGCAGATGTACTCATTTGGGCATAAAGACCAAAACCCGTTATGCATTGTAACAAGAAAGCCAAAAACATAATAAAGTATGTACAACTGGCAACCTGATTATGCCCGATACTGTCTACAGGCTTATTCTTAATCATAAAAACATCCACTTTGATCACTTCAAACAGTTCCTTCCATTGTGATTTTTTTAATGGAATAAAATTATTCCAACGGGCATATTTATTGCCTACAAATCCCCAATAGATACGAAATACAAAATTGAAGAAGAATACAAAAGCTGTTATAAAATGGACAAAGCGCACTATTCCAAACCAATATCTGAAAGTAGCCTCTGTTTCACTCATAATAGCAGGTGGGTCGGCAATAAGGAAGCCTGTTACACAAAGGATGACAATACACAAAGCATTTATCCAGTGATAAAAGCGTACAGGCAGTTCCCAAACATAGACTTCCCGTAATTTCTCTCTACGACTTCTCATAACAATCCTGTTTAAAAAGTATCCATTTGATGTACATATTTACCATCCTCATCGTACAGATGAACTGCACAGGCAAGACATGGATCGAAAGAGTGTATTGTGCGTAATATCTCCAATGGTAATTTAGGATCATGCACCGGTGTACCTATCAGAGCCGACTCATAGGCCGATAGCTGTCCTTTTTCGTCACGTGGAGAAGCATTCCACGTAGAAGGCACTACCATCTGATAATTTTTCACACGACTATTTTCTATAACAACAAAGTGCGCTAAAGCACCGCGTGGAGCTTCCGTTAGTCCGACCCCTTTAGCTTCTTTAGCCCAGGATTCATCTTTCCACTTTTCATTATTAAACATGCGTGTATCTCCGCCCTGAAGATTTGCAATTAACTGGTCGTAACATTCAAGTGCCCAGTCTGCGTTGAGCTTAGACTCCAATGCCCGGGCAGCTGTTCTACCTAAAGTTGAAAACAATGCTTCGGCCGGAACGTTAAGAGCTTTCAGTGTATCATCAATCAACGATTTCTGAGGTTCTTTACCGGCAGCATAAGCAACAACCATTCTGGCTAAAGGTCCTACCTCCATTGGTTTTTCTTTCCAGCGCGGTGTCTTTATCCAGCTATACTTGTCATTTACATCCAGATGCTTATAAGGAGGACGAGGTCCGGTGTAATTCAACTCGGTTTCTCCCTCGTATGGATGAAGACCGGCACTATCTCCCTTACTATATTTATACCATGAATGATAAATGTATTCCTGTATTTCCTCGGGTGAATTTGCATCTACCGGATGTACTTTGGTTAAATCTCTATCGAGAACAATTCCACGCGGCATTTTGTAGCTTTCCGGATCTGCACCATCCATAGGGAAGTCCCCATAGGCAAGGTAATTGGATATTCCGCCGCCAATCTTACCCCAATCATCCTTATACACACTACCAATAAGCAGAATATCCGGTATATATACCTGATCGATAAATGTTTTGGCATCCAAGAGTTTTTCTTTTACAAAAGCCAAACGTTCTGCATTTATTGCATTTGCTTCATTCAGATTGATGCTGGCTGGCATACCACCAACCAGATAATTTGGATGAGGATTTTTTCCTCCAAATACAGCATGAACTTTCACTATTTCTTTTTGCCACTCCAATGCCTCCAGGTAGTGGGCTACAGCAATAAGGTTTTGTTCCGGTGTTAGTTTATATGCCGGATGTCCCCAATATCCGTTTGCAAAAATTCCGAGTTGTCCGCTTTCCACAAATTTCTTAACTCTGTCCTGTATTCCTTTAAAATATCCTGTCGAGCTTTTAGGCCATGCAGACAATTGCTGTGCGGCTGCCGATGCAGCAGCAGGATCAGCTTTTAATGCAGATACAACATCCACCCAGTCGAGAGCATGTAAATGATAGAAATGGACCACATGGTCGTGCATATAAAGTACATTAGCCATGATGTTACGAACCATTTCCGCATTCGGTGGAATAACCATATCCAATGCATCCTCCACGGCACGTACAGAACATAGTGAATGTGTAGAAGTACAAACCCCACATACACGTCCTACAAAAGCCCATACATCGCGGGGATCACGATCTTTTACAATGGTCTCGATCCCACGAACCATCGTACCGGAACTATAAGCATCTTTTATAACTCCGTTTTCTATTTCTGCTTCTATTCTTAAGTGACCTTCAATACGGGTAATCGGGTCAACAACTATTCTTTCAGCCATAGTCTTTTAAAGTTTATTAGTTTCCTTATCTTCCGGTTCTTCGTGTGAAACCTCGTTTTCTATTAATTTTTTCTTACGTATATTCGTTGCTATAGCATGTGCGGTAACTCCTGCTACAGTAGCAACCCCCAGAGCCAAGCCAATTTCATCTGCAGTGGCTTCTATACCAAAACCATGCGTTGTAGGATTACGCTCATAGAACGGACTCTTATCCCAGAATCCCTCCTCGCTACAACCCAGACACGGATGCCCGCTCTGTATAGGATAACTAACACCTTCGTTCCACTTTATGATACCACATGCATTGTATGTGTTAGGTCCCTTACAACCAACCTTATAGAGACAATATCCTCTCTTTGCATTTTCATCGTCGAAACTTTCTACAAACAATCCAGCATCAAAATTGGCACGGCGATAGCAAGTATCATGTACACGGCGCGAATAGAATGCTTTAGGACGCCCTAAGCTATCCAACTGAGGAATAGAACCGAATGTAAGCAAATGTACTACAATACCAGCCATTACTTCTGCTATTGGAGGACAGCCCTGTACATTCATTACGGTTTTACCCTTTATGATCCGGTGAGCAGGTCTTGCTCCCGTAGGATTAGGATTGGCAGCCTGTACACATCCTGCTGATGCACAGTTACCCCATGCAACCACCGCTTTAGCTCCGGCAGCGGCTTCTTCTACAATCTGTTTGGCACTACGTCCGCCAACACAGCAATAAGCTTCGTCTTTAGTAGGAATAGAACCTTCAATCATCAAAATGTATTCGCCTTTGTATTTTTCCATTGTATCATGCATACATTTTTCAGCCTGATCACCGGATGCAGCCATCAATGTTTCTGTATAATCCAACGAAATCTGGTCGAAAAGCAGATCTGCCAAGATAGGGTGCGCTGTGCGAATAAACGATTCGCTACAGCAGGTACATTCCTGAAGATGGAGCCAGATAATAGGCAAACGGGATTTCTTATCCAATGCCTCAACTACCTGAGCCACGCCGGTGGATTCCAATCCCAGCAAAGCTCCCATCATCGTGCAAAACTTAAGGAAGTCGCGACGGGAAACTCCTTTTGCTTTGCTTTCTTCATAAACGGATAGTCTTTTGTTTTCCATATTTACAAAGTCTTTAAATTAGTTGATCAACTCTATTATTGTGTATTTTATATTGTTTTTATTCTAAAATGTCTGTCTCAGATTAGTTATATCTAAAAGGTAACAAGTATATAAAACAGCAACACTCTTATTTTTAATACTTTACAGCTAAAAGGTGACAAAAGTGACACTTTTTAGCTTGTTTTCTTACTGTAACCTTTCTACGTGGCAACACGCTTGTTATCTGTTTACCATCTCTGTCATCCTGAAGAACAAAGGATCTCTTTCCTTTTTTCCTCGATAAATGGGTTGGGATGCTTCTTATCGTCAGCATGATAATGACACCGAATCACAATGAATAAGTCTCTCAATATTAGACAATTTAACATCCAAATATCAACAGATACGGGGCAACTGATCACCATTCAACATATTAATAACCCTGTAACCTCCATATATATTTTTCATCCTTACCACAGCTTTTCCGGATGATGTCACCTTCCCTATTACAGTAGCATGCTGCCCTTCTGGAAAAGCATGCATGATTTTCAATGCCTGTTCTGCATATATCTCAGGTAAAACAGTAAGAACAACCCCTTCATTTGCTATATATAAGGGATCTAGCCCCAATATTTCTGATGCAGCACGGACAGCCTCAGGAATGGGTAACAAAGACTCATCCAGTTCGATCTCAACTCCGGCAGCCTCGGCAATTTCATTTAGTGTGCTACTTAAACCACCTCTGGTAGGATCACGAAAAACATGTATATCTTTTATATTATCATTTAAGGCGGCAATCATGTTATTTAAAGCAACTGTATCACTCTTCATAGATGTTTCAAAGCCAAGGCTTTCACGTGTAGATAGAATCGTAATACCATGTACTCCGATAGGAGCGCTACAAATAATTACATCACCCGGAGCTGCATTTTTGGGAGATATATTTACCCCCTCCGGCACAATTCCAATTCCGGTTGTATTAATAAAAATCTTATCACACTTGCCACGCTCTACGACTTTAGTATCTCCGGCAACGATGTATACCCCGGCTTTCTCTGCAGCTTCTTTCATCGAGTTCACGATCAGTTGAAGATCTTTCAGGGGAAACCCCTCTTCAAGAATAAATCCGGCGGTAAGGTAAAGAGGCTTTGCACCACAACAGGCAATATCATTTACGGTTCCATTCACTGCCAAATCGCCAATATTGCCTCCCGGAAAAAAAACAGGATCTACAACAAACGAATCGGTAGACATGGCTAAACGCCCTTCTGTTACAGAAAATATACTTCCGTCATGATCCTGATCTAATAAAGGATTGCGAAAAGCGGGATAAAATATATTACTTATAAGACGATGGGTTAGACGTCCTCCACTTCCATGTCCTAATAGTACATGGTCAGAATCGTTGATAGGAAGAGGACAGTTTAGTTCCATAGCCTCGTTATTATGTTTTTACAGGTATTTATATAAATCAGATATCAATTATTTGATACCAGTACTATCTATAGTTATAGTAAGCTGCACATACGCCTTCCGTGGAAACCATTGGCGCACCGATAGGGGTTTCAGGCCTGCAAGACGTACCAAAGAAGGGACAATCCGAAGCCTGTTTGTTTCCTTTCATTATATCACCGGCGATACATTGTAAAGATAATTCATTTAAGTTATTAATCGATACCTTACCACCATCTTTTGCAGGAAACTTCTTCGCTGCATCATACATTTCATATATCTCATTCAGATGTAATCCGCTTCCCGGAATATATCCAATGCCGCGCCATTCCTGATCAACAGGCTCCAGCATTTCATCCATTAAATGCCGGACAGCAGGATTTCCATCTTCTAGCACTATTCTTTTATATGCATTTTCAACTTCCGACTTTCCGCTTTCCAATTGTAGAATACACCGGTATATACCATATAGCAGATCGATAGGCTCAAAGCCAGTCACCACCATAGGCCTGCGATAACGTTTCGCCAAATCATAGTATTCACTATTGCCCATCACAGCACAGACATGACCAGCTGTAAGGAATCCATCAACTTTACTTCCCTGATCGGAAAGGATGATATCTATTGCCGGAGGTACTGTAAAGAGAGAAGTAATAAGAGAGAAATTTTTAAGCCCCTTTCGCTTAGCCTCCTTTATAGCTGTCAGGTGAACAGGTATGGTTGTTTCAAAACCAACAGCAAAGAAAACTATTTCTTTATCAGGGCTCTTTTCTGCAAGTTCTACAGCATCCAATGACGAATATAGCATACGAACATCGGCTCCCTGAGATTTTATTGTCAACAAGTCCTCACTTGTCCCGGGTACACGCATCATATCACCAAAGGAGGTAAAAATAACTTCCGGACGTTTTGCAATTTCCAAGGCATGATCTATCACTGCAACCGGGGTCACACATACAGGACAACCCGGTCCATGAAGCAATGTTATTTCAGGGGGAAGCATATCTTCGATGCGATAACGTGAGATAGCATGGGTTTGCCCTCCACATATTTCCATTATATGCCATGGGCGTGTCACTGCTTTTTGTATTGCAGCCACAAGAACCTTTACTTGTTCCCTATCCCGGTATTCGTCAATATACTTCATTATGTAGGATTTTCCAATGAACGGGCTATTGCGTCAAAGTCAGCTAATGTTTCTCTGGCTCTTTCCTCATCAACTGTAGATATTGCCATTCCGGCATGTGCCAAAACATAGTCTCCTTCCGATGCTTCAACCCATTGGATGCATATATTCTTTATCATTCCTCCGAAATCAACCTTTGCCATTTTCAGTTCCGGGACAGAAGAGTCAATGCTAATAATTTTTCCTGGTACAGCCAAACACATAGCATTTAAGATTTAGTGTGTTAACATATATACTGTTTTTCAAATATAAAGAATATATTTTTATGAAAAAGTAATAGATATTACAAAGTCGAATATTTTTTTACCTTTGTCAATAGCGAAAAACATCTCGAAGCCCTTTTCTGACCTTTAGTTTGAGAAATATATATCAGTAAATCGGCTAGTTAGCGTGAAATTATTGAAATAAAACACCTTAAAGCATAACAATTAACAATAATGCATAAATAAAATCTATAACTATGATATTTAAGAACTTTCCTGATGACCCTGATTCATACTCCAAAGACATGCAGCACATGGTAAGCAAAACAATTGAACGTCACGGCATTAACGAATGGAGAGCAGGCGTACTGACGAATGAATTACATGGACATTTAGGAATATATGCTATCATAGGTGTAAAAATGGGAATCTTTGCCTTGGAGTCTCTGGGTGTAGAGGCCGGGGATGTGAATATAATATCATATGCAGGCGTGAACCCTCCTGTAAGTTGTATGAACGATGGGCTACAAGTGAGTACCAGTGCCACTCTAGGGCATGGGCTGATAAAATCTGAACCGACAGATACTCCCCAGACAGAAGCTATTTTTATAACAAATGATAAATCAGTTCGGATAAAGGTGAATGATAAAATATCCGATATGATAACGCAGGAAATAGCAGGAGCAATCAACCGCTGGGGACATAGCGCAGAATATTGGACATATGTACGAAAAGTGGCAATTAATTATTGGTATGAATTAGATAGAAATAATATATTTGATATAAAAAATATCTAACACAAATGGCAAAAAAGAGTCCTGACAAGAAATTAACAACTGGTAAAAACCGTGGTGAAACACTATATACAATATACTGTCCCAAATGCAAATCGATGAACGTATGGCAGCTAAAACGTTCTGACCCCGCGCCAAATGAAGGTGATTGTGATCCCTGTGGAATAGCTTTGTTTGATGAAAAAGGTAAATGTATAACAGATATCGAAGTAGATCTTATATGAAAATATCATTCATTATATTAAGAGTCTTCGTAACAGCTTTAGCTATAATATCTATGCTGCTGACTTTTGTATTCGGATATTTCTTATATCAAAGGGCAGCGATGGATTTCAATTCAGAAGGTAATTATTTCGATGGAATTGTTACATATCATCAACAATCAATAACGGGATATGGAGTTTGTTTTGTCATTTCGCTCTTAATATCGGTTTTTCTCTTTTTCATAGTCAAAAGGACATATAAAGTATGACAAAAAAGATAACCATACAAGGCCTTGTTCAAGGAGTGGGATTCCGCCCCTTCATCTATCTTCTGGCAAAAGAGATGGACATAAAGGGAACTGTTTCTAACCACAACAATGGAGTTATCATATATGCTGCACTATCACAAGAAGAATGTAAAATTTTCACCGACAGGATTTTAAAAGAACACCCACAAGTAGCAACGATACATAAAATAGAAGTAGAAGAAATAGAAAACAATTTATATTTCGAAGATTTTGAAATCATAAAAAGCAATTCAGAGTCTGAGGGAATAACACAAGTAGCTGCAGATATAGCTGTTTGTCCCGACTGTATGGAAGACAGAGACAAACAAGAGTATCGCCTCTCCTACCCTTTTATAAACTGCACACATTGTGGCCCCCGTTTCTCTATTATCAAAGACTTACCATACGATAGAGCAAGTACAACAATGGCTGCATTCGAAATGTGTGCTGAATGCAAAAAAGAATACAATAATATCTATGACAGGCGATTTCATGCTCAGCCAATTGCATGTAACCAATGCGGCCCTGTATATTATACCACATACAAGGATATCGAATATAAAGATTATTCCGAAATCTTATTCCTTACTACCCACTTGATCAATAAAGGAAAGGTTATTGCAGTAAAAGGGATTGGAGGTTATCACCTTATTTGTGATGCGACCAACGAAGAAGCAGTTAAAAATCTGCGTAAAATCAAACACAGAGATACTAAACCTTTTGCCGTCATGTTTAAGGATGCAAAAAAAGCAGCAGAATATGTATATATTAATAATCCGGAAGAAAGGAATCTCACATCGTGGCGCAGGCCAATCGTATTACTGAAACAATACAAACAACTGGCATCATGTGTAAATCCGGGTATGAATACACTTGGATGTATGCTTCCATATATGCCTATACATTATGATTGGTTTGAGCAGATTAATTCGCCTGCCCTTGTTATGACAAGTGGCAACCTTAGTGACCTGCCAATTGCCATTACATATGAAGAAGCAGAAAGGCAATTTGAAAATAAGGTAGAACTGATCTTACATCATAATCGTGATATTCATAACCGTGTAGATGATTCGGTGATGCACATTTGTGGAGAACAATCATGTCTGATCCGCCGTTCGCGAGGATATGTACCGGAACCTTTTTTTGCAGATATTAATGTAGAGGGTCTACTGGCTTTCGGTGCAGAAAAAGTAAATACTTTTGCATTAGGCAAAGCCGATACAATTATACAGAGTCAATATATAGGTGATCTCAAAAACTGGGAAACACTAGAATTTTACAAAGAATCATTAGAACGTTTTCAACACTTGTTTAGATTTACGCCTACACAGCTAATCTGCGATCTCCATCCGGATTACATGTCAAGCAGGGAAGCGGAAAGGACGGCACTAAGAAATAATTTACCTTTATTAAAGATACAGCATCATCACGCCCATGCCGCAGCCTGTATGCTCGAATATGGACTGGACGAACCTGTTATTGCAATTATATGGGATGGAACAGGATTAGGCGATGACAATAAAGCTTGGGGAGGAGAGTTCTTCTTATGTGACAGAAAGGAGTATAAACGTCTCTCCCAACTGGAATATATTCCGATGCCGGGTGGAGATAAAGCCTCTGAGGAACCATGGCGTATGGCTGTCTCTTATCTCTATCACCTTGGACTCAAAATACCTAAAGATTTTATTGATCGTATTGGAGCCATAAAGGTGAATACTCTTATAACAATGATAGAAAAAGGAATAAATACTCCTTATACTTCAGGGGCAGGACGTTTATTTGATGCCTTTGCTTCCATACTAGGACTCTGTGATATATCTACCCGGCAGGCAGAAGCTCCAGTTCTGTTAGAACAGGCAGCTATTGACAATTTTGAAGACCGATACCCCATAGATATATCTAAAAATCCTGTAACAACAGGTACCTTGTTTAAAGGTGTATTAAATGATTTACAAAAGAGCACTGATATTGGATTAATTGCAGCTAAAATTCATAATACTTTAGCATTTCTCATTTTAGAAAAATCGAAACAATACCTGAAAGAGACAAATACAACCAAAGTGATAATTTCAGGGGGATGTTTTCAGAATAAGCGATTGACAGAACAATTGCAGATTTTATTCTCAGAAGAAGGAATACCTCTGTATATACCCTCTAAAATACCATGCAACGATAGCGGAATAGCGGTAGGACAGATAACTATTGCAGCAGCCAGAAACATTAAATAAAAGAACTAGAATATGCATGAATTATCCATAGCACAGAGCATAGTAGAACTGGCAGAGCAACAAGCCCGAAGCCATAAGGCTACCGCTATAGAGGAGCTGGAACTGGAAATAGGCAGCCTCGCCGGAGTGGAGTTGCAGTCGTTAGAATTTGCACTGGAAAGTTCTGTAAAAGGGACAATGCTTAACGATGCCAGAATTGTACGTCACGATATAAAGGCAGAGGGTAGATGCGGAGATTGTGAAACGGAGTTTCCTGTAGAAACACTATTTTCACCATGCCCGAAGTGCGGTTCATATGCAGTAAAGATCATCAGAGGAAAAGAGCTTAGGATAAAGTCAATTGTAGTGAAATAAATTTCGTAACTTGGGAATATGTTTTTTACGAAAAATTGTCTAATATAAAAGAACTTGTCATGCTGACGAAAGAATGCATCCCGGCCCATTTATCAAAGAAAAAAAGAAAGAGACCCTTCGTTCCTCAGGATGACAAAAACAAACAATATGCAACAATATTACTTATAATTGAAAAAGAGAAAAAGTAACAACCAAAAACAATGAAAAAGGTGTAACTTTTGTCACCTTTGTCACTTTTTTAGAAATAATGAATAAATAACAATATAAACCTATAAACTAAAATATAATATTATGTGTGGAACATGCGGATGTAGTGATCATAACCATACACACGATCACGATCATAGTCATGAACATAATCATGACCACAGTCACAATCATCGTATAGATGAGAGTACAATAATAGCTGTAGAGCAGGATATTCTTCAGCGGAATAATCTCTTAGCCGAACGAAACAGAGGATATTTTGAAGCGAAGAATATATTCTGCCTCAACCTGATGAGTTCACCGGGATCAGGAAAAACGACTCTACTCGAAGAAACCGTACGACGCATCAAGGATAAAAAAGCAGTGTATGTTATTGAAGGCGACCAACAAACCTCAAATGATGCTGACCGCATAGCTTCCCTGAACGTTCCGGCTTTTCAGGTAAACACGGGAACAGGCTGCCACCTCGAAGCGGATATGATAAATCACGCGCTAAAACATCTGAACCCTAAAGATGATGCTATTGTTTTTATTGAGAATGTGGGTAACCTCGTTTGCCCGGCCATGTTCGACTTGGGCGAAGCTACGAAGGTAGTTATTGTTAGTCCGACAGAAGGAGACGATAAACCATTAAAATACCCTTACATGTTTCAGGAAGCAAATATCTGTATTATCAATAAAGTTGATCTGGTACCTTATTTGACAACTGATACTGAAAAATTAAAGGAGAATGCTTTGAAGGTAAATCACCATCTTGAATTCTTTGAAGTGTCTGCCATTAAAGGAACAGGTATGGATGAATGGTGTGGTTGGCTATTAAAACAGAAATAAAAAAACAGGTCTTTGCTTGTTGTGGCAAAGACCTGTTATTTAATTATTGACCTTTTTCAAGTTGATCTTTTTCATCTTTAAAAAATCTCACAGATTTTGCAAAAGATCTTTCTTTCTTCCTTTTTTCATGCTCAGATGCAGAAAAATGCCATGATTCGTTTCGAAGTTTCAGATAACTCTTATAAACACTTTCTTCCAGAGTTCCGTTATTTACGGCTTCGAGAACTGCACAACCGGGTTCATTGGTATGTGTACAATCTATAAAATGGCAAGCCCCTTCCAGGTCTGATATATTCAAAACCGAGGATAAGGTATCTGTATTACCGGAAGTAATGCCAAATTCCCTCACTCCGGGAGTATCGATCAATACTCCGCAATGGTCTAGTAAAACCATTTCACGGCGTGTTGAAGTATGCCGCCCTTTTCCGGTTGACTCACTTATATAGGATGTATCCAATATATCCTTCTTGCACAAGGCATTAATAAGCGTACTTTTGCCAACACCGGAAGAGCCTGTAAATACGATTGTTTCACCCTGATTGATATACAAACGTAAAGCATCTATTTTTTCAGGAGAATGTATACTGGTCACAAAGACATCCATCTTCTCTGATAAGTGTTTTAGTGAATCAGAAACATATGCTTCATCAAAGCCTAAATCAGCCTTGGTCAATATAAGAACAGGTATTATACCTTCATCTAAGATCTGGACCATAAAGCGTTCCAGCCTGCGCACATTGAAATTGTCATCTAAGCTCTGAACGATAAATGCTTTATCAACATGAACGGCTATAGCCTGACGTCCGAATACTGTTCCGTTCTTCTTCCGATACAAGGCTTTGCTCCTTGGCAGAATGTCAAAGATAATCCCCTTATCCTGATCTATAGGTTGAAAAATAACCCAATCGCCTGTACATGGATATTCTTCCGGAGATTTCCCGTATAACATATTCCCGGTAAGTTCACATTGAAATAAACCTTCTTCTGAAATAACCTCATAACAAGTCCTGTGTACTACAGATACACGGCCATGAGTAAAATTATTAAATTGTGAGGATTGTTTTTGTTCGAATAGAGTATTATTCCATCCGTATAATGATAAATTATTCACTGCTATAAAATTTAATGATTGAAATAATGTTTGCTAAAAATTTGACACTGAACAATTTTGCCCCATTATAATAATGGATAGAGGTACCACATTTAAGTAGTATAATATCAACAACAAAACTGCTCAGAATTAAGCAATTATTCCCGCCGCTAAATGATTATATGTGAATAGTTCTTTTTTCATGAAGTGCAAAGATACAAAAAATATAGAATCAGATATATATTGCAAATAAAAAGAGCAGATAATTTACCTGCTCTTTTCCTATCATTAATCAACTGATTATTTTATCTTTTCTACTATTTCGTCTACTGCTTTTGTTAAGCCTTCTGCATTTTTTCCCCCTGCTGTGGCAAAATGAGGTTGTCCGCCACCACCACCTTGTATATGCTTAGCTGCATCGCGCACCAATTGAGAAGCATTTAATCCATGATCCTTTACAAGGTCGTCACTTATCATTAAAGTAAGTAAAGGTTTGCTATCAGACTCAGTTGCGCCTATAAATACCGAATTCACAGAAAACTGCCCTTTAATCTGGAATGCAATATCTTTTACAATATCAGCTGGGAATGGTCCTTTTAAGATATAGAAATCTATACTATTTACGACTTGTTTCTTCCTAATCAAAGCATCTTTTATCTGTACGGTTTTCTCCTTTACATACTCTTCCATTTTCTTTTTCATATCGGCATTTTCCTCTATGAATTTATGGAGAGCCTGAGTTAAATTCGGTACATTGTTAAATAAGGACTTGATCTCTGTCAAAACATCCTGTTGCGTATAGAAATAGTCTTCACATATTTCGGCTGTAATAGCCTCTATACGACGGATACCGGCAGCGATAGAACTCTCGTTGATAATACGGAAAGAACCGATGCGCCCAGTAGAAGATATATGTGTACCACCACACAGTTCAACAGATTCACCAAAGCGGATTACACGAACATCTTCGCCATATTTTTCGCCAAAGAGAGCCATTGCTCCCATTTCTTTAGCTTCGGCAATAGGAACATGACGCATTTCCACGCGGGTAATATCCTCTCTGATTTTAGACGTCACATAACGTTCCACTTTGCGGATTTCCTTATCTGTGAGTTTCTGGAAGTGCGAGAAGTCGAAACGAAGAACAGACGGAGAGACGTATGAGCCTTTTTGCTCCACATGACTACCAAGTATTTCACGTAACCCCTCATGTAATAAGTGCGTTGCTGTATGGTTACATTCTGTTGCCGTACGATTTTTTGTATTAATACGGGCAATAAATGTTGCCGTAATATCCTCTGGTAACTTGTTTGATAGGTGTACAGCCAGATTATTTTCACGTTTAGTATCAAATATTTCAACCTGATCATCGCCGTTTATCAACCATCCACTATCACCTACCTGTCCTCCCATTTCTGCATAGAATGGAGTATGACTGAGTACAATCTGGTAAAACTCATTATTCTTCTGTTTTACTTTACGATAACGCAATATTTCTGTTTCACATTCTGTAAAATCATAACCAAAGAATTCAATATCGCCCTCTTTCAAAGTAACCCAGTCCCCGGTTTCCATAGTAGCAGCATTGCGTGCACGGGCTTTCTGTTTTTCCATTTCAACATCAAACTCTTTCTCGTCAACAGTCATACCGTTTTCTCGAAGAATAAGATCAGTAAGGTCGAAAGGGAAACCATATGTATCATATAACGTAAAGGCAACCGAACCGCTTAGTGTCGTTTGTCCTTTAGCTTTAGCATCCTCTATTTGCTTATCTAATAGTTTTATCCCGGTTTCAAGAGTACGAAGGAAAGACTCTTCCTCCTCTTTCATTACTTTTTCAATCAACGTCTGTTGTTGAACAAGTTCCGGATAAGCATCTCCCATTGTATCTATCAATGCAGGAAGCAACTTGTACATAAATGCCTTATGTTGATCAAGGAATGTATATCCGTAACGTACGGCACGACGAAGAATACGACGAATCACATATCCGGCTTTTGCATTTGAAGGCAACTGACCATCAGTGATTGAAAAAGCAATAGTACGCACATGATCGGCAATAACCCGCATAGCTATATCCTTTTTCTCATCCTGTCCGTATGTCGTATTTGTAAATTCTCCAAGAGCTTTTATAATAGTCTGAAAAACATCGGTGTCATAATTAGAGGTTTTACCCTGAACAGCCATACACAGACGTTCAAAACCCATCCCTGTATCAATTACCTTTGCAGGAAGCGGATCAAGAGATTTATCCGCTTTGCGGTTATATTGCATAAATACAAGATTCCAGATTTCGATTACATCCGGATCTTTATTTACCAGCTGGGCACCATCAATCTCGGCCCTTCTTTCATTGGAACGTATATCAATATGGATTTCCGAGCAAGGACCGCAAGGGCCTGTTTCGCCCATCTCCCAGAAATTATCTTTTTTATTGCCGTTCAATATTCTCTCCTTCGGGAGATATTTCTCCCAATATCCGGCAGCTTCATCATCCCGATCCAGGCCTTCTTCAAGACTGCCTTCGAATACGGTCACATATAAGCGCTCCTTATCTAATTTGAGAACTTCTGTCAGATATTCCCATGCCCACGCAATAGCTTCTTTCTTGAAATAGTCTCCAAACGACCAGTTCCCAAGCATTTCGAACATCGTATGGTGATAAGTATCGTGTCCGACTTCTTCCAGATCGTTATGCTTTCCACTTACGCGAAGGCATTTTTGTGAATCGGCAACACGTGGATACTTAATCGGCGCATTACCCAGTATAATATCTTTAAACTGGTTCATACCCGCATTAGTAAACATCAGTGTAGGGTCTCCCTTGATCACCATTGGTGCAGATGGTACTATTCTGTGTTCTTTAGAAGCAAAGAAAGATTTGAACGATTCACGAATTTCTTTAGAAGTCATTTCTAATTATAAATTTGAGTTATAAGTTACCTGTCAATTCACAGTTCTCTAATTTTCACATTTTCAAACCGTAACCTTGATTTTCTATTTCTTTAATGTTATCAATTTGCAAAAATAGCTCAAAAACTTTACTTTTGTCGAACTCGCTAATAAAAAAACGACGGGAACATAAAAATGAAGCGAAAAATATATTATCGTTACAACCCACAAACACTAACATACGACAGAATTTATCCTAGCAAAAAGGATAGAATATTTACTGTTTTCCGTCATTTGGCTTCCGGGATTGTCGTAGGTATTGTGGGATTGATAGCTGTTGTTTATTTCTTTGGCACACCATGGGGACGAGCCCAGAAGAAAGAAGATGAATTGCTCCGTGCACAGTATGAAGTGTTATCGAAGCGAATGGACGAAGCTATCACTGTAATTGGCGACATACAACAACGCGACGACAACTTATACAGGGCAATATTTCATGCAGACCCTATACCATCTTCGATCCGTAATTCAGGAGTGGGAGGAATCGGCAGATATGATTATCTGATGGAATTATCCAATCCTGACCTTATTATACAAACGACAA
This sequence comes from Prevotella sp., assembly GCA_031285625.1. Classification (GTDB taxonomy): domain Bacteria; phylum Bacteroidota; class Bacteroidia; order Bacteroidales; family Dysgonomonadaceae; genus Dysgonomonas. The sequence goes on from JAITVV010000007.1 coordinate 177,265, forward strand.
AGAAGATGGACTACATAGCAAAACAGATATACATACAGTCCAACTCCTTTGATGATGTACTCAATCTGGCAAAATCTCAAAAAGACCGTCTGAAACATATACCAAGCATACAACCTGTCCCCGACAGATTTTTAAAGCAAGTAGCATCCGGATACGGAACCAGGATTGATCCTATATATGGAACACCACGTTTTCATGCAGGAATGGACTTCTCTGCTAACATAGGCACTCCTGTATATGCCACAGGGAATGGCACTGTAACACTTGCCGACTGGAAACAGGGGTATGGAAAATGTATTGTCATAGACCATGGCTATGGTTACGAAACCTTGTACGCCCACCTGAATGAGTATAACGTAAGGGCTGGACAAAAAGTAATACGTGGAGAACAAATAGGAGAAGTCGGAAATACAGGAAAATCAACAGGACCACACCTTCATTATGAAGTACACGTGAAAGGGAAAGTCGATAATCCGGCTAAATATTACTTTATGGACCTTACTCCTGAAGAGTATGACAAGATGCTACAGATAGCTGCCAATCACGGACAAGTAATGGATTGATATTATGAAAATCGATTTTGAAAATAATAGTAAATTATATTACTCGATGAAAGAGGTTGCTTCTCATTTTAATGTAAATGAGTCTCTTCTTCGCTTCTGGGAAACAGAATTCGATACAATCAATCCAAGAAAGACGGATGGAGGTACACGCCAATACACAAAAGCAGATATAGACAATATTGCGGTAGTATATCATCTTGTTAAAGAAAGAGGCCTAACTCTTGAAGGAGCACGCCAAACGCTTAGACAAAAAAAAGACGAGGAAACCCGTAAAATACAGGTAATTCAAAAATTGGAACAGATTAAAAAAGAATTAATGGACATGGAACAAGAGTTCGGTGAATAATATCAACTAATCTGACATAACTTACATAACTATAGTACAGCAATGGATCCCAATAAAATTTGGTTTACATCCGATCATCATTTCGGACATAAAAATATTATAGAGTTTAGCCAAAGGCCTTTCCTAAACACTGATGAAATGAATGAGGAGCTTATCAAACGATGGAATGAGAAAATCGGAACAGAGGATATGGTCTATCATCTGGGAGACTTCGCTCTGATGTCATCCGGAAAATTAAGAAGTATTCTGGATCGGTTAAATGGGAGAATACACTTGATACAGGGGAATCATGAGAGCGCAGCACTTGATTGTGCCAGTCGTTTTGAATGGATAAAAGATTATCACGAACTGACAGTGAAAGATACTGATGCCCATAAAGGCGAACGGTTTATCGTATTGCTCCATTATGCAATGAGGGTATGGAATGCGAGTCACTATGGGACATGGCACCTATACGGTCATTCTCATGGAGACCTTCCTGACGATGAAGCTTCTTTATCTTTTGATGTCGGTGTTGATACTAATAATTTCTACCCATATTCCTACGAAGATATAAAAGTAAGAATGTCACAAAAAAAGTGGATTTCACCTATTGAGTCAAGAAATAAATAATCAGACCTTTTCCTGCCAGTCATCTCCCTCACTTTTTAGAATTGGCAGTTTTAGATGATATTTAGTTGCTAAAAATCTTATTACGACAACAAATATAGCTGTAGCAATTTCAGTAACAACCAAATCCACATTTAATAGATTCAATACACTAAATAATACGCCTCCTAATATACAGGCAACGGCATATAGCTCCTGAGTAAAAATAATAGGAACTTCGTTTATCAGAATATCGCGAATCATCCCTCCTACTATCCCTGTTATTGTAGCCATGGATACACATACCCAAACAGGATACTCAAGTGCTAAGGCTTTCTCATATCCAACAACAACAAACAGTCCCAGACCAATACAGTCGAACCAGAATATTGTATTATTGAGATGTACCAGATATTTTCTAAAACAAAGGACTATAATAAAAGCAAATAGTGTACACCAAATATAACGGCTAGCCTGTGTCCAGAATATAGGAACATCAAGTAACAAGTCACGAAGTGTCCCCCCTCCTACAGCTGTTACAAATCCAATAACTATAGCTCCAAACCAGTCAAAACGCTTTGCCGAGGCTAAACGGATACCACTGATAGCAAATGCTATTGTTCCTAAAAATTCAATTATATCAACAAACTGAATTTGTGCCAAATCATCAAAGAGGAACATGATTTATTAAGATTTATAAATTATAAATGTGTTTTGCTATTCTTCATCATTGGCAATCATTCCACTTCCAATACACAGTTTCGAATCTTTATCGTAAACAACACCAAACTGTCCGGCAGCTATACCTTGTACCTTCTCGTCAGAATAGATACGGTACAAATCACCTATTTTTTCAATTCTCCCTCGTGTGAATTCAGGTGTATGCCTTATTTTAAATGTTATATCTTTGGAGCCATCAAAGTCACCCCATATATCTTCTGTGATAAATGAAAAACCGGCTAGATTCACCACTTTTCCGTATTGGGTTTCAGGGTCATATCCATTAGATACATATACTATATTGCGCTTTGTATCTTTTTTTATAACAAACCACGGACCACCACTCAATCCTAACCCCTTACGTTGCCCAATAGTGTGAAACCAGTAGCCGTCATGCCTTCCTATTACATTTCCGGTTTCGAGCTCCACAATTTTACCCTTTCGCTCACCCAGATAGCGACGTATAAAATCATTATAATTGATTTTTCCAAGAAAGCATATCCCCTGACTATCTTTACGCTGAGCAGAAGGCAGACCCTGTTGTGCAGCAATAGCACGCACTTCACTTTTTAGCAAATTACCTATAGGAAACATCAGCTTCGATGCCTGCAGATAATCGATCTGTCCTAAAAAATAAGTTTGATCTTTTACATGATCCTTTGCTGTAGATAACCAGGTCTTACCATTCAACTCTGTTGTTGTGGCATAATGCCCTGTAGCTATTTTATCAAATTCATGTCCCCATTTTTGTTCAAAGCATCCAAACTTAATGAGTTTATTACACATCATATCGGGATTAGGAGTAAGCCCCCTTTTAACAGCATCAATTGTATAACTAACTACATTCTCCCAATACTCTTCATGTAGAGATACGACCTCCATCCTACAACCATACTTTTTAGCAATGTATGTTGTAATCTCGATATCCTCCTCGGCAGGGCAATCAATGTATCCCTGTTCGTCCTCCATACCTATCCGTATGTAAAATATCGTAGGGTCATAACCTTGTTCTTTTAGTTGATGAACAACTACAGAACTATCGACTCCTCCCGATACCAATGCTGCTATTTTCATTTTTAGTAAGTAATCAAAATACTGTGATAAAACAGGCTGCAAAGTTAGTAAAAATAACAGAATAATTTTCAATAATACTATTTAGTATCTACAAGGGTTTCCTTTACTTTTAGTTTAAAACAGTAAAGGTAACAACAGTGATTCTCTGGCTTTTATTTCATATTTTATATATGTTACATTTTCTTTATGCTATATTTTCTTTAGTTATTTCTAATAATTGTATATTTGTAGCCGAATAATATTGATTGTTGTTATTTAGACCAAAGAAAAATGGACACTTTAGAAAAACTGACAGCCGAAAAACTTCTTAGTATAAGGGCTATCAAATTACAGCCATCTAATCCCTTTACATGGGCTTCAGGATGGAAATCCCCTATTTATTGTGATAATCGTAAATTAATATCGTATCCTCGTATACGTACATTTATAAAGACAGAATTATCCCGTCTTATTCTGGAAAATTTTCAGGAAGTAGATGCTATTGCCGGTGTTGCAACCGGAGCTATTGCTCCCGGAGCATTAGTTGCTGATGCATTAGGATTACCTTTCGTTTATATCCGTTCTACTCCAAAAGATCATGGTTTGGAAAATCTGATAGAAGGTGAACTTAAACCAGGAAGTAAAGTAGTTGTAGTTGAAGATCTTGTATCGACAGGCAAAAGTAGTCTAAAAGCTGTAGAGGCAGTACGTCGTGACGGATCGGAGGTTATCGGTATGGTTGCTAATTTTACTTATGATTTCCCTGTTGCTACAGAGAATTTTAAACAAGCAGATGTAAAATTGATAACATTAACCAATTACGATGCTATTCTTGCGGAGGCTCTGCGGACAGAATATATTGCTGAATCGGATCTGGAAACTTTGCAGGAATGGAGAAAAGCTCCTGCTGACTGGAAATAACTTAACGTTTACTTATAATACACTCAATGGCTGAATTTGTTAGTGAGATAAAAACAATTCCGCATGCGGATGCGGATATATATACAGTACTTTCAGATCTGAGTAATCTGGAGTTGGCAAAAGGAAAAATTCCTCAGGATATGATCAAGGACTTATCTTTTGATCAGGATTCTTGTACTATAACAGTAGATCCTGTAGGAAAAATCAAATTTGTTGTCATTGAGCGTGAGCCCAATAAAACCATTAAATTTCAATCAGAGCAGCTGCCTTTTGATGTCACAATGTGGATACAATTAAAGGCTTGTGATGACAATGAAACTAAGATGAAGCTTACTATCAAAGCCGATTTGAATCCGTTCTTAAAACCAATGGTATCCAAACCATTGCAGGCTGGAATTGATAAGGTTGCAGAAGGTCTGTCTTCACTACCTTATGACGAAATTTTGAATAAAGGAAGAATAGAAGAATAACCAATGAAACTTTGGGAAAAAAGCGTCCAGGTAAATAAAGATGTTGAGTCGTATACTGTAGGACGCGATCAGGAGATGGATATTTATCTGGCTCCTTATGATGTATTAGGGTCTATGGCTCACATTACGATGTTGGAATCTGTAGGATTGCTTGGAAAAGATGAGTTGTCAATATTGCTGGCAGAACTCAAAACTATCTATAAACAAACAGTTTCGGGAGATTTTACCATTGAAGATGGAATAGAAGATGTTCATTCTCAGGTAGAATTGATGTTAACTCGGAAACTTGGTGACACTGGAAAAAAAATCCATAGCGGACGTTCCCGGAATGATCAGGTACTGGTAGATCTAAAGCTATTTACCCGGGATCGTATACACATGCTTGTGGAATCCGTATCCAAACTGATAGATGTACTCTTAGAACAAAGTAATAAATATAAAGATGTATTAATGCCTGGCTATACTCATCTGCAAATAGCTATGCCTTCTTCGTTCGGACTTTGGTTCGGAGCTTATGCAGAAAGTCTTGTTGACGACTTGCAGTTATTACTGGCAGCTTATAAAGTTTGTAACCGTAATCCGCTAGGTTCAGCAGCAGGCTATGGTTCATCATTTCCTCTCAATCGTCAGATGACTACGGATCTGTTAGGTTTTGACTCTATGGATTATAATGTAGTGTATGCACAGATGGGACGTGGTAAAATGGAACGCACTGTTGCATTTGCTATTGCCGGTATTGCCGGTACATTATCTAAACTGTCATATGATGCATGTATGTTTAATAGTCAGAACTTTGGTTTTATCAAGTTACCGGACGAATATACTACTGGCTCAAGCATCATGCCCCATAAGAAGAATCCTGATGTCTTTGAACTTACACGTGCAAAATGTAACAAATTACAGGCATTACCGACCGATATCACTTTTATTATAAATAATCTTCCTTCCGGATATTTTCGCGATTTGCAGCTCATTAAAGAATTGTTTATTCCTTCATTTGAAGAAATGAATGATTGTTTGCAAATGGTTGCCCGAATGATGGGAGAAGTAAAGATTAACGAACATATACTTGATGATCCTAAATATCTATTAATTTTTAGTGTTGAAGAAGTAAACAGATTAGTGCTTGAAGGAGTTCCTTTCCGCGATGCTTACAAACAGGTAGGACTGGAAATCGAAAATGGGAACTTTGTACATGATAAAACAGTACATCATACACATGAGGGAAGTATCGGTAATTTGTGTAATGATCATATTGATATACTTAGACAGCAGATTGTAGATCAGTTTGAATTCGAGAAAGTAATATCCGCTGAAAAAAAATTACTTGGAGAAATATGAAAACCTACCAGGTACATTTCTTTATACATAGTTTAAACTTATACATATATGGAAGAATCTGAAATTATTCTGGCTAGTTTGTCAGGAGAGGATAAACCCGGAGTAACAGCTGCATTAACTGCGGTATTAGCTAAACATAACGCAAACATCCTTGATATAGGGCAAGCAAATATTCACCATTCACTTTCTTTAGCCATAATGTTTGAGGCAACCAATGCCGGAGAGGTTATTAAAGATCTGCTTTTCAAAGCGACCGAATTAGGTGTTATTATACGCTTCTCTCCCATCAGTAAGGATGAATATATGCGTTGGGTGAATCTTCAGGGTACGAAAAACCGTTATATTGTTACAGTTCTTGGACGTACTCTTAACCCTACTCATATATCTGCTGTTGCAGAAGTTAGCCAGAAATATAAACTGAATATTGAAAAAATAATCCGTCTTACAGGCCGTGTTCCGTTAAATGCTTCAGATCGTCCCAGCCGGTCTTGCATCGAACTATCTATAAGAGGAACAGTAGAAAGTGTAGAAGACCTGAAACACGATTTCATGAAACTAGCGGATGACCTGGGTATCGATATTGCTTTTCAAGTAGAGAATATGTATCGCCGTATGCGTCGTCTGGTTTGCTTTGATATGGATTCTACGTTGATACAGACAGAAGTTATTGATGAATTGGCAGAACGCGCCGGAGTTGGAGAAGAGGTAAAAGCAATTACCGAATCAGCTATGCGTGGCGAAATTGATTTTAGTGAAAGTTTCAAAAAACGCGTAAGCCTTTTAAAGGGACTCGACGAATCAGTAATGCAGGATATTGCCGAAAATCTACCTGTTACGGAAGGCATGACCCGTCTTATTCGTATATTGAAGAAAAGTGGATGCAAACTAGCAATATTATCAGGAGGATTTACCTATTTTGGAAATTATCTGAGAGACAAGTACGGTTTCGATTATGTATATGCAAACGAACTTGAAATAGAAGATGGTAAGCTTACCGGAAACTATGTTGGTGATATTGTAGATGGCAAGCGTAAAGCCGAACTACTCCGCTTATTGGCTCAAGTAGAAAAAGTAGACATACGACAAACTGTAGCCGTAGGTGATGGTGCTAATGACCTGCCTATGCTTGGTATTGCCGGACTAGGTATTGCCTTCCATGCAAAGCCTAAGGTTAAAGCAAATGCAAAGCAATCTTTGTCTACTGTTGGTCTGGACGGAATCCTGTATTTCCTTGGATACCGCGATTCCATGCTGGAAGGCGAGAAATAACAGAGAAACATCCTAAACATACAGAAAAGTCCGGAAATATCCGGATTTTTCTTTTATCTCCTTATTTCTGTGCCCATAAACCGACACGGTTTCCTTCACAATCGAGGAATACAGCAAAGAACCCTGCATTGTCAGCCTCTATTTGTGTTTTCGGGATAAGGGTTTTCCCTTCGTTCTTTTCTATATAGTTCAAAGCTGAATCTATATCCTCACAACTAAGACTTATCAATACTCCATCCTTTGATGGATTAAAGCCTTCAGCCCATGATATTGCTCCACTGGCATCGCTACTCTCGTCAGAGAAAAATGCCATTTTTTCATGACCACAATCCATTACAGACAATTTAGTTTTCAGTAATGTTTCATAAAATTTAATTGCCCTTTCGAAGTCTGTAGCAGGAATCTCAAAAAATGATACAAGTTTTTTCATAAAATCTGTTTGTTTAAAATTGTTTATTAAACTAATTGACTTAACAAAAGTAGTATCTACAAGTAGCGAAAACTTGTAAAAAAAGGACATCATTTCTAATATGCCGGATATAAGAAAAGGGGATTAATCCCCTTTTTATTTTTTTATTGATTACTTGCAATCTAAAATTTTTGTACTAACCGGCTTTCAGCACTATCAGCTTTTTCCTTAAATACAATCCATAATATACCATTATCTACCTTAATAATTTCAATCTTGTCAATGGCTGTAACTCCTAACTCATCTCTTATAGAAGGATTAGATTTTTCTCCGATGCTATTATCACCTTCCCATACCAAAAAATGTTTCATAACGATATAGACTCCATTGAAAAGGAGCCAATGTCCATTTATTAGCTGTTGTATAAAAACCCATTTTTGCCGCCTTATTATTGTTTGTAATTGGACTTAAACGGTCCATTATTACATCCATTGTAAGATTTTTACTCAGCAGACTATTATCAATAGTCGTTTGATTGTAAGAAGTTAATGTTAAATGCGTTCCTTCGAATGGAATTAATATTCTTCATATTCACATGCATCGACGAAAATAATGTATCACGAGAAATAATCGGAATAAGGCACACAAATAGTCAGATATTCAGTCGGCGTATAACCAGAAAAACTTTTAAATTCCCGGATAAGATGTGATTGATCATAAAAGCCACACCTGTAGGTAAGTTCGGTGAGATTAATATTTGTATTGTTCTGTAAAGTATATAATGCACGATGAAAACGTACAATACGGGAGAACTCTTTTGGCCCTGTTCCCACATGTTGTGCAAATACACGATTAAATTGTTTATAACTAAGGCAAACCTTTTCAGCTATGTCTTCCATTTTGATCTGATTCTGTGTATTTATGGATTCAATTGCTGCTGATATTCTTTTATAGTTGTAGTCTTTTATAGAATCTAACCGTTTCAATAAAAACTGTTCAATCAGATTAATGCACACCTGATTGTCAGCAGTTTCAACGATACGTTTACCTAAATCTTTAAGGGCTTTGTCTTCTATATCATTTACAGAAATGGTTTGCTCGTAAAATTCATTTAATGGAATATCGAAAAATGCACTTGCGCCATGAGCCTGAAACACGACTACAATCATATTCACGGTATCTGTTGTAGATAGATCAGAAAAACCCATGCTCTGTCCACATATGAAAGACCGAGGTTGCAAATCGCGATCTGATGAAGAATACATTCTATTACCTCTGTGAAAAACCAGATTAATATATCCGGTTGGTATGATACGTTCTGATATATGGGCAATATCTTCCATCTCCAGTATCCAATAGTTCTTAATATAAGGACTAAGTATGCTTGACGGATGTATTATACTAAATTTTTCCATATCGATAAAGATATGTAAAGATAACAAGATGTTTTTCTTTGAGATTGTAAAAAAAGGACATAATAACCAAATTTTAGAAAATAGGCTTACAAGAATCTTTCAATATCTGAAAGGAGTTATACCCAATAACCGCATCATCCAAAATCCACTTTCGCAAGTAGAAGTTTAAATCTGTAAGGTCGGTAATAAGTAAGGAGACTTACTCGGTTACTGAAGGTTACAAATGCCCAGAACACCCTTAAATAACTCCTTTCTGATATTTGATCTTAACTGCTTCTACAGTTAGATATATTTCTTCAGTGTGTATACAGATTTTTATTGTGTTTTAATTACACATAGTTTGCTAATACAAATATAGAGAAATATTTGATATATAATACAGCTATTATGTTAAAATTACACATGAAATGTATTTTTTTAAAGATTTAATTCAAAGAAGTTAATAAATATTCTGAAAATTTTAACAAAAGAATAATTTGCTTATTTTAGCATTTCAAATCGATATAAATTCAATATGAAAAAACAAACTACACTAAAGATTTTTATTGCATTAATGTTTTCTGTGTTGATAGCATCATGTGATAGTGATGACTCTAAAAAACAAGGAAATGATAAGTATGGATGGAGCGAAACTATGCGTGGAAATGATCTGGAGGAAATCGCATGGCCCGACAGATCAGAAAATTACTGGGAATATACAATGGATGTTACCGAATATCCGAATGTTGGTTTGCGTTTTAAAGGCACTTATCCCACTAACGACACCCGCTTTTTTAATATAACAGTTTATAATGATATCTCAACAAAACGGATTGCATCTGTAGAAGACTTCAATATAACACCAAATGAAGGAAGCAAAAATCCTTTCGCTGTTACAGGTGTTACAGGAAGTAATCAGTTTGAAGTAAATGTAGTTCCGGCAGGAACCGCTACTTCAATAACAAGTTCGTTACCAAATGTTATGGAGTTTCCCCAAGATATTCAGAAACTGAGCATCCTTCTTCGAATATATTTCAACTCAGATGATCATGGAGCAGATTTTGGCGGAGTTGATCTGCCCGAAATTGTATTCTTTGACACAAAGACAGGAAAGGAAATTGGTAAAGCTGTAAGGGCTGAATCAAACTATTATGATGCATGCAAGATGATTGTAAAGAGTATCCCTCCATTAAAAGCTGTAGATGCTTTGGTATTTACATTAGCTCCTGACCTCATGTACTCGAATGGACCTACTGGATATGTTACTGCAGCTAACCGCCTGAAAACAGGAGAAGCTTTGCTATTCCGTTTCATACCGCCTGTATATCCTGAAAATATCACACAAAACAGAGATGCAGATGTTCGATACTGGTCTATTTGTGTGGGAGATACTGTTACCCGCACACCACATACAATGGCAGACCGCCAGATCGTAAAATCTGATGATGGCTATGTAAATTTCATTATCGTTGAGAAGAAAGACCCTCTGATGGAAGCTATCAAGGCTAAAGCTGCATCTATGAAGATCAATGTTATTGTTTGGGATGGAGAAACCTTTGGTGAACCAATGATGGTATTTTATCGTCAGATGTATATTAAGGAAGGATACGAGTATTCTGTGAAGAAAATACCTTCTTTCCCTCCATTAAATTCTGCCGGACTACCTGATGCTACTGCCGAAATAAAACCGGAGAATATGGCCCATATATCCCTTGGCGAACATGGCCCTAGCGGACTAAAAATGTCTTCGGGAGCAATCCTTACAGATGGATTCAGTTATTCATATATGCGTATACCAACACAATAAAAATGGTGTTGCACTATATACAAAATAAAGAAGGTGATCATAATGATCACCTTCTTTCATATTCTATTTATATAGATATTAGTTATACATCTTTTCGCGCAAAGCTTTTATATCATCTGATGTAATATAATCGTCATAATCCATAATTTTGTCAATCGTTCCTTTTGGTGTAAGTTCAATCACACGGTTACAAACGGTTTGTATAAACTCATGGTCATGAGAAGACATTAACACATTTCCTTTAAATTGAATTAATGTGTTATTGAATGCCTGTATCGATTCCAAATCAAGGTGATTAGTCGGTGAATCGAGAATAAGGCAGTTTGCACTTTTCAACATCATGCGTGCGATCATACAGCGCATTTTCTCTCCTCCGGAAAGCACTTTAGTGTTTTTAAGCACTTCCTCACCAGAGAATAGCATTCTGCCTAAAAATCCTTTTATATAGATCTCACTAGTGTCATCCGAAAATTGAGATAACCAATCGATAAGATTCAAATCTTCTTTAAAATAGTCACTGTTATCTAATGGTAGGTATGCACTGGTAATGGTTTGTCCCCAACTGAATGTCCCAGCATCCGGTTTTGTATATTCATTTATGATTTCAAAAAAAGCAGTCATGGCACGGGGATCTTTTGATAAGAAAACCACCTTGTCATCCTTTTCTATATTGAAGTTTACATTATCAAATAATACTTTTCCCTCAATAGATTTGCTTAAGCCGTTAACTTCTAATATCTTATTTCCAGGCTCACGGTCTGGAGAAAATATAATTCCCGGATATTTACGCGATGATGGCTTTATTTCTTCGATATTAAGTTTCTCAATCATTTTCTTACGACTGGTTGTTTGCTTTGATTTAGCAACATTGGCACTAAACCGGCGTATAAACTCTTCCAGTTCTTTTTTCTTCTCCTCAGCTTTCTTATTTTGCTGTTGTTGCTGGCGCAAAGCTAACTGACTGGATTCATACCAGAAACTATAATTTCCGGCAAACATAGTTACTTTTCCAAAGTCAATGTCTACAGTATGCGTACATACCGAATCCAAAAAGTGACGGTCATGCGATACTACCAATACTGTATTCTCAGAATTAGCAAGGTAATTTTCCAGCCACATCACTGTCTCTATATCCAAATCATTAGTAGGTTCATCCAGCAGCAGGTTATCAGGATTACCAAACAAGGCACGTGCCAGCAGAATACGAACTTTTTGTTTCCCACTCATGTCTCCCATCATCTGATAATGAAGATCCTCAGTAACTCCCAATCCACTCAGAAGCATTGCCGCATCATTCTCTGCATTCCAACCCTCTAGTTCTGCAAATTTTTCTTCCAGTTCCGAAGCTCTTATACCATCTGCATCCGAAAAATCCTCTTTAGCATATAACGCGTCCTTTTCTTTCATTATATCCCAAAGCACATTATGTCCTTGCAATACTGTATCCATTACACTTTGACTGTCGAAAGCAAAGTGATCCTGAGCAAGTACAGACAGACGTTCACCGGGAGCTAAAGAGAATGTACCGCTGGTGGCATCTTTTTCGCCACTTAGAATTTTAAGAAAAGTTGATTTTCCGGCGCCATTTGCACCGATTATGCCATAGCAATTACCACTTGTAAACTTAAGATTCACATCCTGAAACAAAACACGTTTGCCAAATTGAATCCCTAAATTAGAAACTGTTATCATTATTGTTTTTTAGTTACAGATTATATGATAGATACAGGATAATATCCCATTATCCAATGAGGGCACAAAGGTACAAAATTATTAGCTGATAATCAAAGTGAAGTTAACTATAATGTTCTTATAGTAACTGATTGCCTTATTTGTGGTGTGACCTGAAATACTCGCTTTTGTAAACCATCCCAAGCCTCGATTGTAATCCTATTGTCATTTTTATTATTTATATATTTTTCAAAGTTATAGAGGTATGAAAACTGAGTCAGATAATTTGGTTTATTAAATTCCTTGGCTACATCAGAATAATACCCTGCACTCCAAAACATACAATCAGGGAAACCCTCTGCATTAGTAAAACGTGTAGTCTGATCCCTGAATAGCATTGTGTCATCTATAAATATTTTGTAGCCGGCAGATAGATTATCCTTATTACGCTCAAATTTCTTATTATTGATCTTTTCTATAATATAACCTGCTCTCAACCCCGCAATATAAGCAGGAGAGTTAAGATCAATATCTTTGATATGGCCAAGATCATCAGCATCATAATAGAGTCCGGTATAATTATATTTGTTTATCTCTACAATATATTGAGCTTCTCTCTTTTTATTAGAATAAGGAAACTGTTTTAGCATTAAGGGAGTATGAAATTTCACATAGTCTTCCAAAGAATACTTGGCAGAAAGGTAATCCTTGATATTACAGTCCCATATCTGGGTCAGTTTGGTTTCATCTATGTACTTACGGTCATAGAAACTAAACCCATACTCTACAATATATTGAGCTGCCGATTCCACTTTCGGATCCTTTACATTAAAGATTGGCAACGACACAAGTTGTTGTTTTTCACAATCATATCTGACCGAAACTGGAGTATAGTTAGGATTATTTAATCCTGTATATTTAGGGTTTGGAGAGTAGCTATAATAAGCCTGTACAACAATATCGGGATCGGATGTATCACGTACCAAACCTTTCGATTTAAGATCTTTTTCTAGTAATGCTGTAATATGCTTATCAATAGACGGAACATTCTTACCAGCTTCATAAAAATCATATGTGTGATAATCTGTAAAATCAACTTCCTCATTTGTATCTACAAACAAAGGCAATGTAAATATCTGCTGGTTTGTATTTTCTAAACTATAAAATGAATATATCTCGGATAATTGCTTTTCACTGATAGAATTAACAGCTATACATTTACGCACCAAAGGATATTCCTTAAAATAAGTATTCATATTGCGGATGGTAAACTTTACTTCCGGGTCATACTTATCATCAAACAGCCAACTGGCAATAGTCTGGTTATCCCTCAAATAGGTAGCCTGCCCGTTGATCTCCATTATTATATCATCAATTTTTATTCCTGATTTCTCCGCAGGCGAATTAGGCTCTACTCCTGTTATCACGAGCTCACCATAGCCCCAGTTGGGATTTTTGCTAACCTCAAATGTAATTCCATAATAGCAGTTTTTCTCATAATTCTGAGAGTTAGCATGAAAAGTAAACGATAATAAGATAAGGAGAGAGAGAAGTATTTTATTCATGACATGTGTATGTTCAATTTCAGAGCACAAAGATAAAATTATTAGATTAAATGTGTATACCTTGTATCAGAAAAATAGCATAGCCGAAAAGCCATGCTATTCATCTAAATAAGTGCATTTATTATTATTTTATTGCTTTATCTACAATGGCGCACATTTCATTATAGTTTTCTTCCATAGATTGAAGCAACTTATACTGAGCACGTGTACGCACCAGATTGTGAGTTTCATTTTTCACTTTATAATAATTGTCACCATCAATGTAATCCATCAGGAATCGAAGTACTTGCTCAAATGTGATGTATTTTGCAGAAAATGCCAGATTATCAATTTCAGTCCGAGTCAAAAAGCTTTTTGTCTCCGAAAGATATCCTGATGTATAGCCCGCAAATATATCCATCTTGATATACACATTATCCAGATTTACATCATCTTCTTTTCCTGCATTCGTATACGAACGGATAGCATCGCCATAATCATTAAGGCATGTACTGCTCAACACTGTATCCAGATCTATAACACAAAGAACATTACCCTGCTTATCAAACAGTATATTGCTTATTTTCGTATCATTATGAGTTACACGCGTAGGAATCTCCCCCGTTTCCACTTTAGACCAAAAATCAAGCATTTCTTTACGACGGCTTTCTATCCAGCTAATTTCTTCTTGCACTTGGGCTTTTCTTCCCACAGGATCTTTCTTCAAGACATCATCCCACTGCTGAAAACGGAAGCGCATATTGTGAAAGCCAGGAAGAATATCAGCCAGAGGTTCTGTCATATCCGATAACATTGCCTGAAATTTACCAATACCTTTGCCTCCCTGTGCCGCAAGTTCAGGTGAATCTGCATATTCATAAGTGATAGTATCTTCTATGAAAAGACAGGCTGCCCAATATTCATTTTCTTCATCTTTGTAGCATAGTTTACCGTCCAGGGTAGGCGTTACAGTAAGTGCCTCACGAAGCGGATCGCCTCCCTGTTCTATGATTTTCCCTTTCAGATGGTTAGTTACTCTATAGATATTATCCATCATAGCAGGAATATCCTTAAAAATGTTCTTATTCTTCCTTTGCAGGATATAATTAGGACTGCCAGCGTCTGTTTCTACAAAGAATGTGTCGTTGATTAGACCTTCTCCCAATGGGCGGATTTCCTTGATTGCTCCCTCAAAAGCGAAGATTTTGCCAATTTTGGCTAGTGTTTCTTTCATGTTGTTTTATATGGTTAATTAGTAATAGACAATTATTTAAGGAATACAAAAATAAGGAATTCCTTTCACTCATAAATCTTAAAATAGAATAAAACAAAAGCTGACACATGGTAAACGAAATTAATGTTATTTTTGTACTCTTAATACAATCTTGATTAAGATAAATAATCAATCTTTATACTAAAAAAGTTCCTATGTTTAAAATCGGAAGCGATGGATAGATAGCAAAAATATAAGCTATAAGTTTTAGTTAATTTTGGTAATGGAGATTACTTACTTATTAACTTGAAACAATATA
>JAITVV010000018.1 GCA_031285625.1 Prevotella sp.
GCCATACCATAAGCGAACGGGGTGGCATTTTTTTCAAAAGTGGTACCGTCGGCTGCAATGCCTTCGTTGAACTTATTCACCTGAACTTGCAGATCGGTAGCGTATTCGTTCCTGTTCGGATATATCTGCTCCGGAGCAAGGCGTTTGGTATCGCCTCTTAATAACAGAAGATTATGTACATGCAGAAAGTTCAGGTCTATCAATGCATATTCGGTTTCCTCCTGAGAGAATCCTTTGCATATCATGTGCGGGACAGCCGCCACATTATATTTGTGCTGGATAGATGCGGCAATCGCTACCGAGCCGGGACGTTTACGGATGTTAACCCTCTTTACCGACCCGTCAGGCATTTCCTGATCGAGATATTCGCTATGATGTGTCGTTATATTAATATATTGAGGATCGAATTCAATCAGTTTATCAATGATATTATACACTTTTTCGATATTATTTCCTTTTAACGGAGGAAGTATTTCGAAAGAAAAAGCGGTTTTGTCATTTTTGTTTATTAATTCACTTACGGTCATATCTTAATATCTTTTTTTTTTACTAATAAATATGGTATCCTTAAATCCATTTGCTTATTGTTATATTACCTGATTCGGTATTTCCTCCTATTTAAAGAAGATTCTCATTATGTCATTTCCATTGGCCACTAGCAGCAGGAGGAGTAAAAACAGCATACCGCCTACCTGTGCATATTCCATAAATTTCTCATTCGGTTGCCGCTTGGTTATGGCTTCGTATAAAAGGAACATAATGTGTCCTCCGTCCAGCGCCGGAATAGGGAGTATATTCATAAATGCAAGTACGATGGACAGGAATGCAGTCATAGACCAGAATGCGTACCAGTTCCATTGAGCCGGGAACATATTGCCGATACCGGCAAACCCACTCAGGTTTTTCACTCCTTCTTTGGAGAATACGAAACGTATCTGTGCTACATAGCCCTTAAGTGTTGCTACGCCATTGTTGATTCCCGCCGGAAATGATTCGAAAAAGCCATAGTGGTCGGTCTGCATATTCTTTTTCGAGAAAATATCGGCCATCTTTGTCGGAGATTTGAAACCGATGACGCCGGATGTGTCTATCGCAGCTGAAACTGTCTGTACTTCACCGTTTCTGTAGAATGTGATTGCCACAGAACGGGTCTCCCTGCTTTCCAATTCTTCAAGTATTTTAGCCATAGCATAATTAAGGCCTTTGAATGCCGGGATAGAATCCGAATCCGATTTTGTAATACTGTCATTCCTTTGCAACCAAACTTTCAATGTTTTGCGGTTCAACAGAGGCGGAATAGTATTTTTCAAGCTGTCTTCCAGTTTATTACTTATCCTAGTTACATATTTTTGGATACCCAACAGAGAGGTAATCGGCTGTGAATCAAGAGCAGTTATGCTATCTCCGCGTATCAGGCCGATTCTTTCGGCTTCGGAATTTTTGGTGACACTGTCTATAACTGGAGATTCCCAATAATTATAAGCCACTTGTTTTGACGCAATTACACTGTCAGCAAAGCTTTCGGGGAGAGTCAACTCCATTTGTTTGCCATTGCGTACGATGGTTACGGTCTTGGCATCGATGAAATGCATGAATGTATTCATATCCAGAACCCCGCGTCCCAGAACAAGGTCTTTGCCGTCGGCGCTCACCAATATATCTTTATCCTGAAATCCTCCGTTTCTTTTTACTGTTTCGGAGAAAACCATCCCATCTTTTACATTCTTCAGAGGCAGGTATTCATCACCCCATACGAACAGCATCATAGAGAAGATGATGATAGCCAGTATGAAATTGAACAAAACACCGCCTACCATCACAAGCAGACGTTGCCATGCCGGTTTGGAGCGGAACTCCCATGGCTGGGGAGGAAGAGCCATTTGCTCCTTGTCCATCGATTCGTCTATCATTTCCGATATTTTCACATAGCCGCCTAATGGCAACCAGCCTATTCCGTATTCTGTATCGCTGTTCTTTGGCTTATATTTGAACAGGGAGAACCACGGATTGAAGAATAAATAGAACTTCTCAACTCTTATCTTGAAGAGGCGGGCGAATAAGAAATGCCCGAACTCATGTATAATAACCAGTATCGATAAACTTAGTATTAATTGTAACGCTTTAATTAAAATTGTTTCCATTAAAAAATCAGAGTGTTATTTGATAAATTCTTTTGCTATGTAACGGGCTTCCGTATCGGTCTGCACGTAATCTTCATACGACGGAGCCTGAATAAAACTTGTTTTGTGCATTGTTTTTTCTATGACCTCGCTCATTTCCAGAAATCCGACTTTGTCTTTCAGGAAAGCAGCTACCGCTATTTCGTTTGCCGCATTCATGATGCAGGCCATATTTCCTTTTACCCGCGCGGCCTCGAATGCAAATGCCAGATTGCGGAATCGCTCCATATCGGGTTTTTCGAATGTCATTGTTTTCAGCTTGAAGAAGTCGAGACGTTCGAAATTCGATTTTAACCTGTTGGGGTAAGCCAACGCATATTGTATAGGCAGATGCATATCGGGTAGTCCCAATTGTGCGATGATGGACGAATCCTCGAATTGTACCATCGAATGTATGATGGATTGCGGATGTACAACGACCTCAATCTGGTCGGGGGTGACATCAAACAGCCATTTGGCTTCTATCATTTCCAGTCCTTTATTCATCAGGGATGCCGAGTCTATCGTAACTTTTGCTCCCATGTCCCAGTTCGGATGTTTGAGTGCTTCGGCTTTGGTTACTTTTGCCAGTTGTTCGGCAGAATGATTCCTGAACGGACCGCCGGACGCCGTAAGGATAATTTTCTCGATAGGAGAACGTTCGCCATTGAGACATTGGAATATGGCGGAGTGCTCCGAATCTACAGGCAATATCGGTACTTTATGCTCAATGGCCAGGCTGGTAATCAGTTCACCTGCTACAACCAGCGTCTCTTTGTTTGCCAAAGCAATTACTTTTCCTGCTTTTATGGCGTTTATAGTGGGCTTCAGACCCGAGTAACCGACCATGGCAGTAAGTACCATGTCGATAGGTTCACTTTGTACTACCTGTGCTATCGATTCACTTCCGGCCCATACTTTGACAGGTAAATGCTGTAAGGCTTCTTTGAGTCGGGTATATTTATTCTCGTTGGCAATAACTACTACCTCAGGAGAGAATTCCTCTGCCTGTCTGATAAGTAAATCTATATTTTCGTTGGCTGTCAGTGCATATATTTCAAAATGGTCAGGATTTTCTCTGACTATATCGAGCGCTTGTGTTCCAATTGATCCTGTAGAGCCTAGTATTGCAATATTCCTTTTCATATGTGGTTTTAGAAAGATATATAGTTTTCAGGATTTACGGCATTGCCTCTATACCAAAGTTCAAATTCGAGTATTGAAGTTGTTGTACTTTCTGCTTTTTCGTCATCTACTTTGGTCTCTATTACAGCTATAGCCTCTCCTGTACGCACCTTATCTCCTGTTTTCTTTAGTAGCAGGGTATTGTACCTATATACTGAAATAAATCCGTTTTTATGCTGGATTTGTATTGTATGTCCTGTCTTCAGATCATATCCGGCAAAAATGACCACACCCTCCAGTGTCGCCAGTATGGTCTCTTTAGGTGAGGTTTTAATTGCGACTCCGAAGTGTCCGCCGGAAGGATCGAATTTGCTTGTTATAATTCCTCTGGCGGGTCTGAAGAATACAACACCTTCCATTGGATTGGTGGTACTGGATGATAATACAGAGAGATTGTACCGTTCTTCGTCTTCGTATCGTTTGGTATATTCTTTCTCCAGATCTGTTTTCTTGAGTAAGGGGTCGTTTTCGGATACAGATATCGTATCGAGAATCTTTACCGAATCGATCTGACGGGTGCCGTCGAATATACTGCGGAGGTTGCTTATATAAGCCTCCTGATATTTCAATTGCTGTTCGAGAGAGTCTGTCTTAATTGCCGACCGGATTGCTTTTTCCCTTACTTCGGCATCGAGATAACCCGGCAGGTAGTAGCGGATCGGTGTTGCTATGATGATAGCGGATGTGATTGCAATGAGAAAAAAAGCGAATACAAGAACCAAGACAGCACCTGAGAATATAGAAGCTTTAATCTTCCATATCTCCTCAAGTGTATTTTCATTCATTACGGAAAGGCGGTATTTGAAGTGCAACCGCTTCCATAGATTATGTTTGTTTTTTTTCTTCTTTATCATTCGGCGCTATGGCTTTTCTAAGCATCAAAAGGCTTTCAAATTCTAATTATTTGACATATGTAGCCACTAATCTGCAAATTTAAGAAAAAAGCGGTATATTACGGGAAGAAGATGCAGAAGATTGTATTAAAATATCCTTTTTTTAAATATTTATTCCAAAAGGGACACATTCTTATTTTTTTTAGCTATTTTTGCAGCCTGTAAATCTCGGAATATTAAATTGTTCCTAAGATGCAGTTATAATAATCTACATTTGTTGTAAGTTGAGTATGAGTTTATTAACTGATAAGTTATATCGGTACGACGCGGCAAGACTAACACGTGCTGCAGGAATCTACCCTTATTTTAGAGAAATCCAGAGTGATCAGGACACACAGGTTATTATTAACGGGAAAAAAGTATTGATGTTCGGATCAAATGCCTATCTGGGATTGACAAATCATCCAAAAGTAAAAGAAGCTGCGATTGAAGCAGTAAAAAAATATGGGACAGGTATGGCCGGTTCCCGCTTTTTGAATGGTACTTTGGATATTCATGTTGAATTGGAAAAGAAGCTGGCTAAATTTGTAGGAAAAGAAGATGCTATGGTATACTCCACTGGTTTTGGAGTAAATGAAGGTGTTTTATCCTGTATAACCGGCCGTGAAGATTACATCTTGTGGGATGAGCTTGATCATGCTTCTATTATAGAAGGTGCAAGAGTTTCGTATTCCACCAAGTTGAAATTCCGTCATAACGATATGGAATCTCTTGAGAAGCAGCTTTTAAGATGTGAACCTGATAAAGTGAAACTTATTGTTGTTGACGGTGTATTCAGTATGGAAGGCGATATAGCCAAACTACCTGAGATCGTTCAATTGGCAAAAAAATATAATGCGAGCGTAATGGTTGACGAAGCGCACAGTTTAGGTGTTCTCGGAACCAACTTTAATGGAAAAGGGCTTGTAGAACAATGTGGACTAGTGGATGATGTAGAACTCATTATGGGTACTTTCAGTAAATCTCTGGCATCTATAGGTGGTTTTATAGCTGGTAATGAAACTATACTTGATTATCTGCGTCACAATTCCCGCCCTTATATTTTTACTGCAAGCGCTACCCCTGCAGCTACAGCAGCGGCAAGTGCAGCTTTGGATATCATCCTGGCAGAACCGGAAAGAATTAAAAACCTATGGGATATTACACACTATGCCCTTGATGGTTTCAGAGAAATGGGTTGCGAAATAGGACATACTGCTACTCCGATTATTCCTTTGTTTATTCGTGATAATGAAAAAACATTCATGATAACAAAACTGTTATTCGAAGAAGGAGTTTTTGTAAATCCTGTAGTATCTCCGGCTGTTGCTCCGACTGATACGTTGATTCGCTTCTCTCTGATGGCGACACATACGAAAGAACAAGTAGATTACGCTCTTGATAAAATTGAGAAAGTATTTAAAAAAATGGGTGTATTATCTGAAGTGAAAGCCTGATCAAAAGGGTAGAGCGAAGAATACATACTTCTATAAAATAAGATAACCCTCTGTCCGTTAAAAGATAGAGGGTTTTTCATTTAAAGATATCGATTGATGAGAACATTATTTATCCTATTGTCCATATTTTTTCTATCCCTACAGATATTTGCTCAGAAATATACTGTTTCGGGAGGCACCGGTTCTCCATATTCCTATGGTGAGAACCTAACAGGGACTAATATTGAACAAGTGTATCTATTGAATGGGTTGACTAATGCATCTGTAACATATTCATCTTCTGCTGTATCTGTTGTTTTTTATAAATACCAAAGATCTCAGGCGGACAGGCAGCAAATACCGGATTCGGATATCTCAATCTCTTCATTCAATAATAACACAACTTATACTATCACCAAGGTAGATGATGGTTATGGATATTTTGCGGAGGTGAATGGTAAAGCAGAAGATGCAGTCTGGATTATCGATTATAATCTTCATAAGGCTGCGCTAAATTCTATTAAACCCGATGAAACATCTGACCAGTGTGAAAACTTGAAACTACTGGTAGAAAAAACGGAGGATGAACTATCTTTCTATAGCAAAAGTGGTAATAAAAGAAATATTTTGAGAAAGTACACCTTGAGCTATGATGATATGAAATGGGATGAAGGAAAGAAAGAATTTGTATCTGACCCATATAACAGAAGCTTCGATATTGGAACAGAGGTTAATATTTCGGCCCCCAAAAAGAATACAAACTTTGTACTGAAAGGTGACCAGTTTGCAGAACACTTCAATATAGCAAAGCAAATATCAGCCAGTTATGATGCTGTAGCTGTAGAAGGACATATTGTATTTGAAAAAGAGAACCCTGCAGGAACAGATGATGAAAGCGCAGAGAGTACAGAAAATTCTGCACCACTTACTGTGAGCTATTCTGCGAAGGCAAGCGATGCTGTGAATTTTTATACTTGGTATATATATAACGAAAACGATATGGATAATTATATTGTCCGCTATACTGATCAGAATATAAAATATACATTTGAGCAGTCCGGAAACTTTATAGTGAGGCTCGAAGTTGCTAATACGGCTTCAGCATGCGCTTCTGATACTACCAGTGTTTCATTAAATATGGCAGACTGGGATTTGCAGGTACCTAATTATTTTTCTCCCGGAGGTACTACCAATACGGAATTTAGAGTTTCATATAAGTCAATCATAAAGTTTAAATGTACTATTTTCAACCGGTGGGGTGTCAAAGTATATGAATGGAACGACCCCGAGAAAGGTTGGGATGGAAGACATAATGGAAGATTTGTCAATACCGGAGTTTATTATTATGTAATAGAATATACAGCTTCGGATGGTAAAAAACGGAATAAAGGCGGTGATATAAACGTTTTGCGAAAGAATTAATATAATTTTATTCTAAAAATTTGTTAATTAAAAAAGTTCTAATATCTTTGCGATTGAAATTTGAGTACTAACCCTTTAAAAACTATGGAAAGGGTACAATTATGTTAGAGAAAAAATAAATCAGAATCAGGACTAAGTTGGCTTATCGGGATGAAGAGCATTTGCAACTTATTTTCTTATATCAAATACCAAAAACTACAATTGGTAATTGTTGATTAGTCCTACAATCAAACTATAATTATTACGAAAGCTGATATATCGGCTATAGGTCTATTTTGTCCTTATGTCGCGCTGTATCACATAATACAATTTTTCATGGGCAATTTTGCTAATGAGCGAGACCTCATTGTACAAAATAATCTGCCTGCATACCGTTGGAAAATAAGGCGTATACGTACAGCTAATGATAAAAAGTTGCGCC
Organism: Prevotella sp.; assembly: GCA_031285625.1. Classification (GTDB taxonomy): domain Bacteria; phylum Bacteroidota; class Bacteroidia; order Bacteroidales; family Dysgonomonadaceae; genus Dysgonomonas. Next base: position 7,496 of record JAITVV010000018.1, read on the forward strand.
GGATGGAAAAAGAATATAAACGTGTTTATAATCAAATCAGGGATTTAGGTTACGAAGATCTGAATCCACCAATCCAACGAGGATACAAGCGATTGTTCGTATTGACAGAGGAAACCAAGTATAGTAAACAAGCGGATTTTTATCAGGAACTGCTGGATAAGATAAACACAATACGATATAGTCCGCACAAAACTTTTAAAGAGAAGAAACGGAGAATCGGTAAATGGAAGTATAAAGTGCGGAATGAGCAGGCTTTACAGGAATTTGACAGCTGGACTTTTCATGATAATAAAAAGTTTACAGCCGAAGAAAAGAAGCTGTTCTACCGGGTTGAGTATTATGACTTTTCCTTGAAGGGGTATAGAGCCAAGTATGTGTTCTTTGAACCGTGGCGCTTTGCTTTGAGAGTGAAACTGAATATAATTACAAAAGTGCAGATTAAAGATTTTGAATTGGAAAAATATCGCGACGAGCTGAGTGATTATCTGGATCAGGATAAAAATCGCAGAAGACTGGTAAAAACAGTGTATGGAAGTAACACATATTCGTGGAAGAAAGTAATTAATGAACGTGAGAATAAAAAGAAATATAATTACAATTCTTTTATAAATGTGCCTCTCCATATGGTAGAAGAAATATATAAAGAAGAAAAAGATTTAATATGGAAATTCGATTAAAAGAATTAAGCAAATTAGGATATACCGACAATGTGGCTCGCAGTTTGGCTATAAATATAATAAGTAAGCATTGCAAGCATAATACGAAAGTTGAGGTGACAAACATATTGACAGATTTGTTGGAATATCCTGAAAATTACAAGAACAATGAAGTATGGGGTAAGCTGGCAGAGCATTTTGCCCCAACTATATACGAAAAGAAATTTATGGTATATGATCTCACCGATCAGCCATTGCCATTCAAAACTTATGGAGGCAAGTTTATAGAAAGCCTGGCTAAGCAACAAATGGAGCTGGCAATGCGCCTACCCATTACGCTTTCGGGAGCATTGATGCCGGACGCTCATGCCGGATATGGTTTACCTATTGGTGGGGTATTGGCTGTAGATAATGCGGTGATACCTTATGCAGTGGGTTTAGATATCGGTTGCCGGATGAGCTTGACCGTATTTGATGCGAAGGTAGATTATTTGAAACGTTATTCGCATCAGATAAAGGAAGCATTGAAGGAATATACACACTTTGGTATGGATGGTTGTCTTTCTTTTCCTCAAGAACATGAAATACTGGACAGGAAAGAGTTTCAGCTCACTCCACTACTAAAAATGCTTCATGGTAAGGTAGTACGACAACTTGGTTCGTCCGGCGGTGGCAATCATTTTGTCGAGTTTGGTGAAATAGAACTGATAGAAAATAATGTATTGAATTTACCCGCTGGAAATTATGTAGCTCTGCTCTCCCACTCCGGCTCGCGCGGTATGGGAGCAGCTATTGCAAAGCACTACAGTAATATAGCGCGTGAAGTTTGCAAACTGCCACGCTATGCACAACATTTTGCATGGCTGGGACTCGATACTGAAGAAGGGCAGGAATACTGGATGAGTATGAATCTGGCAGGGGACTTTGCACAGGCTTGTCATGAAAGGATACATATTAATCTTTCCAAAGCGTTAGGACTGGAAGCTCTGGGTAATGTGAATAATCATCACAATTTTGCATGGAGAGAAGAAATCGCACCCGGAAAGTTTGCCATCGTACACCGAAAAGGTGCTACCCCTGCGGGAAATGGCGTTGCCGGATTTATACCCGGTAGTATGGCTACTCCAGGTTATCTGGTATGTGGAAAAGGTAGTCTGGAATCGCTTAATTCGGCTTCACATGGTGCAGGACGTGCTATGTCGAGACAAAAAGCAAAGGAACAATTCACTCAGTCTGCTTTGAAGAAGTTGCTTACTCAGCAAGGAGTAACTCTTATTGGCGGTAGTGTAGAAGAAATGCCTTTGGCTTATAAAGACATCGACAGGGTGATGCCTGCACAGGAGTCTCTGGTAGATATACACGGACGCTTTATGCCGCGAATAGTAAGAATGAATAAAGAGTAAAACTGTGGGTTGGAAAGTAGTAGAACGAAAGTTAGGCAGGGCAGGTGGTATAAAACAGCAACAGGCTCGCCAAAAAGAATGGGACAGCAAATATGGTGCGGATAACTGGATGGTTGGTTATATTATTAATGATAAATTTATTACATCCGAAGAAGCATTCGACATTATCTATTATCCAAGCTATGTACAGCATTTCAGGAATCATCCCGAAGATTTAAACGAGTTGGTTTCTACAGCTAAAAGTCTGCGGAATCCACATGCTGAAGCTACAGGAGGTGTTGATTTACAGGTTCCTGCTATTCAGAGATATCTGAGGGAAAATAACCTGACTCTACAAGGTAGTGCACTGATGGATATAGGCACATGGGGAAATATACATTCTCATAAACTAAGTGTCAGGGTAAGTCCCTTGCAAATCAAAGTAGTGGGCGACGACAAGATAACCCTTGAAAAATACTGGCAGGAGAAAAAAGTATTAGTAGTATGGACAGATTAAAAGAAATTAATATGAAAAATAAAATAAGGTTAGACCACGAATTACCATTGGCAGTAGTTGAATGGGGTTGGAAATTTCATCACCTTGGAACTCCAACAGATAAAGTAATGCCTGATGAGACGTATTTGGCACTCTTTAAACTTTATGTTTCAGGATTTGACACAAGCCCTTTTGGCATTGAGTGGATGCGGTATGAGAAAGATTCGCCTATTCATCCGCTAATACAGGAAGTACCCCATATCTGTTTTGAAGTAGAGAATCTTGATTATGAATTAAGCATACACGATTTTAATATTATAACATTGCCAAACTCACCATCAAAGGATACAAGGGTTGCAATGATAGAACATAATGGCGCGCCAATGGAATTAATTGAGTTTAAAAATAAAAAAAATAGTAATAAGAAAAATAAAATAAGATTGGACCACGAATTACCATTGGCTGTTGAAGAATGGGGCTGGAAATATCATCATTTGGGAATTCCAACAAATAAAGTATTGCCGGAAGAGAGATATTTACCCCAATTTAAACTGTATGTTTCAGGCTTTGACACAAGCCCGTTTGGGGTGGAATGGATGCGATATGAAAAAGACAGTCCAATATCAGATATAACAAAATCAGTTCCTCATATTGCATTTGAAGTTGATGATATTGACCAGGAATTCGCCAAATATAATTTTGAAATTATTTCTGAACCAGGTATACCTTCCGATGGAGTCAGAGCAGCAATGATTTTGCATAATGGTGCACCAATCGAATTAATAGAGTTTAGAAAGTAATGACAGATTTATATACAGGAAAAGATTTATTGATAAAGAAGTATGGGTTAAATCTCAAGAATGATGGTTATTGGTACATTAAGAAGGAAAATGCTCATGAACAATTAGTTTTTAAGGACTCATTCTTTCAAAAGAGTGACCTCATAATTATTCTGTTTCGAATTTATAAGCTTTGTTTTGCTAAGGTCAGTTATTTCAGGCGAAATATACATAAGTATGAAGCATACAAGTATCATTATAAGGATGGATTTACTCAAACAGACCTATGGGATGCAGACTTCTTTAAGCATAAGAAGTCAGGATATATTATTGATTTCAGATTTCTGCAAACTATAACAGATATAAACATATTCTTGCAGTTAGTTGCAGAACTAGAGTTGACAGAGGATGAGAAATATCGCGACATGAGTATTTTTTCGCGATTGGAGTCCCTGTCGTAACAAACATAATTTAAAAAACAATGAAAATAGCAATATTTGCCGATATACATGGCAAGATACTTCTACCGTTCAAGATGGTGGATGCTTATCAAAAACAATATGGAGAAAAGATAGACCTGATTCTCCAATGCGGAGATATAGGAGCTTTTCCGGACATAGAAAAACTGGACAAAGCCACAATAAAGCATGCCAAAGGGGACATGCAGGAACTGGGGTTTAGCAAGCAGTTTCTTTATATCAACCGGGATATCGAACAATTTCTGGACAAGCTGGATATCGATATGATTTGTGTACGTGGTAATCACGAAGACCATGATTTTCTGGACGAAAAAGAAGGAAAAGCAACAGACTTTCGTTACCCTATCGACTGCTATCATAGAATATTTGTTTGCAAAAGCGGTATCACACAGTCATTTTGGAAAGATGGGGAAGAACTTGTCTTTATGGGTATCGGACGCATTGGTGACCGTAAACAACGGAATGACAAACGTTTTATCCAGGAATATGAACGCAGGGAAATTAAAAGGGCTCTTCATCAGGGACATAAAATAGATATTCTTATTTCGCATGATATATCTTCAGAGATGACAAGCCCCGGATTCGGCATGGACGAACTCCGGCCTGTATTGAACCAGTTAAGACCTTTTGCACATTTCTTCGGGCATACTGGTAAACCCTATAAGGTAGAACTGGATGAGAATAAGCAGACTTTTTCCGTAAAAATAAAAGAGCTGGAATTTGATGTCTCCGGTAGTTTGCCCGAAGGTTGCATGTTTATACTTGAAAAAATAAATGGCGTGATTGAAGGAGATCCGGTTAGTATCGATTTTATTCGTCAGTTCAATAAACATACATGGCTTTTGTAATTTCGGATAAAATTATCTAATATTATGTTGCATTAGAAGAATAGAAAGTAACAAATTAAAATAGAGGTAAAAGTGTTACTTTTGTCACCTTTTGTTTGTATTATATTGAATATTAGTATTCTATGAAAATAGAAAAAGTGTTACTTTTTACATTAATTTGAGACTTACAGAATGAAAAGATATACAAAATCAGGTAGATATTATAAAAACTACTATTTAGTAGAATGTCCCCAATGTCATAAACCAGCCAATGTGGAAAAAGGAATACTTAGCTGTCCGAATTGTATGCTACTAAAGAATGCAGATGATGATATTTCATATAAGGCATATGTAAAACGGTTTTGTCCTTATTGTGGAAAAGAAATATATGCTGAACAGTCGGGATTTAAAACTCCCCCGAAAGAAATAAGTGTGACTTGTTCTCATTGTCAGGAAGCTATTGAATATTCTCCGAATATTGAGAGCTACCGGAAGATATATTCTTTACCTCAGGATACAGGACTAAAGAAAGACCCTTATTTCTGCTTACCATTGTGGTTGCAAACAGAGGTGAAAGGAAATATTTTCTGGGCATGTAACCGCGAGCATCTGCAGGAAATAAAAGAATATGTAGAATCTGACCTTCGCGAACGGTTATGGCCATATCTGATGACAATGACGGCAAAACTACCCGCATTTATAAAAGATGCGAAAAATAGGGAAGATATTATAAAGGGAATTAACCGGCTGGAAAAAAAATAATTATGGGATTACTTGATTTATTATTTCCAAAGAAGGAAGATGCACAGAAAGTGACAGAAGAGGATATGCGTAATACTATTATTAAGCTGAATCTACTTATAACAATTCTGGAACTATTTGATGGTACTTGTGCGGATAAGGTTGTTACCCGTTTGGGGCTGAATGAATCTTATGGTTTCACAAAACCATATCCAATCATCGATTTACTAAAATGCCAGCAGGATCATTACTTAATTGACCGGTATATTCCTTTACTTGCTTATGGACATGGGACAATATATGCATATGATAGCCTTTTAAATGGATTTATAAAATACTATTTGGAACTGGGGCCTAAAGATGGGCGATATCCTACTCTTACATGGGACGGCGTATTTATTGACTATATATTCAGTTTATGGGAAAATAAGTGGATAGATGATGATAATGAAGAATATACGAATGAGGATATAATATATGTTGGAAAATTGTTAGGCTTGAAACATATTGAAGTGATAATGGAATCCATCGTCAGGAATTTCGAGGTTGGTACTTTCAACTCTTACGAAAAATGGAAACAAGAGACGACAGACCTATTAAATGCTCATATAAATGAATGATCTTATCCATTATCACGATTTTAAACATCATCTATTATCTGACCTGAAATGGTTAGAGAAGAACAAGGGCGAATGGGATGAAGTTATAGAACTTGATCTAAAATCGATAGGTAATTCTCAGTTGGATTTTTATATAGGTAATCTTTCTTCTGAAAATATCAAAGCAGAGATGTCTGCATGGTTAAGAAGTCGTCAGCTTTACCAGAAAGATAATTACAAAGATTGGATCAGCGAAAATAAAGGTTTCAGGGAAGTAAAGCTTTCTGATGATTCGGCATGGACGTTGCGTATTATAGAGAAAGAGTCGTTTATACATATTCATCCGTCACGCTATTCCACGCATACTATGCGTATAAAGGCAAATACATTGAAAACAGTATTATGCACACTTCTCTTTGAGAATATATACACATTTATATTCAATACAGAGTCGGTTAATTATTATAGGGATAAATATTTAGATTTATCTCTTGTTAAGGTTGCTGGCAACCACAATGAACTGGAGGCTGTTTTCAGCCTGTTTACAGATAAAAGAATAAATGAATAATAAAATATACTTACAAATAACTTCAGGAAGAGGGCCAGCCGAATGTTGCAGGGCTGTGGCTTTAGTTTTGGAGAAAATATTAAAGCAAGCGAAGGATCAGGCGTTAAAAGCAGAGGTGATAGATCGTGAAGCCGGTCCGCTTAACAGGACATTATTATCTGCAACCTTATCGATAGAAGGTAAGAACCCGCATGAAATGGTTAAAGAATGGGAAGGTACAATACAATGGATATCAAAAAGCCCTTATCGTATTTATCACAAACGTAAAAACTGGTTTATAGGTATTCAGACTTTTACTATTCCTGTCAATAAGGAAGCCAATGAAAGAGAAATCCGCTACGAAACTTTACGCGCTTCAGGACCGGGTGGGCAGCATGTGAATAAAACAGAATCAGCTGTAAGGGCTATCCATACACCTTCAGGCTTAAGCATTACAGCATCTGATCAACGATCACAACTGCAAAATAAGAAACTGGCAACAGAACGCTTACTAATAAAACTTGCAGCATGGAATGTGGAACAAGCAATGATTGCCGCACAGGCCAATTGGAGTAATCATAACACTCTTCAACGAGGAAATCCTGTAAAAGTAATAGAGGCTCCATTGTCTTAGACTGACCATTTAACTTTTTCGTCGAGAGAATTTCCCTCTTTGTCGATTATCATTTTTTGGACGAAAACTTGTTCATAATTTTGAATTAACAAACTTAAAGCACAAAGATTATGAAAAAGTTATTAATAGCCATTAGTATATTTTTTGCAGTAGGAATGGTTTCTCCTACAATGGCACAGAACATAAATATAAACATAAATTTGGATAAGCAACCGGCTTGGGGTCCAACTGGATACGACTATGCAGGATATTACTATTTCCCTGATATTAATGTATACTTTGATGTGAATAATTCCCTGTTCTATTACCTTACAAGTGGGAGATGGATTTCGAACCAGTACTTACCTAGCAGTTATCGTAAATACGATCTGTACAGCATGTATAAGGTTGTAGTAAATGATAATCAGCCTTGGTTGCAAAATAAGACACATAAGAAGTCATATTCCCAGTATAAGGGTGATCGTACTCAGGAGCCTATTCGTTACAGTAATAATACTAAATACAATAATAGTAAGAATAATACACGAGGCTGGGTAAATACTAATTCGAACTCAAATTCGAATAATAACAGACAGAATGCCAGAGAGAGCAGTAATGTTACTAGTAATAGAAATACTGACAGTCGGCAGACAACAAATAGGAATACTACAGACAGACAATCTGATAGGAACTCAAGTACTACAAGGAATTCAAATACTACAAATAAAAGATAGGATAAGTTAATAAGTTAAGTTCAGTAAGATTGATTGGTTAATAAGGTAAAGGCGAGCAGTGATGCCCGCCTTTATTATCTGAGGTCATTTTGCTATAATTTCTTCTATTTCGCTGATGTGTAAATGCAGGTGACTTGGATATCCGTTAATCATATCGTGTAGCGATACTATATTTCCTTCAAAGTCAGTCCATGTATTATTCAATTTGGATATATCTATGTTTTGCACCAGATGTACAATATGTAGATTATAGAACTTCCATAGGGCTACAAGGTTATTCCAATCTTCATTCTGGTAATTCTGAATAGCTATCCAGCGGTCATTATCCTGCGTATAATCAGGGAATGTAAGATCAGAATGATATTGTAATCGCACCATCCGTTGGTGATTGTTAGAGGCCGAGTCGATGAGGTGTCCTATTAGCTGTTTTATGGTCCTGTTTTGTGAATTCCTTCTGTTTGAAATTGTATCATCTGGTAAATTCAGTAACTTACTCTCCCATACCTCAGTTATATGGTTTATCGCATTTATTGCTTCAGTGAAATTTGCCATCATTCTCTTTTTATTACTGGAAAGATTGAGATAAAAATAAATCTATCCGTTTTCAAAGATAACGAATAGATTTACACTACTTTATTTTTAATATGGGAAAATTATCCTCTTAATACCAGCAACGGAGTGTCGGAATGGAATAACATTTTCCGGGAGATACTCGGACTGAACATTCTGGCAAATATATTACGCTTACTAGTGGTGAGAGCTAATACCTGGATATGATCATTCTTTATATATTCATCCAGACTTTTCAGCATATCGCTTGTATCTATTAGCTTATAGTCAAGATTCAGATTCGGGTATTGTTTGGAAAAATATGTTTTGATACCTTCCAATTTTATCTTATCCCATTGATCTGATTTTTTTACAGCTATATGAGTAAGTGAAATTCTTATATCCTGGTATGGTTGCAATAGCTTTGCTAATAAGTCGAATGAGATCAGATCACGCTGACTGAAATTTGTAAGGAAAGCAATATGCTTTACATCCCTGAAATCATAAAATGGAGTATTCTCAGGTATAGCTATCAATGGAACGTGAGTCATTTCTATTACTTCAGCTGTCACACTACCTATCAGGTCAGCATCTTTCTGGTCTTTACCACGTGTACCCATAACTATAAGAGCCGGCTTATATTCCTTTGTAAAGGTTACTATCTCTTCTTCCGGTAAACCTTCTCTCAATACGTATGAATAATTCACAGGAGGAAACTCTCCTTCAGATACTTTCTTGTCAATCGTATTGCAGAGTTTCTGTATATTTTCTTTTACTTTTTCTATAATATTCTGAAATTCCTTTTCTTCTTTGCCCTGGTAGGCAAATGCTTCAGCCATAGGCAGAGCTGTGGGATAATACGGATTAAAATACACATGCAGTATTTTTACCTTTGCATCTAATTCCCGTGCGAGATTAAAAGCTATGCGGCAGGCTTTGAGTGAATAATCCGAGAAATCGACAGGGATTAAAATACGTTTTCGCCCGTCATCAGTACGATAAGTTTCTTCTTCGTCATAACTGAATAGGTGTCGGCTTTCTACTACGCTAAGTGCTTTTGGCAGATCAGATTCTTTTATACGAATACGAACTCCGGCTGCTACTCCGGGATTACTCAGATCAACGTCATTGATGTGAACTTCAATCTTTTCACTTTCTAACACTTTCTTTAATATCTGGGCTTTTTCATTCGTATGAATGGCAAGTGTTACTAGTTTATCTTCCATAACCTAAATAAGTATTTTAATAGTTCTTTTTTATTATTTGAAAAGAGATGAACACTTCTTCGTATTCATCTCTCTATTTTTTTAGACCTCCTTTGTTTCCATCATTTCTAAAGCCATATCCAAAATAGTGGTATCGTCGAGTGAAACATAACCGCCGTCCGGCCCGGGTTCTATATGAACGCCACAGCTTTGTCCTTTTTCATAACTGTATCCGCCAAAATAGTTCCAAACAGTTTCCACCGGAATTTGTAGTCTCTCCGCTATTTGATGTATGCTTCCATCTGGTAGGTTGTCCTTGATGCTTCGAAGCTCTGCAAATTTAATAACTCTAGTCATACTCTCTAAGTTTTAAATGGTAAATGATTAGGAATATGTTCTAAAGTTATAAAATTCTTTTTTGAAAAGCAATTGATTTTAGTTAGGAATATTAAATAATGCACTATAGATAGCAATAAATAATATCGTAATTACAATTGTTGCAATTATAACTTTTGCCCTATCGTTTGAATATACAGGGATTTTCAAATCCCCTTTAGGGACTTTTAATATATATTGGCGAGAGGTTAAATAAATATAATACACTAAAAAGCCTATAAGTGTTCCCCAGATAGCTCCACCAACCACGTCGGAGATGAAATGTACTCCAAGATATATGCGCGAGTATGCTGTGGTTGTAGCCCATATGATCATTGTGATGGTCAGATATCTGTATTTGAAAAGTAATGATATAAATGTTACAACACCAAAACCGTTGGCTGCATGATTTGATATAAAACCATACTTGCCTCCGCGATATCCTTTTACGGTATCTACAAAATTCTGGAAGTCGGGGTGATGGGTTGGTCTTGGACGCTCGAAAAACGGTTTTATTAGCTGAGCCGATACATAATCACATAAGATGCCAACCAATGCTGCACAGAGGAGTAAAAGAAGAGCTTCTTTCCATTTTATTTTATAAACGAAAATAATAAATGAGACAATAACAAGAGGCAACCATATTAGCTTACCGCTATATATCCACATAAAGACATCCCAGTAGGCAGTATGATGCTCATTTAGCCACAAGAATAACTCCCGCTCATAAGGTAAAATTTTTTCGACAAAACTCATTTATGTGTTTTTCATCTGATTTAGGGGTATTAAATTATTTCCAGTTTTTCCCGTTGAATCCAACCGATTGTACCGTTATCTATCTCTATTTCGAGCCAGTTACGGTCTTCTTTTGTTACAGTAACCTTTGTTCCTGCATGTAAAACAGTGAGTTCCTTGCTGTTTATATCGGGAGAACTTACTATTGAAGCTGATCCCGTCATAATCACTGCTGTATCTCTGTTTTCTATTTTATTTTTCTGCCTGAATGAAAAGATATTTGCAAATATAACGACAATTATTAGTACTATACCGGAATAGAATGCAAGTTTTTTAAAGAAGATCAGCCTGCTAAAGAAAAATAAAACCAGACATCCTATAAGTATGATAAAGCATACCACACCTATATTAGCCCATGTATTTGATTTAAAGAGATTTTGTACAGCGTTAAACCATATATTCAGGAAGAAAGAATCAGCTACAGGTATCTTATCTTCTATTTTGGTCATTATATAGTTGATATTATGCCTTGTATCCCTGTCTCCCGGATCTAGGAGCAATGCTCTTTCATAATTTAATCTGGCTTTTGCAATCTCGTTTATCCTGAAATAAGCATTTCCCAGATTATAATATAATTCTGGAGATTCCAGGCCCAAAGCTTTTTGCTCATTCCTTTCTTTCTCCAACTCTTCAATCACCTTACGGAAATCACCTTCGTTATACATCAGGGTTATCGGGTCTGTAGTACCATCTTGTCTAATGGCGGAATTTACGTGAGTGGCACCAGAATCTGTTTTTATATTTATTGAATCCTGAGCATATGATGTAACAAATGCAAATAATATGAACAGGTATGATAATATAACTCGTTTCATAATACTCATCATTGTTTTATTTTGTTTATTGTACTTTCCATTTTACCTATTGCATCCACAGTGTCATTGTATAGGTTATCCATTTCATGCCCTGATTCTGAAGGAGCATAGCGTGCAAATTCTCCTGTATCAAGGATATTCATGAATGTGCCGATCAGATTTTCATCTACACCATACCTTAAAAGTTCTGACTCTATATTTTCCCTGTTAAGTTCTGCTACAGGGATGGTGAGCTTGTCACTAAGGTACCCCCACACAGCACGTAATATCTCTTCGTAGAAATTATCTTTTTTCTGTGCTTGTAAATATTGTTTTGCCAGTTTAAGGCGTTTTGTTGCTACCTTATTTGCTTTCTTGGTCCGCATCAGAGCAATATCGGCATTTGCTTTGATTTGTTTCCTATAGATGATGGAGAACGTAATAAACAATACTAATGGAATCAGGTACCATAGAAGATATGATAATGAACCGACAAAGAAGCTCTTCGGGTTTTTAAAAGAATAATCTCCGGTTTTGATATAACGGATATCTTGGTCTACTTCTAAATCTTTTTGATTAGAATAGCTGGTTGACACGTTTTTTCCTGCATTTGGATCTTTGTCTACATCAAGATCATAAGCCGGAGAAGATACAGTTTTGTATGTATTGGATCTTGTATCGAAATATGAAAATTCGATCGGAGGTATTGTAAATTTACCAGGGTAACGCGGAATGAACATATATTCTATCGACTTAGTTCCGGATAAGCCATTTTCAGAGATCCTGTAGTCATTCTTAACCTGAGCATCATAGGTTTCAAAATCTTTCGGGAATTTTATTTCAGGATTCTTGATTAGCTTTAAGTTTCCTGTACCTGTGATATCCAGCTTGATTGTAACAGCATCATTTGCCTTCATCTTTTGTGCCGAGATAGTTGGCTTGAATGTAAATGAACCAACAGCACCTGAGAAATTAGCCGGTTTGTCTTGTGTTGGAAGAGGCGAAATATCTACAGTAACAGGACTGGTACGTAATGTTTTTTTTGCTTCAGTCATTACATCCTGTGGCCCGAAAAATGTTTGTACTTTACGCCCTGATGCCACTTCAAATACAATTTCCATTGTTCCGGCAGGAATTGTTATCTTACCCGAACGCTGAGGAAATAGTAGCGTCTTCTTTACATCCACGGCCATATAGTTGCGCCCCTTATAGTGTTCAGCAGTTAGTTGCTGATTTGTTTGCATCTCAAAGTCTTCAGTCATGAAGCCCTCAAACTCGGGGAATTGAATTTTTCCTACATTCCTGATGTTTAATACAGTATAGAACCTGAATGTAACCACTACAGCCTCTTGTTCTTTAACTCTGGTCTTGGAAAAGATAGCTCTGATAAAGGCATCATCAGCACTTACATTCCCGTCTGTTGAGGTCTGAGTTATGACCTGTGGCTGGCGCCCGGGTTGCTGCGGCTGTGCATTCTTATCAGGAGGGAGCACTTTTATCTGTGTTGTTCCTGATTTATAATTACGCCCATTTACTTTGATAGAGGCTGCCGGTAGCGTAAAAGTACCTTCACTATTGGCCATTAGTACATATGTGAATGTAGTATTACTTTCAGAAGTAACCTTCCCGTTTATGTTTGATGAACTATAAACCTGAGATACAGATGGCCCGAACAGAATATCAAAACCTTTTATTTCGTCCGGAATCTGAATGTCATTACCACTTCCTCCTTTAAGGATATATTGCAGTTGAATTTGTGCCCCTTTTACAGTGGATCCGGGAGCATTAATTACAAAGCTAACATCCTGACCCAATACTTCTGTTATACTAATGAGTAATAATATGAATAAAAAATAATATCTTTTCATTACCCTCCGTTATATTGTTTTACTGATTTCTCTATGCAAAATTAATCTTTTTACTTTATATAGCTTTCAAATCCTGTACTCGTATTGTTACCGGATCTATTTTTAAGACTTTATTGTTTGTCAATACTTCATCATATACATCACCCCATATATCTCTGACTTTACGCCCTGTAGGTTTCGAATACTGCACCGTAACCGATCCTTCGGGAATATTTATTTCTCCTAGTCTGCGTGGTTGTAATAGCAGTTTACGTATTTCTATGACCTTATATACTTTACCCTCTATTTCCTTTTCTGTAAAATTCTGCCGACGGCGTGTGATATTACTTGAATAAAAGTCATTTATAGCAGGAAAATCCGTGCTCACTATTTTACGTATTTCTTCAGTTGAGTATAACCGGTAGGTAATCGTTACAGTATCGGACAGATTGATACTGTTTCTCGACACGGAGACTTTTATAAATGCATCAATGTTATCTATCTCGGATGCTATATCTTCTTTTGACTTTACTGTTATCTTGAAATTGTCTGGCTTGTATTTCTTATTATCAATGGATACTTCTGCCCGGGGTAACGAATAACTGCCTTTTTGTTCCGCCTTGAGTATATATGTCGATGTAACAGTATAAGACTGTATTCTTTTCCCGTTTTGAAAAGTGGTAGAGGAGGAGTTTGAAACGGATGGTCCGTAAATAATTTCAAATCCTGGTATATTTTTTATTATTACAGGCTCTCTTACTTCTTTATCGCTTTCCACTATATAGGATACTTTAAACTGCTCACCTATAGTGACAGTTTCCGGAGCTTTTATTGAGACTTTCGTTTCCTGTCCGGTTGCGGATATACAAAGTATAGACAAGAAAGCTAATATAAATAATTTATGTAATGAGTAAAAATTACTTCTTATAGTCATTACCAATCCTTGTTTTGTTTTCTGTTATTTTCGTTTTTCTGTTTGCGTTCCTGAGCTTTTGCCTGTTTCACGCGTTCCTGAGTATTCTTTTCATCCTGCTCTATGGCTTGCAGAATCTGTTGCATATTGTCTTGCGACATTTGGTTTTGTTGGTCTTTATTCTGATCCTGTTTTTGATCTTTATTCTGATCCTGATTCTGGTCTTTATTCTGATCTTGCTTTTGGTCTTTGTTCTGATCTTGTTTTTGATCCTTGTTTTGATCTTTATTCTGATCCTGTTGATCTTTTATCATCTTTTGTACCACAGCCAGATTGTAACGGGTCTGGTCATCTTTTGGATTCAAACGCAAGGCATTTTTATAGGCTTCCATCGAGAGTTTCAGATTATCAGCTTGTTGTTGAGGCTGCTGGGGCTGTTGTCCCTGTGGAACCGGCATCTGTCCTTTCTCATTGGCTTTCTTTTTGAGAAAAGTATTGCCCATGTTACTCCATGCAGAACTCATTTTGTCAGGATCTTCATTTTCCAGTGTCAGGTAGTGTTGATACTCCTTTACGGCTTCATCCCATTTCTGCTGTTTGTAATATGTATTTGCCAGATTAAAAGATGCTTCTTTCGATCCTGCGTTTTCCTTCAATGCTTTATTATATTCAGCTTCTGCGGCACCATATCGCTGTTCATTATACGCACTATTTCCCGAACGGATAGCTTTACGTACTTCCTTCTGAGCAGATAAGCTAATAGCAATCAAGATGAATAATGTTATAAATATAGTTTTCTTCATTGTTTTGATTCTAATATTATTTGAACAGTTTGATATTTCTGAATATTCTGTTCTTCTTGTCAAATATGCATACTTCCAGAATAAGTAGTGCTAACATGGCCCATGCAAAAATCTGGAATTTTTCGTCGTATTCAGAATAGGCAATACCATCTATCTCTTTTTTCTGAAGTTTTTCAAGCTCTGCCTGAAGACTCTTTAAAGCACTGTTTGAATTGTCTGCATGAGCATATAACCCTTGGCCGGCTTTGGCTATCTGGCGACACATTTCTTCGTTCAGTTTTGTTACTACAGGTTGTCCCTGCATATCTCTTTTGAAATCTCTTGATCCTTCGGATACAGGAATCATAGAACCTTGTGTGGTACCAATGCCAACTACATTAACATGGACACCTTTGTCTGCAGCTCTTTTTGCCGCTTCTTCAGCATTGCCTTCATGTCCTTCCCCATCTGTAATCAAAACAATAGCCTTGTCTATATTTTCATCGTTGGAGAAACAACTCATACTTACATCGATTGCACTACCAATAGCTGTTCCCTGTACTGGAACTAAATTTGTATCTATTGTTTCCAGAAATAATTTTGCTGACTGGTTATCCGGTGTTAGAGGCAGCTGAATAAAAGCTTCACCTGCGAAAACGACAATAGCTACTTTATCATTTTTCCGCTCATCAATGATGCGGGTAAGCATTTGTTTAGCTTTAGTTAGCCTGCTTGGTTTTATATCTTCTGCCAGCATAGAGTTTGATACATCAATGGCAATAACAAGTTCAATACCTTTTTTATCCACTTTTTCGACTTTTGTTCCAAACTGCGGACGGGCTAGAACAATTATACCAAATCCAATGATCACCATCGTTACCCAGAATTTCAGATAAGAACGCTTAAGAGACAATTCAGGCATCATTTTTTTTACTAATGCCAATGTACCTAGTTTTTCTACACCTTTTCGTTTGGCAATATTTAACAAGATAAAGCCAATAATGAAAACGGGTATGGCGAAGAATAAATATAGAAATTCAGGATTTGCAAATTTAAATACACTCATAATTATCTAACACTTTTTATTTATGGAATGTTTCTTAACCATGTACGACGAAGGATTAATTCAAATCCGATAAGAGCTAGTGCCAAAATAGCATATGGTAAATAAAGCTCTTTACGTTTCGTTACAGTGTTTACACTTATATGAGACTTTTCCATCTGATCTATTTCATCATATATACCACTCAGACTGGTATTGTCTGTTGCGCGGAAATATGTACCTCCTGTTATGGATGCTATTTCGGTTAATGTACGTTCATCAAAATCACCTGAAACATTCATCGACTGCATTCCATACGGAGTCATGATGCGGGCAACCGAAGTTCCGCGGGAACCTACCCCGATTGTATATACACGTATACCGTACGAGGCGGCTAATTCTGCTGCTGTAAGTGGCGCTATCTGTCCGGCATTGTTCGACCCATCGGTAAGAAGAATAACAACACGTGATTTGGATTCACTGTCTTTCAGCCTGTTCACTGAGTTTGCCAGCCCTAAGCCTATAGCAGTACCGTCTTCTATCATCCCGAATTTCACTTCACTCAGAAGATTGAGTAAAACACGGTGGTCGGTAGTCAATGGACATTGAGTGAAACTCTCTCCTGCAAAGATCACAAGCCCGATCTTATCACTTTTTCTATCGTTGATAAATTCAGATGCTACTTTTTTTGCTGCTTCCAGACGGGTAGGGGAGAAGTCATTTGCCATCATGGTACCTGATATATCCAGTGCCATAACTATGTCGATACCCTCAGAATTGGAAATATCGGATGAATTTACACTTTGCGGTCTTGCCAGAACAATAATTACCAGTGCAATGGCAATCAGTCTCAACAGGAATGGCAAGTGCCGCATATATACCCTTATTGTAGAGGGTGCTTTTTCGAATGCATAGCTAGAAGATAATTTGAATGTAGCCTGCACTTTCCGCAACTTAAAGATATACCATACTATAAGTGGTATAAGCAATAAGAGTAAATATAAATAATTCGGATTAGCATATTCCATTTCTATATCCTTTAGCTTGGTTTTTTATCTTGGTTTATAATTTCCTGTCCTTTTTCAGGAGTGTTTCCTGCAACGCCTTCTTTTTGGTCTTCAAGAGTAGGGCGCTCTTCTATCTTTGTCTGATTAACAAACAGGAATGCGTTGACCAGACTGAGGTCATTTTCGTCTGCATATGGTGTGTATTTTGCAAACTTAACTAAGTCGGCCAGCCTTAACACCTGTGCCAGTCCGTCAGTCGCCGATTTAGTATCTGTTGCCAAGTGCACTGCAGCAATAATATCATCAGAAATCATTTCTGGTGCATCAATATTGAAACGGCGGTCAATGTATTTACGGAGAATATCTGTAAGCTCGGTAAAATATTCTTTCTCCATACCCTTTTGCCACAACTTCGACTCTTTAAGCTTATCGAGCCCTTGCAAAGCTTCGACATGCGGTGGTAAAATGATCTTAGGAGTGAAGTAATATCCTTTTTTCTTTTTCCTAAGTATAAAGTATACCGCAACACCGATTAGTATCAATGCCAGGATAATTAGCAAAGGGATATATAAAAATTCCAGATAATCTTGCCACACAAATGGAGGTTTCTGGATATCCTTTATATCACTTATCTGTAGTTTATCAAAGTCTATCGAATCTGTCTGGTGAGTATTCAGCATCTCCAGATAGGCTAATGTAGAGTCTGATAATTGAGGAGCAGAGACTTTCAGTCCAAAATCATTTGTCCGTAATGTATCGGTTCCGTCGACTACCATCATGTAAGGAATGTGGTAGAGGGTAGAATCGAAGGAGGTGACAACATACTTCTGGCTGATTGTCATTACTTCCGTCATAGTAGTGTCAGGTTTCAGCATATGTAGTATTTCCACTCCTGTGATCAATGTATCCTGATATACAGGGAAAAGGATATTTCTATCCTTCGGACTGATGACTTCTACATTAATGATAGCCTGCTCACCAATCAGTATGTCTGATGGCTGGATGGTTGCTCTTACAGTCGGTTTCTGTGCATATACCGAGAAGCTCAAGCAACAAAGCAAACAAAACAATATTATATTTTTTATTTTCACCATATACTTCTAACTTCTCTTTTTAAATAAAGCGAGCAATGCTTTCACATAATCTTCATCTGTGCGTACAGACACATTATCCACCTTACTCCGATTGAAAGATGTCTGCATATTTTGCTGTTGTTGTTGCCACCAATCTTTATATGTTTGCCGCACTTTACGGGATGATGTGTCGATCCATCGTTCTGCCCCGGTTTCCGCATCGAGTATTTTCATTAGTCCTACGCTTGGTAACTGGGTTTCCAGATTATCATATACCTGTAAGGCTACAATATCATGCTTACGGTTTGCTATTGTCAATGCATTGTTATAGTCTTTTATATCGATAAAGTCGGAGATCATAAATGTTGTACAACGTTTTTTGATCACATTGGTCAGGTATTTTAAGGCCATTCCCATATCTGTTTTGGGGCTTTCCGCTTCAAAGTTTATCAGTTCCCTTATGATATATAGAATATGCTTTTTACCTTTTTTGGGTGGGATGAATTTCTCAATCTTATCCGAAAAGAAGATCACCCCGATTTTATCATTATTCTGTATCGCCGAAAATGCCAGTGTTGCAGCTATTTCTGTAACCACATCGCGTTTGGGTGACTGACGGGTTCCGAAATCCTGACTGGCCGATACATCCACTAGGAGCATAACAGTAAGTTCCCGCTCTTCTTCAAAAACCTTAATAAAGGGTTTGTTATAGCGGGCAGTTACATTCCAGTCTATGTCGCGGATGTCATCACCATATTGATATTCACGTACTTCAGAGAAAGCCATACCCCTGCCTTTAAACGCAGAATGGTATTGCCCTGCAAAAATGTTACGGGACAAACCACGAGTCTTTATCTCAATCTGACGTACTTTTTTTAATAATTCGCTTGTTTCCATTAATTTCTAAGCTGTTAGCTATTAGCGGATAGCCAATAGCAGATTTATTCTCCAGAAAGCTAATAGCTTAATTACGGAACTTCTACTTTATTCAGTATTTCGCTGATGATTTCGTCTGAAGTAGTATTGTTTGCTTCGGCCTCGTAAGTAAGGCCAATACGGTGACGTAGTACATCGTGACATACAGCACGTATATCTTCCGGTATAACATAACCTCTACGTTTGATAAAAGCATATGCACGGGATGCAAGTGCCAAGCTGATGGATGCACGTGGAGAAGCCCCGAATCCTATCATACCTTTTAGCGAGGTTAGTCCGTTTTCTTCAGGGAAACGTGTTGCAAATACAATATCTACGATATATTTTTCAATTTTCTCATCCAGATAAACATCTCTTACCACTTCGCGGGCACTGATTATTTCATCGGCTTTCATTACCGGTTCAACTCTGCCGTAATCTCCGGTTAAGTTATTCCTTAAGATTAATTTCTCCTCTTCTTTTTTAGGATAATTTATCACAACTTTCAGCATGAAACGGTCAACCTGAGCTTCAGGCAGCGGATATGTACCTTCTTGTTCAATCGGGTTTTGAGTGGCCATTACCAAGAATGGGGAAGGTAACTTATAGGTTTTCTCACCAATGGTAACCTGACGTTCCTGCATGGCTTCGAGCAGAGCACTCTGTACTTTTGCCGGAGCACGGTTGATTTCATCGGCCAATACAAAATTGGAAAATACAGGCCCGTGTTTTACAAAGAACTCTTCTGTCTTTTGGCTGTAAATCATTGTACCTATAACGTCCGCCGGAAGTAAATCGGGAGTAAATTGTATGCGGCTGTACTTAGCCTCGATAAGTGATGCCAAAGATTTGATAGCTAGTGTTTTTGCTAGTCCGGGAACCCCTTCTAGTAATATGTGGCCATCAGCAAGTAATCCTATCAAAAGGGATTCCACAAGATGCTTTTGTCCCACAATCACTCTATCCATTCCCATAGTGAGCGATTCTACGAATGAACTTTTACTTTGAATTCTTTCGGTAAGTTCCCGAATATCAACTTGTGCCATACTTTTATTCTATTTTGTATTTATATTTGATTTTCCTATTTACTAAGCAGGACAAAAATAGAAATGTTAAATCTGAAAACCGATAATTCGGAGTTAAAAAAAATTAAGTGGAACGAAGTATTTAAGCCAAAAAATTAAATAGTATAGATGATATGCGGCTTATTAGTTAAATTTTGTAATTTTATCGTTCACTATGTAGACCATACTATGAAAGAATTGCGACCAAATGCCAAAAGAGGGAGAATAGCTGTAGGTGTGATATGGGTAATAATATTACTCGGCATTGTATCATTAATTATTGAGGGTATACAATTACTGATTGCTTCTGAAATTATCTCAGTCGAAGATATAGGTGGCAATCTACTTTTTATATTGGATTCGGTCCTATCTTACACTACCTCTTTAATTTTTGTGGCTACCATCGCTTCCATCGTCACATTTATACTGTGGTTTAGACGTGCATACTATAATATCGGTCTAAAAACAGGAAAAATGAGATATGGCGACGGATGGGCTGCCGGTGCGTGGTTTATTCCTATTCTTAATCTGTTTGTCCCTTATCGGATAATGAAAGAACTATATGAAAAAACAGATCAGTATCTTGTGGTTAATAGCAGGGAACCATATACTGAAAGGCTGAAAACAGATTATGTCAATGGCTGGTGGACATTATGGATTATCAGGTTTTTCACAAGCTACATCTCGTTCAAAATAGAATGGGGTCCGCTTTCTACTAGTGATGGAAATCCTTTCTTCTCTGTTCTTGATTCCATTATAGGAATTACTCTCGGAATTGTGACTATTATCGTGATTGAGGATTACTCCAAAGCTGAGAGACTACTTGTCGAAACAGAAGATAATGCGATTGACCAATAAAGAAAATATGTATCAATGAATTGTAGCCTTTTTGTAAACTCTAATTAACAAATGATCGGATAAAATCTATATTCTGACAAATTTCACCATATTTTCGTTTTTTAGTAAAAAATCTATCACAGAATTTAGTATATTTGTATCGCTTTTAAAATCAGGTGGTAGCTGATCAATATGCTGATAATCAATAATATTAATTATATTTAATTAGAAAGAATCATGATTACAATTGACAAATTCAACTTTTCAGGCAAAAAAGCCTTTGTTAGAGTTGATTTTAATGTGCCTTTGGATGCACAATTCAACATCACAGATGACACTCGTATTCGTGCTGCAATGCCTACGCTTAAAAAAATTATAGCTGATGGTGGTAGCCCTATTATCGCTTCACACTTAGGTCGTCCAAAAGGCGTAGAAGAAAAGTACTCATTGAAACATATTCTTACTCATGTATCTAAACTTTTAGGAGTTGATGTACAGTTTGCAAACGACTGTGTTGGGGAAGAAGCCGGAGTAAAAGCTGCTGCTCTTCAACCGGGAGAAGCTCTATTGCTTGAAAATCTTCGTTTCTATGCTGAAGAGGAAGGAAAGCCTCGCGGATTAGCAGATGACGCTAGCGATGACGAAAAAGCCGCTGCAAAAAAAGCGATAAAAGAAAGCCAGAAAGAATTTACTAAAACTTTGGCTTCATATGCGGATGTATATGTAAATGATGCATTTGGTACAGCTCACCGTGCACATGCTTCTACGGCACTTATTGCTGACTACTTCGATGCGGAACATAAAATGTTCGGTTACCTGATGCAAAAAGAAATTGATGCAGTGGAAAAAGTAATGAAAGATACTGCACGTCCGTTTACAGCAATCATTGGTGGTGCTAAAGTTTCTTCAAAAATTGATATTATTGAGAACCTGTTGGATAAGGTAAACAATCTTGTTATCGGTGGAGGTATGGCATTTACTTTCATCAAGGCTGCAGGGGGTAAAATTGGTAACTCATTGGTAGAAGATGACAAACTGGAGCTTGCTAATGAAATAGTTGCTAAAGCTAAAACAAACGGTGTACAACTAGTAATTGCCAGCGATGCTAAGATTGCAGACGCTTTCAGCAACGATGCAAATACTAAGATTTCGGAAGCTAATGCAATTCCTGATGGATGGATGGGGCTTGACGTAGGTCCTAAAGGCGAAAAGGAAATTGCTGATGTATTGATGGCATCTAAAACTATTCTTTGGAATGGTCCTGTTGGTGTATTCGAATTCGACAACTTTGCTCAGGGTACAAAAGTAACTGCTGAGGCCGTTGCCTCTGCTACTAAAGCCGGAGCATTTTCTCTTGTAGGTGGTGGTGACTCTGTGGCTGCTGTTAACAAGTTCGGTCTGGCTGATCAGGTATCTTATGTATCTACAGGTGGTGGTGCTTTGCTTGAGTTTATCGAAGGAAAAGTACTTCCTGGAATCAAAGCAATCAGAGGATATTAAGACTTCTTTATATTTTACTATAAAGGCCTGGATTGATTAGTCCAGGCCTTTATTTATTTAGAACTGCTTATTAAGCCTTATTCATCTTCTTTGTATTCTATAATATCTCCTGGCTGACATTCTAAAGCTTTGCAAATAGCTTCCAATGTTGATAACCGGATTGCCTTTGCTTTCCCATTTTTCAATATTGAAATATTAGCCATCGTTATTCCAACTTTTTCGGTAAGTTCGGTGACGCTCATCTTTCGCTTTGCAAGCATCACATCTATGTTGATTATAATTGCCAATTTTTTATCTTTTAAATCGTTAAGTCATTTTCATCTTTCATATCCACCCCATTTTGCAAGACTCTTTCTCCTACAGCCGCAGCTGTACCGATAATAGTAGATATAAAAATCATAGCAAGTCCCATGGCAACACCTCCGGCAATATCCTCAGTACCACGCTGAAATATAAAGAAGTAGGCTTCTGCTCCAGTAATAAAAACAATTAGGACTATCGCACAATATTTTATAGTCTGTAAAGCCCTGACAGAATTTCGCGAGAATATTCTGTTTTGCCCGATATATCCCAGTAGCTTAAAAACTTGATATAATACCACAAAGAAAGAAATAGATGCAATATACACATATGCAAGAAATGGGTCTTTGAAATAAATCTCAAAGGGTGTTGCATGTATATTTCTGCCTTCAAGGTGGGGTTCCCAAAGCATAAGAGCCAGAGTTCCTGTGCCGATGAAGACTACGACTATCTGGAGAAATATTATTGAAACTCTTTTCATGATTTTTTAAATTATTGATTGATCATTACATTTATATTGTTTGCAAATATATAAAATATATCGAAATACGATAAATTATTATTGTTTTTTTGTTTATTCAAAAAATATTTGCAGACCTTTTTGTTGATCTTATAATCTAAAAACTATGGGTAATATGAAAAAGGCATCTACATTTTCTCCTTTATGTTTTGCCGGTATCCAACTTGGCATTAGGTTGATGATACGCAATGCTTCTTTATCTAATAGGGGTGTTAAGCCCTTATAATTTCCGGTGATTCTATTTTACCTTCCTTAGTTACGATAAAGCGGATAGTTACTCTACCCCGAGGACACAGAGAACAACTGTCTCCAAAGCATTCATACTCAATTATCGGATATTTAAGATTTTTTTGTATAAAATTATACAAAGCTTGCTCTCCATCTGGAAAAAAAGGGAGTTGATATATTTTCCTACTATTAATAGTAGGAAGCGTAAAGTTGACTGGTAATATGATTTCATCTGAGAGTTTATTCTTATTTACCGGAATCCATCTAGGCATGGTCTTCATCATTTTTATAACAGCACTATCACACGCACTTTCCAGACTTTTATTTATTCTTATGTTTACTACATCTCCGTTAGGAGCAATGTTAAATTGTATAATCACTTGTCCTTCTATTCCTTTTATTTGAGCAAATTCGGGATATACAAGATTATCTTTTATAAACTTCGTTAGTGCCTTTTCCCCTCCAGGATAAGCTGGTATTGGTTCTGCTGAAACAAAAATATCTTGTGACATAATAGATAAGCCGTAGAGGAGGAAGATGAAAGTAAATATGTATCTCATAGTTTAATTACTTTCTTATATAGAAGTACAGAATGATAAAATTCCATAATAAGATTTCTGATTTTTTTTGTGTGACTATAAACCGCTAAACTTTTTGTACTTTTGAATAAAAAATCTTACTAATGATTATTTTCAATACAACTTTCCATGTAGAAGACGATGTGTGTGATGAATATATCCGTTTTATGAAAGAAAATTATATTGTAAAAGCTGCTAACAGTGGTTTTCTACATGAACCACGCTTTGCGCGGATACATGCGCAACACGAAGAAAGTGGGAGCAGTTATTCGCTCCAGTTCAAAGTGAAAAATCTGGATACACTGAACCATTGGTATGCTACTGAAGGAGAAGCCTTGCAAAAGGAAATTACAACATACTTTGGTAATAGAGCTTTGGGTTTTGTTACTATCCTTGAAGAAATAGACCTCGGATGATAGAGAAAGAACGGATTATATTGGGGATAGACCCGGGGACTCAGGTGATGGGATATGGTGTATTGCGTGTAGTGAACAATAAACCTGAATTATTAGCTATGGGTATTCTCCAACTAAGCAAATATGATGACCATTATCTAAAGCTTCGCCGTATTTTTGAACGCATAATTAGTCTGATCGATGAATTTCTTCCTGATGAATTGGCTATTGAGGCTCCCTTTTTTGGAAAGAATGTGCAAAGTATGCTAAAGTTGGGTAGAGCACAGGGGGTAGCTATGGCGGCTGCTTTGTCGCGTGATATTCCCATTTTTGAATATGCTCCGCTGAAAATAAAAATGTCGATAACCGGAAATGGTCGTGCTGCTAAGGAACAGGTTGCCTATATGTTACAACATTTTCTGAAAATTCCTGACGAAAATATGCTCCCGCAGATGGATGCTACGGATGGATTAGCTGCTGCAGTTTGTCATTATTTCCAAACAAATAATCCTTCTCAGGAAAAAAAGTTTACAAGTTGGAAAGATTTTATAAATAAAAATCCCGGAAAAGTTAAATAATTGTCTAATCTGATGATTTACAATGATCTGAAAAGTATAGAATACGGGCAGGCATGGGAGTATCAGCAGGAGTTATTCGCATATTCTCTAAGCCGCAAGGATAGCCATGTTTCGACAGAAAACTATCTTTTGTTTTGCGAACACCCTCATGTTATCACAATTGGTAAACATGGTAAACATGAAAATCTCCTGTTTCAGGAAAGTTTTCTCAAAGAAAAAGGAGTATCACTTTTCCAGATTGACCGTGGAGGAGATATTACATATCATGGTCCCGGGCAACTTGTTGGTTATCCGATCTTTGATCTTGAATCCTATAATATAGGATTGCGACAATATATTTTTAACCTGGAAGAAATTATTATACGTCTTCTGTCTTCTTATAATATTCAATCGGAAAGACTAAATGGTGCTGCCGGTGTTTGGATTAATACAACTATACCTTCCCATACGCGAAAAATAGCAGCAATTGGTGTTCGTAGTAGCCGCTTTGTCACAATGCATGGATTTGCCTTGAATATAAATACCGATTTATCTTATTTTTCACTGATAAATCCTTGTGGCTTTATTGACAAGGGTGTTACATCTATGGAAAAGGAACTCGGATATAAGGTTGATATGGAGGAGGTGAAAGATAAGATGAGAAAATTATTTGAGGAGATTTTTGTGGGAAAATAGCAGAAGGACAAACTGTGGAAAGGCTTTATCATAGTATTTCACTTGTAGGGCGTATTGCATACATCTGAAGACAAAATCCAATAAACAGGCGTATTCAATATATTGAATACGCCCGCAAATATAAATATAGTACCTAATGATAATCCGGACATGAACACTACATCCCTACAATCACCATCGCAAACAGTTGGAGCTATTGTGCGGGGATTCAAATCATCGGTTACTAAATGTATTGGATTTCCTGTATGGCAACGTAATTACCATGAACATATCATACGAAATAAAAATTCGTTGCAGACTATTTCCCAGTATATAATTGAAAATCCAGCCCGATGGCAAGATGATTGTTATTAATAAATAATGCTATTTACCAATGAAAAATTTACAAAATAAAATAGTTTTTATCACAGGAGGAGCTAATGGTATCGGCAAAGCGATAGTAAAAGCTTTCTGTGAAGCCGGGGCAGATGTTACATTTTGCGATATGGACGAAATTGCAGGACAGCAATTAAAAGATGAAATGAGATCTTATAAATGTTCATTTGTTCATCTCGATGTTATCGATGCAGGAGCTTTAACCAATACTGTCAATACTATTCTTTCAGAGAAAGGTAATATCGATATTCTGATCAATAATGTAGGCGTAGGTAATTTTGGTTCTATACTGGATGTATCTGTTGAGGAATTTGATAAGACGCTGGAAATAAATCTGCGGCCTGTATTCATTACGGCTAAATTATTAGCGAAACATCGTTCATTGTATAAAGATTTGAATTCATATGGACGTATTATCAACATGTCATCTACCCGCTACCTAATGAGTGAGCCCGATACAGAGGCTTATGCTGCATCTAAAGGAGCAGTTGTATCCCTTACTCATGCATTGGCTGTTTCTTTGAGTAGATATAATATTACGGTGAATTGTATCAGTCCGGGCTGGATAGATACAGGACATTATGGAGAACTAAGGCCTATAGACCACAATCAGCATCCATCCGGAAGGGTCGGACGTCCGGAAGATATCGCCGGAACATGCCTCTTTTTGTGTGATCCTGCCAATGACTTTATCAATGGGCAAAATATTGTGGTCGATGGCGGTATGACTAAAAAAATGATATATGTAGAATAATTTGCTATCTTTATGTGACTAAAAACCTGATCACTATGAAAGGCCTGAATTTTATTCTGCTGATGCTATTTGCAGTTTCAATGCAAATTTCAGCTTGTACTACAGCTATTATCTCAGGAAAATGTACTGCAGATGGGCGTCCTTTGCTTTATAAGCACAGGGATACCGGGGCTTTGCAAAATAAGCTGATGACATTCACGGATGGCAAATATAATTACATTGGCCTTGTTAATAGTAATGATAAAGTTGGAAAGGAAGTTTGGGGAGGTTATAACTCTTCCGGCTTTGCAATTATGAATTCAGCATCTTATAATTTGAATAATACAGAAGCCGGACCTGAAGAGCGTGAAGGAATTGTTATGAAACAGGCTTTGCAACAATGCGCTACTCTTGCCGATTTTGAAAAAATGCTGGAAACTTTACCTAAACCGCTTTATGTAAATGCTAATTTTGGAGTGATTGACGCTAATGGAGGCGCAGCTTATTATGAAACAGGCGATTATGAATTCAAAAAGTTTGATGCAAATGACCCTTCTGTTGCCCCTATGGGATACATTGTTCGTACAAATTTTTCTTTTTCCGGAGAACGTGCCAGAGATAAAGGGTTGAGCCGTTATCAGGCAGCAGAACCTTTATTTTATAGTGCCTCATTGACGGGTACTCTCTCTTATCGCTTTTTGTTACAGGAGGTATCCAGGCATTTGGTACACGGACTCACTGGTGCAAATCTGTATGATGCGACCCCTCAAGACAGTCATAAACCTGTTTTTGTAGCATTCAGGGATTATATACCCCGTTATTCTACATCTTCTGTTATTGTTGTGCAGGGCGTGAAGGATAAAGAACCTGCCTCTCTAACTTCTATGTGGACGATACTAGGTTCTCCGCTTACAACACCTGCTGTGCCGGTATGGCTGAATAAAGATAATATTTACCCTTCTGTTCTATTTGCTAATGAAACTGGGAATGCTAAAATTTGTAACTGGTCACTGGACTTGAAGAAACGACTTTTCCCCATAACAAGAGGGGAAGGGAATGATTATATAAATATGGCAGCACTTATCTCTGCCGATGGGAATGGTATTCTGCAAAAATTGAGACCTATAGAGGACCGTATACTTCATAACTCAGATATTTTGTATGACATTATGCGTAAGGGAGGCTATAACCCCTCAAAGCAAAAAGAGTTTTGCGATTGGGTAGATCAATTCGTAACGGAATCCTACAATCAGATATTTTCAATAAATTGAATTACATTTATCTATATATAAGTATCTTAGTCAAAAAAAACAATAAAAGAAAGTGACATCACAAAACAATGTAAAAACTATTACTTTTGTAACCTTTGTCACCTTTTAACAGTTTATATATTTATTATAAACAAAATATCGATTTTGCAACAGTGTTAACTTTTGCAGATAATATTAACGATTAAATATAAATTGAATATGATTTTATACGATGTTGCCATTATTGGCGGAGGGCCGGCTGGCTATACAGCAGCAGAGAGAGCTTCTGCAAATGGACTAAAAACTATACTCTTCGAAAAGAATGCTTTGGGTGGTGTTTGTTTAAATGAAGGTTGTATTCCAACCAAAACACTTTTATATTCAGCTAAAACACTTGATAATATAAAAAATTCCACAAAATATGGAATTACCGTAGAAGGTCAGCCCGCATTCGATCTGGGAAAGATAATCGCACGCAAACAAAAAACTGTACGTAAGTTAGTGGCAGGTATAAAGCAAAAACTGGCAGCTCATGATGTAACCGTTATTAGTGGTGAAGCAGCTATTGAAGGTGAGGACGGAGAACGGAATGTACTGATCTCTTGTAATGGAGAAACTATCACAGCCGCCAAGGTATTGTTGTGTACCGGTTCCGAAACGGTTATTCCTCCTATTAAAGGATTAGATGAATCAGGGTATTGGACATCAAAGGAAGCCTTAGATAACAAGGAAGTGCCCGAGTCTTTAGCTATTATTGGCGGTGGTGTTATTGGTGTAGAGTTTGCTTCTTTCTTCAATAGTTTAGGCTCTAGGGTAACAGTAATAGAAATGTTGCCGGAAATACTAGGGGTAATGGATAAAGAATTATCTGCCATGCTTCGTGCTGAATATACAAAGAAAGGGATCGAATTCCATTTAGATACCAAAGTTGTTGAAATCCGGAACGATCAAATTATAATAGAGAAAGATGGAGAACAATCATGTGTTCAGACTGCTCAGATACTACTCAGTACCGGACGCCGTCCTATCACGGCAAATCTTAATCTTGACAGGCTCGATATCGAGATGTTCAGAAATGGTGTAAAGGTAGACGAATGGATGAAAACATCGCATCCTAATGTATATGCATGCGGAGATATAACAGGTCATTCCCTGTTGGCACACACAGCTGTGCGTGAAGGCGAAGTTGCTATCAATCATATCTTAGATAGGATTGATCATATGAACTATCAGGCTATCCCCGGAGTTGTATATACTAATCCTGAAATTGCCGGAGTAGGACAAACGGAAGAGGAGCTTACAGCAAAAGGTGAAAGATTTAGTGTACTTAAATTACCAATGGCGTATTCGGGACGCTTTGTCGCTGAAAACGAGCTCGGAAACGGTGTTTGCAAGCTAATTATCAGCGAAAATAAGAAAATAATAGGCTGCCATATGCTGGGAAATCCTGCATCTGAATTGATTGTTATTGCGGGTATTGCCATTGAGAAAAGTTTTACTGTTGAAGAGTTCCAAAAGATAGTCTTTCCGCATCCTACAGTAGGTGAAATCATTCATGAGGCATTGTTCTCCTAAATGCTTATTTAGCATTTAGAAACTAGCTTTGTCGGGGATCGATACCCCACATCAGCTTGTTTCGGAGAGTATTGTAGAATGTATTTTCTTTACGTTTAATCACCTTGAGCGTAAAGTCAGCTTTCTTAATAGTCAGTCTTGTTCCTGTTTTAAAGATATTTGACCGGCCATCCAGAGATATCAGGAAATTATCATTCCTGCTCTCTACTTCTAGAGTAATAATACTATCATCTGGTATTACCAATGGCCTGTTGCCAAGACTGTGCGGGGCAATAGCAGATATGACGAAATTAGAAGTTGTAGGGGTCATTATCGGACCTCCTACACTTAATGAATAGGCCGTAGAGCCGGTCGGTGTTGCCACAATTAGCCCGTCAGCCTCATACGATGTCAGGTATTCATCATTGATATGTGCATGCAGTGTGATCATTGATGCACTATCCTGTTTCATGATGGCTATTTCATTCAGTGCATAATTGAACCCGTGGTAAACTTTTTTCTCGGTGGATAATTGCAGTTGGCTACGGTGTTCTATCCGGTAGTTTCCGTTAAAAATATCCGTAAAAGTTTCCTCCAGATCCTTTTCACCGACGTCAGCTAAAAAACCTAATCTTCCGGCATTTATCCCTAAAATGGGTATATTCTTTTTACCTATCACCGAAGTAGTACGTAAGAAAGTCCCGTCACCACCTATGCTGACTACCAGATCCACATCAAAGTTTTCATCCTTTATGATTCCGGCAATGTTATATTGCAGATGAAATGCATCTTTCAGATAATTATAGAATTTCTCCTGAAGGTATATTTCAATATTGTTATCGCCTAAGATGGAAAACAACTTCTCTACTTGTTCTCTTTTCTGATGCTTACTTCCGAAGATGGCAATTTTCATAATTCTTTCTTTTTAGATCGATCTATTTGTACACAAAACAAATAATCACTCAAGCTGTTAATAAAATGGAACTGATACCCGCTTTTTCAGCAAATCATATTACATTTGTAGCTTAATATCGTTTCACAAAGTTGCTAAAAAACTTTTAACTGTGAAGTGGTTTTTGCAATTATGTAAGTGATATTTTTTAATTGTTCAATTCAGATATGACAAAGTTAAGCGTAAATATTAATAAGGTAGCTACATTACGTAATGCTCGTGGAGGAAATGTTCCCGATGTAATCAAAGTGGCTCTTGATTGTGAGAGATTCGGGGCTGAAGGAATTACTGTTCATCCTCGTCCGGATGAGAGACATATTCGTTTCAAAGATGTATATGATCTGAAAGCTAAGATCAGGACAGAACTAAATGTGGAAGGGTATCCTACTCAGAAGTTCATTGATTTGATCACGACCATTAGGCCAACACAGGTAACATTAGTTCCTGATAAACCGGATGCAATTACTTCAAATGCCGGTTGGGATACGATTGAGAACCAACAATTTTTGTCTGACCTGATTGATACATTTAGAGCTGTAGGTGTTCGTACTTCTATCTTTGTGGGCACTGATCTCAAAATAATAGAATTTGCAGCTAAAACCGGTACGGATAGAGTTGAATTATATACCGAACCTTATGCCAATATTTATGCTAAAAATAAGGAAGAGGCCGTTGCTCCTTTTATTGAAGCCGCTAAGCTGGTAAAAAAACTCGGACTTGGCGTTAATGCAGGTCATGATTTGAGTTTAGAGAATCTGAATTATCTATATAAAAATATCCCTTGGCTTGATGAGGTCTCTATTGGGCATGCTCTGATCAGTGATGCTCTTTATTTGGGTTTGGATAAGACAATAAAAGCATATAAAGACTGTTTGAAAGATAAACAAGATTAAAAATGGAGGCACAAAAAGACAGAATGATAAGCATAGGGGCAACTGTAGGGTTCCACTTACTGATTATTTTAGCTCTTATCTTTTATACTTTGGATCTGACACCTATTGTGAGACAGAGCGAAGATTTGGGAGGTGTGCCCGTTATGTTCGGCAATGTTCCCGATGCCTTTGGTGATGATGAACCTTTTGGACGGGGAAATGGTGATGTTGGTGCCACAGAAGCTACATCTCCTAATGTGGTGGAAGATCCAATTCCGTTAGTGGATAATACTTCTAAAGAAGTGAAGCCAGTGGTAAAAAATGCAGATGAGGCTCCCGTTACTCAAAACTTTGAAGAAACAGTAGCCATAAAAGAGGCTGCTAAAAAAATTGAGGCAAAAAAACAACAGGAAGCTGAGGAGAAACGTAAAAAAGCTGAGGCGGATCGTATTATACAACAAGAGGCTGCTAAGAAAGGGCAGATAAATGATAAAATGGCCGGATTGTTTGGTAATGGAACTGGCAGTGGTAGTCGGGGTAATACAGAAGGTACCGGTACTCAAGGCGTTCCTACCGGAAATGCCAGCTATGGGAAAACATCCGGAGTTGGAGGATGGGGTTCTTTCGATCTTGGTGGACGTAGTCTTGGCAGCGGCGGACTGATCAAGCCCAATTATTCTGTGGATGACTATGGTACTGTTGTTGTCGATATCCTTGTCGACGCCAAAGGTAATGTGGTAGAAGCAACAATTGGGAAAGGAACAAATACCCCTAATACTAATTTGCGGAATGAAGCCGTAAGAGCTGCTAAACGTACTAAGTTTAATGCTGTATCATCTGTCACAAATCAAAAGGGAACAATCACATATAAGTTTAATCTAAATTAAATTGATATGAAGACTATATTCTTATTTCTTACAACCGGATTTGAAGAAATCGAAGCGCTGGGTACTCTTGATATTCTGCGTCGTGCGGAACTTGATGTTAAATCAGTATCGTTGACTGATAGCAAACAAGTAACGAGTAGTCGTAACGTTTTAGTTGTAGCCGATCTGATGTTTGATCAGGTTGACTTTTCTCAGGCTGAGATGTTGGTTCTGCCTGGTGGCACACCTAAATTTAATGATCATGAGAATATGAAGAAGGAACTTTTAGCCTTTGCCAATAAAGGTAATAAAGTTGCAGCTATATGTGCTTCACCAATGGTACTTGGTGGATTAGGTTTGCTTGAAGGGAAAAATGCAACTTGCTATCCCGGCTTTGAGCAGTACCTCAAAGGAGCTACTCTTCAAACCGACAAATCTGTGGTTATAGATGGAAATATCACTACAGGTCGTGGTCCGGGACTAACTATAGATTTTGCCCTCAGTCTGGTAGAGCAACTTGCTGGTAAAGCTAAGAGGGATGAAGTAGCTGCCGGATTATTGGTTCAATAAAATTTATTTAGGAATGATGGGGTGCGAATCTCATCATTTCTAATATTATTCTATATAATATTAAGTAACACAACTCTAAAAATGGAATTTTTACATGAAGTTTGGACCTTCTTTCTTAATTTGTTAAGAGATACAGGTGGAACGTTAGACATGCTTGTAACAGAATATGGTGTATGGGTATATGCTATATTATTTTTGATTATCTTTTGTGAAACCGGATTGGTTGTAACACCCTTTTTACCAGGTGATTCTCTATTATTCTTAGCAGGAGCCATCGCTGTACGTCCCGATAATCCATTACACATTTATTTCCTCGTTGGTATTCTGATTGTAGCAGCTATTATAGGAGATGCCGCCAATTACACCATCGGGCGATTTTTTGGACAGAAACTATTTAGTAATCCTAAATCTAAAATATTTAAGCAAGAGTATCTGGAAAAAACGAATAAGTTTTATGAGAAGCATGGAGGTAAGACTATTATCCTAGCACGCTTTGTCCCTATTGTACGCACATTTGCTCCATTTGTAGCCGGCATGGGTAGAATGAGTTATAAACATTTCTTCTCATATAATGTTATAGGAGGTATAGCCTGGGTTTGTATATTCTGTGCTTTGGGCGCTATTATAGGTAGTAATGCTTGGGTTGAAAAGAACTTGGATAAGGTTGTAATAATTATTGTAATTGTTTCCATCTTACCTGGTGTATATGAAGTTGCCAAAGCAAAATGGGTATCAAGGAAGGAAGCTAAAGCTAAAGCAGAGAACTAAAATATAGATTTATTATCTTAATTCTTTTACCACTTACACTTATAGGGATAATTGTGCCCTACGGTGAAGGTGGTTTTTTATTTATTAAAAAACGATCTACATATGAGTCAAATTGCAAATATCCCTGATTCAGGAAGTAAGAAAAGGTTAGTAATAATAGGAGGTGGCTTTGCTGGTCTGGAGCTGGCAAAAAAGATCAATAAAAGTCATTATCAGGTGGTATTAATTGATAAGAATAATTATTATCAATTTCAACCATTGTTTTATCAGGTTGCCACAGGCGGTTTGGAACCAAGCTCTATATCTTACCCGCACCGGAAGAACTTTCAGAAGAATAAGAACTTTCATTTTCGCATGTGTGAGGCAGAATGTGTGGAGGCGGAGAATAAATTGGTAAAAACGAATATTGGAGATATTACTTATGATTATCTGGTAGTATCTACAGGATGCGATACCAATTATTTTGGAAATGATAGCCTGAAAGAGAGTACCTTTGCTCTGAAAACCGTATCAGAATCCCTTTTACTCAGAAACCGTATTTTATTAAGTTTTGAAGAAGCTTTAAATGCTAAGGATGACAAAGAATTAAGAGAAATATTATCTTTTGTTATAGTAGGTGGAGGTGCTACCGGAGTAGAGCTAGCTGGCGCTTTGGCCGATATGAAAAAATCTATTTTGCCAAAAGACTATCCTGAAATAGATTTTTCCAAGATGGAAATACATTTAGTAGATGCATCTCCCAGATTGTTATTTGCAATGTCGGAAAAAGCTTCGGAGAATGCCGCTAAAACATTGCGGGGTAGGGGAGTCATAATCCATCAGGATATTTCTGTTAAATCTTATAATAAACCTTGTGTCGAAATAAGTGATGGCACCCATCTTTATACCCGTAATGTGTTTTGGGTGGCCGGGGTGAAACCAAATAGTCTGAAGGGACTCGAAGAAACGGCCTATAACCGGGGACGCCTTGCCGTAAATGAATTTAATCAGGTGCAAGGTTATGATGACATCTTTGCTATTGGAGATACAGCATTATTGATATCTGACAATAGTCCCAAGGGGCATCCTCAAGTTGCACAAGTAGCTTTACAGATGGCTAAGCGTTTAGCGAAGAATCTGAATAATACGGCTGAAGGCAAGAGCTGGGATAAGTTCTCCTATATAGATAAAGGATCTTTAGCTACAATCGGGCGAAATGCAGCTGTTGCAGACCTTGGTAAATTCCGTTTTGGTGGTTGGTTTGCATGGTGGTTGTGGTTATGGGTACATATCCTTTCTATAGTAGGTATGCGAAATAAAGTTTCCGTGTTTATTGATTGGGTATGGAGTTATCTTAACTATGATGTATCTTTGCGTCTCTTTATCCGGCCTAAGTTTAATAAGATGTATAAGGAAGAATGAACTTTATAAGAGTGAATGAAAATGATGGATGGTATAAACAAATTCTCGAAATTTATAAGCCATCTTTTCCTCTATACGAACAAAGAAACGAAGAGCAGCAGAGAAAGGCTTTTGAAGATAATCGTTATCATCTTTTGGCAAAACTGGCTGAAAATGATGATTTCAAACTAGCCTCTTTTATTTCATACTGGGATTTTGACAGCTATGTTTATATCGAGCATTTTGCTGTAAATTCAATCATGAGAGGTCAAAATATTGGGAGTTCTTCATTAAAGCTATTTGCTGACCTTATTAAGAAGCCTGTTTTATTAGAAATAGATCCTTTAGTCGACGATATTTCGAAGAGCCGTTTTCATTTTTATGAAAAACTGGGCTATCAATTAAATACTTATAAACATTTTCATCCGGCATATAATCCGGAGTTTAAGCCTCATGAATTATTGGTATTGAGCTATCCGGAAAAGATTGATCAAAAGCAATATGACCAATTTCGACATGATTTGGAATATGTTGTCATGAAATGATTTTATCTGCTATCTTTAAGGTATAAATACCAATAGACGCACCCAACTAGAAGTACACCTCCAACCAGATTGCCTAAGGTGGCAGGTATTAGGTTCTGAATTATAAAGTCACCCCATGCTACACCAGCTCCCGAATAGATTGCTGCAGGAATAAAAAACATATTGGCTATAGAGTGTTCATAACCTAGTGTAACAAATAGCATGACTGGAATCCAGATTCCAATACATTTACCTATGATATCCTTAGATGCATATCCCATCCACATACCTAAACATACCAGCCAGTTAGCGCCGATTCCTTTTATAAAAACAGTGTAGAAATCTTGATTTACTTTGGCTTCTGCAAGATGATGTAAGTACGATTGCCAAGGCTCTTTATCGAAAAATCCAATACTGGAACTAAACCAATAGGCTATTATCTGAGCCCCTAAGAAGTTGAAAATATAAGATAAAGTCAGGAACTTAATGAACGCTGGAATTCGTATTCTATTCTGTAATAATGGTATAGAAAAAGCTGTGCAATCACTGGTAAATAAATCAGCCCCTGTGAAAGAAACAATAATTAATCCGACAGGAAATAAAGCTCCGGCAATGAATTTTACTAATCCGGGATTCTCTGTGCCTAGTCCGGGTATCCCACCCGCAACCATAACAGACAACAGCCCTCCAAAGGCAATAAATACCCCACCAAGTATAGCGATAATACAGAACTTTATAAGTGATAGATTCATTTTGTAAACACCGGAATTTGCAAACTCCTTTGCGATATCTGTGGGGTCATTATAATTTTTCATTATTTACTTTAGATTTCAGTATATTAGCTTTAGTCCATTATTCCGAAAAATGCTTTCAGCGTTTTCTATTTCGGCTTGGGTAGGAGTCGGTACATCCTTAAGTTTGTATTGCTGTTCTATTTCTTCCCATTTATGTAATCCCATCTGATGAAAAGGAAGGATATCCACCCTTTCCACATTCTCAAATTTTGACGCATATACAGCCCAATTATTCAAGTCTTCCGCATCATCAGTAAAACCCGGAACAAGAACATATCTTAGCCATACAGGTTTCTGGATTTCTGACAAATACTCCATAAACCTGAATGTTGGTTCGAGAGGTCTTGCTGTCAGATTTTTATATTTTTTGGGATTAATATGCTTTATATCGAGTAGAACAAGGTCAGTATATTCCAAAACTTCTTTTACTTTATTATTTAGAACATAACCTGATGTATCAACTGCGGTATGTAGTCCCTCAGTTTTGCATAACTTGAATAGTTCAGTGACGAACTCTGACTGTAAAAGAGGTTCACCTCCAGATACAGTTACTCCTCCGTTTTTAATAAAGGACTTGATTTTGAGTATATCAGACAGAACTTCTTCAGGTGATAACTCATATTTTTTATCAGCAATATTCCATGTATCAGGATTGTGACAATAAAGGCATCTTAGCGGACAGCCTTGCATAAATAATACAAAGCGAATACCTGGTCCGTCTTTAGTGCCGAATGTTTCAAATGAATGTATC
Organism: Prevotella sp.; assembly: GCA_031285625.1. Lineage (GTDB taxonomy): Bacteria > Bacteroidota > Bacteroidia > Bacteroidales > Dysgonomonadaceae > Dysgonomonas. The sequence continues at coordinate 44,710 of JAITVV010000018.1, forward strand.
AATCCCTTCATTCCGATAGTTATGAATAGAAATCAGGCAGAAATGGAAGCCCAATCTGCCTGATAATAATTATACAATTAGATGGACATAGTTATTGTCCTGTTTATAACATCTAACTGTTGTTCTCTTGTAAGTTTAATGAAATTAACAGCATAGCCTGATACCCGGATTGTTAACTGAGGATATTGCTCCGGATGCTCCATAGCATCAATCAATAGTTGCCTGTCAAAAACATTTACATTCAAATGATGTCCTGTCTGCAAGAAATATCCATCCAGTAATCCTGATAGATTCTGCGCTTCTTCTTCCTTATTCTTCCCTAATGTATTTGGAGTAATAGCAAATGTATAAGATATACCATCATTTGCGTGTTCGAAAGGAAGTTTTGCTACCGATGAAAGTGATGCTACTGCACCCTTGGTATCACGTCCGTGCATTGGATTAGCTCCGGGTGCGAACGGAGTGCCATCACGACGGCCATCAGGTGTATTACCTGTTTTCTTTCCGTAAACGACATTAGATGTAATAGTCAATACAGACTGTGTAGGGATTGCATCCTTGTACATCTTACGTTTACGAATTTTGTTCATAAATGTTTCTACAATGTCTACCGCAAATTGGTCTGTACTATCATCATTATTTCCAAATGGAACATAGTCTTTCTCATTGATATAATCTATTGCATCTCCATCAGCATCTCTTACAATACGTACTTTACCATACTTAATTGCTGCAAATGAGTCTGCAATGATGGATAGGCCCGACACGCCGAATGCCTGTGTGCGTACAATATCCACATCGTGAAGAGCCATTTCAAGGGCTTCGTATGAATATTTGTCGTGCATATAGTGGATTATGTTCAGGGCTTTTACATAGGTTTCTGCTACCCAGTCGAGTGTACGGTCAAATTTTTCCCATACTTCGTCAAAATCCAGATAATCGCCTGTCACTTTCTCTACCCAATGTTTAGGTAATACCTGAGCTTTTGTTTTTTCATCTTTACCTCCATTTATTGTGTAAAGTAACGCTTTAGGTAAATTGGCACGAGCTCCGAAAAACTGCATCTGATGGCCAATACGCATAGGTGAAACACAACATGCAATACCATAATCATCTCCTAGCTGAGGACGCATCAGATCGTCATTCTCGTATTGAAGGGAAGATGTGTCAATAGATACTTTTGCACAGTATTTCTTCCATGGCTCAGGTAAACGGTCACTCCAAAGAATCGTCAGATTCGGTTCTGGAGCAGGTCCCAGATTATAGAGCGTATGCAGCATACGGAAACTGTTTTTTGTTACCATTGAGCGGCCATTGTTGGTCATACCTCCTATTGACTCCGTAACCCAAACCGGATCTCCTGAGAATAGCTCATTGTATTCACTGGTACGAAGGAAACGCACAATACGCAGCTTCATAACAAAATGGTCTATCATTTCCTGAGCCTCTTTCTCAGTAATGATACCATTCTTAAGATCGCGTTCGATATAGATATCCAAAAAGGTAGTAACACGTCCCAAACTCATCGCAGCACCATTTTGATCTTTGATTGCACCCAGATACCCGAAATATGTCCACTGGATAGCTTCCTGTGCATTAGTAGCAGGCTTAGATATATCGAACCCATAAGCTGCCGCCATACGCTTAAGCGCTTTTAAGGCCTGTATCTGAGAACTTAATTCTTCACGAAGACGGATCAGATCGTCTGTCATAACAATAGGATCACATTCTTTGAATCGTCTTTCACGTTCAACAATCAAACGGTCTACACCATAGAGGGCGACACGGCGATAATCACCGATAATACGTCCACGCCCGTATGCATCTGGTAGTCCGGTTAGTAAGCCATTGCTTCTGGCACGACGGATACTATCGGTATATGCAGAGAATACACCTTCGTTGTGAGTCCTGCGGTATTTGGAAAATATTTCAGTTGTGATTGGATCCAGTTTATAACCGTATTCTTCGAGACTTTGTTGCACCATACGGAGCCCTCCATTAGGGAAGATAGCCCTCTTAAGAGGTTTGTCTGCCTGTACACCCACTATCTTTTCCAGATCTTTGTCAATATAGCCTGCCCCATAAGCATCTATCTGGGATGGAATCTTAGTTTCGGCATCATAGACACCTTTTTCTTTCTCTATTTTGAACATTTCACTGAGTTTATCCCACAATTTTGTGGTAGCTTCAGTTGGTCCTTCAAGAAAATTTTCATCACCAGTGTACTCTGTATAATTTTTCAGGATAAAATCGTTCACATCGATCTTATCTTTCCACTTTACTCCTGCAAAATCTTTATATGCTTCCATTTATTTAATTATTTATTAAAATATGTTTGTCCTTCTTTATGAAGCTTATCAGGGATAAATGAAGACAAAAAGTATGCCTAACAATAGACATAAAAATTAAAATGCTTAAATAAAAAATAATAAAAGAGAATAAGAACACATTTTATATAAAATATATCAGAAGTTCTCCAGCTTTATTCCCCGAAAGCTTTAAACTACGTATTTTGGCAGGTCTTCTGACTTACTCCATCTTTGAGCGCCTTCCCGCTAATACCAATAGTTCTAAATTAATAGTTCAAATACCTCCTACTTTTTTTCATGGATAGTTTTTGTTGACCATTAACTGTAACTATTACAGCAGTGGATTGAGTTAACTCAAAGACTTTGGTGGAGCTTACAGCAGCGGGTCTGTTCCGGATTTACACCGGATTCCCTTTTCACCACTTTGTACGGATGTATAAAGTGACACCAAAATGTGGCATCAAAGATAAGAATTTTTATGTAAATCTTCAATTAAAATAAATCAAAGACGGATCTGTGGATTTTATGGATATAGATCTATTGTTAAATACTCTGAAACAATGTGGGTCAATAGCTCTCTATCAACCCACATTTTACAAATTAATTAATACCCCGGATTCTGTATCAGTTTTGTCGAATTCATGTCGGATATCGGGATAGGTAATATCTCATGAATTCCTTTTTTGAAACCTCTGAAAGCTAAAACTTCCGCAGCCTTTCCTATTCGAACTAAATCGAACCATCGATGTCCCTCCATAGCTAGTTCTAATCTGCGTTCTTCATAAATATTATCTAACGTAGCAGGTTTGGAGCCCAGTCCTACCCTGCTTCTAACCTTATCCAAATAATATTGAGCCTTAGCAAGATCTCCTCCTCCTCTGACTATAGCCTCTGCCTCCATAAGATATGTGTCGGCTACGCGGATTTCGATAACATTGAAGTCCCAGTTCAAAGCGGCTGGATATTGGGTATTCACATATTCTAATTTTGGAGAATATTTATTTGTAAAATAGCCTGTATTTTGGTATCCTGCAGAATATGTAGCACCTTCTGTTTCCACCAGTTTATTTACATCGATAATAGTGTATGGATAACGTGGATCATTTTCCATTGATTTTACAAAATCAAGGATAACTGGATTAAAACCATACCCGTTGTGATAATATGGTCCTATATAATCCCGGATACCCAGATAATCACCTAATCGATTGCCAAAATTACTGGCTTCCCCTTTATATGTAACTTCAAAAATAGATTCTGAGTGAAATTTATTTTTAGGATCAAACAACTTACCAAAATCACTTATTAAAGAATAAAGAGGGGATGAGTTTACTTTTTCGAAATAATCGGCAGCCTCAAGCATTCTGCTTTCATCGTTTTGAGTTAAAATAACTTTGCCTAATAGTGCATTTCCCGCACCTTTTGTTATTCGTCCTTTTTCATCATCGCTTCTTTCTTCCGGTAGGTCTGGAATGGCTGCTTTTAGGTCTGTTTCTATCTGAGCATAAACATCCTCAGGCTTCGCTTGTTCAACATCATATACTTCCATTGTCTTCAATACCTCAGTTATTAATGGTACATTCTTGAAAGAACGCACCAACCAAAAGTTGTAATAAGCTCTTAACCATTTTGCTTCAGCAATGTATTGTTTTTTTAGATTATCCGTCATTCCCGGGATATTATCAATCTTTGATAAAAGTACATTACAGCGATAGATTCCCAGGTAAGATCTTTCCCAAATCGATGATTGAGGACCAACACTTTCGTCCAGAGTGTAATTACCCCATACCTGAAAATGATTCCAGTCTGCTGCGCCACCACCACCAAGATAACATTCATCAGAAGCAGAAGTTGCTCCCATGACTGCAATAGACCAAATATCCCTTAATGGCTGATATGCGGCAACTAAAGCTGCAAAGGCCTCCTGAGAATCTTTATAATAATCCGATTCAAGATCTATCCCTTTTGGTTTCACATCCAAAAAGTCATCGCAACTACAAAATATTAATGTCAACAGACTTATTATTAAAATATATTTTTTCATAATCGTAGATTAATAGTTTTTGATTAAAAAGAAAGATTTAGACCGAACATGTAGGATCTAGCCTGTGGATATATACCCCTGTCAATACTTTTCGCCATTTCCGGATCGTAACCGGTATATTTTGTAAAAGTTGCGAGGTTATTTACCGTCATATACACACGTAATCTGTTTATATCTAATTTCTGAGTGATTCTGGATGGGATATTATAGCCTAACTGTATTGTTTTTATCCTGAAGAATGCTCCACTTTCTAAATAAAAATCAGAAGGTTTTGTGAAATTCCGGTTAGTATCCGAATCGGTAAGGCGAGGATAACTATTAGATGTTCCCGGGCCTGTCCATCTGTCAAGTGCTGCTGTACTATAGTTCGCAGTCGGAATATCGAGACGGCGTAATCCCTGGAATATTTTATTTCCTCCTGATCCTTGCCCGAATATGGAAAGATCGAAATCCTTGTATGTAAGATTTACTGTCAAGCCGTAATACCATGTAGGTATTGATGAACCCAGAAAATCTCTGTCGCCTCCGGATATCTGCCCATCTCCATCTAAATCTGCAAAGCGGAAATCTCCCGGTTTTGCATTTGGCTGTATAACTTTTCCATCTTTGTTTTTGTAATTATCCACTTCCTCCTGAGTTTGGAAAATACCCATCGTTTTAAAACCATAGAAAGATGCAATCGGTTGCCCTACAGCTGTTCTTGTAATATTGTAGTCACTAGCTTGGAAAGTATCCCCTTCAAGATAATCTTTATCATCACCTAGATAGATAACTTCATTTTTGACATGTGAAATATTACCCTTTACATCAAGAAAAACATTACCTAATTGTTTGTGATACCCTAATTCTATCTCAAAGCCTTTGTTATCCATATCTGCGATATTCCCATATGAAGAACCGCTGATACCTACATATTTAGGATAGCTTACAGCTAATAACATATCTCTGGTTTGCTTTTTATAGACATCTACAGATAGATCGAAATTCTCAAGAATTCGCATATCAACACCAATGTTTGTTTGTGATGTTTTTTCCCATTTCAGATCCGGATTTGCCAGGCCGTTCGGGCTATAACCAATGTGTATATTATTATCTGTGCCGAATATATAGTTTCTCCCGCTGGATATAGTAGATACATAACTGAACGCTCCAAAATTGTCATTTCCTGTTACACCATAAGAAAGACGCAGCTTGAGTGTATTTATAATATCACTTTTCCAAAAACTTTCGCGAGATGGTACCCATCCTGCCTGCACGGAAGGAAACGTTCCGTAACGGTTGTTCTCTCCAAATCTGGAAGAACCATCGACACGTATAATTCCGGTAAACAGATATTTTTCTTTGTAGTTATATGATGCACGTCCAAAGAAAGAACTTATCCGGTATGGTTGATCTTCAAATCCTGTAGCTATTTTATTTTCATTTGATAATGAATAGTTTAGTGATGCATCATCGAAATTATCTGCCGGAATTCCCCGGAATTTACCGGAAAGACCATCCGCACTTCTGTCTTGTATGCTGTTTCCTACCATACCCGAAACAAAATGATCTCCAATGGCTTTTGAATATGAAGCTGTATTTTCCAGTGACCATAACAACGTTTTTTTCAGGGAACGATCATATATCGTTTTTTCAAGATTTGTTTGAACAGCATTAAGATAATATAGAGGTGTGAAGCTTTCATCTCCCCAGAAAGTCATTTTTGCTGCTATCTGTGATCTGACTTTTAGGTCTTTGAGAGGTTCTATCTCGAGATAAGCGTTAGATATAATATTATGTGTCCATGCGTAATTTCCATCCTTCGTTTTTATATAAGCAAGAGGATTGGTGATTTCATTGGCAACATACTTAGATATTCCATAAGGATATCCGTTTTTGTCTCTCATTACAGGTTGTGAGGCGTAGGGATTCGACTCCATTTCCTGTGGGTCAGTAATAATTACAGGTGTTATTGGGTCAAGGTTTATTGCAGAATTCAATACGCCCCCTCTTTCTGTATTGGCACTTATATTATTACTGTTCTTTACATAAGAATAGGTTGCATTTGCTCCTAATCTAAGCCAAGGTTTAATTTTATGCGTTGTGTTTAGTCTGAATGTAAGACGTTTATATCTGGCTGCATCAGGAGTTACAATTCCTTCCTGATCAAAGTAACTGAAAGAAGAATAATATGTAGATATCTGATTACCTCCCGAAAGACTGAATTCATGATTTTGAATTTTTGCACTATTACTGAATATAACATCCTGCCAATCGGTTCCCTTCCCTAATGATTCTACATTATCGAAAACAAGCCCTTTTCCTGCTGCCTGAGAAGATTCATTCCTTAAGGTTGCATATTGTGTTGCATTCAACAGATCTAACTTTTTATCCGGTGCCTGTAATCCAAAATATCCATTATAACTTAATCTCATTTTACCTTCTTTTCCTGATTTTGTAGTTACCAGAATTACACCACTTGCTGCTTTTGTTCCGTAAATTGCAGCGGAAGCCGCATCTTTCAATACCTCAATAGATGCAATATCGGATTGATTCAGGAAATTTATATCTCCAATAGGGATAACCTGTCCGTCTACTACATACAGTGGATCACTATTGTTAATTGAAGTTACTCCACGCACACGCACAGTGGCGTCTGCTCCCGGCATACCGGAACTGCTAATAACACTCACGCCTGATGTCCGTCCTTGCAACGATTGTTCAAGACGCATAACTGGCATATTTTCGATGTCAGAACTGGTGATTTTAGAAATTGAGCCTGTTACAACACTCTTCTTTTCAATCCCATATCCTACCACTACTACTTCTTCTAATAGTTGAGTGTTTTCCTGCATGACAATGGAGAAATCTGTTTTGTCTCCGATTTTAATCTGCTGATCAATATATCCCACATAGGTGATTTTGATAGTGGATGCTTCGGATGATACAGAAAGTGTAAATTTACCCTCGATATCAGTCATCGTACCGTTGGTTGTTCCCACTTCAACAACGCTGGCTCCGATTATTGCTTCATTGTTTTGATCTCTGACTATACCTTGAATTATTTTGGTTAGTTGAGTAATCTGGAGTTTTTCCTTCTTCATTAGTAGAATGTTATTCCCTTCCATAGCATAAACAATATCTGTATTCTCGAATATTTTGGAAAGGATATTGGCTACAGAAGTATTCTCTGTCTTCATTGTAATATGCGAAGACAGATTTACATTATCATTGTTATATACAAACAGATAATCCGTTTGGGATTCAATTTGGTCAATAATCACCTTGATTTGTTGGTTAGATGCATTGATATTGACACGTGCAGTCTGTGAATTCATTGTTGTGGCAAAACAACAGGAAATGCAAAAGACTAAAAAGACTAAGGTTAATTTCATGATTCTAAAGAAATGTTTGTTTTTTGCTAACAATTCGGGTATAGTAGTCCCTACAAGTTTTTTTTTCATAACTTTGTATTATTCAATGTTGGTACTAAATCAAATTTTTTTTGGCCTTGGTACTGACCGTAAGGCCGGGTTATGTTACAGCATAATCCGGTCGTTTTTTGTTGTCATTTTTTACATAGGCGTGTTATTTTATAGTTATTAGATTTAAATTTTTGTCAACAGTATAGGTGAATTTGTGCTCAATCTGTAGTACCTTAAGTATTTGTTCTATTCCATCCTTGGTGCGGAATTTTCCTGTGTAGCGGAATTTTAATAAGGTATCTTTCTTTACCTCTATGCGTGTGTCATAGTATAGTTCAAGTTTTTTTATAATACTTTCTATCGGTTCATTATTGAAACAAAGTAATCCCTCTTTCCACCTGAAATAGTCAAAATCGTTTATGACAGAAGAATATAATTTTCCGTCTTTTATCTTTACCAAATCATTGGGCTTCATAACAAGTCCCTGATTAGGCATCTTAGGACTTTTAAGTTCGATAGAACCAGTAAGAAGTGATATTTCAGTTAAAGGCATATTGTGATAAGCAATTACATTAAATTCTGTGCCCAAAACGTGTATGTCAACATCCTTCGTTTTTACAATAAATGTTTGTTTCGATTTTTTTACTTTAAAGTAGGCTTCTCCATTTAATTCCACCTCCCTATTGTTTTTTCCAAAATCGGTAGGATAAGTAATACTGGTTTGAGCATTTAGCCATACTATACTACTATCTGGTAATAGAAGTTCAGCCCGTTGACCGGGAGGTACAAATAATGTTTGAGAATTAATCTCCGTTTTCTTATTCAGAAAATATCCTCCGGCTAAGAAGATTAAAAATACTGCCGCTATTTTAGAAAGCTCAAACAATAATTTCTTTATTTTGAAGTTTTTCTTTTCTACTTTTTCTATTGGAGTCTTGGCTGGCTCATTGAGCAGAGATATATTATGTAACTTTCGTAGTGAAATCATTTCTTGCAAATGAGATTCGTGCGAGTCCAGCCATTCTACAACTTCTGCAATTTCTTCCTCAGTTGCTTCGCCTGTTATATATTTTTGAAGTATTTTGTTTTCTATCATTTGCATATATAAGTTAATTATATGACCGATTATAGTATAGAGACAACGCAGAATAAAAAATCCCTAATTGAAATTTTATTTTAATTATAAAAAAGTAAAATATAGAATAAAGGGAGATAATCTTTCAATGCAAAACGTAGGGCTTTTAGTGATTTCGTTATATGATATTCTACAGCTTTGGAGCTAAGTGATAATTCATCTGCAATTTCTTTCACTGACTTGGATTCGTAACGGCTCATTTCAAATATCCGGCGAGTTTGTTCGGGAAGTGATTGTAGAGTTTCTCGGACTATCTCAGCAATCTCTGATGAGAAAATCTCTTCCGGATCACATGCCTGAAGGGTCACAATTCTGTAGTCGAGATCTCTGATCATAACGGATGAGATAGACTCCATTGCCGTACGTTTTACTTTCAGGTGTTTTAAATAATTTAATGATTCATTTCTGAGGATAGAAAGGAGCATAGCTAAAGGATTCTGAACATTCCCTTTTTTTATTGCTCCCCATAAATTTATGAACGAATCGGAAACAATATCTTCCGCAACTTCTGTATCGTTAACATACGATTTTACGAACAATAAAAATTTCTTATAATATTGTTGATAAATTTCATCGAAACCCAAATTTTGATTCATAAGCTGTCCCTTTTCTCCGTGTCTGATATAGCTTGATTAATTAAGCTGATGAATGTTCTATGCAAATATATAAATATAAAAGGCAACAGAATATTTCTTCATATTTAAACAGAAAGCCGGGTGTATTAAAATACTATTTTCAATATTCTTTATTCAATTAATTCAAATTCGGTCTGTTTAAGATTATCAGAGCTGTTTCCAACAAAAAGTTTAAAGATACCGGGTTCCGTAATAAGCTCATTTTTTAGATTAAAAGAGCCTAGATCTTTATTTGTTAAAACAAATTCAATTTGCTTCTCTTCACCTGGTTTCAATTCAATTTGCTGAAATCCGCAAAGTTCGATTACCGGGCGTGTAACAGAACTTACAACATCTTGCAGATATAATTGTACTGTTTCTTTCCCCTTATATTTCCCTGTGTTCTTTACCAAGGTTTTTATTCTGATATTTTCATTGTACCCATATTGCTTTTTTGACATTACCGGGGTGGTTATTTCAAAGGTAGTGTAGCTAAGCCCATATCCGAATGCATATGCAGGTCTAACATCTTCGTCTATATACCGGCTTGTGTACTGATTATCCGCACTCCATGGGCGTCCGGTACTCTTATGGTTATAGTATATAGGGCATTGTCCACTGTGTTTTGGAAATGTTATAGGTAGTTTGGCTGAGGGATTATATTGGCCTGTAAGAACGTCTGAGATAGAATTTCCGGCTTCTACCCCCAGCCACCAAGTCATCAAAATAGCATCTGCATATGGTTCCATCGCGGAGAAAACTAAAGGCCTTCCGCCTGTAATAAGTACAATGACAGGTTTGCCTGAATCTTCTTTTAGTTTCTTTACCAGTGATTGTTGGTTTTGATCGATGCTTATGTCTACTTTCGATTTAGCTTCGCCTGACTCAGTTGCTTTCTCCCCAATAGTTACGATTATGATATCAAATTCTGATAAGTAGGGAAGCTCTTTTGTCGTATTAGTTTTGTGATCATAGCCTTCGATATATGTAATATTCGATTTTGGTAAACTGGCCTTTAATCCATCTAAGATTGGTATCACGTATTCGGCTTTGCCCATGCCAACCCAATTGCCTAGCATATCCCATTTCGATGTATTTAGGGGTCCAATCAAGGCAATATTTTTAACTTTGTCTGAAATCGGCAACACTGAATTATTCTTAAGTAATACTATCGATTTGGCTCCGGCTTCACGGGCAAGTGTCCGGTATCTATTGTTGATTTTTTCATTCTTGAGTTCTGCTTCCCTGTTGTTATAGCAGAAAGGATCTTTAAATAATCCCAGTTCAAATTTCTTTGTCAGAATACGTTTTACGGCATCATCAATTATAGAAATGTCGACATCCCCTGTATTTACAAGGTGTTCCAGATTTGAAATATAACTACTGGAGCACATATCCATATCACAGCCTGCTAATGATGCAAGTTTAGCTGCATCTTTGGCATTTTGTGCAACTCGATGATTTTGTAATTCACCTACTGATTCCCAATCACTAACCACAAAACCATCAAAATCCCATTTGCCTTTTAATAAATCTCTCATCAATGGTCTGTGTGCTGTGGCCGGAATTCCGTTCAGATCATTAAATCCGCTCATGAAAGTAGCCACTTTAGCTTCTATTGCAGCACGAAAGGGTGGAAGATATACCTGATGCAATGTGTTTTCTGAAATGTCTGCTTCTGCATAATCTTTGCCTGCGATGGCAGCACCATAAGCAGCAAAATGTTTGGCACATGCCAATATTGTTCTTTTATCAGTATAATCTTTTCCTTGAAAGCCTTTTACTCTGGCTTTTGCAACTAGACACCCATACCATGTATCTTCCCCTGCACCTTCCATAACCCGTCCCCAGCGTGCATCTCTCGAAATATCTACCATTGGGGCAAAGGTCCAGTGAAGACCGTGTGCCGAAGCTTCTGCTGCTGCAACCTCAGCCGTTTTAGTCATCAACTCCAAGTCAAAGCTAGAGGCTTCTGCAAGAGGGATTGGAAATGTAGTTTTCATACCATGCACAACATCCATTCCAAAAATCAATGGTATTCTTAACCGCGATTTCATAGCTTCCTCCTGGTATTGTTTCGCACGCGAAACGGAGGTGACATTTAGCATTGAACCTACTCTGCCTTTTCTGATCTCTTCAAGATGATTGAGGTTATTTATAACCGGACCAGTATTCTTTCTGTCGTTAGAATACTGGTTCATCTGACCTATTTTTTCTTCCAGGGTCATTAACCTTATAATGGAATCGACCTGGTAAGAAATATTGTTATGAATAGTTTGGGATTGAATTAATAAAGCCTTTGTGAAAAATATAAATACAAGAAAGGTGAGTCTAGGAATAACAGATTGCATGATATTATTATTTAAGATTTATTACATAGACAACTCAATAGTAGAAATCCCTAAGAATAAATCTTAATATTTTCTGGAAATAAATAATAATAATGATTTTAGATATCTGTGTCCTGTTGTTCGGGGCAGGACTATGAACTCTGGTAGCTCATAGCTTTGAATAATGAAATGTAATACCTCAAAACTTGCATACGGTTTTCACAAATAGTACACACTGAAGTCTTTTGTATAGACCTGAAGACAACTCGCGCTTGTTTTTATTTTGAGTCTCCATATTTCGAGGTATTAATATTTCATTATTTATAAATTACATAGTGGTTATTTTAAATCCTTTCGAAAACATAGAACTGGTAGGGATACTAATGAATGAACTAGTAGCTGATATACCGAGTGGAGCTCCGAATGAAGGGCCCGGACGCTTGATTATCATTCTGATTCGTTAAATGTGAATGAATGATCGGCATTACGGGTTAATAAGTTCCCGTAATTCGATTCATCGGCTGCTGCCCATGAAATTCTGAATAGTTTTGCTTTGCACATACAATATTTTATTGATAGGAGCTTCAGGAGCAGCAATTCCTATTGAACCATCGCTAACCATCACGGCAGCACCCGAATATGCAGGGGCTGTAGCGAGTTTCATGTCTCCGTTTACATGTAGTGACCTTTAAGTATTCCACTACGATCTATTTCAGATTCGACGAAACAGAAGAAACCGACGTGTGGAGTTTTTTACCAAATCCTATTTATCTGAATAATAAGTCTGCATGCGCCACTCATATAAAATGGCTTTACTCCTTAAGGCGTTATTCAGCTCTAGTGTCCGGCGCGAATGAGAATCTTCTGTATGATTTTTATAACAAACAATATGAGTATATTGAGAATATTGGTTTAAAATAAAAGGCTATTCATAAAGAATAGCCTTTTTGTTAAGTGTATTATTTAATTAAATAATTCAGGATAATATTTCTGTATTAAATCCTTATCATTAGTTGTAAGTTCGTCAATAAGTTTTGGCGCATCCTGAGGTCGCAATCCTTTTTGGTTCATCACATTTATCAGACTCCAGTCTTTTACAGGCTTTTCAGGTGAAGGATCCGCCGGTTCTACCGCTTTTAGGTCATAACGGGTAAAATCTATTACGTATGCGGGATCCCCTTTCTTATGCCAATTACGCAGTAAAGCTAATCTAAATTCTTTATTCATGAACCACTTGATCTCAAGGTTATTATAAGAATCGCCCAAGCCTGAACCACGTTCTACAAACTTGTAATTCCAGTCGTCATTCGATTTGTTTTCCTGTCTCCATATATTACCGAATTCGCCAAATGTCAGAAAATGAGTATCAGGCCAGCGCTTTTTTGTTTCTGTTACCCACATTTCCATTGCATCGCAGATAAGTTCTTTCCCGAACTCATGCACCATTTGTGCTTCCCATATATTGGTTACCCATCCGAAACCATTCAATTCGAGTCCTTTCTCAAAATGAATTGATTGGGTATGCATCACTTCACGGTGACCAAGATCGAGTCCCCAACCTTTATATGTTTCTATAGGGCCTACTCCACGCCGGCTGTTATATCCGTCGATACCATGACCGGTTTGTCCACTCTGGCGTGCACAAATGAAATCCATAGTCCATCCATCTAAATTCACACAATCGATAAAGTCCTTTTTCCCTTGTGCCGGTTTGCAAAAATGCTCAGTAGAGGGATAGAAAGGGTAGGACGGAGATCCGTCGGCTCCTCCGCCATCTATATTGTGCTGGCTCCAGATAACGGCATGTGCTACATGTATATCTTCTTTTTCCGCCAGATATTTTAAGTTATCAGCAGACAAAAAGCCACCTATTATGGATTGCGGGCGATAGTTGTTCCCTACCATTTTAGAAATAATTTGAATGGCTTCCGACATTTCTCGGTTTACCCGTTCACGAGGCAGGTACATTGCCGGAAAATATCCAGGAAAGTATGATACCTCATCACCATATTTCTTCTGGCATTCTACAATATATTGCCGTATTTGCTTATAGTTTTCTCTCTGATCCTCTAGAGCATTCATTGTGAAACCCCAGGTTAACCGGCCGTCAGGGTTGTTTTTGGCAAATGCTTCGCGCAACGAACGTACTCCATCAAGTGTGTGCCAATCTCCTTCGTCGCGCGGATGTATCTTAACATCCCGTGACACTTCCCAAGGAGTGGTCCTTATCATTATGCAAAGGGTGACAAACCTATTCCCGTTTAAAGTTATAGGAGGCTGGCTAATAGGAATAACAGGTTCTTTAGCTTGTAGATAACCAGTACATAGGATTATTATCAGTAGTGAGAAAAGAATTCTTTTCGTAAAAATATTCTTCTTTTTATATAAAATATATTTCATTATATCTAATTTTTGTAAGTATAGCCATTATTTTTCTTTTGTATTTTTTATAACAGCTTCATTTATTTGTTTTACTTTATTCAAATCCATTTTTTCTACCCAGCGATCATAGGTTACCAAACCATTTATCTCATGCTCTACATCTGTAGTCTGGGTGTAAACAGCAGCACTCAGGCCATAATATTTTACGATCTGTTCCAATTCGTTGAGCATTAGAATATATGTGTCTGTCAGATTTTCTTTATTAAGCATCATTTCATATGCATCGTTACGTACAGGCCATAAATGATCCCGTACAAACAATCCTTTTCCTCCGAATTCGCCAAGTGAAGCTGCTCGCTTTTCATCAGGTCGTGGCATCGCTTTAAGTTGAATTTTTCCATAGTGGTGAAGATCTACGAAATCACCATTGCCAGGATCACCATATGCGGGACGATAACCAGGAGCATTATTATACCCCGAATTTCCATTTACTAAACGTGTAGGATCATACTTCTTCACCCAATCTGTAATATCCGCTACTTCAAAAGCACCCCAATTTTCATTGAACGGAACCCATTGGATGATAGAAGGGGAACTTATATGCTGATCGATCATTGCTTTTAATTCCTGGCGAAACTGCTTGCGAACAGCAACGGAATCTACGTCGTCAGGTTCCCACAGATTAGGCATGTCCTGCCATACAAGTAGTCCTAAACGATCGCAATGATAGTACCAGCGTTGTGGTTCTATCTTGATATGTTTACGTATCATATTAAAGCCGGACCGCTTAGCTAATTCTATATCATACAATAGGGCACTGTCGGTAGGAGCTGTAAAAATACCGTCGGGCCAGTATCCCTGATCCAAAAGGCCTATCTGGAATACAAATTCTCCATTCAGCAATATACGATTAAATTCTCCAACCTTTTCGATAGTTATCGAACGCATTCCGAAATAAGAATCAATTTCGTCTATTACTTTTCCCTGACGATCTTTGAGTTGGAGTTTTAAATCATATAAAAAGGGATTATCCGGACTCCATGTCTTAGGGTTTTTGATTGGAATATAAAATGCCTTGTTGGTTGTTCCTTGTGTTTTGCCCACTTCGGTGAACCCATCTTTGGCTATTGCTGAAACACTAAGGTCTGATTTGTCTGCATAGGCTACTACTTCCAGACGACTGTTCTTTAGGTCGGGAATCAACTTAATTTGAGAAATGTATTGTTTTTCTACCGGTTCAAGCCAGACTGTTTGCCATATGCCGGATGTAAAGGTATAATCACCACGGGGGCCATTCTTGCCACAAGCTGTTTTGCCGTCATTCGGATCATATGCACCTACGACAAGAATATTGTTTCCTGCTTTTATAAAATCTGAAATGTCAAGGGTAAAAGCATCATAACCTCCTGTATGCGAACCCACCTTTTTCCCATTTATAAAGACTGTTGCAATATGGTCTACGGCTCCAAAATGCAACAAAATATTTTTACCATTCCACTCTTTAGGAATTGTGAAATTGCGACGATACCAAAGATTTGTTTCACCTTTTCGTTTCACTCCTGATAGCTCTGCTTCTGGTGGGAATGGTACGCGTATTTTCTCCGGCGTGGCTGGAAATACAGGGGAAACTGTCACCGTAAGAGGATTTGTGAAATCTTTACCTCCCATATAATCCCACATGCCATTCAAATTCAACCATTTCGATCGGACCATTTGGGGACGAGGATATTCCTGTAGAGGTGTCTCTGCCTGTAAGGCTCTTTCTGTCCAAGGAGTTGGTAATGTAAAAGAACTAGTATTCTGTGATTTTATTCCAGAAAACCCGGTTAATAATAAGCAGATTAAGAGAAGGCTGCTTTTCACTTTTATCATTTCTAATTTAGTTATTGATTATACACTCTCAGTTCTTCAGGCAATACTTCTCCTTTATTCTATTTTGGAATAAAGGAGAAGTAAACTTACCAAAAGAATATTTTAATTACAATTCTTCTATTCAGATTTAATCCCAACCAGGATTATTTGGTGCGAGATTTTTATTAAGCTGGAGTTCATCCAATGGAAGAGAAAAATAATAATTTTTAGGGGTCACAAAGTTACGATTTGCTACAGGTTCTACTATTAAGAAACCTTCGCTATCTACTAAGCCCGGATTTCCACTATTTAAGACTTCCAGATCTTCGTATTCTGTCCCTTTGTATTTTATACCTCTGATGGCTTGCTTCAATTCTGTTTCAGCTGTTTTCCAACGTCTCAGATCGTCGCGCCTGAAACCCTCAAACGCAAGTTCGACTGTTCGCTCGCGACGTATTTCAGTTAACATATTTAAGCCGTTATCTGTTATGAATTTATTAGTCAGGCCAGGCATTTCAACTCCTTTGCGAGAACGGATCACATTGATTGTATTTCTTAAAACTTCATCACTGATAGAACCATTTTTCTCGTATGTTGCTTCTGCCAAAATGAGTAACACTTCGGGATAGCGGATAATATGATAATCATAAGTCGCTTCGTTTGTGTTTCCTTTAACTTCTCCCATAAATTTCCATAGTTTATACCCTGTACGTGTTTCAGGCCGGGTTGTAAATTTAGGTGAACATATCAGGTCTCCTTCCTGAGCACTAATATACGCAGTTCCAGGCATTAATAACGTTTGGCTCATACGGGGGTCACGGTTCTTGAATTCATCCTCTATCTTCTCATAGCCAGAAAATCCTGCTCCGGGAACGTCGATTGGTAACCCTGTGCTTTTACACAGATACATATCTGCCATTTTTTTAGTTGGAGTACCTCTCCAACCCCAATATGTTGAATGTGCGGTGGAATGCATTGCAACATCTTTGGCATAGCGACGAGAAAAAATACCTTCTGGTGAATCATCCCCTTTTTCTATAAATAACTGACGATAACTCTGATCGCCTTCCTTTTCGAATAGCCGATATTCGTTACTGGCTATTACTTTTTCGGCTGCAGTTATTGCCTGATCTAGTAATTCCACATAATCGGTACGATGTTTATGGTTCTTAGCCCAAGTACCCGAAAATAGAGCAACTCTTGCTTTTAGAGCCAATGCAGCACCCCTTGTTACACGTCCTAGTTCGTCTGTTGTAAGTTCGCTCTGTAATGGAAGTTTATTATATATTGCCTCCAATTCTGAAAGAATAAAATCTTCTATATCTTTCTGTGGTGTTCTGGCGCTATATAGTTCTGGAGAATCGAACGTCAACGGGATTGTTATCAATGGAACCTCGGTGTATCTTTTCATCAAGCGCCAGTAATAATATGCTCTGAAAAAACGTGCTTCCATTACATAACGTTCAATTTCGGTAACATCACCTTTATAAGTTTCACTTTTTTGAACAATCAGGTTGCTGCTACGAATTTGTTCATAGCATATATTCCATTCGTCCTCACTATTGGGAGCGATTTGTGTCCCATTACTTATTGTGTTTTCCGATAATTCGTAAGCAATATCACTATCTACGTCTCTTGCCTTGTTGTCTTTTGCATAAATAACGAGAAAAGTTTCGAGATCGTTATACAATTGATTAGCAGCCTTTACGTAAGCAGCCGAATTATCCCAATACCATTCGTCAGGTAATTCGGATTTGGGAGATAAATCGATATCTTCACAACTCTGCGTAGTTATAAGGGCAACTACTGCAGCAGAAATTATTAATATATATTTTTTCATAATTTTGTACTTTAAATAGAATTAGAAAACAATACTTGCACCAAAAGAAAAATTACGGGCAAACGGATAAGATATGATAGATGGTTGTTCAATTCCGTCTCCTCTTATTCCTATATCTTCAGGGTCCCAGCCTTTAGGTGCATTATGTATCTCAAATAGGTCTTCAGCACTGAAATATACTCTTATCTTCTCCAATTTAATTTTCTCAGTATATCTTTTTGGTATTGTATAACCAACCTGTAGATTTTTCATGCGTATATAAGCTACATTATGTTTTGTGTTGGTTGAGTATTGATAGTTGTAATTTCGCTTATCCTTACTTGTTATGGCTGGATACTTGGCATCCGTTCTTTCTGCTGTCCATGTTTTACCATACCAGTATTCGGAAGACTGATACCATGGCTGAGGGAAAGGCATTCTGGCTTCACCTTCCAGGAACATAGTACGGCGGCCTACTCCCTGAAAGAAAGCTCCCAGGTCGATTCCTTTATATTCGATATTCAGATTCAAACCGAATGTATAGCGTGGATTCAAGTCTCCTAAATATTTAACGTCTCCACTACCAGCTTCACCGTTACCTAGTGTTGTCAACTTTCCGTCTCCATCAAGGTCCTTATATTTAGCATCTCCTACAGCTAAGTCTCCCGGAATACCTCCGTTTTTGAAATGTGCTTTGTATTCTTGCAGTTCCTGTTCTGTTTGGATGATTCCATCAAACTCATACCCAAAATATGAATTTAGAGGATAACCTTTGGGTGAGTCATTTAAACCTAATTGAATCAATTGATCCCCTGCTCTTTCTACCATTTCGTTTTTAGCATCACTTAAGCTACCTCTTACCGAGTAACTGACATTTCCAATGCGGTCTCTCCAACCTATTGCTACTTCCCAACCATTGATTTTTAAATGGCCGTCATTGGTTGTAGGAGGATCGATCCCAAGCATTTTAGGATAAGATTTCAGGATGAGCATATTCTTATTTTCTTTCCAGAAATAATCGAAAGATCCATATAGTCTGTTATTCAATATGCTGAAATCCAATCCGATATCTGTTGTGTGGATAGTTTCCCATGTGCGTTCGGTAGAAACCAGATTCTTTGCTTTGTACATTTGACCTTTCAGTCCGTTTCCGAATGGGTAATAAACGTCTTTTCCTCCCGATCTGTTGATCGCCATAAATGCTATGTAGTCGTAATAAGCATTTCCAAGCTGGTTACCCATTTCTCCATATGAAGCCCTTAATTTTAGATCATCAAAAATGTTCAGATTCTTCATAAGTTGTTCTTCGCCTAAGCGCCAGGCAACACTTACTCCCGGGAACCAGCCCCAGCGATGTCCTTTAGCATATCGAGAGCTACCATCGGCACGTAGCGTACCTTCGATAAGGTATTTGTTGGCAAATGCATAATTCACTCTGGAAAAGAAAGAATTGATTGTCCATGCATAACCCGTTCCGTTAGCTTCCTGATTGTCGGTACTTCCCAGATTGATAGACATCAAATCCTGTTGATCAAAATTTATTCGCTTAGCCGAAAAGAAGTCATAATTGGCCGATTCGTGAGCACCACCGGCCATCAAACCGATTTCGTGTTTGTCTGCAAACGTCTTCTTGTATTCTCCATATAGGGTGAAGTTTTTAGAAGTTGTTTTAGCATAATTACGTTCAACACTATTAGGTGTTCTTTTTATTCTGTGATTTACATCTTCCCAGTTATAAATCGGAGTATATTTATTGATAATATTTTTATCAGCATCACTCTTACGAACTATGGCACGTCCTATGATGTTTAATCCATCTATTACTTGCCAGATTAGTGAGTTATTGAATGTAAAACTTCCGGTTGTATGAGTAGATTCACCACCTTCTTCCATTACCTGTGCCGGATTGTCAAATCCTTCGAATGCATAAAATCTTCCGGCAGGATTATACATAGGTGTCCAGCTGCGTGTCTTGTATATTATTTCCCATATATTTTGTCCTTCGCTGATGGCTGAAGAGTATTTTCTGTCACTAGCTTCATATGACAGGTTAATATCATAACTTAAATTGCTAAGTATTTGTATATTGGATTTTGCACGTACAAAATATCGTTTGTCATTATCAACGCCATATTTTAGCAAGCCATCTTCTGATTGATAACCAAGAGATATCAGGTATGAGTACTTTTCACCTCCTCCAGAAAAACTGACATTATAGTTCTGTATAGCTCCGTTCCCAATCATCATATCACTCCAGTCTTGATTTTTGTAGAATTTAGGATATCCTGACCAACGCCCCCAATCAGAGGAAGGAATTACCTTGTCGCTGCCTTGGGCGATAAGAGGTAATTCGTCTCTGGTATATTCTACAGGGAAAGAACCATCAGTGATTTCCAATGCCATTTCTGCATGTTGGTACAGACTGGCAGGTTTTTTGATTAATGCAGGTTTTTTGATAGAGTAGTATGCATCAAGTGTAACCCTAAGTTTTTGATTTTTACGGCCACTCTTTGTTGTAACCAGAATTACGCCATCGGCAGCACGTGCTCCATAGATAGCTGCTGTACCATCCTTTAAGACAGAGATGCTTTCTATATCAGCAGAATTAATCATGTTTATATCTCCTTCTGCTCCGTCAATTAATACTAATGGTATCCCTCCGTTCAGGGAAGAAACATCGCGTACCCTGATCGTGGCACTGCTACCTGGTGCACCTCCATTACGGATAATAGTAAGGCCTGGAACTTCACCCTGTAATGCATTGGCTGTATTAAGAACAGGACGTGATTGGAATACTTTGGAGTCAGCAGTAGATACAGCTCCGGCAAGATTAGCCCTTTTTACTGTACTATAACCAATAACAACAACTTCGTCCATTTCGCGTATTTCTTCTTTCAAGACTATATTTATTGTTTTTAGGGAGCCAACTACAGCTTCTTCTTTCGAAAATCCAATGAAAGAGAAAACGAGTACAGTCTCTTTATTCGGAACATTTATTGAATATGCTCCATCCATGTCTGTCATAGTCCCGATAGTTGTCCCTTTTATAATGACACTAACCCCTGACAAGGTTTCACCCGTCTCATCCTTTACCACACCAGATACTATGTTTTGTTGTTGGCTTATACTCAGGTTGTTGGTTGTTTCAGGTTTTTCTTTTTGAGTAAGGATAATATCTTTATCGAGTACTTTATATTCGACTCCGTGCCCGGTAAATATTTCATCTAATATAGAAAAAACTGTTCTTTTGGTAACTTTCACCGAAACAGTCCTGTCTACATCTACAAGTTTACTGTTATAGTAGAAGCGAAATTCCGATTGTTTTTCAATCTCATCCAGTACTTCAACCACTTTTTTGTTGTTGAAGGCAAGTGATAGTGTAGTTTCCTGTGCATAAGAATGGGCTGCAAAGCCAATATTGATGGACAGGATTAACATGAGTGATAGTAATTTCATAGTAAGAGGTATTTTATCCAGCTTAAGGAAATGGTAATAATAGCTCCAAGTGTGTTGGAGATGATGGATTTTTCTCATATTTTTGTTATGTATTAAATTAAAAAAATAAGTTGTTTTTCAATTTGTTTTGCACGGAAGTATGCTGGTAACATATTTCCGTGTTTTTTATTAGACCTTCAATGGTTATTCTTCATAGGCTACTCATATTTTTTAAGGTTAGTAAATGTGGTTCGGTAAAAAAAGCATTAGATTTCCATTTGTATAATCATCGCCTTAATTCGACGACAGATTTTGTTCCGTTTTCCTCTTTTTTATAAGTTATTCTATAGTCAATCTTTGAAGATATCTTCATGTAATCAAGAACCTGATACAGAGGTTTATCCTCAAATGTTCCTGTAAAAGTATATCCATAAATAATATTGTTCTTTACGTCAAATTCTACATTGTAGAAACGTGATAAATGAGCTAATACTTCCCTCATCGGTGTTTGTTTGAAAACTAGCCTATCATACATCCAGTCTGTCTCACGATCCGTATTAGCAGCTGTTATTTGTAGTTGATCTGTATTTAGAGAATAAACCGCTTTTTCGGATGGTTTTAAAATTGTTTTTGCATCTTTTCCTGCAATATCTATCTCAACGCTGCCTTTTATAAGTGTTGTTCCAATTATTTTATCTTCTTTATAAGCCTGTAGATTGAATTCGGTGCCTAATACTTTTATTTTGTATTTATCATTAGAAACATTGACTATAAAAGGGCGATCAGCATTAGGTGCCACTTTAAAGTATGCTTCTCCTTCTAGCAAGGATACTTTTCTTTCTTTATCCTGATAGTAGGAAGGATATGTGAGAATACTTCTCGAGTTCAGGTGAACTTCTGTTCCGTCGGGAAGTGTAAACTGCGAACGGGAATTGTCATTAGAATATACGGTTATTAATGTCGGAGCATACTTTTCTGTTAAATTCAGATATTGAATAAGAAGAGAGCCTATTCCAAGTAGACCTATAAACAATGAGGCAGCAACAGCTATTCGTTGTAAGAATAATTTCCTTCTTTTTCTCTTTATTTTGTATTGTATTCTACTATATGCTGTATCGGTATTTCGTTGTTTTATTCGCGCTTGTGTTTTTTGTGCGTGGTATATTAATGCCAATTGGGTGAGGATTTTTTCATTATCAGAATTTTCTTTCATCCAACTGTCTATCTGGAATCTTTCGTTTTCGGTTGTTTCTCCGGTTATATATTTTAAAAGTAATGACTCATCAGGAGTATTCATATTCTTCTCTTCCTTTGTTTCTAATACGACACATGACTAATAGAGTTACCCTAAACACTAGATAGATTATTTTTACCTTACAGCTATTTTTTAACAATATTGTTCTCAAAGAGAGTCTATCCATGTAGATATTATTAATATAAAAAAAACATATCTTTGTTTCGAACTAATATTATGGACGACTTTTTACTACTACAAGGGATACAAGCGGGCGATTCTGAAGCTTACAAGGAGATGTTTTATAAATTTTATTCTCCTCTATGTGAGTTTGCTTCGCAATATCTATCTGATTCTGATGCAGAAGAATTGGTTCAGGATTTGATGTTGTATATATGGGAGTCGAGGACAGAACTAATGATTGAGAGTTCTCTTAAATCTTATTTATTTGTTGCTGTAAAAAACAGATCTTTTAATGCCATACGAAATCAGCAATATAAGAAGAAAGTGCATTCTGTTTTGTATGAGAAACTCAAAGAGCAATTTGAAGATCCGGATTATTACATGATAGATGAATTAGCTACACGGATACAAAATGCTATCAGGGAATTGCCAGATAGCTATAGGGAAACTTTTGAGTTAAGCCGTTTTGGAGATATGACTAATGCACAGATTGCAGTGACCTTATCTGTATCCATAAAGACTGTGGAATATCGGATAAGCCAATCTCTAAAAATTCTTCGTTTCAAATTGAAAGATTACATAGCTTTGCTACCACTTTTGGCTTAGAGCTGATTCGTATTCTTACCTAGCTAAGGTAAGAAATAATACAAGTTATTAGCAAATTATAATCCAACAATTATGAACTACAAACATATAATAAAATAATTTGCTCATTTTCTCTTATTACATATATTTTTGAATATTTTTGTTTCAAATAAGTCTTACCTAATTTTAGGTTATGGGATTGAATAACTCTGCGGTAATTGATCAATTATTTTGGAGAATAGCTCTAAAAGATGATGAAGAAGCTTTTCGTTCTTTATTCTTCGAGTTCTTCTCTTCTTTATGTGTTTTTGCACATAGGTATGTTGAGGATTGGGATACTTGTGAAGACCTTGTGCAAGATACATTCTTTAAAATATGGAAGAACAGGAAGTCCATAGAAATAAATACCTCAAGCCGAAATTTTCTGATTACCAGTGTGCGAAATTCATGCATTGATTATTTACGAAAGCAAGATTCTGCCCGAGCTTGGCAAGAAAAAGAGATAAAAGACAAAACAGAATACACATCTGATGATTTATACTCCCATATAGAGTTGGAGCAAATGTTAACCGCTGCACTATCCAAACTACCGGAGAATATAAGGGCGGTTTTTGAGATGAACAGGTTTGAAGGAAAAACATATAAAGAGATTGCAGAAGAAAAAAACATATCTGTGAAAACCGTGGAAGCTCATATGACAAAGGCACTTAAAGTGCTTAGAGTCGAACTAAAAGACTACCTGCCTTTAATAATCCTTCTTCTCTGGTAAAAAAATAAGTATTATCCTGTAGGGTATATTATATCTGATGCGTCTAGTAATTAAAATTAAGAAGAAACTGTGGATATTAATACCGAACATATAATAGCTTATCTGGAGAAAAGGTTACCTGAAAATGACCTGAAAGAATTTGAATATCAACTAGAAAATTCAGATGACTTTAGAAAAGAAGTCGAAGACATTGCCTTTGTATGGAGAACATCAGAGGAGTTGAAGCTACATGGCAAAATAGATACAGATGCTAACTGGAATCAGATTTCAAGAAGAATAAAGAAAGATAAATATAAAACAAAGCTTTTACGTTATAGCCGTTCAGCTGCTGCAATTCTGATACTACCGGTATTATTTCTTACTACTTTCTTATATATCGAACTAGATAATAAGAATAATCAACCGAAACAACAATTGCACGTTACATCTGCATACGGAACAGTTACAAAAACGGTACTTTCTGATGGTACTGAAGTCTGGTTGAATTCAGGTTCAACGCTGAGCTATCCTCAAACTTTCACTAAAGGAGAACGTAACGTCATGCTTACAGGAGAAGCATACTTCAAAGTAAGCTCTGATAAATCGAACCGATTCAATGTTATTATATCTGATGAACTTATTGTAAGTGCATATGGTACGGAATTTAATATAAATTCTTACAAAGAAGATAATACTATAGATGTTACTCTGATCGAAGGAAATATTCAGGTATCGAAAACAGACAAAACAGGTTCTAAGGATATAATACCAGGACAGCATATAACTTACAATAAGAATAGCAAGCTAATGGCTATGGCCGATGTCAATCTATCAGTAAAGACTGGATGGAAAGATGGAAAGATGATATTCCGCAGAGCCAATATGACAGAAGTCGTCCAACGCCTTTCTCGTCATTTTAATGTAGACATCCGACTAGAAGGGAAAGAACTATATGATTATGAATATTCTGCAACATTTACAACAGAGACCTTGAATGAGATATTATTGTTACTTGAAAAAACGGCACCAATAAAATATTCTATAATTGAACCGGAACAGTCTGGTGATTATAGCTTCACAAAAAGAATAGTTAAGATAAGCCTTAAAAAATAAATAAAAACTTATAGGGTATTTCCCAACTGGATGCGTCTATCCTATAAATGCAGTTTATACTATGAATTACTAACATTAAAATCACTACTATGGAAGAAAGTATTTAAAAAGAATACGGGAAAAATGCAAGTTACATTTCTCCCGTAAATTATCAAATCAATATTACCAATCCGAAAATCTCACCTGACGAATGGTAATAAGATTAAGTCGTTAACAACCTAATTAATTTGACGAAGTAAAATTATGAAGAATTTACTTAACAAAAAAGGTAATAGGCTATATTTTAGTCTGCTATCAAAAATCCCCATCTCTATGAGAATCGCAGTAATTTTATTATTTGGAATAATATTCCATGCAGGGGCTTCTAATATTTATTCACAAACAGCCTCAGTTTCCTTAAATCTAAAAAATACGACGGTAGAAAAGGTCTTGAATACGATAGAGGAAAACTCAGAGTTTTATTTCCTGTACAACAGTAAGCTAGTTGATGTAGACAGAAAAGTAAATATTGATGTGAAGAATCAATCTATAGAATCTGTATTGAAATCTTTGTTCGGATCAACAGATGTTTATTACAAAGTTGAAGGGAAACAAATTATTCTGTCAAATAAGACGATCTCTTCACTGGATACTCAAAAGACTCTTCAACAAAATATTAAAAAAATTACAGGTGTAGTAAGAGAAGTTAATAAGGAACCCGTGGTTGGTGAAGGCTTCCGCTGGAACGATATTGTTAGATGGAAAGCCGGAAAATTGATAGAGAACATGAAAACTGTATATGGTTTGCGTGTTACAGATGAACTGAAGAATAAATACGAATCATTTACACGTGAACTGACAGATGATAAATTATTGATTGCATATCCAAATGTTGCACCTCGTAAATGGAATGACAAATTATACCTGCGTCCATTGCCTATCGAAGAACTTGCAATTAATACAAATCTGACTCAAAATCCGGGATGGGAATAACTTTAAAATGAAGAAATAATGAAAAAAAATCTAATATATTTAATTACGGTTTTATTAGGAATCTGCATCTTGTATGGATGTAGCGATGACGACGGAGGTTCTGATATATATATTACCCAAGCAGGGAATCCGGTAAATGTAAAGTTTGTAATGAAAAATGATCCTTATATACAAACATTCACTGTATCAATGGTAAGTCCTTATCCGATACCGTCCTCAAGCGGAATTAACCATGATGTAAAAGTGTCTTTAGAGACAGATCCATCTAAAGTAGAGGTCTATAATTCAAAGGAAGGTACATCTTATAAGATAATGCCGGAAGGTAGTTACTCTTTTCCTTCAGAAGTCATTATTAATGCCGGCTCATATGTTTCGGAGAATATATCTTTATCTATAAATGCTAAAGGGAAAATTGAAGCATTGGAAACATATATACTTCCTATCAGTATAAAAGCTGTAGAAGGAGCCAATACTGATAATTCACACCAAACTATTTATTTTTTGCTGACAGGCTCTATAGATGCCAGTGATATGGTATTTCTTAGCCGGACCGGCTGGCAAGTAATCGATGTGTCATCTGAAGAACTGAATGGTGAAGGTGCAAATAATGGTGCGGCGAAATATGCTTTTGACGGAGATGGCCAAACATTCTGGCATACACAATGGCAGGGAGGAGAACCTATGCCTCCTCACCATATTACGGTAGATATGGGTAAGGAAGTAGAACTGCAAGGTTTTTCTTACTTAACTCGTGATTTCGGTGGAGCATGGCCTAAAGAATGTACTATTGAAGTAAGCAAGGATAATGCAGGATGGGAAGTTGCTGCTAATTTTACAGGCCTGCCTGCTTCCGGAGCCACCGAGTTTCGTTCGTTCTTCCCTGATGCTGTAGAAGCGAGATATTTCAAAATGACAATTACTGCGGGGTATGGTGGTGCCTCCACACATGTAGCCGAAATCAATGTGTTCTAATTAAATAATTTAATTGAGGATTGACTAGAATATCAATCCTCAGTTTAGAAAATCATATTAATAATTTTGAAAATGAAAAATAAAAAAATCATATTTACTCTATTCTCTCTATTCATTTCATTAAATACTTTTTCTCAAGCACCCAAACCAATCGGTCCGACCCCAAACGAAAGGCAGATAGATTGGTATAACCAAGAAATAATAGCCTTTTTCCATTTTGGGCTGAATACCTATGAAGAATTTGTAAACGAAGGTGATGGCAGGACTACCACTTCTCTTTTCAATCCCACAGCACTTGATTGTAAACAATGGGCACGAACATTAAAAGCCGCTGGAATCTCTAATGGCATACTGACAGCCAAACATGCCGATGGTTTTTGTCTTTGGCCAAGTGCTTATACAGATTATTGTGTAAAGAACAGTCCGTGGAAAGGAGGTAAAGGTGATGTGGTCAAAGAGTTTGCTGATGCATTCAATAGCTTGGGAGTAAGAGCCAGTGTTTACCTAGGCCCTCACGACCGGCACGAACATCTGTCGCCGTTATATAATACAACTGACTATAGGGATTACTATGCTCATCAGCTGACTGAACTCTTATCTAACTATGGCCCGATGTGGGAAACATGGTGGGATGGAGCAGGAGCCGACGAGCTTACGACTCCTATTTACACTAAATGGGCGGAGATTGTTCGCAGGCTTCAACCTCAATGCGTCATTTTCGGGACAAAGAATTCATATCGTTTTGCAGATGTTCGCTGGAATGGTAATGAAACCGGAATTGCCGGAGATCCATGTTGGTCTACAATTGACTCTTTATCTATCAGGGACGAAGGTGCCCATATCAAAGATCTGAACGAAGGACAACTTAACGGGAATGCCTATATCCCTGCAGAATCTGACGTATCTATCCGTCCAAGCTGGTTTTATCATTCAGAGGAAGATGTTATGGTAAAATCGGTAGAAGAACTATGGGATATCTATTGTAAATCGGTAGGACGCAACAGTGTGTTGCTATTAAATCTTCCTCCGGATAGAAGAGGACTTATCCATCCTATAGATTCGGCAAATATAGTAGGACTGCGTAAAGCAATTGATGAAACATTCCGTGCGAATCTGTTGGAAGATGCAAAAGTAACAGCAAAGAATCCTCGTGGAGGTGAATATGCCGTAACTAATATGATTGATAAATCGCCGGATACATATTATGCAGCCAATGATAATGCCACGACTGATGAAATAGTGTTTGAAATGAACTCATCCAAGACATTTGACTGTCTGATGATTCAGGAGGTGATTGCCTTAGGGCACCGTACAACCGGATGGTCTGTAGATTATTCAAATGATGGTAAAAAATGGACTACTATCCCCCAAGCTAAAGATAAACAAAGCATAGGACATAAGTGGATACTAAGATTCTCTCCGGTTACTGCAAAATATGTAAGACTGCGTATTACAAAAGGTAAGGCATGCCCAGCCATTCATACTTTTGGTGTATACAAACAGTCTGTATTAGTAAGTAAATAATTTCTAAAATTAAATAATCAGAGCAGAGGAATAGGCTTTTCAGGCCTGTTCCTGCTATTCTATTGAAAAATCAGCATATGATGAGAATGTTTTCAAAAATCATTATCGTATTTATTAGTCTTCTATTTAGTATAAATGCTCTTTCTCAGGGAATTGATACAGACGTTTTATACAAAATAGTCAGTCCTTTGGGCTTGGTACTGGACAACCATCAAAGTCCACAGAATAATGCCGGTTTCTTTTTAGAAAAAGATAAAGCGGATGATGAAGGACAACTATGGAAGTTGACACCTGTAGCCAATGGGTATTATACTATATCCAATCCTTTCTTTAATAAGAGTATTGATAATAATGGTATAAGTGATGGCAGCGGAAACCCATTGACTCAATGGGATGTTATCCACGAAAATACAAACCAGCAATGGAAATTTACTGTTACCGGAACAGGTGCTTATGTGATAGCGCAGCGCAACAGCCGTATGGAACTGTCTTATCAGGGAAAAGAAATACCCGGAGCCAAAATATTTCAGCGCCCCGGAGCGTTCCAGACATGGAAACTGGTACCAACTTCAGTCAAAGCTCCGGAAAGGAAAGCTTTACCTGTAAGTGAGAACCCGTGGGAAAACGAGACAATATTCGCTATAAACAAAGAACAGGGACATACAACTTTCCATCCTTTTCCTACAACCGAAAGGCTGAAAGCTGATAAAAGCTTCGATAAACCGTGGGAAATACCCTCTTCGGAGTATTATTTATTACTAAATGGAAACTGGAAGTTTAATTGGGTGAAACAACCATCGGAGCGTCCGCTCGATTTCTATAAAGCAGATTATGATGTGTCATCTTGGAAGGTAATTCCCGTGCCTTCAAACTGGGAAATGCACGGATATGGAACGCCTATCTATACGAATATAACTTACCCATTCAGGAATGAGCCTCCATATATCTTACCTCAGAAGGGATTTACGAACGAAACGGAAATTAATCCTGTAGGCTTATACCGCCGCGATTTTACTATTCCTACCGATTGGGATGGAAAGGAAATATTCCTGCATTTCGATGGAGCATATAGTTGCCTCAATGTATGGGTAAACGGTCAGAAAGTAGGTTACAGCGAAGGCGCAAGCAACAATGCAGAATTTAACATTACCCAATATGTAAAATTAGGTAATAATACGCTTGCAGTAGAAGTTTTCCGCTGGACGGATGCCAGCTATATAGAAGACCAGGATATGTTCCGACTGAGTGGTATCCACAGGGATGTATATCTGTATGCTACGCCTAAGGTACATGTACGTGATTTTGCGCTGAATACCGAATTTAATGGTGATGATTTCAGCTCTTCCAACTTCAAAATAAAGACATATATAAAGAATTATAACAATCAGTTGTCTCAACCGGCAAAATTGAATGTTACATTACTCTCTCCTGATGGTAAAACAGTGAAGGCACTATCGCAACCGATAGATGTCCTTTCGGGAAATACCGAGAAAGAATATACATTGGAAACTATTGTAAACAAGCCTTTACTCTGGTCTGCTGAAACTCCGCACTTGTATACGGTTATCATATCAATGACAGACAGCAATGGAAAGGAAACAGAGGCTATGTCTTCTAAAATGGGATTCCGTAAAATTGAAGTGAAAAACAAGCGGGTATATATTAATAACGAACCTGTATTCTTCAAAGGAGTCAACCGCCATGATATACATCCTCAATATGGAAAAGCTGTGCCGAACGAATCGATGATAGAAGATATTATCCTGATGAAACGACATAATATTAACATGGTGCGTACCAGTCATTACCCGAACAGCCCTAAAATGTATGCCATGTATGATTATTATGGCTTATATGTGATGGATGAGGCGGATCTCGAAAACCACGGAAACCATTCGATAAGTAATATGCCAAGCTGGATTCCTGCATTTGAAGACCGTATAGACAGGGTAATACAACGGGATAAGAATCATCCGTCTGTTATTTTCTGGTCATTAGGTAATGAAGGCGGGAACGGAAACAACTTTGATGCCATGTATAAACTGGCAAAAAAACTCGATCCTACCCGTCCGGTGCACTACGAAGGAAAGAATGAGATAGCGGATATGGATTCGCATATGTATCCATCTGTAGAGCGTATGATACAGTTCGACCAGAGAGATTCAGACAAACCTTATTTCCTGTGTGAATATGCACATGCTATGGGTAATGCCGTAGGTAACCTTGATGCATATTGGGATTACATAGAAAACAAATCGCAACGGATGATAGGCGGTTGTATCTGGGATTGGGTAGATCAGGGTATCAATATGTATGGTAAACCAGCTAATCAGTACTATTATGGCGGAGATTTCGGGGATAAACCCAATGATGGAGACTTTGCTTGTAACGGATTAACAACTCCGGATAGAAGAGTTACAGCAAAATTGTTGGAAACAAAAAAAGTCTACCAGTATCTCAAATTCAAAGCTATTGACGCTAAAAACGGAAAAATAGAAATTGAGAACCGTTATGACTTCATCAACCTTAACCAATTTAATATAACTTGGGAGGTATTAATGAATGGAGTGAAAGTAGAATCTGGAACCCTTAATTCTTTGAATTTGTTGCCTAATCAAAAGAAAGAAATAACAATTCCTTTCAAACAGAAGTTAGATTCCCAAAATGAATATTTTCTCAATGTATATTTCTGTCTTAAACAAGATACACCTTGGGCAGAAAAAGGACACACTGTTGCTTCTGAACAATTTTCTTTAACCGAAAGGGTAAATATACCGGCTATAGACACGTCTGTATTACCTGATATAGTATATGAGGCGCATGGTAATAATGTTCATGTAAAAGGCGCTAATTTCAGCACAATTATTAGTTCTGAAGGAAATTTCACCATGACTTCTTTGCAATACAACGGAAAAGAAATGATACATAGGTTTAATGGTCCTTCGCTGAATTGGTATCGCAGTGTAAATAATGATAAATATACCGATCAGTCATTTTATCGCAAGACATTTGCCAAGAAACGCTTTACATTCAAACTGGATGACAGTAAGAAATTCATAACTTTTACTATTATCAAGGATGTGACGATACATTCTCCAGAAAGGCCGATACATATGGATTATCAAATGAAATACACCATTTATTCAAATGGAATAATAGATGTTGAAGCTAATTTTGAGAAGCCTGCAAATGAGCCGATAATAAGGCGCCTCGGCCTTGGAATGATATTATCAGAAGGTATGGAATATGTTAAATGGTATGGAAATGGCCCTCACGAAAACTATTCGGATCGCAAGACTTCTGCATTTATTGGTACGTACAGTACAACTGTAACAGATATGGAAAGCGAACACTATGTTCGTGCCCAAAGTATGGGAAACAGAGAAGGTGTCAGATGGGTATCTATCTCTGATAAGGATAATAATGGGATAAAGGTTATATCGAAAGATAAATTGAATTTCAGCGCCTTGCATTTTTCAGATAAGGATTTATGGAATGCACGTCACGATTTCAATCTTGATAGTATCCGTAAATCTCAGACTTTCCTTAATCTCGATTGTATTCAACAAGGACTGGGAAATGCCAGTTGCGGACCTCTTCCGCTGGAAGAATATATGATACCTGAGAATACTTCATTATCTTACTCATTCAGGATAGAACCTTTACGATAAATAAAAACCTAACCACAGGGAAATGGAAATTATTCCATCTCCCTGTATTTAATATTAATTCAATGAAAAATATATATTTAGCGTTTCTTTTATTGCTGATGGTATCATGTCAGCCAAAAGAGGGAAATATACTAAATGAAGAAAAGAGTCCTGTGGATTATGTGAATATACTGATGGGTACACAATCCAAATTTACCTTATCCAATGGCAATACCTATCCTGCTATTGCCATGCCATGGGGTATGAATTTCTGGACACCGCAAACAGGGAAGATGGGTGACGGTTGGGCATATACTTATGATGCCGATAAGATAAGAGGATTCAAGCAAACGCATCAACCCAGTCCGTGGATGAACGATTACGGTCAGTTCGCTATTATGCCCATGACAGGGAAAGCCATTTTTGATCAGGATGAAAGAGCCAGCTGGTTTTCACATAAGGCGGAAACAGCAAAACCCTATTATTACAAGGTATATCTGGCCGATTATGATGTGATAACAGAGATTACGCCAACCGAACGGGCAGCCATGTTCCGCTTTACCTTTCCCGAAAATGAAAAATCATATGTGGTAATTGATGCTTTTGACGAAGGATCATATGTAAAAATACTTCCGGATGAAAATAAGATTATCGGCTACACCACAAAAAACACAAAAGGAGTTCCAGATAATTTCAAAAACTATTTTGTAATAACTTTTGATAAGCCATTCGCTTATACGGCTTCTGTTGCAGGTGGCGTTATATCAGACGGGAAACCGGAAAGTGCAGACAAACATGCGGGAGCGGTTATCGGTTTTCCGACCCACAAAGGAGAAGTGGTGCATGCTAAAGTAGCTTCGTCGTTTATCAGCCACGAACAGGCTGAAACCAATCTAAAAGAGATAGGTGAAAATACTTTTGAACAGATAAAAGAACAGGGCAGGAATAAATGGAATGAGGTATTAGGTAAGATTGTAGTTGAAGATGATAACATCGACAATGTAAGAACATTCTATTCCTGCCTTTATCGCTCTGTATTATTTCCCCGCAGCTTTTATGAAATTAATGACAAAGGAGAAACAGTACATTACAGTCCCTATAACGGAGAAGTCCTGCCCGGCTATATGTTTACCGATACAGGATTCTGGGATACATTCCGCTGTTTATTCCCATTGTTGAACCTGATGTATCCTGATATGAATGCGAAGATGCAGGAAGGATTGGTTAATACATATAAAGAAAGTAGTTTCCTTCCCGAATGGGCCAGCCCGGGGCATCGCTATTGCATGGTAGGAAATAACTCGGCATCGGTGGTTGCTGATGCTTATTTGAAAGGATTGAGAGGGTACGATATAGAAATGCTTTGGCAGGCTATAATTCATGGGACAACTGCTGTCCACCCCGAAATGAAATCAACAGGTAGGTTGGGTTACGAGTATTATAACAAACTGGGGTATGTTCCCTATGATGTAAATATTAATGAGAATGCAGCACGTACACTTGAGTATGCCTATGATGACTGGTGTATTTACCAGCTGGGAAAAGCTCTTGGAAAACCTGAAAAAGAAATAGAGATTTATAAACAGAGGGCAATGAATTACAAAAACCTCTTCGACCCAGAGCATAAATTAATGAGAGGAAAGAATCAGGATGGGACATTCCAGTCTCCTTTCAATCCACTGAGATGGGGAGATGCCTTTACCGAGGGCAACAGTTGGCATTACACTTGGTCGGTGTTTCATGATCCGCAGGGGTTAATTGACCTGATGGGAGGAAAAGACGGTTTTAACCAGATGATGGACTCAGTGTTTAATGTTCCGCCATTGTTCGACGAAAGTTATTACGGAGGAGTAATTCATGAAATACGGGAGATGCAGATAATGAATATGGGACAGTATGCACATGGCAATCAACCTGTACAACATATGATTTACCTATATAATTATTCAGGCGAACCATGGAAAGCCCAGTATTGGGTACGTGAGGTAATGGATAGGCTATATACTCCTAATCCGGATGGTTATTGTGGTGATGAGGATAATGGCCAGACTTCGGCCTGGTATGTGTTCTCTGCACTTGGCTTCTATCCTGTTTGTCCGGGAACGGATCAGTATATTTTAGGTTCTCCTTTGTTTAAGAAAGTTACTTTAAAACTGGAGAATGGAAAAGAGATAGCTATCAGTGCAGATAATGTGAGTGTAGACAACAGGTATATCGAGGCGATGACCATCAATGGTAAATCCTCTTCCCGTAATTATATAACACATCCGGAGTTAATGAATAGTGGTGAAATCAATTTTAAAATGGCCTCATCGCCAAATGAAAAACGTGGGACAGACAAAGTGGATTTACCCTATTCGTTCTCACAAAAGTAAATTACTACTTCATGCCTTTATCCTATTTACTAGTTAGATAATGATGTGTTTTAGTAATGATCTAGTAATGATTTGTAGATAATTTAACCTGTTTTAGAGAGAATAGTAGTTTATAGTGATTTAAATGAATATTTTATTGAACCTGGAAGTGTATATGTTGTGCAAACTGAATCTAATAGATATGTTAAGCGTTTATATTACAATGATGATAGATCAGCACTTCTTTGCATATCTGACAATCATATAAAACATACTGATGGTCCTTTAGAAGGAACATATTTCTATCCACCATTTGAAATACCTTTTAGTGCTGTAAAATGCATCTATAAAGTAACTGGAGTAATAAAGAGAAATAGCACAACAGCATATTAATTATTAAGTATTTTCCTAAGTACATAAAAATAAAAGCGCGAAAACCATTTGTTTACGCGCTTACTTATTTTCAAAAAGTGACCCCGGAGGGGCTCGAACCCTCGACCCATTGATTAAGAGTCAATTGCTCTACCAACTGAGCTACGGAGTCTTTTGATGAGTGCAAAAGTATAACAATTATTCTTTTTTAGAAAATATTTTCGGGAAGAAACTTTTAAATTCATTACTTTTGTAGCTGAAGAGAAATCCTTTTCCGTGTATCTTAGGATCAACCACGTAAAAAACAAAGAACTTATGTATAACAAAGAATCAGCTCTAGTCTTGTTCTCCGGAGGACAAGATTCTACAACATGCCTTTATTGGGCACTTAAAAACTTTTCATCTGTTCGTACATTATGCTTTACTTACGGTCAGCGCCATTCTAAAGAGGTAGAAGTGGCTCAGGCAATAGCTGAAAATGCAAATGTCCCGTTTCAATTGCTGGATGCATCTATCATTAGTCAGTTGTCAGTAAACTCACTAACAAGTGACATCGTAATGGATCAGGAGAAACCCACAGATTCATATCCGAATACTTTTGTTCCTGGCCGGAATTTGCTATTCCTTACTTTTGCTGCGGTTATTGCCCGCTCTCATGGTATTCGTCATATTGTAACTGGGGTTTCCGAAGCTGATTATAGTGGCTATCCCGATTGCAGAGATACCTTTATACTCTCTGCTAATGCTTCTATAAATCTTGCAATGGATGAGCATTTTGAGATTCATACGCCGCTGATGTGGAGAGATAAAACAGCTGTATGGCAATTATCAGACGAATTGGGAGTGTTTGATATCGTTCGTACACAAACGTTAACCTGCTATAATGGAATAATAGCTGACGGATGCGGACATTGTCCGGCTTGTAAATTACGTAAACAAGGTTTAGATAGTTATTTAAAGATAAGAAAATAATATGAGTGTAGAAGGACTTAGCCATTTAGGTGGAAAAACAGAGTATAAAGATGATTATGCACCTGAAGTACTCGAAGCATTTGAAAACAAACATCAGGGAAACGATTATTGGGTAACATTCAATTGCCCTGAGTTTACCAGTTTATGCCCGATAACCGGACAACCGGATTTTGCTACTATTCACATCAACTATATTCCTGATGTGAAGATGGTAGAAAGTAAAAGCCTAAAGTTGTATATGTTTAGTTTCCGTAATCATGGAGCCTTTCATGAAGACTGTGTAAATATCATTATGAAAGATTTGGTTAATTTGATGGATCCAAAATATATCGAAGTGGTGGGTTTATTTACCCCACGGGGTGGAATCAGTATCTATCCATTTTGTAATTATGGACGTCCGGGAACTAAATACGAAATGGCGGCGAAAGAGCGTCTCCTGAAACACAATCCACAGCAACTCTATAAGTGATAGAGATAATTTGATATTGTTTTGCAGCACAAACCTTATGAGTATAAAAACTAAATACATTTCTGATTATGATCATTATGAGTTGGTCTTGAGGAATGTATTAGCTGTCAAAAAACAATTATGGATTGGTACTGCCGATATCAAAGATTTGTATTTTAAACAAGGGACAAATAGTGTTCCGTTCCTTAAAATTCTATCTAATCTTATCCAGCGGGGTGTTGAAATCCGCCTGATTCATGCAAAAGAACCCGGACCGAACTTTAAAGCTGATTTTGATAAATACCCATTGTTGAATCATGGGCTTGAACGGGCGCTTTGTCCACGTGTCCACTTCAAAATGATGATATTTGACCTGCAAACAGTCTATATTGGTTCTGCAAACTTAACAGGGGCGGGGATTGGAATGAAGAGTGTCGATACCCGTAACTTCGAAACAGGTATTCTCACTTCTGATCCGGTATTATTAGATGGTGCAATATCACAATTCGATTCTGTTTGGATTGGTCGTTTCTGTAATAAATGTAAACGGAAAAAATACTGTGGAGACCGTATAAAATGATTTAATTCTCTTACCCGATTTTCGGACGTTTCTTTTCTATTCTTCGATATACGATAGCAAACCATGTAGGTAAGATTATACCTTTACATATTGTTGATATAGCTATAGCCCACCATACACCTGTTATACCCATTTGTGAAGCCAGATAATAAGCCAAAGGTATACGTAAAGCATTAAATGTAATGCTGATTACGGCCGGCTCTATAGTGCGTCCGATACCATTGAACATGCCTTGTGTAGTAAGTTCAAACATCATAAAAATCTGCACCAGTCCCATAACAAATAAATATTCAGCTCCGGCTCTCATTGCATTTTCTTCTGGTATAATAATTCCGAATATCTGTGCACCAAAGAGAATGAAGGAGATGCTTACAATAACTCCCAATATAAGCATAACCCGAATGGTGTAGATATAGGCTTTTTTGCCTCTCTCAATCTTGTTTGCTGCATAGTTCTGCGCCACAAAAGCACTAAGAGCTGTAGAAAAACCTTGTGATGTATTCCAGGTAACAGCCTCTATTTGTCCGCCTGTTGTTTGTGCCATCATTCCCAGATGACCTCCATGAATTGAGGCAACCCGCGCCAGGTTCATGTTTATGATTGCATATAGAGAGTTCATTACGGAAACCGGAGTTCCCAGAAAGAAAATGCGTTTTAAATAAATTCCTTTAGGCTTAATGAAGAACTTGAAATTTCCAAGTATGCGGCTTCCGAATTTGATCTGATAGAAGAATAATGAAAAAACAAATAGTTGAGCAGCAACTGTTCCAATAGCAGCACCATGAAGCCCCAATCCCATGACAAACATTAATATAGGGTCTAGTATCATATTGAGGACTAATCCTGCAGCATTATTACGAAAAGGAACAATACTGCGTCCCGCACCATTATATATCCCAGTGAAGTTATAAGACAGGAACTGGAAAGGAAGGCTTATAGTCAATATGCGTAAATATAGTGCTGCATCGGCTGTAATATCCGCTTCCAGTTTGAAAAAAGTTAGTATCGGAGTAGCAAAGATAAATAAGGTAGAAACCCATATTATGCTTAATACAATAGAAGTTGTGGTAGAATGGGAAGCATAAATCGCAGCACGCTTCATTTTTTTGGCCCCTATTGATTGTCCTACAGCTACCTCGGCTCCTATCATAGCCAGATAGGCTACAGATGAGGTAAGCCACAAAAGCATTCCTATAGCGCCGATTGCCGCTTCTGACTTTGTTGCTATTTCGGGATGGGAGACTGTCCCGAGACGACCTACCCACGACATAGCCATTAAGGTATATGCCATCTGCAGAAAGCTTGTTCCCATCAATGGTAGTGCAAGGCGAATAAGGGTGGAAAATATTTTACCCTCCGTAAGATTGTGGATGCCCGATTTCACTTGTGTAATCTATAAGTTTTTGAGAAGCTCATCTCCGTTT
Organism: Prevotella sp.; assembly: GCA_031285625.1. Lineage (GTDB taxonomy): Bacteria > Bacteroidota > Bacteroidia > Bacteroidales > Dysgonomonadaceae > Dysgonomonas. The sequence continues at coordinate 83,164 of JAITVV010000018.1, forward strand.
TGACTATCTGTAAGATCCTTTATTTCGAGGATTGTATCCCATTCTTTCCTAAATTCAATATCTGTATCGATCATAAAATCTTCGGAACCATGCTTTTCTATCTTCTCAAACAAATAACTTACTGTAATATGGTTTATATCTATCGCCGGAATATATGCAGGGACCAGAGCGTCTTCCGACGGAGTTTCGACGATCATTCCTACCTCCTGTAAATAGAAAAGTGTATCACTTGTCAATTTTGTAGGGATTTTATAGTGTTCTGATAATTCATCGGCTGTATATGGTGTGTGACCTTTCTGAAATCGTTTGACGATAAGAGTCATGATCAAAAGAGTAATAAAATCTTTATAACGTCTGCTTATACTTGATGTTTCGTGTTCGAAGCTGAATTTATTTACATTTTGGAATGCAAATGATAATTGCACACCAAAGAGGACGAAGAACCATGTCAATTGCAACCACAATAATAATAACGGCAAAGCGGCGAAACTACCATATATGGCATTATACTTGGATATCCAGATCTGTCCGCTGATATACAACATCTGGAAAACCTGAAAAGCGATACCGGTGAATATACCTCCGAACAAGGCGCTCCTGAATTTAACCTTCGTGTTAGGAATGTATATATACAATATGGTAAAAAGCAATATGGTTATAAGGAAAGGGACTACTTTCATAAATGGTCCTAATACCAGCCCTAAAATATATTGCTCTTCAGCTGTCGTACTTAATAGTATATTAACTCCTGCATTACAAATAAGGAAGATAGGTGCGATAATGATCAGGGCAAGATAATCTGTGAACATACGAAAATATGTACGCCCATTTTTTATCTGCCACATCCTGTTGAAATTATCCTCTATATTAGAAAGCAGATTGATAACCGTATACATGAGTAATATAACACCAATACCGAGAAATATTCCACCTTGTGCGTATTCTATAGATTTATCGATAAAAGCCGTAGCCTTATCCAATAGCTCTTCTTGTCCGGCAAAATAGCTAAATAGCTGAGTCTTTACAATATTCTGAAATCCAAATCCACGGGCTATTGCAAATAATACAGCTAACAGGGGAACTATAGATAATAAGGTACTATATGTTAAGGCCGACGCACGGGTAAATAGTTGTGCGCCGTCGATGTTACGTATAGCCAGAATAAAAGACTTAATTATATTATATAATCCAATCTTGCGAGACGATCTGTCCCGTTTGTTTATACGCCAGATATCGTAAGACAAAAAACGGATTATTCTTTTTACAAATTCTTTTATTTTCTCAATCATATAGCCTATTGATAATTAAATATCTGTGCTGTATTTGTAAAATAATAGATAGGTCATGAGACCTTATTTTATCCTAAATATTAGCAAAGATAGTTTGTTCTTTGTTATGGAAACGCATTTATTCTATGGAATGTTTAAAAATGACTTTGATTTAGAATTACAAAATTCAAAAAAGTAACAAAAGTAACACCTTTCAACTGATTATTATTGTTACTTTTTACTCACTACTGCTTTTATCTAAAAAGTATCTATGTTTACTCATGAAGTCATCCAGTAATATTCTGAAACAAATACTCTCTTTGTCATTTTGAACGAAGTGAAAAATCTCTTGAAAAGCGAGATGCTTCCTGCCATCAGCATAACAAAGGTATGGATGAGATCTTCATGTTACTTTTATACTATATGATAATTTGAACGATAATTCTTAAATTTGATTAAACAACAAATAGTTATTCTTTCCCAATATGTATCTTGCAGCCTTTTAAAGATACACTATAAATGATAGACCGGATATTTATATACTTACTGCCACTAATAATAATTGCAGACACTTATATTTACAACTTGTTTATAAAGAAACTTACACAGAGTCTTACACTACGCATTCTCTGGTTTGTTCCTATCATACTGTTGATGTTGGGTGTGTATCTGTTTATCTTTTCTGAAATAGGACGTGAGCACAGATCGGTATTTATGATTGTTTATATGACCATCGCAGTACCTAAAATTATATTCTTTGTTATATCACTGTTGGATCTGCCTCTGAGGTATTTCTTCAAATGGAAGATATATCCGTTTACAATATTGGGTATATTGTCCGGAATAGGAGTGATTTATATTATCATCTACGGAACTACATTAGGACCTACACGCTTTGAAGTGAAAAATATAGATTTCTATTCTTCTAATTTACCGGACTCATTTGATGGATATAAAATTGTTCATATATCCGATTTGCATGTAGGTAAATGGGAGGGAGATAAAGTACCTTTAACCAAAATGGTTAGGCTAGTCAACGAACAGCATGCTGATGCTGTTATGATTACCGGGGACTTGGTACATACGTATGCTAAAGAACTCGATGGATTCGAACCTCTCCTTTCTGGTATAAAAGCTCCGGACGGGGTTTATTCAATATTTGGTAATCATGATTATGGATTTATCAGATGGAAGAGTAAAGAAAGCAGGGCAGATAATTTAGAGAATCTGAAACAAAGACAGGCCAATATGGGCTGGACGCTTCTGCTAAATGGTCATACCTTCTTGCGAAAGGGAAATGATAGTATTGCTCTGATTGGTGTGGAAAATGAAGGTATGCCTCCTTTTCCACAGTATGCTGATTTACCTAAAGCAATGAGAGGAACCGAAATCTCACCGTTCAAGATACTTTTGAGTCATGATCCTACTCATTGGCGTCGTGAGGTCTTAGGTACCGATATCGATCTGATGCTGGCTGGACATACACATGGCACACAGTTTAAACTGGGACCTGTCTCTTTTGCTCCATTGTTATATGACGAATGGGCAGGGATGTATAAAGAAGGTAAACAAGGCCTATATGTGAATGTTGGTGTTGGCTCTGTTGTTATTCCTTTCAGGTTCGGGACATGGCCTGAAATAACTGTTATTACATTGAAAAAAGAAAGACTTTGAACTTATCTTATCCGCATTAACGGCCTTGTCAAATCCGGTTTCTTCTCACTATTGAATTGAAATATGCTGTCCGCTTTTATCATAAATTTCAACTTGTCTCCGGGTTCAAACAGTTGATTCTTTGATGTCTGTATTGTACAGTTTATTGTATCTCCATTGGTATCGAATTTGCCGGTTAACCGCTCATTTAATATAGAGCCTTCGATCTCATACAAGAAGTTATTGTTGTTATCGAAAGAAACAATTCCCATAGCAGCCCCCAGATAACCCTTATATTGTTTAGTTGCATCAAAGGATATTCTCGCTTCAGTTTGCTGTTGTTTCTGAGGAGTATTTTGGTTATCCAGCTCTTTCATTAAAGCATCAGAATATAGAAAAACTTCATTGTTCTTCAATACAGTAAACTCTCCAATACATATTTCAGACGCTAAGAATTTACCTGAGTATATTTTAATCTTTACGCGGGTGTCGGGTATCGGGTATGTGCCGGGAATGGTAGATGGTAAGTTGTTAAGTATAAGCATTAAGTCCCTTATGCGACTTGTATTTGTTATGGACGTTGTATTTATAATGTCTTTTCGAAATGAAGAATCGAAATTCGAACAGCTAACAGGAGAAGGTGTCTCTGTACTCATAGGAACAGATAAAATCTCTATCTTGGTTATTTCCTGCGATAGGCAATTTAACGAAAATGCTATAAATAGACTAAATAAAATGCTTAATTTCATTTTTGATTCCTTGTAATTAATAATGTGCAGTCAAAGTTTGTTGTCTAAAGAAAAAATCGCTTCTTACGGCATCAAATTTAATAATAAATATACAAACAAACAATCCTGCCAATAAAAAACGACAGGATTGTTAATTTTATATTGTACTGTAACTTCAGACTTTATTTATATTTCAGCCACTTAAACATTTCGGCGAATGTGACTTTCTTTCCATACATTAATATACCCACCCTGTAAATCTTTGCAGCCAGTTTTACCATCAGTATGGCTGTTGTGAATAAAACGACTACCGATACGATCAGTTCCCATATAGGAATTTCGAACGGAGCACGGACCATCATTACTACCGGAGATGTGAATGGTATAAGAGAACACCAGAATGCCAGAGAACCTTCAGGATTTCGTGCTGCGGCAAAACCTGTATAGAAAGCCAGTAGAAGTATTATTGTTAGAGGCATCATAAGTTGTTGTGCTTCCTGTGAATCATTCGCTGCCGAGCCAAACATAGCATAAAGCGATGAAAATAGAAGATATCCGCCTACAAAGTAAAGGATGAGACAAATGCCTACCTGTAACCAGTTTATACTAAAGAATCCATTAAGAGAAGTTGCTAATTCCGGATTATTCTGCATCATGCTCATAGCCTGTTGGGTTTCAACAGAGTTGAGATCGATACTGCCCCCAAAGAATATCTGCAAGGCAACAATAGCACCTCCTCCTATAATAAGCCAGATAATGAGCTGTAAAAGCCCTACCAGGCCTACTCCGACTATTTTCCCCATCATCAGATCGAAAGGGCGTACAGATGAAATAATGACTTCTATAATACGGTTAGTCTTTTCTTCCACCACACTTTGTACAACCATCTGCCCGTACATCATAATGAAGAAGAACATACAGAATGTGAGCGCCATGCCTGCAATGGAAGCAATATCCCCAAGGGTTTCCGTTTCCTTACCTGTTTCGTCCCAACGGATAGAACTGACATTGATCCTTTCTTTCGACTTTAACAAGTCTTGCAGTCCTGTCACTACCTGCGGATCGATATTGCTGATTTTTGTGAAATCGTCTATCTTCTTTGCTTTTACAGCTTCTGTTAATACATCGTTTATGTAAGCAGTCAACTCACGTGGAGGCTGTTGTTTTTCAGAGTAAAATGTTACCATATTAGGGTTCAGGCTCAGATCGCCTCTTATTTCCAGCAAAGCTGTGCCCGTACTTTTTCCGCTTTGTTTTTCAGTATTCTCTGCCAACTTGATGAACTCATAATTCTTTGATGATTCAAACAGGTTGAAATACATTCCAGAATCGTCTTTTACATATACCGTTTTTATATCATCATTGTCACTTACCATCATAAGAACTGTAGGCAAAGCCGTTACAGCCAGAAATAGAAATGGGGTAAGTAATGTTGTCAGAATAAAAGCCTTTGTTTTTACTCTGGAAGAGAATTCTCTTTGTATAATTAATCCTAATGCTCTCATTGTTCTTTCTGGGATACGATTTGTATAAAAATATCATTCATCGAAGGAAGTTCTTCTTCAAAAGTGAGGACTTCATATTGCCGGGCTATCTCCTGTATCAATTCAGAATTTGATGCATCATCTGCCCGCTGTATACGAAGCTCTACTACATTGTTTGCTGTATTCTGAGACAGAATGGAAAAATGTGGAGATTCCAGATCGAAACTATCCGCTGCAACCTGTAACTTAAAGATATATTTTCTATATCGGGCACGTATTTCTTTTACATTTCCGAATAATACAACTCTTGATTTATTGATAAGGGTAATTTCATCGCAAAGTTCTTCTACAGATTCCATATTATGTGTAGAAAGAATGATCGTCTTCCCCTTTGCCTTTAATTCTAACAGTTCGTTTTTCAATAGCTCAGCATTTACAGGGTCGAAGCCGCTAAAAGGTTCATCAAGGATATACAAATCCGGTTCGTGAATCACTGTAGCTATAAACTGTATTTTTTGCTGCATCCCTTTTGAGAGTTCTTCCACCTTTTTATTCTCCCACGATAGTATATCAAATTTCTTTAGCCAATATTGTGTTTTCTGATGGGCTTCTTCATTGGATAAGCCTCTTAGTTTTGCTAAAAAGATGATATGTTCCCCTATCTTCATCTTTTTATATAACCCTCTTTCCTCCGGTAGATAGCCTATGTTGAAAACGTCTTCGGCTGTAGATTCTTTACCGTTTAGAAAAACTTTACCTTCGTCGGGAGCTGTTATTCGATTGATAATGCGGATAAGGGATGATTTTCCGGCGCCATTCGGTCCGAGTAATCCGTAAATACATCCTTTAGGCACTTGCACACTCACTCCGTTAAGAGCGGTATGATTGCCATATTGTTTTACAATATCCTGTGCTTCGAGATAATACATGCTTTATATTAATTTTATTTTTTACTTATTAGTCGTGATAAAAAGATAAAAATCACATTCATTATTGAATAAAGAAAAACTCTACAGTATAAAAAGTGACAGAGGCGACAAAAGTAACATGTTTATGTATGTTTTTTATTGTTACTTTTTTCTCTTTGTTGTCATCCTGAGGAACGAAGGATCTCTTTCCTTTTTTCCTTGACAAATGGGTCGGGATGCTTCCTTCGTCAGCATGACAAAGCCATCTGTAAGTAAACATGAA
>JAITVV010000017.1 GCA_031285625.1 Prevotella sp.
ACATTGAAGCGAGGCGCAAAAGCATTTTTGGTTCCTTTTTTTGATTTGGAAAAAAGGAACACAAGCAATCTGTGATTGCGCGTAGTATAATTGAATTGAACATATAATTCTAACTACCGATTCATATAAATCGCTTGTTAAAGATAAAAAGTAACAAAAGTGACAAAAGTGGCACATTTTTCACTATTTCTTCTGTTACTTTTTACTCTCTTCAATTCTCAAAGACCTTTCTCTATTAGATAATTTTGATAGATTATAGTTTATTATTTTATATCAACCTTGTCCATATCATTATTCGCATTTATGACAGGGAAATACATCATTTCCGCCTTAGCAGGATTAAGAATATATTGTCCGGAATAGCGAGGTATCAGATTAATGGTATATCTGTATTCTCCCTTCGGCAACTTCTCACAGAAGATAGCAACTTTCTCTTTAAAATACTCCCGATATACCTCATAGTTACTATAACCACGATACTTACTCTGATAACTGCAACCGGCAGGTACGGGCACTTCTATTATCACGTGTTCGGCATTGTCCTGCTTCACTTTTACTTTTACTTCCATAGTCACAGGAACGCCTTTCTCTAAAGTTTCTCTGTTTATAGAAGTCGTTATTTCAAATGCCTCACCAAAATGCTCTTTTGTCCTTCGCTTCATGGTATATGCCGAGTAAATAAGTGGCATGCCATTCTCTTTCCTTATAGATAACTGCTCGCCACCTTGCAGTGTCGTATTGAATGGGAATTCTCTGACCGTTTTATTCTCTTTTCCGGTAAATATTACTGTAGCCTGATTATCAGCTGTAGTAGACTCGGCTAAGAGATCCGGCAAAATAGTCATCAGGGCAGATGAAGCCTGATAAGTGTTCCATCCATAACGTTTAGTCCCCAATATATACATTTGCATGCCGTCTATATACTGACGAAGTTCTGAGTCATTACGTGCAATCCGATAAGCTATTACATTAGCTATATCATTGTTGTAATACCAGTAATTTGAACGAAGTGTATCTTTTATATTTACTGCACCAAGCACATCCTTGTTTATATGACTGGTCAGAAGTGTTTTGTCATACTCCATCCCCAACTTCTGACGCATTTCCATCAATGTCAGCTTCTGAGTAAGATATGAATTGCGAACAGCATAATGCTCCGGTCTTTTAGTCTTCTTGTATCTGTTTACCAGAGAGTCTTCGCGGGCCTCGGTTTTAGCAATTTTGTCTTCAAAGAGTTTTATTATTTCGTCATAACTTTGTTCTGTACCCCAATCAGCCAATGCATTCAGTACATCAATATCATATAATGAAGTATTGCGGAAACGATGTACATCAATATAGTCATACTGAACCCTCTTTATATCCAGATCCACCCTATAGCCTGCTATGCGAGCCATATTCAATGCCCGAAGAATATGGGCTGACATCCAATAAGATGTACTGTTATTATTAGACCACCACGACCATAGTCTGCCCTGATTCTGATTTTTGAGCAAGCGCCCTATAATCTCATTTACATTCTTATCATATTTAAATGGTTCTTCTTTAAATTGCGCATAAAGACGATAGTTAAGCAAACCTATAAGTTTAGATGCCAATTGTTCGTTGCATGCATATTTGTATCCCATCAGGTAGCCTGCAGCATCCATATATACATCTATCTGCTTGCCTGTGATAGATATTTCTACCTGTTCGTCAGGGGCAGCAGCAGCATTAATATTATCACCATTACGCAGAAATTGAAGCACACCTTCTGCCACTTCCACCCCTTGTTTTTCGATAGAGATACTCCTTTGTTCTCCATCCGAATAACCATCATTCCGAGTAAAACGATATGAAAAAGTGAGGCTATCCTGTTCCGATGGAGCCACTACCGGCAGATACTTCTGATAAGAAGCCTCAAAATGAATTGGAGTACGGAAGATAGAATCACCGTTGTTTACAAAAATTATTTCCCCATCTATTTCCTTATCTTTAGTATAATTACGAATATTAGTAGAGAAAAGGGAAGAATCTCCTTCAACAAGGAATTGAGGCGTTTTAATTTCTGCCATTAATGGTTTGTATGAGTTGATGCTACGACGCAGAGTACCTGTTTTCAATTTCCGGTTCATAGCATATACTACAGCCTGCCATTTGGTTATATTATCAGGAAAAGTAACAGAAAAGTGCACCTCTCCTTTTTTATCTGTTACCAGCTTAGGCTCCCAGAAGCCCACATCAGAGAAGTTGGAACGCATACCATCGAGTTGCATCAGTTCACTATAAAGTTTAGCCGAAGCATCATCTTCTACGGTTTCTGATTCCGTATAGCTTTCCATTTCATGGCTAGTGATCATACCGGAAGCGGAAACACTACTTACAGATCCTGTCAGACTCATCTTTTTCTGTACGCCATACGCAACTACAACCACTTCTTCAAGTAGTTGGGAATCTTCTTTCAACACTACGGTAATACTACTGCCCCGTGTTACTTTCATTTCTTCCCGCTTATAACCGATATAACTGAAAACAAGTGTATTTTCTGCACCATGCAGATCAAGTATAAATTGGCCGTCAATATCAGTCATAGTTCCTGCCAATGTCCCTTTTATATTTATACTCACCCCTATCACAGGCTCTCCCTGTTCATCAGTAACTATTCCTCTGACATCATTGGCTGGATTAAAATACTGCTTACCAATATCGGAATAGCTTTTGGATGTTGTGCCTCCCCTATATCCGCTTGCAGATACCGTTTGAACAAGTGGTTGGTATTCCAGCCATTTAGCTGATACGGAATCTTTAGGATGCTCTGTGCATTTATCCATTTTGAGTTCTACATAAGTACCATAATGTAGTGGAACATCATTATATCTCAGGTAGTTTCCATTGCTATACAGTGCAAAAATATCGTAATTACCATATTTCATATCTTTCAATCCATACATGCCATCATTTCCATAGCTACCGAGCACATTCCGGTTAAAAACCGGCACGAATAATTTTCCTGTCTCCCTGTTACGCATTATAATACCACGAACGCCCGATTTCTCTTTATCTTTCGGTATATGGATTTTAGTATTCCGTAAGCTAACCACTCCCGGGAACCATTTGTCTTCGACTACGGGAACTAAACCGATCTTACGTCCAAACTCCTTTGGAGTAAAATGAAAATCGTTAAGATTTGAAAAATTATTATCTACGCTCCTGTTCAAAGTTTTAGGGTATGGGCTGTCAGGGTATTTATATACTACATTATGAGCATATTTATATCTAAAACCTCCTTCATGAAAATACTCCACACCATCCATATAACGATACATACCTTCATCTAAAGGACCTACTGTTTGATGTGTTTTCGAATTGTATCTTTGATTTCCTTCAAAACGAGGATGGAAAACAGGCACTACTATCTTATCATTAAGTACATTTCGGGTCATGTATGTAAATCTATCCTCAAAAACAGGGATAACCGATATATATTTCTGATAAAGATTTTCTTCGGTTGAATCCAATTCATACACCCAATTCGGATTCTTTTTCGTTCCCTTATTTCTAGCAGGCATATTCACTGTCCTTATATGAGAACTCTTAGGCATATTATTGAGATTGATACTTAAGATGGTTTTCTTTCCTTCATCAAAACAGTATTTATCAATAATAATAATCCGGTCATGCAGACGTAAACTTATTTTGTGATACCACTTACTATTCACAAGGAACGAATATCCTTTAGGCTGCCCTGTCCAGCTAAAATAAACAGGTTTTTCATCCACCTCAATAGCATATATAGCAACTTCATTACCATTCACCATTACATAAGGAGCGAATTCGGTAGTTCCATCCGGTGTATCTATTGTATGTTTAAAGATATCATGGTATGGAATAGTCTCTGCAACATAATCGATGGGATACGTCAAATCTCTATGCAAACGCGGATCGGGGAAAGTGAAACGGTAATAGTCATTCTGGTCCAGATGGGCGATTTTGTTCCAATAATCATAATTCCATTGGGTCAAAGCCTGAGAATAATTAGCATCTTTCTCATCTATATAATAAGAATCGCGTTTCTCCCTGCCTTTTGGGGTATTGCCATAGTAAGGTAAATCCGGTACATAATAATTTAATAATGAATTATATGCAAAGGCTGTTATATCTACTCCTTTCACATTCTGACCACGACTATCGGTAATTTTGATTTTACTATCGATTGTCTGGCCGGGATATATACGATCCGGCATCTTCCAATCTATATTCAGAAATTCTTTTTGGGGTGCAAATACCCTTCTATATACTTGATCCTCATCCCCCATTGTGAAAAATATTTCCAGAAAATAGGCCACATCAAGATCAATATATGGTTTCTTAAAGTCAATTTCTTTTCCTGAACCTTTCTCGAGCAGTGTATTACCTTCATAAACATACCATGCAACATCCAGTCCCAGGGGGTTAACGAGTTCGAGCACGAGCGAATCCTTAACCAGACCTCCCTTTATATCCAGTTCGTGATGCATACTACTTACATCTATATCTTTAGAGATTTTATACTTCGGAACAGAAATAGAATATAGTTCAATATTTTGCTTAAATTTCTCTACATGAGGAAGAACGATATCCTGAGGCTCTTTCCTATTTATCGACATTTTTGCAGGTACACTTTTTTCTACACCCAGTTCACTAAAGCTAATAACTATCGTAGAATCTTTGGTATCATAACTGATATCATAGTAGGATTTGTAAAATACAACATTATGCGAAGCCGTCAGAGACTGGCCATCAGGTGTTAGCACTGATACATCAACCCGATAGCTACAATCTGTCCTATCAAAAAGAGAAGCAGGTATCTTATATGTAGTAGGGGTATCATTATTAAGGTTAATTGTATCGCGCCTGATAATATCCGGAACAATTAAAAGATCAACATACGAATTTTTCACCTCGCCTCTGGAGATTGCTATTTGTGCCCTCATATCAGGCATAATAAGGTTATTTGCATCAACCACCTTTATTTCCACCTCATTGTCATTTGGGAAATATTGTGTAAAATCTTTAAGCTTGGTTTCTATCTTGTTATCATACAATTCATAATCCTCATACCGGAAAGTAGTATGACCGACAACTCTTCCTTTCTTGTCGCGCAATTGTAGTGAATAGTTTTTATCGAGCCTTAGTTTAAGAGAATCATGCAGATTTAGTTCTCCGGCAAAGCCTCCGGGGTTATACGGATCTATTTCAGTTATCTTTTTAAAATCATACCTGTCAGGTTTTTCCATCCAAAGTTCCAATGCTTTCTTTATTGGTTTCTTTCCCCCTGTCAGCGCATATGATTTAAAGCGAACTTTTTCACCGGGTTTATATTTATTCTTGTCCGTGATCATATAACTATAAAAATCAGGACCGGAGTCTCTACTTCCTCCATAATTACTTCCATATGAAGGGCGGACAATATGTTTAGTAAGGTCGAATACTGCTGTAAATTTATTATGTTCCACTGTCAATATCCGCTGAGGATTTTCTGACCAATCATCCGTTCTATACACCTTACTCTCTACATCATACGGAATTTGTGAGTCAAACAACCGCCATTTACCATTTTGTATTTTTACCTTTGCATCACTTCTCACCTCCCCTTCGGAATCTACGACCTGCAGCGTTAAAATACCATATTCGCGAAATAAAAATACTTGAAAAGGTATAATGGGCATATATCTGTAATTGATCCTGTTCTTTGCTATACTGGCATATATAAAGTGTCCTTGCTGAGGAGCATTTTCCCATTTGCCTTTGATAGTAGCCACATGGTTGTACAAGAGCTTTTCCATTAGTTTTTCACTACCGCCCTCTTTCAGAAACTTCAAAGCTTCCTTATTTGTTATCTCAAATATAAAAATTGAATCACAGCCTTCGCGCCACTCTATACGCTCGGTCAGAGATATCTGCCCATACATCGGAGTAATTAGAAAGCTAAAAGCGAATACTATAAGAAATATGTAAAGTAGTGAAGGTAATTTTTTCATATGTATAGTAGATAGTGTTTTAACAAAGATAAAAGAAAAAATGAAAATAAGGCATGAGATGAAATATTATCCAAATAAATATTAAAAATCCTGCAAATCATCTCGACTTGCAGGATTCTACCTTTATTCACTTTTTCTAATACTAATTAAGCTCCATGTTATTTAAGAAGATAACCAATTATATTTGTCAATAGTTTCCCGGCAACCGGATCTGTTGTCGATTTTTCAACAGCCATTGTCGATACTGTCATAGTTCCGTTTCCATCATGTATATTTAGTAATGGAAATCCCTTAATAGTTTTCACATATTCTGACCGTTGTTCCATATCTCCATTTATATATCCGTGTATTTTGGTCTGATTAGCCAATTCTTCTACATTTATATTCCTGTGAATTTTAAGAACAGAGTTGCAGATAGTTGGTACTTCACGCTTGTTGTTATTGAAATATCTTAACTCCAGTAAATCTATACCGTTGAACACTGGTGATTCGGGTATTTCCATATTTGCGATATCTCCTTCAGTCGGTATCATACTACCTGTAATATATTCAGGATATATTTGCTGTGTGGTTACAGGAGAATTAGATATGAATACTTTACCTCCCTTCGAGATGTAATTTCTTATCAGTTCGATTTCACCTGCACTAGATTTGCCATCAATTCCTGAAAATATGTAAAGAGCAGCCTTTGTCTTCATTGCTTCTGTAACTGTAGTTACCTGAGAATAATTTACACCCAGATAGTCTAAAGATGCTTTAAGGTTATTGAAATCAACAAGTACAATTTTCTTCCCGTCAGATTGAAGTGTATTCCATTTCTTATCTGCTAAAAGTATTTTGTATTCATTTTCTGAAACCTGTACACCTTTCTCCGTCAGTCTTAATTTTAGTTTAGCTGTTAACTTTTCAGTAGGCAGATTGTCGGGTATTTTTATTACAGGAGTCATCATGTGACGCCCATAATGTTTTACTCCGGCTGCCTTTTCCTGCCCTTTCATCAATACTTTACCGGTTTCAGATTCGATAGACCAGTAAAGAATAGATGGTTCCAAATCTTTTCCATTTTCTCTATCATTTACAATATATATCTGGGTAGGTATATTTTCTCCTGCATAAAAACTTCTACCCCAAAGCTCTGCACTAACCAATACCGGTTGGAATGCCCTCTTAATTGCATAATAAGTGGGGTATGGCTCGATAGTATTGACATCATATACATTGCGAAACCAAGTGAGTAACGCAAAATGAAGAATACCGGATGCCTTATCGTTCGACCGGCGCAATGCTTCTGCCAGTTCTCCTGTGATAAAGGACTGTACTTCGAGAAAGGCATTCGGATTACCATAAGCATAGGCCTGATAACCAATTAATGTTTGAGGATTCTGATGTACTAATGTATAGAAACGTGTCGGATGTCCTGTCTCATTATTCGGATATCCGGTAGACATCTCCTGACTGATAAGAGGACGCCCCTCATTACGGTTCCGTTGTTGAAATTCCCCGTTAAATTCTTTAAAGATCGTATGATCATACCAATTAATATATGAATGTATATCATCAATATCCCCATCATCGATCCCTTCATAAAAAGCTTGCCCCTGTTTGGCTATATTACGGCGATAATTAGAGTCGAAACTTATAGGGCGCGTAGGATCTATTTTCCTCATTTGTTTAACAACATCAGAAATTATCATCATCTTTTCTTTCCGCTTTGCCAAGTCCGGCTCATTATCGTAAAACTTCATTTCATTGTTGATTGTCCAGAAAAGGATAGACGGATGATTTCTGTACTTCTTTATTAAGCTGAGGTACTCCTTTGCCCACATGTCTATCAGTAACCTGTCGGGCATCGATTCATGAATCATTAGCCAAGGCCATGTGCCTTCATGACTGATACCTATTCCATTTATATCAGCAGCCTCAATCCACAATTTATTATATGGAGTAGTATGCGTACGTGTAACATCAATATTACCGGCTTTCATTATCTGATAAAAGCTATTAGCCAGATTGGCATCGTTAGGTGCCAGCGCAAAAGGAGTATGATTACCACCCCGCAACCAATAAGGCTTATTATTAAGATACAACAATCCATTCTTCGACTCAAACGTACGGAATCCCGATACAATAGCCATATCATCTATTGGTTGATTGTTTGCTTTAAGTTTAAAGATAAAATTGTAAAGATTCGGTAATTGCGGAGTCCACAACCGGGGCTTTAACCCAGTAATAGAATAAGTTACAAGTTTTTCCTCTCCTGGATTCAATTCAATCTTATTCAGTGACTCTTCTGTATAAAACAGATTTTGTGTATTGTCGATAATATCAGTCGATAAGCTAAATTTTGCCTTTTTGCCTGAATGATTCTTAAGTGTAACATCAAACGTTGCCCCATCAAGCGCCGGCTTGATAAATACATCTTCTATCCTCACAGGATCAGAGATCACAAGCGATACAGGCTGCCATATTCCGGCAGGATCATCTCCATAAAAGCCATGCGCAATATCTTTTAGCATTCTGTTGGTTACGGGAACAGTAACAGCTACATCCACTATCTTATCCGCATCTTCTATATTCTTAATATAGTCACGGGTAACATATACTGCTACTAGATTTTTACCCGGTTTCAATAGAGAAGAGACATCAGCTTTGATCTCGCCAAACATACCAACATTGGATGTTACTTTGATACCATTTACATATACATCAGCCATTTTGGAAACTGCATCGAACACCAGTTCCATATTTTTGCCTTTTACATCAGCTGGTAATTCGATCCATTGACGATACCATGCTGCCTTGGTTTTCCTATAATCGAATGTATAATTTTCGCAACGAGCCGTTTCTTTCTGATAATAAGTATCCGATACCCCTTTCGGAAATTTACCCATCGTCTCACCATGTAACCAGATACGGATAGGATTCCAGAAATCAGGCACATTCATTACGTGCCACTGATTATCGGCTGTACTGGGATCAGCCTCTTTTTGAGTATTCCTTACTTCATAATCAGGTAAAAACAACCAGTTACCATTCAATGTTATTTCTGTACGTGTCGTGTTTATTTTATCTATTTTGACAGGCTGATAAGTAGCCCGTATTTTTTTTCGTTCTGTCTCTTTTTCCTGTTCGGAAACTTTTACTTCATATACCTTATTTGAGATGCCATCCAGAGCATTGGCCTGAAGTGGTGTAATTACCAGATCATCAAATTCGGTTTCTATCCAGCCTCCTCCAAGTGTTATCGGACCATATGGAGCCAGGTTGCTATTATTATCCACAACGTCTATTCGCGGAAGTGCCTCATCATTAAGAAAAACCCGGATACGATTTCCACAAACTTCAATTCTGAAATTGTACCATTCACCTGGAACAGGATGAAAATCTACCGGACGGATATCCAATAGCTCATCTGTACCCATATATCCCATACGGCTTAGATAGATATCGTCCTGTAGTCCTCCTTTCAGACCGATAATGTAACGATCAAACCTGTTATATGCTCTGAATCCGGCCCATATTTGTACTTGCTCTGCATCTTTTGGTGCACGTGCTTTGAATGTTGCAGTATAATCTTTAAGGTTCTGATCACCAAAGCATCCATAGGCGTCCTTTGATTTAAAAACTCCATTCTCAATCCGGCATTCACCTCTCCCAACCAGAGACAACTTAGACTGATGATTATCAAAGTTTTCACGAATCTGACTGCTTATATTTAATGCGAAGAAAGAAACCAGTAAACATAGAATCCCTTTAATTCTCCCGTTTTTCATATTTGTTTTTTAATTTGAATATTAACAAATGGAAGCAAGGAGCTTTTCACTCCCTGCTTTTCATTAATAAATTCTATTTCACCTCTACCGTTTTAATATCTGTATAATTATATTTTTGGAAACTATCATTTACACGAACACCTATCCTTACAAAATAAGTTCCTTTCCTTTTGATTGGTGCTTTAGTCGTGATTGTCAACGGTTGGCCCTCCTTAGAATTATCCACTCCCACAACTCCGGCCACAATACTCCCATCGAAATTATTATTTCCAACATATTGTGTACTGGAAATAAACATCTGGTAGTCTTTCAGTGCAGGCATAGCGGCACCTGAAGGAGAAGCATTACGTGTAAATTTGAAGGAAGAAATAATGTTTCCCTCAGCATCTGTAGTGGGATCAGCCACCCATTCTACATCGAGATAGGGAGTCACTGTAAAATCAACAGTTGTAGTCCCTTTCACATCTACTGTCTTCATATCACCTTCGGCAAAAGGATAGAAAGCCCCTTCGATAGGAGTTATACGGTATTTAGCTGCGAAAATCTTTCTATTGATATAGGTACCATCCTGATGAATATTCAGATAAAGAGGAAGAGGATTTTCACTCCAGCTTAATTCTTCCAGCCTTAATTTTATACTTCCTTGTCCTTGCTCCGCCTGATATGGAGCGCCTTTACTTGTTGTAATTGTACCCTGTAATGTTGCATCAGGAGCATCATAGTTATCCTTTTCACACGAACTGAATACCAGAATCAGAGTAAACAGGAATATATAATATTTTATATTTGATATCTTTTTCATATAAGTTTCTTTTAGGGGATTAATATCCTTGGTTTTGTATCAATAGTGGATTGGCATTTATTTGCCCTCCCGGAATTGCCTCATAAACATATTTTGCCTCCACTGTAAAGCGTGAGCCTCTTTCATCATAACGGCAATCGAAGATATATTTTCCTTCATAATAATCTATCGCTTTTACAACTGCTGTTTTTGAGAACAGGAACGGATTAAGTTTTCTCCATCTGCGGTTATTTACTTCATCACTGACTGTCCTCCAACGACGCATATCCCACCACAATTTATTCTCAAAAGCTAACTCTTTACGTCTTTCTATACGGATGATTTGTAAACCCCGGTTTGGCGCCAGAACATAGCCCCCAACACCCATTTCAACACCTATTGATGCTCCGTTTGAGAGTTCTGCTGATGATGATAATAAAGTTGCCCCGGCCCTGTTTCTTATTTTATTTATACATTCATAAGCATCATTACGAAGATCCGTCCCGTCTATTGTGGTTTGTCCATTCTGATAAAGTTCGAGAGCAGCCTCAGCCCTGTTAAGCAACACTTCTGCATATCGCATATCGACCCAAGGCATTGTAGAAACATGTAGCTTAGTTTCTGCCGGAGCCATGTTCGGATCCAGCCATTTACGGCCATGAAAACCTGTTACAGTAGCGCTATTTGCACTATTCGGACCATCAAGTCCAACAGGATTCAATTTAGTACCATTAGATAAGACGTACTGAGTCTGGTTCTTATGGTCTCCTGCTTCTTTCATATTTTCTTTATAGAAAGTATTTGACTGATAAGACGAAGTCAGTCCTTCTTCTACAAACTTTTGAATTGGCGTTGCCGGATCCACACTTTCAATCAACAGACCACGACGTAAATCTACATACCCACCCTTGAATGGCTGACCAGGTAATAATACTGTTCCCCTTAGGCGTGGTTCGCAATTTTCGAACAATTCTTCAATACTATTATATACAATATAAGTTCCATCATCATTTGTTGTTTTCAGCTGCCCTTTATCATTTATGGGCAGTCCGTCAAACAGTTCCACATAATCTAAAGTAGGGTTGAACCGATCTCCGTAATCTCCTGTCAAATGCGGCGGAGAGTAAACGGCATCGAAACTGTGTACTGCATCAGTATATGAATATCCTTTTGAGAAAATGTTTTCAGGGCTACTGGAATCGATAAATAAATCAGCATAGTTATCTGATGTAGATTTTTTATCTGTGGCAGACCATTTTTTTGAGTAAAGAGAATAAGCATTTTCAAGTAGCTTTGCCGCTTTATAACTCATCTCGAAATATTTATTAGCTTCAGACGCAGGAATTCCACAAAGCATAATGCCATCTCTTTCATATATCTGATTTACACCATAACGAGCTATAGATCCTGCAAAAAGTGCAAAACGCGATTTATAGGCAGCAGCTACATATTTATTTGCCCGGCCTACATGTTCACTTTTTTCAGAAAGTCCGTTGATTGCATCATCCAGATCTTCGAGAATGTAGTCATATACATCTTTCTCGCTACTACGTGGTATTTTTAAAGCATCAATACCGGCTTCCAAATCCTGAACGCCTTCGATGATAGGAACCCCGCCATAACGTTTTACTAATGCAAAATAGGTATATGCACGTATAAATTTTGCCTCTGCAGCCCATTTATCAGTATTGGCCTTACCCAGAACCGATTCATAATTCTGTATTTCCGCTATCAGATAATTGGAATTACGTATAACCAGATATCCGTTATACCAATATTCTTTGGCAGGATTTACCCAACCGCCATTATTCCGATTTGCATTTTCTCCGGTATTTAGCATAGGATTATTTATACAGTTCCAAGTATTGAATCCATCCTTGGTACCACCACCATCATTTGCACTATATTTGAAATCTTCAATCGGCATCCGGCTATACAGGGCAGCCATATAGGTTTGTACTCCTGATGGATTGGCAAATATTTCTCCATCCTGAACTATGTTCTTGGGTGGGATATCTAAATCTACACAACCTGTATAAGTGCCAATAAACAGGATTATCGCTATGTAATATTTTATTTTTTTCATGATGTTTATTGTCTGTTAGAATGAAACATTAACTCCAAAATTGAATGTTTTATTTAGAGGATACATATAGCCATACAATTCTGTCGGATGTTCAGGATCGAGACCTTTCACTCCGGTTATTGTGAACAAATTATAAGCATTCGTATAGATACGCAGGTTTTGAATACCCACTTTTGAAACGATTTTCTTAGGAAGAGAATATCCCAATTCAATACTTTTGAGACGCAGGTAAGCTCCATCCTGTATTCTAAACCTAGAATTATCATCAGCATTAGACCCCGTATAGGCAAAATGTCCTGAAGTCCACTTTGTAGAAGAATCGTAAGGATCGGCCTTAGGATCTACAGGATGCCATCTGTCCATAAACATATCCAACGCATTTCCATTCCACGCAAGAGGTTCTCTAAACTGCTCTCCATATGATACATATGACATAGCTGCGCCCTGAAATAGCATATTAATATCAAAGCCTTTATAATCAGCCATAATTGTTAAACCGAAGTTCATCAACGGATAATTACGCTTATCCTGGAAGTCGGCTTTACTGGCATCTGTAGTTGTTGCAATCGGATAGCGGTCCATATCGTCAATCACACCATCACCATTCCAGTCTTCATAAATATAATCACCCGGAAGAGTCTCGCGACCAGTGAATACAGGGTAATTTGCAATCTGTTCGTAAGACTGGTAACGGCCATTGTCGCCCCAACCGAACCAAATATCATTATACCTGTTATTTTTATTGTCTCTCCAGTTTTTGTATGAGTTACCAAATGGAGAGCCTTCTACATATTTGTTTTTTGTTCTTGTTAAAGACATATTTCCGATGAGGCTGTATCCAAAATCGCCGATGCGGTTTTTATGACTTAAAGCTAATTCTATACCTTGAGTTTGGTCACTATTTAAGTTTTCCTGAGCCATTGCGGAACCGAATGATCCCGGAAGGCTTACAGCACGATCGGCTAATAAGCCATCACGATCACGACGGAATACATCGAATGAAACGCCTAATAATCCTTTCCACATATCAAGGTCGAGGCCCAGATTAAGTGTTTTTACAGTATACCATGTGATATAATAGTTTGGATAAGGCCTGTATTCGATAGCAGGTACAAATTGCCCATCAAAAACATATCCGCCTCCCAATGCCTGACGATCGCCATTGTAAGGATAATTATATCCTGGAATAAACTGATATGATGATGCTCCGTCGTCTCCCATCTTACCATAAGATGCCCGTACTTTCAGGTTATCTATAAAACTCAAACTGCTATTGCTTTTTATAAATGACTCTTCTGAAACCCTCCAGCCAATGGCTCCTGCAGGGAAGAAGCCCCAACGTCCATCTTTAGGAAATTTAGATGAGCCGTCATATCTGAAACTGAACTCAGCCAGATATTTACCCATAAAGTCATAATTAAATTTTCCAACAAGACCTTTATTTGCATTCTCATATATTCCATCAATATTGCTGTTTCCCAACTGATCTTTTGATACTCCGGCATATAAATACGGAATAGAAATAGCCAGATTGCGTTGAGCAAAGAAATTATCGCCCGTATTGCGGCTTTCTTCATAGAGTAACAATGCTTTGATCTGATGTTTTTGACTGAACAAACGATCGTAATTCAAGGCTGCCTGCCACAGATGTGAGGGTGTAGAAGCATAATACCTGTATAGCCTTTCAGGATAATTCATCTTGAACGGAGTGTATGCATCATTCGTTCCATCATAAGTATATACATTGTATTCTTTAGTAAAAGTGGAATTATCATAGAAACGCATATCATAACTAAATAAACCTTTAGCAGATAATCCTTCAACATAGGGAACATTGTATTCCAATTCGAATGAAGACTGTATCCACTTGTTATCATTCTTCTTATAACCTGTCACATCTGCAGACGATGCCGCCAGAGGATTGAGATCATTATTTACCTTCATGTAATATGGAGCCGTATTATTGGCATACAATGGTTCGTTCGGAATTTGCCTCCAAAGGGTTTTAAATATCTGCCAGGTATCTGTAGACTGGCTTTTTTTACTGTCAATGATACCATTCAGCTTAACAGACATTTTGAAATCTTTGGATAATTGGGCATCCAGATTTACACGGAGATTATAACGTTCATATTCAAGATCATCCGCTTTAAGAAATCCTCGCTGATTCGTGTATCCGAAATTGACAAAATATCCCATCTTGTTAGCAACATTACCGCTAGCGCTCACATTGTGCTGATACTGAGGAGCGGTACTCTTCAGCACTGCATCATACCAATCTGTAGACTGACGGGTTCCATTGTAGTATTCTTCAAAGTCTTTATCAAAGTATATATCTACTGCATCACCATTCAGTCCAGAACTTCTTCTGTTACGTTCGTTGAACAGGGTCATGCGATCGACAGCTCCCACCGGTTTCTGTTGCTCTACCGGTTTCTGTATTCCATAGTTGAATGAATAATCGATTTTGGTTTTCCCATCAGAACCTTTTTTTGTTGTGATAAGCACAACTCCATTTGCAGCCCTTACTCCATACACAGCAGCAGAAGCGTCTTTCAGTATAGAGATACTCTCAATCTCATTCGGGTCGAGGCGGGTAAAGTTATCACGGGGAATACCATCCACTACAACAAGTGGATTTCCAAATCCCCGAATATCGAACTGGTTATTGAATTCTCCGGGTTCTGATGTTTTCTGAATAACACGTACTCCCGGCACTTTACCAGTCATCATATTCTGCACATTCTGATTCTTTGTTGCAACAAGGTCTTTGTTATCAATGGCAGCAACCGAACCTGTCAAGGTCGCTTTCTTTTGGGTACCATATCCGACAACTACAATTTCTTCCAAAACCTGCAAATCTTCCTTCAGAGTTACATTAAGTGTCGTTTTACCCGATATATCCAATATTTGCGGAATAAAACCGATAAAAGAAATTTTCACCTTTTGCGTGTTGGTTGGAACATTTAATGTAAAGTCTCCGTTCTCATCTGTTATTGCTCCGATAGTAGAGTTCTCGACGGCAATACTAGCTCCGATAATAGGGTCTTTTTGCTCATCCGTTATTTTTCCCGAAACAGTTTTGGTATTTTGCGAATATCCATAATTAACAGAACTGATAAAAATCAGTAAAATGGCAAATAGTCGTACATGAATTTTTCTTTGCCAAAAAGGGATGTATTCCGCCCCTTTTTTTAAATAGTAATTTTTCATAGGCAACATTTAAAGATTAATTAATAAAATTGATTACGGAATTGCAAAAATGCCTCAACAGGCTTAATAAGCCGGTTAATGATTCAGTTAACAGATATATATTTTTCTGTTTTTTATTATTTTACATGTCTATTTCAGGCAATACGGTTTTAAATGAGCTTTCAGCAGATCATTCTTTATATGAGTTCAGAAAGCAGAAAAGCGGAAACAAAAAAAGTCTTTATCAAAAGACCTTCTTGTTAATTTATTGAAGAATGTATTAATTATTTTCGTTTAATACCTGATCAAAAGTATATTCAAAATCCGACCCGAATAAAACATTATACTCTTTAACAAATGAAGCATATGCTTTTTGAGCTAATCCATTCCGGCCCATCCTTACCAGAACTGAACATTTTAATCGTAAGGCATCTTCGTTTAGTGAATCATGAATAAATATAGCATCAGCCAGATCTATACATATTTGTGTATTCACTCTTATTTCTGGTTTGGCGGATAAATCCAATAACAGATCGACTAATGTGTTTGAAAACTCGGATTTGAATGGGTCTATCCATTCCACTTGCAGATTTGGTAGTAATTCACCGACTGAAACTATTGCCAATAGTCTCTTCAAGTCGTCAATATTTATCTCACCACTTCTCGATAGTTTATTGATGAGGAAAAGCGCTTGTGAATAATCACAATACACTTCTTCTCCGTATTCAACAGTCCAGTACGAGTTATTACTCTTTATATTTATTTGCCCAACCTGATCGAATATCAGCCTAAGCTTACTTAATGACACCCCTCTGTTATTTTTGGCACTCTCTTCCGTTTTATCAAACCATAATATTTCTTTCAATTTAACAGATGATATTCCTTTTCCTCCTTTAAAAGTATATAATAGTATGAGTACAAACAGTTGTTTAAGCATTGGGGTAAATTCCTTTGTAAC
The DNA here is from genome assembly GCA_031285625.1 of Prevotella sp. Classification (GTDB taxonomy): domain Bacteria; phylum Bacteroidota; class Bacteroidia; order Bacteroidales; family Dysgonomonadaceae; genus Dysgonomonas. Next base: position 16,790 of record JAITVV010000017.1, read on the forward strand.
ATCATTGCCCTTCTTGTCTATCACACAAAAACCACCAAAGAGGCAAACAGACTGGCTTATCAATTCCCTACTTATTGGTTTAGAAACGATCTCTTCCGTTGAAGATAATTGATTAACATCATTTTTAGTATGTATTTGCTTCTTTCTGGTAAGGATCAGTATCAGGATAAATATGAGACATATAATAGCTAAGATTATAAACAGATTATATGATCTTACATTACTTTTCTGATATAGATTTCCTTTAGCTAAAGGGGGAAAGGATAATGTATAAACAGCTATTGTATTTAATGTATCGCCAATATTGCTATATCCTGATGTTAAGGCAACCAGTTGCTGCTTTTCTTTATCCAGATATAGGTCTATATAAGATTTATTGTCTTCAAAATTAATCGGGATACTATCAGCCAAGACTTCATACTCAGGTTTGTCGATTGAAAATCTCAAGAGTGTAAGTTTAGTATGAAACTGCTGCAACGGATAACTCAATGCATAGAACGAATTAGATGCAGTGTCTACTATAATTGAATTGGAAACAATAAAATTTTCTGCCGGAGATGGTAATGTCCATAACTTTTGAGATTCTAATGTCTGCATATTCACTTTATACAAGTCATAGAAATATTGAGGTGACAATTCCTGATTTCCGGTTTGGCTACCATATCCTCCAAAAATCAAAAAATGTCCATCATCTAATTTGCCAAGACCTCCTAAATAACGAGGTTCCGGATTATCTCCATTCAAGTGTGTTTTTCTCCATTCTTGGGTTTTAAAATTATATATTTGTATATCATTCTTGTATTTATGATGCCCATAACCTCCAAACAGATAAAGAGAACTATCCATGTCGGATATCAAATGATTATGATGCCAGTAATCGGGAGGAACCTTCGTTTCCGATATCATACTCCATTCATTCCTTAATGTGTCGTATAGCAAAACATCTTTTCCTTCTTCTAGTTCGAATGTGTAATTAATATATGTTTTTATATATGGATTATATATCAAATTATTTGATTGAACGGCATAAGGTACACCAGTCTTAACTTTTATTTTAGTAAGCGTATTATCATTCAGTTTATATTTAAAAAAATGTTCCTGATCATAAATTGCAACTTCATTGTTGTCACAATTATAATTTATTATGGGTCTCAGTTTTGTAGTGAATGATGTTCGTTTTTGCCAGAATGCATGCTGGTTAATAATCCAATTTGGATTTTCACATATAGCAAGATGGTGTTTAATTTCATCATACACTCCATTAGATGTGTATTTATTTAATGGCCATCGATATAATATTTTTTTTTCTGCATCCGAAATATCTATATTTCTTAAAGACATGGCAGGTATATCAGTAACCTGAAATTCGGGATAGTTACTTTTGCCAAATACAACATTAATTTGCCGGAAATTATTCAATGCATCTATTTGCTTAGTATATGACTTAGTTCCTATCCGAGCAGAAAGAGTATTAATTTTAGTATTTATATTGATATCGATACGCACCCATTTACCGTAGCTTATCCCTACATCTTTAAATAAATCGCTAAAAATTTCATCAGAAGAATGAGCTAGTAAGAATTTCGGTTCTCCTGTATTCTTCTTCTCATTCAACAGAAAATCGATATGTTTTCCATTCTCATTGATAATACGGAATACATATCCAAATGGGTACATAACCACAGAGTCTACCTTAAGATCAAACGAGAAATTGTATATTTCGGGAAGCGATAAGATCTTAGAAGGTGTAAGATTAAGGCTCGTACGTTTCTCTTTCTCTACCTCATATGATTTAAATTGTAGTCCGTATTCAGTTTGTTGTGCTATTGCATAAGTATTGTAAGATAATATTATATATAAAAAAAGTACATACGATAAACAATATCTCATAATATTCATTAAGGGAAAATACTTGGTCAAACAAAGTTATAATCATTAGCCTAACATCCAAAATGTTTTTCTTAACATCAAAAGTAGATAAAATAATAATATCTTTTCTACAGATATTGCAAAACAAGGATTCTCATCCAAAATATATCTCCGGATTTTATGGTCTAATGATTTAACTTGTAATATTCTGCCCCAACAAGAACATGTAAGAATATTGAAAGAATAATATAAACATTAATTATGATGTAGTGGGCTGTTTTTTCTTATACCTTATTATGTTTATTACCAGCATATAAGCTGCATGAGGCAGCATAATAAGTGTCATACCCGAATTAGGCATCATATAACTACCCACCAGAACGAATAGAAAATATGGTACAGTGAATGACAATGGTAAAATTCCACCTTTTCGTTCGATAGAGTGCACTAATAAGCCTAAAGGTATTAAAAACAAACCAAAATAGAAAAACCAGAAAATCGCTAGTATCTCAACGTCTGCAAAACTACTTTTTGTTTCATCTATTGGTAATAGTTCTGCTCCTGAACTAACTTTATAAAAGTTTGTCTCAGCCATTTTTGAAAATTGCTTACCGCCGCCATTAGGCTCTATTGCTAAACTGGTGTGTAATACAGCAATTATTATCAACAGTATACCATTAGTGATTATATTGAATATTTTCATTATTAAAAACTTAAAGTGAAAAATAACTCATTATTGTTATCAGAGCAGATTATCTTATTCTCTTTTAATAACCAGCCCACAACAAAACATATATATGCTTCCTGGTAATCAGTCAATTGCTGAAGTTCTTTGATTGTCAGGTTTTTCTCTACCAGCAATTGACAGATCAGCTTTGTATCCTCTTCTATTATTTTCTTTAGCATATTCCCTGATGTGTCTTTTTAAATTAGCAAGCACATAATGGCAATTGACAAATACTTCTCTATTAAAATGAGTTTTGTTTTCACCCATTTTTATTTAAAAGTTTTATTATTCGTAAAATCCATAAAAAATTCTTCCCTATAGGTATTTCCAATAGCAATCTCATATGTCTTGATGAAAACATCATTATTATCAAAAGAATCAATGTGTTTTTTGTTTACTATATATGATTTGTTAATACGAAAGAACGTATTTACCGTTAATAATTCTGATATAGTTTTCAGAGTCATACGTGTAATAATACGTTGACTCTCCATTTGAATTATAACATAATCTTTTAGTCCCTCAATAAAAAGAATATCTTCCAGATTAACCTTAAAGTATTTTCGGTCTGACTTAATAAATATATAATCATCTTCGACACTATCCACTCCTTTCTTTTCTTCATTTATTAAGAGCGAATGATAAACAATTGCTTTATTTACAGCCTTCCGGAATTTTACAGGATCGATAGGTTTTACCAGATAATCAATTGCATCTACTTCATAACTATCTAAAGCGTATTGAGAATATGCTGTCGTGAAAATAATCAGAGTTTGTTTAGGAATAGTATGTGCAAATTCTATTCCATTAATTCCCGGCATATTGATATCCAAAAATATAAGATCAACAGTAACATCATTGATAAAAACGGATGCATCCTCGGCATTATTGAAACTTTTCAACAAGGCTAACTGTGGTATTTCTTCCACTAATAATTTTATACCTTCACGGGCAATAGGTTCATCATCAACTATAATACACCTCATAATTTCAGTTTTAAATTTACGGTATAAGTAATATTTGTCTTTGTTTGCTCAAGAAAATAATTTCCATCGTATAACAAATCCAATCGCCGCTTAATGTTATTAAGCCCAATTCCTCCAACTTGTTTCGTGTGGGAGATTTTCTGCGGGATGGAATTTACACATGTAAAAATTAATGTATCCTCTATTATTTTAAATAATATATGAACATATGAAGCTGACCGGCTATCCTGATTATGTTTAACAGCATTTTCTACAAATGTGATAAACAGTAAGGGAGCAATCTGTATATTATCCAAGTCTCCGTCTTTAGACACAGTATAATTGAAATAGTCTCTTCGGATTTTCTCGAGTTCCAGATAATCGCTCAGAAATAATACCTCATCATTCAAAAACACTTTATTCTGTACACTTTCATTCACCAGATAATCAAGCATTTCTTCGAGTTTTCCAATAATATGTATTGCTACATCAGGATCTTTTTTTATCATGATATTAGCATTGTTGAGCATATTGAAAAGGAAATGAGGATTGATCTGATTCTCTAAAAGTTTTAATTCCATCTGTAATGTCGTCGATTTTAGTTCTTCGGATTGTTGCACATCCAAAATCCAATGCTTAAAAACAACCATTGTAGAGGTTCCTGCAAAGATCAGAAAAAACACCTGACTGCCCGATATCAAATTGATTATTCCTGTCAGATAATGAATGTTCCCATAATATTTATCCTCTTCAATCTCATCAACATAAAATGTAAAATTCTGAAATAGTAAAATTGAAATTAACATAAGGACAACCAACCCTGATAAAGCACAAAAATAAAATCCCCATTTATTTTTTAAGAGAAATTTTGGAGTCAATATATAGATATTAAAATAGCTCGTAACCAAGAATAAAAAAACATAGAAAAACATTCCGCCATATTTCAGAAGGGGGCTTACCGAAGCAGCCAAATCCGGTTCGTAATTGACAAAACTAGCAGAAATGGAAAGGATAAACACGAATAAGATAAAATGCCGGAATATTCTCCATTGGGAGGACATCAAAAGTCTGATAACTATATTATTACTGGACTTCATATTCTATTTCCTTGTTAATTCTAACATAATTTCCATTTCACCGGCAAATTTGTCTGATGATATAGTCAGGACATAGCTATCCTTATACAAGGTATTTAGCCTCTCTCTAACTTTCAACAATTCCTTTTGCAACAAGATGCTATCAGCCATACCAAATATTTTAAGCAAAACCACAATAGCCTCATCCAGTATATCTATCCGTATCTCAATTTTCCGGTCAACTTCATCCTCTTCAAACGTATTGATCACATTCTGAACATAAGGCAAGAGAACCGAAGGGGGCACTAAAATTCCGTTTAAATTTCCTGTCACGCTTAATTCATAATCGAATTTAGGAGAACGCAATCTCTCCAGTTCCATAAAATTCCTTACAAAGGATATTTCAGAGTTAAGAAAAACCTGCTCCCTGTTACAGTCATATAACTGATAACGTAACAATTGTCCAAATTTCATCAACATGGTGGAAGCTAGATCTGGTTCGGTCTTTACATAAGATTTGCTCCTGTTTAATACCTTAAAAAAGGATGCCGGATTGATTTGTTCCTTAAACTGTTCCACTTGTGAAGATTCCTGTTTAATTTTCAATTCATTAAGCTGTTGATTGGCTATCATCCAATTTTTTAAAAAGACCGGAATAAATATTCCGGAGATACATAACAGATGTAATACAAAAGCGGATATATTCTCAATTAACACAGTATCAGAAAACAGATCATGGCCATCGATATATGACTTATATGTAAAATATGATATTGATAAATATAGAAGGCTGCATACGATAATAATAACAACAAACTGAAAATACTTACCTGATAACAGATATTTCACACCTATTTTCGATAATAGAAGTACAGTTACTAAATAAAGAAAGATATTAGCAGCCACAATCCAATAGATATCATTTCCCATCAGGTGGATAATATCTTGATACCCTAACAAGACATCATTAAGGGAGATAAATGTGAAAAAGATAATGAGAACTATGTATCTCCATATTCTGAATTTAGGAGAAAGTAGAAATTTATATATAAACGATTCCTGATTCATAAATAACAAAAATAAGAGTACCGAAGCTACATATTCCTTGATACAAAAGTATACAGATTATCAATACAAACTCTGACATTACTCAATATATACCAGAGAATTAATCTCAATCCGTTCTAAATTACCAAACCTTTATATCTAACTCGTTATCAGTAATTATTCTTCCACACACTCAATCTTCCCATTCAGCAGTAATGGTTCTCTGTTCGGCAGTACAGGCACTGAAATACCCTAACGCTCCATTACTGATATTTGATACCGGATTAGTAGGTGTTCCAACAGCATTTACTAAAGAATCGAAGAATTTATGAGTTCCTTTATCAACACATTGAAACTCAATAATCAGTTCATCGCCTTTCTTTATCGGATCGATATCCGAATCGTTGGCAAATACCCATAGATCCCAGTTGTAAGTTTGACCATCTCTAAATTCCAGACTTACAATATATTCGGTTAAATCCGGATTCTGTTTTCCGTTGATAAACAATAAAGCACGGTAATATTGATTTATTTCGCCTACAGGATCTTGAAAACGTAACATAACGAAAGGATTATCCACCGCTGCAATTTTTTTCATTGTTACAGACTCTAATGGCACATGGGGAGGCATTTGTGAAGTTGCAGTATATTCCTGTCCTTCATATACAACAGACATATTGTATTTACGCCCAACTTTTCCTATTATCTTTTCTGCAGTATACCACCCGTTTGCACCTTGCTTCAGTATCTCTGAATTTCCCTGATCATCAGAGATGGTAACAACAGCTCCACTCAGATTCGGATACCCGTCATTATTATTAAAGTCAAGTGTATGGCTTACCCGTACTGTTGCCAGCTGATCTTGTTTTACTATACCTTCAATTGCAATTTTCGGAGGGACGGATTTCAGGTCTATGTCAATCTCTTTTTCGCAGGAAGGAAGACTCACAAGCAATATTGCTATAAGTATAAGTGTTATATAATCTTTTAATAATAAAGTATTCATAATTTATTGGTTGTTAAAGTTATTTACCATGTAACAAAAAGATCTGTTACCCTAAAACTTGAAATTCCATGAAACGGATGGTACAAACGTAAATAAGGAATATTGGTAAGCAGTTGTTTTGCTCGGGTCTTTCGTGTTGGTCCGGAATTCTATCAGATATGCATTTTCGCGTCCATATGCGTTATAGAGTCCTAAAACCAATTCAGAATAAAACTTGGAAGTCTTTTTCAGTACACATGTTGCACCCAGATCGAGACGATGATACGCAGGCATACGGTAACCATTTCTCTCAGCATAATACATCAAATCTTTATCATTCATCTGATATTTTCCACTCGGATAGGTTATCGCATTTCCCGTATAATATACCCATGCAGCAGACAATGACCATTTCGGACTGAGTTCGTACATACCAACAATAGAAATATCGTGTGTCCGGTCCTGAATTGCATTATACCATTCGCCATTATTTATACCATCTATCTTCTTTTCCGACTTGGATAAAGTATAACCTATCCATCCGGTGAGCCTTCCTGTACGTTTTTTCAACATTAGCTCTACTCCGTACGAGCGGCCTTTACCTGATAGGATTTCCGTTTCTATAACATCACGTCCCATAATATCCGCACCGTCCTTAAAGTCGAGTTGGTTTTTCATATCCTTATAAAATCCTTCGACACTAAATTCGAACATATTATTCGAAAAATTACGGAAGTAGCCTAAGGATACCTGATCTGCGATTTCAGGTTTTATTATATTGGAACTCATAGCCCACCTGTCAACAGGAGTTCCCTGAGGTGCGTAAGACAATAGGTGCATATTTTGTACAGTACGTACATAAGCTGCCTTGACAGAAGAAACAGGATTTACTTTATAAACAGCTGATGCACGCGGTTCAAGGTTAATATGAGTTTTCACTACTTTTCCAGATTTATACCATGTACTATCCATCACGTTATTATTGTTATCCATCGTATAATATTCCCCTTTGCCTAAAGCCATAAATGCAGACATCCTAAGACCGTATATAACTTCCAGTTTATCACTAAGTTTTAGCTGGTTAGAGATATACACTCCGTTTTCGGACGAATAGCGGTGGTGCAGGTCAACAGTACTTCTGCTTTCTTCCGAGTCCAGCTTGAAGTTGCCAGGAGCCAGATCATGGTATGTTGAACTTACTCCGAACCGCCATCTGTTTCCAGAATTGTGCTGATAGATATATTCATGTTTCAGGTTATAATCTTTTATATTTGATTTGCCATTCTCCTTAGACCCAATTTCCATCTCCATAAAATAGTCATACTGATTGTATGATAAGGTCGTTTTAGAATTCCACTTATTATTATAAGTATGATTCCAGCTTGCTGACAGAAATTTATTCCCCCAGTTTATTTCAGCAGCTTCTTTTATCTTCATCTTATCTTTGCCCATATAACCTGATACAGTTATGCGGTCCTTATCAGAAAGTGCAAAAGACAGTTTTATATTCAGGTCATAGAAATACAGAGTTGTATTTTTTGCTTCTTCGATTCCTGCAGCCTTCCCTATAGCATCAACATAGGTACGTCTGGCTCCTATAAGGAATGATGATTTACCTTTTTGTATAGGACCTTCCACATTCAGATTAGATGAAATCAACCCGATACCTCCGGCTACATGATATTTTTGATTATCCCCTAGGCGCTGTTGCACATCTAATACAGACGATAACCGTTCTCCATATTGCGCAGGCAAAGCTCCTTTATAGAGAGTTACATCACGTAATACTTCCGAGTTGAAAGTTGAAAAGAAACCCATCAGATGGGAAGCATTATAAAGCGATACATCATCAAGCAGGATAAGGTTTTGATCGGCACTACCACCACGTACATAAAAGCCTGAACTCCCCTCTCCGGCACCCTGTATACCGGGCATTAACTGGATAGATTTTATAATATCCCGCTCACCAAGTAAGACAGGAAGTTTATTGATTTCATTTATCTCCAGTTTTTGAACGCCTGTAATTGGTGCTGTTACATTTTCATCTGGCCGCTGCGATGTTATGACGATTTCTTTCAGCCCAACAGAGGATTGTTTCAGTTCAATATTGCGGGTTGTATTTTTTGTCAGGGAAACTGTAATTTCCTGATCTTCGAACCCCAAATAATGAATAAGTATAGTATAGGTTCCTTTTGGCAGTGTTAGCCAATACTTTCCGTCTTCATCAGAACTTACCCCTTTTGATTCCTGTCCTTTGATAACGACAGGTACTCCCACTAAAGTTTCCTGGGTTTCTTTATCCCGGATAAATCCATTGACCGTAAAATTTTGCGCGCTTATAGTGACTGACAGCAATAAAAAGCCTAAAAGGCTGAGGTGGCGTACAAGTTTCATATTAGTTTTATTTTAAATACATTAATTAGTTTACAAAATTTATCAAATGCACTGGATAATCCTTGTGACGAGCTGAATTCATCTTCAAGGACTTTTTCGAGCGCATTTATTACTTTCTCGCAATCGTCAATATCAACTTCTGATATTCTCGCGGTATTTTTTATAATTTCTTTTCTATTCATATTACTACAGAAGTGCCTCCTTATTAAAGAGGGCTAAACAGAGTTTGTGAAAGTATAGTTCTCAGTTTGTTTAAAAATATACGCCTGCTGTAACTGACAATATATTTTCCTTTACAGCATATTTGCCATCACTTGCTTTATAGTTCTCTGTTAAGCCCAAGCCATAATTCACTCCAACCTGCAAAATGCGTAATAGTTCGACTCCGCCACCAATATTAATTCCTGCACCAAAAGACTTTGCTTTCCATTGTGTGTCCACATTATCTTTGATGTCACCGAATTTGTCTTTACCGGATATTTTGAAATCAATATATGGACCAGCAACCAGATAAGGCCTGGCCAAACCTATAGATGCAAAACGATATTTTAGATTTACAGGGAGTTCTATATAGCTCCTTTTGTACTTTTTGTCATCAGCTTTAAGTTTTATGCCTCTTTGTACATATAATAAACTAGCCTCAAGTCCCAGTGGGCCGATAAGGAAAAACTCCGCAGAAGGCCCGATAAAAAACAAAGTCATGTTTTTATCCATAAAGTCGCCAATGTTATCTCCAGTATAATTGGAGAAATTTGCACCGCCCTTTATTCCGTATCTGAATTGTGCCTGACAAGCCAATGTAAATAAACATAAGAATAAGAATGTGGTTAAGATTTTTTTCATGATTTGAATTCTATTTGTTTTTATTTTACTGCCTATTTTCACAGCAAAAGTAGATTCTTATTAAAAACATTTTTTGAAAATGAGACGAAATAGGGTATTCGTGAGACGAAATGGGATTTTTTTCAATCCCTGAAACCCCAGTCTATAAATTGAGGGAAACCTTATTGGAATATTGGGATGCATAAAACCCATTAGTCGTTAACAGTAGTACAAAATTTAATTGAAATATTGATTTCTTTTCTTCTCTATCTTGAAAAGATGCTGTGATATATCCTGATAGGTAAAGTATCAGGAGTAGAAATGTTCTCTTTACCATTTTATCTGAATTAATTATTTCTTTGAATTTGAACGTTTCGAAGCAAAAGTATTTTGAAATTAGCTAAGAAATGAATCTGTTTGACGAATGCAATCTTCCCTTTGACAAACGGTAATACACTTGAGAAGTAATGTGTTATCTTTGCAATATGAAAAATAAATCACCGGATGGAACTTTCTTTATTATCTTGTTCTGGGTAATATTATTTTCGCTTTGCTGTTTTCAGATAATAACACAGACAGAGTCAGCCTTAGCTGCTGTATTATTCTCGTTGGTACTTATTCTATGCTTGAGTTTCCCTCTGACATATATCAATCGCAAAATACTGGTTAAAACGATAAAAAAAGGGAAATATGCATTGTTCATTTTCCAGCTTATAGCTTCTTCTATATTAAGTTCTGCAATTTTCGCCTCTCTTTTTTTCTTAATGGATACATTGGAAATAAAAGGAATATTTCCTCGCTCCGAATATTTTGAGTTAATATATCAAAACCCTAAGAATATCATTGAGTTATTCTTATCAATGGGGCTTACAATGAATCTTTGTGTATTCGGATTCTGCTTCGTCATAGAATACTTAAACTCACAAAAAGTTATTCTGGAATATCAACTTCGTACTCTCAAGCATCAGGTAACACCCCATTTTATGTTCAATGTACTCAACCATATACATGTATTGATGCGAACCGACGTAAAACTGGCATCTACCTTATTAATAAAATACTCGGAAATACTTCGTTATCAATTATATAATGGAGAAGAAGAAAAAATGTCACTGGATCAGGAAATTCAGTTCTTAAAGGATTTTATTACTGTTGAAGATGTTAGGTGGGGTGATAAGTTAACACTAAACTGTACATGGCAGATAGAAGATGGGAAAATAGAAATACCGACATTACTATTTATAACTTTTATAGAAAATGCATTCAAACACGTTTCCAAATCAGATTTTGAGAAAGGCTATATAATTATTGACTTCAAACAACAGGGAGATACCATAACACTGATTGTTGAAAATTCAAAATCTGCAATCCAAGATAAATCTAACACATCTAAGGGATTAGGACTTAAAAATATAAAAGAACGGATGGATATATTATATAATGGAAAACACCAGATTATAGTCAATGAAACAGATCTCGTATATCGGGTAAAAGTAATAATAGGATTATGACAGAAGAAATATCGAAAGCTAATAATAAAATACGCTGTTTAATTGTGGATGATGAATCAGTAGCTATCAAAGGGATTGCCGATTATATCAACGAACTGGATTTTCTGATAGTGGATTCTACTTGTTCTTCTGCTATAGAAGCAGCAGAAATACTAAAGAACAGGGAAATTGATTTGATGTTTTTGGATATCAATATGCCTCATCTGACTGGTCTTGCTTTCCTTGAGACGTTGGCAAAAGCTCCCTTGACAATTATCACAACTGCATATTCAGAGTATGCGTTAGATGGATACAGGCTAAACGTGGTAGACTATTTATTGAAACCATTCGATTTTCAACGTTTTTTTCAGGCTGTAACAAAAGCAAGAGATTCGTTTGAGTCTCATAATGTAGAAAAGATTCCTGAAAGTTTGTATATCCGGCAAGGCGATTCTTTTTTTAGAATTGAATGGAAAGATATTCTATTTGTAGAAGCAATGCAAAATTATTTGAAGCTACATATAAAAGATAGAATTTTGGTTATTCATCAGACAATGGCATCATTGGAAGAAAGACTACCCAAAGATGCATTCTTCAGAATACACCGGTCATACCTTGTAAACATATCTTCTATTCAATCAATCATGGGTAACTGTCTTTTTATAGATGGTAAATCATTACCCATATCACAAAGAAAAAAGGATGATCTGATGAATACCGTTGTATATAAAAACCTAATAAGTAAATAATATATAATATTTTAGATAAGCATAAAGCATTAATGTTTGATATAAAAATTTCATTTTTAGATTCACCCAATTCTATTCTTTTAATATAAAACAGAAAAGTTCAACTTATAATGGTTTGATAAGGAAAATCACTATCTTTGTATCTGAATATTGATTGGATATAATCAAGTAGAAAAAACAAACGGGGCTGACTGGCTTTGACAGCGAGATGAAGTGGTTTGTAAGCATGCAGTGCGTAGTCGGCTGGCACTATAATCTCAGACGTCAAAATTTTAACTGGCAATAACAATTACGCTCTTGCTGCTTAATCGAAGTATAGTAGATATAGCTTAATCTCTGCACAGGTGTGGAGACAAGACATCGCCCGGAAGCTGTGGCTTCGAAGCGTGCCGATCAGGCGGTGCAGGCAAATCGGAGATAGAATAAGAGAAGCTTTGGCTTTTATTTGAAATTAAGAAGCTAAGGTTTGAGTTGGTAGCTTTGGTCTTGCTCACTCCCGACAATCTAAAGCGAAGATAAGCATGTAGAAAGCAAATTAGTTCCTTGTTTGGACGAGGGTTCAAGTCCCTCCAGCTCCACAGATTGAAAAAGAAAAATGCATCTTACCCCTGTAAATTACACGTTTACAGGGATTTTTATTTTCTGTAGTCAGCAAAAAACAGCTGTTTTAAGCATGTTTCACGTGCAAAATCGCTGCCACTTATTTTTAGACGTTAATGGCAGCACTTTTGCACTCGCTAATTTGGTAAATCGCAGTGAATCAAAGAGATGCAATGATGTGATTTTGATATGATTGCTCCGGTTTCGTACTTTGTATTAATGAAAAATTTAAACATTTTAGAGTATGAAAAGAGTAACTTTCAAAGTGTCCTTTTTTGTAAAAAGAACCAGGATTGCAAAAAACGGAGAAGTGCCTGTTAAATTAAAGGTAACTGTAAATAAAGAGAAAATTGAAGTATCCATTAATCAGAAGATTAATCCTGATTTATGGAGTTCAGTAACAGAGAAATCTACGGACAAAGATCGTAAATCGTTGGAAATTAACAGCCGGTTAGATTCTATCCGTTTCCGACTCATGGAAATTTACCGGGAAATGGAAATCAACGGTGAAGAGATTAAAGTTGACAAGATAGTCAATAAGTATAAAGGTATTGAAACAGAGCCTAGGATTACCCTTCTTTCGATATTTCAGGAACATAATGAAAGATGTCATAAACTGGAAGGCAAGGATATGTCACGTTCTACAATCATGCGCTATGAAACAGCTTATCGACATACTCAGGAGTTTATTCAATTTCAATATAAAAAGGAAGATGTCGATATTGAAGAGATAAATTATCAGTTCGTAAAGGATTATGAATTCTTCCTGAAGACAGAGCGGGACTGCAATCATAATTCGACTATGAAATACCTGAAGAATTTTAAGAAGATAATCCGTATTGCTTTGGCCAATGAATGGCTGAAAAAAGATCCTTTTATGAATTTTAAAATGACTTATGAGGAAGTTGAACGTGAATTCCTAGAATATCACGAGCTAGAGAAAATCATGCAAAAAGAATTTGAAATAGAGCGTTTGGCTAATGTGCGTGATATACTGGTCTTCTGTTGTTTTACAGGCCTAGCTTTTTCGGATGTAAAGACTCTATCTAAAGAGCATTTGGTAACTGATAATGAAGATGCATTATGGATTCGTAAGCAACGGATAAAAACAAATAACATGTGTAATATACCTCTTCTTGATATTCCTCAGAAAATATTGGAGAAATATAGGACTCATCCTGTTTGCCAAAAGAAAGGAGTATTGCTCCCTGTTCTCTCGAATCAAAAGATGAATACTTATCTTCGTGAAATAGCTGATGTCTGCGGTATCAAGAAGACGATTACAACTCACTAACCAAGACATAGTAATTATTCTTACAAGCTGAAAACAAGCAACTTGCAGAGACTTTATTCTTGACAGGTAACGGTTTAGAAACGAGCAAAGTTCGCTGTTTTACATCACGTTGCTTTTTGCAGAAATACAAAGAACGACTTACGATTGCAAAGATAGGAAAGTTTACTTAGCGAGGAAAATTATTGAAGTTTTTTATTGTGGTATACTTTTCAAGTACTAGGTGGACTACTTTTCAATTATATTATACACGTCCGGCTGGAATATCACGGACAAGTTCTCCTCCTAATTGCGGATTCCTGCTTATCAGGTCTTCCGCCATTGGCGTAAGGTTTACACCCGGACAAACTGCATTTATACGGATTCCTTTAACGGCATAATCCATAGCTGCTGTACGTGTCATACCGATTGAACTAAAATAAAATAAACATTTTAAAGAAAACAAATTTGTTTATTTTTATTATCTTTGTATATCAATACAATAGATATGGATTCAAAAATAGATATAATAAAGGGTATTCATCCGGGCATTATTCTGGATAGGGAATTGAAAAAGAGAAAGCTTCAAAAGAGTCGTTTTGCTATTTCCATCAATGAATATCCTCAGACTTTGGTTGCTATAACTAAAGCCAAGAGACGCATGAATCCGGAACTTGCACTGAAGATAGAACATGCTCTTGGAATAGAAGAGGGGTTCTTTATGATCTTGCAAGTGTATTATGATATCGAACAGATTAAAAAGGAACAGAATAAGAATTACCATCCCGATCTGACAAAGATAAATCCAACTCTATTCTGGGATACGAAAATAGAGGATATCGACTGGGACAAGAACCGGAGATATGTAATCCGTCGCGTTCTTGAACGTGGAAATGAAATAGAAAAGAAAGAGATACTCCGCTTCTATGGAAAGGAAAAAGTCAATGAAGTTCTGAGATATTATCGGGATTTAACTCCATCAACAAAAGAAAGTGCAAATAAACTGTTAGAAACTATATAACCATGTTGTATTATAATACTGTCACGCCTTTACTGCAAAATGCTCTGGAGAACTAATGCTAGCAGAAGTTTTAAAACCCTTTCGATTAGTTGGTGGTACATCATTGAGCTTACAACTCGGTCACCGCGAATCGGTTGACATTGACTTATTCACAGATTTGGAATACAATACCGTAGATTTTAAAGCTATTGAAGAATATTTGAAACTGAATTTTACTTATGTTTCCACATCTAATATTGATTTGGTAGGATTTGGGAAATCATTTTATATCGGACACTCTGAATCGGACTATGTGAAATTGGATTTATATTATACAGATCCGTTTATCAGACCGGTAAAAGAAATTGACGGTATTCGTCTAGAATTATTGGAAAATTGAAAATAAAAGCGAAAACTGACAGAAGTTATGATTTTTACAACCAATATATATGACTGTTATTTACTTTTAAACAATAAAATGACTAAGGTACAATTATTTGAAATGGCAGAAAAAACTGTTTTATAGTACTTTAAATATATTTTTCAATAATATACTATCTTTACTAATAAATCTACTATAATAACACATGAAGAATACAAGGTCAATTCTCCCTACTGCCGTAGGTTTGTTAACAGCAACAGCTGTAGCCGTTGTTACCTCGGATTATGCAACAGCATCCCTTGCAAGTATTGCAGGACAGATAGGGACCGGCGTTGCAGGAAATATGTTATCAAGTTTGATACCATCAAGATTAAATAATATAGAGGATGATCCGGAAAAGCTGAATCACAGTATTAAGAAATTATTCATTAATTCTATATCTCAAGCCCTTTCTTCAGTTTATATTACTTATACGAAAGATGATAATGTAACAAAGAAGGAAAAGAAAGAAGCCCTGAAAATAGTTGGATTTTTACAAAAGGGATTAACAGATGAATTAAATAATAACTCAATACTGGACATAAATGAGAATTTAGTCAATGATTTTTTATATCAAAAGGACTTACCGCATAATCAAGATATTATATCCTATATATTAAGAAAATTAGCTATATCAGAGACACAAATAAGTGATTCATTCAAAAGATGTTTATCAGAAAACTATAACACTTATATCGAACTTACTTTCGGAGAGGGGTTAAAAGAAGATTCGAATAGAAATGCATGGATAGCATTTCAACGGCTACTTATCGAAGACTTAAGAGACAGGCTTGTAAGGATAGAAGATGGCCAGATCAGAATAGAGGAAAAGTTAACTAGCCTAAAAGATGTAAATGGAGAATTTACGGATGAAGAGATGAAAGTCATACGCGATCTAAAAAAAACTCTTCAAGACAAGGAACTTATAAAAACCCATGTAAGTAAAACAACAACTAAAAGGCTGAAAGCTATTGAAGCTAATGGGGCTAAAGTACTATCTATTATAACAAAAACAGATGTCCAGGTAGATAATATATATATTATAATCAAATCGTTTGTAGAAGATTATAATAGAGAGAGAAGAAAAGCTAAACGAAACATTATAATACTAATACTCTTTCTCATAATTTGTTTTCCTCTGATAACTTATCTGACTTATAATTCTTTTACTCAGCCATTTACATTGTCTATTCAAACACATGGCTGGAAAGGCAAGAAACACAGGCCATTAGAAGGGGTTGGAACGCTCGAAATAGTTCTGGGAGATAAAACAGAGAAAGCCGAGATAAGCAGAAATGGAGAGGCTATATTTAAGAATGTTGATCATAAATACAATAAGACATCTGTTTTGGTTAGATTACTGGATACCAGAGGAGAATTATACTATGTCTCTGACAGTACGGTGTTTATAAATAAAAATAAGATTAATTATGTGCAAATCGGTTTGAAGGGTATAGATGAACTCCAGGGGATCATTATTGATAATATTTCCGGAGATGGATTGGGCCAAGCAACAGTTGAACTGGCCGGAGTGGAAACAACAACAGACGAAAAAGGGCGTTTTAGACTCTCCATCCCCATAACAAAACAGGAGAAAAAGCAGGAAATCTATGTGTATAAGGAAGGGTATACCACCTATCGTGCTATGGTACCAATGGGTAATGAAAATGAATGCAGAATTGTATTGAAACGGAAATGATTATGAAAAAGCAACTGTGGCTGACTCTTTTTTTCTTAATAGTTCCTTTTATTTGTAAAGGGCAAATGACAAAACTTGACGGGGTGGTTGCCGTGCAAAATAGTAAAATAAATACCGGACAAATTATATATGTAGAAGGTGTTGAGATTAAACATGACGAAGCCAAATCTGATGTTACTGATAGTAACGGCTATTTTTCGTTGCAAATAGTGGGAGTAGAGCCCAACACGCAAACTAAAATTGAAGTGACGCCGACAGGCAAATTCAATGATTATATTGTTGTTAATAAGCGGGACATTAATGATATAACACTTGGTAGAAAAGAAAGGATCAACATATATATATGCGAAAAAAATGAATATTTCAAAAGGGTAGATGAGCTATATAATATCAATCGCACAAAAAACGATGAGAAATTTGAAAGAGAAATCAAAGACCTTAAATTTCAATTGACAAAAGCCAGAGAAAAAGAACAATATGATAAAGCAAAACGCATCACAGATAGTATAGATAACATTGAAAAGATAAAAGTCAATATGGTTGATTTTATCCGTGATATCTCTGAGAAGATGGCTCAGATTAACCTCGATAATTCGGATTCAATTATGTTAAATGCCTTTACAAAAATTTCTCAAGGGGACTTGGACAGTGCATTAATATATATACCAATAGAATTAATAAGAGAAAAATATTTGCATGGTGAGATACTCTCCGGTACAGGTCAAAAGATGAAAGATGAAGCTATCCAGTTAGTACTGATGAAAGCTCGTCTGTCTGTCCTGAAGAGTTTCGATGAGGCATGCAGCAATTATGAAGAAGCGATAAAACTTGCTCCCTTCGATTTTGAGATTATTCTGGAATATATGAGTTACCTTAAAACATACAATAAGTATAATTCAGCCAAGAGGATAACATTAGAAGCAATAGAACGAAGCATAGAGAATGAAAAACAAACCGGAATTATAAGGGCTGAATCATTAGGCAAAGTTCATTTTCAATTAGGTAGCCTTATGTCGGAAGAAGGTGATTTTAATAACTCAGAAGAACACTTAAATAAAGCAGCACATTATTTTCAGATATTGAGCCATAATGTAAATGATACTGCCTATGTACAAAAGAAAATGGAGATATATACCATGTTGGGGCAAAATGCCAGAAGACAAAAAAACTGGCATAAAGCTGAGGTATATATGCAGGAAGCATTAAATTGTGTCAGCATTCAAGAACATATTAATTATCCGGATCATATAATCTTTATTTATTTCCAATTTGGTGAAATCAAACGGACTCAATCAAATTATAAAGAAGCCTCTATTTATTTTGAAAAGGCATTGGCCATTTATAAATCATTAGACAAGGAAGATATCAATCCATATCAGTATGCACTTCTATTAAGTCTGCTTTCATTAACAAAAGTGGAGAATTTTGAATATAATGCCGCTAGGGATTATATAAATGAGGCTATTGATATTGTTGATAATGGTGATATTGAGTCTTCGTCAATGAAAATAAAAGAGGACTGTGCCGGATGTTTCATGGTTGCGGCTCAATGCTTTGAAAGATTGAATGAAATATCAAAGGCAAAATACTTCATGGATAAAGGAATGCAAATTTATACCGATTTAGCAGATAAGTATCCTCAGATATATGCCGATACATATTTTATGAACCTTTTTGAAAATATTGACAGTGAAAATAAAGAATCAGAAGGCAAACTGATTGAAGTTATAGGTAAATATACAAGTCTGGCTAAGGATGATTATGCTCTTTTCGAACAATATAGAATCATCCTTTTATTTAAACTTACAACATATTATGAAAAACATAATAATAATCAAAAAGCAGACAAATACCTGAAAGAAGCATTAAGTGCCACTGAATTACTACTTGAGACCAATCCGATTAAATATTATATAACCTTTTCTGATATTTTTTATAATTTAGGATATCATTATCTTGAGAATAAGAATCTTCCGGCAGCTAATTCATATTTTGAAAAAGGAATAAGTTATTACAAAGCATATACAGAGCTAAACCCTATGGGCGAAATTGCTGGATTGGGAGATTATTTAAGCCAGATAGGTGATTCCTATACATCCTTCCATGAATATGTAATAGCAGAAAAGTATCTTAAGCAAGGTGTTGAGATACTGGCCAAACTGGGAAGCGTTGATAATATATCGTATGCTACGGCTTTAACAGGCAGTTATTACCAGATTGCAAATAACTATCACCGGATAGCATTATCGGATTCCGCACTTGTTTATATAAACAAAGCATTAGATGTTCAGTCGAATCTTTACAAAAAAGATCCATTAATATTTAATTCATCTTATTCAAAGATGCTAGTCTCAGCGGCAGCTTCATATCGCATGCATGGAAATATAGAAATAGCAGATAGCCTGATTCATAAATCATTGAATATTTTACAGACAATGGATAGCGCTCAAATAAAAGATCATAATGATGCTTTGTCATTAACATTTATGGAGCTAGCCAATAACTATAAAAATATGAATAATCATAAGGACGCGAAGTACTATTATGATCAGGCATATCCAATAGTTAAGGAACGGTACAGAGAAAGAGGATATCTCAATATTCAGAATTACTTGATTCTGTTAAATAACATGGGAGAACTCTTTAACTCTATGGAAGAATTTGATTCTGCTGAACATTATCTTACAGAAGGTTTACAGGTTTACGATGAATGTGATTCGACTGAACAAATCGAATGTCTTCATATATATTTACTTTTAAAACAAACATTGGGTATTTCATATCTTAAACAAAATAAACGCGATGAAGGTAAAGAGATACTGGATGAAGTAATTACCGGATACGAAGAGCTATACCAGGAAGATAAAAGAGCCGCCCAATCTAATATTGGATATATTACCGGAGAATTAGGCCTGGTATATTTAGAGGTAAACGAATATGATCAAGCTTATGAACTTTTAAATAAATCAATAAAGTTAAAGGAGGCATTAAGGCAGGAATATGACAATAACAGAAATAAATATGAACTTTCTGTTGCCTATAAGGATATGGGGCAATTTTACCAAAAAGTGGACAATCCGGAGAAATGCATTGAATTTATGCATAAAAGTCAGGATCTGCTTTCTATTCTGATCAAAGAAGTACCTTCTCAGTATCTCGGATATTATATAAAGAATGGAAATAATTTAGAGAGGGTATTACTTGAAGCAGACTCAATAAATCAATATTATGAATTTAATAGTAGAACCAAGGCGGAAATAGAAGGAGTAATAAATAATTATCCACATTTGAAATACAATATTATCAACTGGTTAATGGGCCAATCAAATCTATTTAGGAGCAAATTAGATAATATAGATAAAGCAATTGAATATTTTGAAAAAGGGATGCTAATATATAATGAAATAGAAAATAAGGACGAGATTGGTGATATTCTTATTATAAGTTTATATTATTATTTTGGAAATCATTATTGTCAAGGGAAAGACATAGCAAAAGCCGAGATTTATTATAAAGGAGGCATTGATTATATAAATCAACTTGATATTGAAAAACAAAAAGAATATGTAAAGGAAAAATATCTTTTATACAATGACTTATCGATAATTTATTTCTCTGAAAATATTAATATAGATAAGGGTACGGGGTTAAAAAAAGAAGTGATAAAATATTTAGAATCGAAAGGAAAACGTTCAATTAAGGATCTGGAATCCTTAGCAAAATCATATTTAGACCTTGGATATTTGTCCTATAAACAGAAGTCTAATGATAATGCTGAAATGTTATTGACTAAAGCTATTCTATTATTTGATTCTAATCAGGATTTATCCTTTTCAAAAGATGCTGCGCAGGCTAATGATTACATGGGATATATCAATATTTCTAGTAATCCTATAAAATCAGAACAATATTTCAGAAAAGCCATAGATATATTTGAATACAACTATAAAATTGATTCGTTGCAGGCATTAATTGATTTTACGCCTATACTGAATAATATAGCTAATTCCTACTACGAAATACAAAATGAAGCTAAATTTGAAGAATATATAGATTATATCCTGACGAAGTCTGAGCCTGTTTTAGAAACATCTGAGTATTTAGCGGGTTTAGTGAAAATTGTAGATGATTTAAAAAAAATGGAGAACGTAAACCTTTGTGAAAAATATACGGATCTATTATTGAGCAAGGTATCGGCTATAGATGAAAATACTTTTATGTATAAATTTATTTCAATGTATGTAAATTGCACGAAGTCACAAATACTTGTTCAAAGTAATAAACCTGTTGGGGAATATCTGTTGAAAGCGATAAAATCATATTCTACAATTGATGATAATGATTTAGAAATAAATAGTTTATCTTTAGTAGGCCTCATATTTCAATTAGTCCCAATGGATAAAACCATTAATGAAGAAGTTTTAGTTGAAATAGATTCATTATCTAATAAGTATAAAGATCAGGTAATAAGAAGTTTTGCCAATGAGATGGAAGAACAAAGAGTAAATTCCGTACAGCTATTATATCCGCTTGCTGACTTTTATTTACATACTCTTAAAGATCCTGTAAAAGCAAAAGAGCTTTATATACCTATTATTTCAGAAATTGATAAGTTGGAAAAAGAGAAACTTCCCAATGACCTATTTATTATCCTGGTGAATTCGTGTGAAAGATTAGGAGCTATTTATTATTCTGAAAATGATTATGGGAATACTGAGATTTACTTGGAACGTGCACTTGAACTATTAGAAGATATTCCTTCAGAGTATGACAACAGTTCATTTAAGACTGAAATAAAGAATAGAATGGTAGGACTATACATCAACACGGATAGATTCGATAAAGCATTAGATTTGAATAAAGATGTATTATCATTTTTAGAATCTGCGTCTCAAAAGTCAGCGCAATTGAAAATACATTATTCTTGGGCATTAGCCAATCACGCTGATATCCATAGCCATAGAGCGGGATTTTCAACAGCAATGGATTATTATACTAAAGCAGTAGATCTGCATAATGAAATCTTAGCAGATAACCCTGACGAACAAAAGCTAATAAGTGATTTATGCGGTTATTTCCAGCAAATGTATATAATTAGCTATAAACTTTCTGATTATCAGTCGGCACTTGTCTATGTGGATAAACATTTGGAGTATTTAACAAAACATTCAGATATGACGACCCAGGAATATATAGATATGAAAAAATGTGATAAGATATTCCTTCTCTTAGTCTTAAATGAAATTGATAGTGCTGTATCTACACTGAAAGGAATATCATATCCGGGTGTTAATATTATTCGGGTACGCTTTTATCAGTCATTGCTAAATTTAATAAATGATGAAAAAGAAGAGGCTATTAATATTTTGAATGATCTAATACATTATATTGAGTCAGATTATGATGATAGTAAAGACCTTTATAATATGATTGTTGAGCAAATCCAGGTTTTACATCGAAGTAATAGGCATATACATGAAAAATTGTTTGACGACTATTTTGTTATATTAAAGAATAAAATTGATGAATTGCAATTAGAATGAAAGTTCACTTCACTTTGAGTGAAAGTTTTCTACGTTATCTTATTTTTTCTGTTTCTAGCAATAAATTATTCAGTTTTTCGGCCTTATATCCTCATAATAACATAGAATATTAAAGCAGGGAAAAATACAGTTCCCTCGGAAAATTGGGGACGAGTTCTTCCCCAATAAATATTCGAACCGGATAAATTGTTAATATCTAATTACATATAAAATTGGCGAAGAAGGGAATTATACCTAACTTTGTCTCAATCGAAACTCAAAGCGATTCACAGAATTATAGCATGTGCATAAATGCTGACGGTTCTAATTTATAGTATATAAGGTATTGAAAATCAATGGCTGTTTGGAAGTATAACGTTCCCTCCAGCTCCACAGATTGAAAAAGAAAAATGTATCTTACCCCTGTAAATTAGACGTTTACAGGGATTTTTGTTTCCCACAAAGTGGTAAAAAACGGCAAATTCGGGGATAGTCCCGGAGAAAAGAAGATGAAATTACTGCTATACTTTTAATTTCAGGATTAGAAATAAGAAAGGAGAAATTATTTTAATCAATCACAAGATGACAACTTTAGATTTGACAAATGAGGGTATAATAAGGCTGGGATTATGCGTTATCAGCTATCCTACAAATGAGACACCCGGTAATATATATGTAAAAAAGAATGATACCCTGACAGTATTTTTGTGGAAATAAAGGCTAAAAGAATTTCCTCTAATGCAGATACAATATTAAATCTAGCTAGTACGGGAAAAACTGAAGCAGAAATAGCCAAAATTCTAAATATCTCTATACATACAGTCAAGTACCATAAGAAAAAATATTCACCCAACTCAAAGTTAAGAATACAGCAGAAGCTATTCAATGGATAAATAATCAAAAAAGGATAGTGAAAAGATAAATTGTATTTACAATACTCAGAATCAAATATTAACCACTTTATCTACTTCACACTCAAAATCTCTTAAATGCGTGGCCATCAAAATGGTAATATTGGGATATTGGTGTTTGATATTTCGAAAAATAGCGATCGCATTCTCGGAACTGATACCCGCTGTAGGCTCATCTACGACTAACAATTGTGGTTTTTTAAGTAGTGCTTGTGCCAACAATAATTTTTTTCGCTGTCCACCACTCAACGTTTCTCCATTCTCACCTAACCAACTTGCCAAACCATCTGATAATGATGAACGCCAGCTTATCAAATCAACAATATCCAATACCTCTTCAATTGCATCATCAGGGTACCCCTCGAAATTTTCACGCAAAGTCCCTGTAAGTAAATATGCTTTTTGCGTAACATAAATACAGTTTGGCACAGGTAGATGTAATAATTCTGAATCATCATTCCATATCAATGATCCTTTAGAGCGGTATTCCGGATAAAAAAGGCTGTTCAACAGAGTCGTTTTCCCTTTTCCTGTTTCTCCAAAGAGTGCTATCCATTCTCCCTTTTTTATTTCTAATGACACTTCGCAAGTATGTACAGAAGTTTCAGGAATCCTTGCACTGATATTTTTTAAACTCAAATTTTCGAAAGAGGAATTAATTTCTGTTATTCCAACAGATTGTTTACCTTCCTCAATAATTGTATCAATATCTTTGATTTGATGCGCGACAGAGCTCCTTTCCGATTTTCCGGAGAAAAGCATTTCAGATAGTTCAGCTTGTGCCATAATACCGAAGAAAATCCCTAGCGCTGTTGGTGTATCAATACTATAATTACCTGAATTCCATAACAGGAACATAGCAATATAACTGAACCCAAGCCCAGCAATCAGTTGCAAATAAAATGAATTATTTTGCAATTTATCTTCCAGTCGTTCAATCTGCAATAATCTTTTCTCATATTGCCCGATAGCTTTCTGCTCCAGATTATATTTTGAAATTTCTATACTGCCTCTAAAACTTTGGATGAGTTCCTTATTGTTTTCTTCACGATGTATTTTTAGCTCCTTATACAACTTTCTATTTTTTCGGAAAAAGAATTGAGGAATAATAAACAGAAGAAGAGAAGAAGAAATCAAAAATTCTACAGCTATAACTTGCGAAAATACAATAAGAAAGAAAAAGTAGATAGCAAGTGACAGTATTAGTGCAGTAAATGGTAAAAGCCACAAGAGGATATGATTCAATATCTGATCAACGCCATGCGTACTATTTTCGAGCAATGCAGAGTTATTGTTAACCTGTTTCTTAAAATAGGGAAATTTGGCTACCGATTTAAATATTTTCAACTGTAGGCTCCGTTGAGCTTCAAGTGTGGTTTTATGGTTCTCCAACCGTTCGAAATACCGGGTTGCAGTACGTACCAATGCCATCAAACGAATAATGGCAGATGGTACCAAATATGAAAATAGGGTATTTGCTGTGACAAATGCTACGCTACACATCGCTAAAAACCATCCCGAGATAGCAGGAAGAGCAATAAATGCTATCGTCCAGAGGAGTAAAAGAAAAATACCCAACAACCACTTACCCTTTAAGGGTTTTAATATATGTGTTATGATAAATTTATTCATAGTCCATCTGCTCCCCCCAATTTAAGTTCAAGGTTACATCAGCCACAGCATCAAACATTCTTTCGTGTGAAGCTATAATAACCAAGCGATCTTCAGCCAAATTCATAATCTGTGGAAGAATAATTTCGACAGTACCAGCGTCCAGATTTGCTGTGGGCTCATCCAGAATAGCTACAGGTCTCGGATGCAACATCATCCGCGCGAGTGTAATTAATTGTTTTTCGCCACCGGAAAGCTGTTTACCATTATGGCTCAACCCAGCTAGCCAACCATCCTCTTTTTTTGATAAAATTTTATCTAAGAAATCGGGATATTCATCGTATTTATCAGCCTCGGTTTCGAGGAAAACATTATATCCCAGCGTCCCGTCAAAAATAAAAGGAAACTGGTTCATATATGATGAGTTTGCTTTCAACCACTCATGAGACCACCCATTATCTTTTCCATTTACCGCAACTATACCATCTTGCGCAAAGAGGCTTCCAGTACAGATTTTTAACAAGGTAGACTTGCCCGAACCAGAGATACCCTTTACCAGGACTAATCCTTTCGTCGGTAATTTCAGATTGATATTATGTAAGACTTTCACAGGCGAATTGGGATAAGCAAAACTTAAATTATTGATTTCAAAAGCACTAAGTTTTTCATCCGTATCGGTAAAAGGAACATTGGTGCTCTTATTAAGTATAGGCATCACTAATTTTGCCGAAGCTAAAGCTTTATTGCGATCGTGATAAGCACTCACAAATTTGCGTAAATAAAAGAAAAAATAAGGGGCCAAAGTCAGTAAAAACAGCGCTGTACGGAATTCATACCCCTTTCCATAGTTGGGACCTGTCATAATTCCAAGTAGACTCATACCCAAATAAATAGCAACTACAGCAATAGAGATGGTAACAAAAAGTTCCAATACTGCTGATGACAAAATAGCAACCTGCATTACATTCGTAGTAGCTTTATTCAGCGCCTTACTTTTTTCTGATAAAAAACGATATTGGGGTTTGAAATTATCTAAATTAACGATTTCAGCAATAGTTTGAAGCCGATTGTAAAAGATTGCCGAATATTTTAAGAAAAGATTGATATGCTTCTTATGAAGAGCCTCAGCACCCAAACCAATAACGATCATTTGCATCGGGATAACTAACAACGAAATCAATAATATTATACCAACCCACTTTTCCATCCAGAAACTAACAACCAACAACAGTATACTGACTAAAACCGAAGCGATGGAATATGGTATAAAAAAAGCGAAAAAAGGTTTCAAGTCATCGCTTATTCTTGTAACAAACAAAGTACTCGATATGGAGTCTAATTGATTGTTTTTAAGCAATACTGGATAAAGTTTTTTTTTGATCTTGGAAACAATAATATTTCCTGCTTTATAGTTGAATAATGATGCGAAATGAGCAAGGATATATCTGCCAGCTAAGAATATTGCTGCGTACATTAATGTAATGGGCAAAAATAGTCCATCATCGAGCCATGAAGCAGCAAACCCCGATAAGTACCAACAAAAAACGACAAAACACCCCGCACTTAAAACGGTAAATATCGAAGCTAGAATATACGAACCCTTTGCTTCAGCTATCTTTTTACTCAACCACCGGGAGGCACTTTCCTGTTTTGAGCTCATTAATTGTCTTTTATTTTTATTTTCATTATATGAAATGAGTAGATACTAAAAGAACTTAGTAGCTTCATCTCATCATTGACAAAGATAATAATTCACGCAAAACAATCATCTATATCTATCAAAGAAATTACTTTATTATGATTTCTTCATCATATCATCAAAAAATAGATCTCTATACGAATTCCCAATGGCAATTTCATACATTTTGATAAAAACATCATTATTATCAAAAGATTCAATCTGATTTTTATTAACAATATATGATCTGTTTACTCTGATAAAGATATTTTTAGGAAGCAAATCATGTATTGTTTTTACATTCATCCGGGTAATAATACGTTGTCCATCCATCTGGATGATAACATAATCTTTTAATCCTTCTATAAATAGAATATCTTTCAGGTTCACCTTGAAGAAACGGCGATCAGACTTTACAAAGATATATTCGTCTTCAACGTTTTCAACACTCTTTTCCTCCTCTTCTAACAAAAGAGAGTGGTACGTAATTGCTTTATCAACAGCTTTTCTGAATTTTGCAGGATCAATCGGCTTAACTAAATAATCAACGGCATCTACCTCATAACTATCAAGAGCATATTCAGAATAAGCAGTAGTGAATATTATTAGTGTGTGTTTAGGAATAATTCTCGCAAACTCGATACCAGTTATACCCGGCATCTGTATATCAAGAAATATCAGGTCAACCGTTGATATTTTCATGAAATCAGAAGCGGCCTCAGCACTATTAAAACAATCTAATAATTCAAGTTGAGATATCTGATCGACCAGTTTCTTTATTCCTTTACGAGCTATAGGCTCATCATCTACTATAATACACTTCATAATTTCAATTTTAAATTTACGGTATAGGTAGTATCAGTCTTTGTCTGATTTAATAAATAGTTATTACTAAACAGTAAGTCTAATCTTCTTTTTATATTTGACAAACCGAGCCCTCCCTCCTTCTTTTTTCTTACAATCCCTGAAATCGAATTCTCACAGACAAATATCAACTCGCCTTGCTGCAGCTCAAATGACATATAAATATATGAACTATCGTCTGAGGAATTATGCTTTACTGCATTCTCTACAAAAGGAATAAATAATAAAGGGGCAACCTGTATATTATCCGTATCTCCTTTTATTTCTATTCTATAATCAAATTTGTCTCTTCTTATTTTTTCAAGCTCAAGAAAATTTGTCAAAAACTTGATGTCATCTTTTAAATAAACCTCATCTTGTACACTATCATTCAACTGATATTGTAGTAAATCATCAAGTTTTTCGAGAATGTAAGAGGCCATATCCGGATCCTCATCAACCAGTATATTAGCATTATTCAACATATTGAAAAGGAAATGCGGGTTTATCTGACTCTTCAGAAACTTAAGTTCCGATTGGGTCGTTGCAGACCTTAGTTCGGTTATACGTCGATTACCTATCATCCAGTGCTTAAATAGTAACAGTGCAGATATTCCTCCCAGAAAAAGAAATATGGCCAGTAAGGAAGATGCTATACTAAAAAAGATAGCAACAACTGTAGGTTCCTGATGAGTAACACCAATATCATAGAAATACTCTTGCAATAGCATCATTATGAATAATGCAAACAATGTGAATATTATGACTGAAACGATATACAAAAATATTTTATTCTTTGCCAAGAAACGGGGAAACAGTACGAATGCATTAAAATAAACAAGCATATTCATAAACAAGAAATAACCAATCCAACCAAAAAATCTATTTAGCGTCAAATTAAGCCTATCTGGAGCGTCAAAAAACACACCAATAGTTATCAATAGGATGACAGCCTGTAGGCTAAGATGCCTGTGTATCCTATATTTATCATCAAATAAAAATGATGACATGCTGGCGTTATTAATCCGTGTATTCATCATTCCTCTAAGATATCCAGTTGTAACTCTACAAAGCCAGTGTTTAATAGCAATGTATACTTATTCTGATAAAGTAATTCTAACCTCTTTTTTATTAAAACTACCTCATCCTCAATTATTTCTTTATCCGTTGCCGATTGACACCGAAGGAGAAGGTATTGATCTCTTAGCCGAAAATCCAAATTTAAATAAGTACTGTCATCAATCATACCCTGAACAAGTGTTATCAGCAATAATGGCGATATGATCACATTATTTAAATCCCCTTCTGTTTCAATTGTATATTTAAACTCATTTCTATTCAACTGTTCTAATTTGAGAAAATTATTCAGAAAATTTATTTCAGACTTTAAGAAAACCTTGTCTCTATTGCAATCATATAGTTGATACCTCAATAATTGGCCCAATTGCATCAGCATATCAGAAGTCTTCTTCGGATCTGTTTTTACCAGAGCCGATGTATTTGTTAATGTTCTGGATAAAAATCCCGGAGTTATTTGTCCTTTCAGTTTATTTACTTCCGATTGAAGATGCTCATATTCCAGTTGGCTTACACGCTCATTGCCTACTAACCAATTACGAAATAATACAAGGGCGGATATTCCCCAAAAGCATATTACTATATTCATAAAGGTTGCCAGATTATCGACCATAATAAGAGGGTTAGTATATGAAGTTACCCTGTGTGGCAATTCCAATAGATTACGTACCAAACCTTCCTGTAATACAGCTAATGTGGGCAATAAAAATACACCTAAAGACAGGATAACGGAATAACTAACAAACTTGCCTTTTAATAGATATCTAGGTATTAGAAAATAGTAATTGAAACACATGGCTGCAAGATATTGTAGAAACGAAGAGAAACAAATCACATAAATACGATTCCCTAAAACATTACTACAGTCTTGATAAGCTATAAATACCTGATTGAAAGTGATTATAGCTCCAATCATGATAAAAATAAGATACCTCCAGATCCGATATTTTGGATCGATCAGAAGAAGAGGTACCTTGTATTTTTCTATAACTTTATTCATTTCTACCTTGTCTCAGTAAAACAAAGATACATTAAAAATCAAGTCTGTATACTACATTAAAAATAGAATTCTTGATTCTCCTAGGTTCAATAACACCTGTTTTAAGATTATATTCATGTCCGAAATATTCCTTGTATCCTGTTGCGTTTGCACCCTTAACTGCGATTTCATGTGAAACTCTTTTTCGGTTCATCCTGTAGCTGATCGAATAGCTAGCTAGGAACATAGGAGAAAATTGTTTTGAGAAGGCCCGGCTCTCATCATATTGTGTTTCTTTGTCAGGATGAGCTAATGTAGCCTGTTCATCTATCGGAGAATACCTGTCTCCACCCTGTACCGTTAATTTTAGATTTACTCCCAATACATTTTGCTTATTACTTCCCAGCATCCACTCTTTACCAACCAATCCGTTAACTATAAAATTACGATTAAATTTAGTACTATGCCATACACCATCTCCACCAGCATATTCAGAATTGAATACAGAAGCAGTAACCATATAATACAGACCTTTTGTCATATATTTTTCAAATGTAACATCTATCCCATAATTACGGCCTTTTCCTTTATTTACTAACGCATCTTCCACGTAAAATGTACTACGGTTAAGAACTGAATACGAACTATCTGCTATTACAGGCACATCATACAAATACTGGAAGTAAGGCTCAACTCTTAGATTCATATCATCCGAAATCTTATAGTTATACGATAATGCTATATGATGCGTTTTAGTAAAATCAAGATCTTTATTTACTTGTTTATCTCCTGTTGCCTTTGTTTTCACAAAATATACATCCATTTTTTCCATACGGCTATGCAAACCATAAGCCAGGCCAAAAGAGCTTTTAGAAGAGGCCTGCCACTTGATAGCAGCACGTGGCTCTATTGTCCAACTGTTATTAAGCGTCAGTATTTGCCCATTTGCTCCTAAAGTAGCTGATATTTTATCATTCAGATCAAACAGAGAGCTTGAATAGGCTGAAATAAGATTGGTATTACCTTTCCCTTCTGAGATTGTTTCTAAAGGCTGTGCATCAAACGGAGCTAGACTCAAGTCCATATTATATCTCATATTCGTTAGGGTAAAACCCGTTTTATTTGTATGCTTCGCGCTGTATTTCTTATTGAAAGAAGAAGTAAGAACCAAGTTTGTATATTTACTTCTGAAATCAAGATTTGGAGTTGAATTCATATTTACATCATATATATCTTCCCATGCATCTGTTTTAGAATATGTAGCTGCCAGAGTTGTTTTCAATAAGGCATTATTGCTGAAGAAATAACGGTGACTTAATCCTCCGGCTGCAGAAATCTGCTTCATTCTCGAGTCCTTTGCATCATCTCTATATTCCCATTCTTCCGGATCATCTATCTCAGGTTTTATATTATCTTTCAAGGCTGTGCCCCATACAGAAAAGATACCTGCACTCTTTGTCGGAAAATTCAATTTAAAGTTTAAATCCTGATAATCCAATACCTGATCCATATCTCCGGCAGGATTTACTTTATTCATCAAACCTGTTGTAGAATACCTGTAATTAAATATATATGAAGAGTTATGTTTCTTACTTATCGGCCCCTCTGAGGCAAAGTCAAGACCAAGTATTCCGGCTTGCACGGTATGTTGAAATTTCTGATTATTACCATTTCTCAGTTTCATATCAAATACCCCTGAAACAGCATTATTATATTCGGCAGGAAAAGCTCCGGTAAAGAAGTCTGAATTCCCCAATACATTACTACTCAATGAAGATAATATACCGCCTCCCAGTGTAGCAACATCCGCAAAGTGATTTGGATTAGGTATTTCCACATCTTCCAATCTCCATTGAAGAAGGCTGGGAGCATTACCATGCACTGATATACCATTGTTGCCTATTCCCGGAGAGATTCCTGCAAATGAGCTTACCAGTCGGGCCGGGTCATCCAAGCCTCCGGCGTAGCGCGACGCTTCTTCTACACTTAGCATATGCCCTCCGGATAGTGCCATCTTATTGAGGGGTTCATTCTTGTTTGTCTGAACCGAAACTACTACTTCACCCAGTTCTTGTACACTTTCTTTCAGTTGAATCTCGATAGAAACTTCTTTAGCAGAAGTAAGCATGATCTCTCTGATTACATTGGTTTCATATCCTATTGATGTTGCCTGCAAATCATGTCTTCCTACTGGAACATTTTCCAGAATAAAGTTTCCGTCATCGTCAGTAAATGTTCCTATATGAGGAAGATCCAGTAAACCAACTGAAATAGATGATAATGGTGCTCCTGAAGAACGGTCTACGACGGTACCTTTTATGTTTTGAGTCAATTTGTTTTGTGCAGATACGTTTATTGTAACGAATATGCAGATTAGTAGAAATGTAATTGCTTGTTTCATGATTTTATTTATTATTTAATTATTTATTCTTCAAAATTGTCATCAGCCGGTAAAGCTTATCGAAAATATTTCTTGTCCCTTTTGTAGCTTTAAGTTCACTACTCAGTACTTCTTCTAAGGCTATTAAAACCTTGTAACAATCGGTAGTACTGACTGCCGACAGATAAGATACTTTTCCTATTACTTCTTTTTTATTCATCGTAGTTTGTTGTTATATGATTATGATGTAAAAGTAGGATTTGAGTCAAAGTCAGATTAAAATATGAGACAGATCAGGCTGGTTCTTCGACAGAATAGCGTTTATTGTATACGAAGCTTTGTCTCGTTTCTTTCAAAAAATAGTTTCCTATCCCTGATAACAATAATTACAGATAATATTAAGAGAAGGCCTGTTTGTATTATTTTACTATCAGGATGAGGAGCAAAAAGCTCATTAAAGAAACCAGCTGTAATATGAAAGATAATCGTGACAAGTATATTACGCCCCGTCTTATAGTACAACCAGTTCATAATTAAGACATACGGCACAATGCTAACAAGAAAATTCACACCATATATCCATCCTGTTTCTACGATATTACTCTGGTAATAATCGCGTATAGTGGAAAGTGGCAGATGCCAGATACCCCAATATATCCCAAAGATGAATGAAGTCGTGAATAGATTGAATTTACTGCGCAAACTATCTGTACCATAGCTATGCCAGGCTAATTCTTCGATTAGTGGAGCTATAATAAGTAAAAACCATACAGGAAAAATTCCGGAAGAGAATGTAAATTCACCCGTAATGATGAATTGAGAAGGACTATACCCGAAGAGTAAAGAGATAGCCTGAGCCAGCATTATACTGACGGGCATGACTACACATGCCAATATAAAATAAGGCAATCTTATGTCCTTAAAATTAAAAAAGCGCCCTTTTACATCCTCACGAAGGTTAGAATTCCGGGATATCAAAATATATGACACTCCAACCGGAGCCAAAAGCCCTATAAATGCTAATAAACTCGCAATATTAAGATAAATATCCTGATAGGGGCTGATCTGGCTAACATACCCTGCTGTAAACCAAAACAGCCATGGAATAAGGGTTGATAACAAATAAAAGGTTTTTACCTTTTTGTAGTCGAAGATAACGGAGGGGGATTTTTTTGAAGTTTTCATATCCTATGTATTTGTTGATGTTTAATTATTACATCTCGAAAATACATAGGAATAGTACCCTATATCAGAATATGATACTAAACGGGTTATTCTGTATATGAACGATTATTTATTGTATACAAGGAGAATTTAGATAGGTTTTATTGTCTATATTTTCTTCGGGCTTATTTTACTTTTCCCCAGAATGAAAGGAAAATACTTAGTAATAATATAAATAGGGATAACAGATATAAGTATCATAATAGCACACATAACGGCAGACTCCACAGGAGTGAATACCTGATTTGCATGAGAGTCTCCTCCCAGTATAAATAAATATATGGTTTTTACCCATCCTGTGATAATCAGGTGGAAGGCAAATATTATCAATGTGTTTTGACTTAGGTATATTAAAAAGCTGGATTTCATATTTGTGAATATCCGTGTAAAAAAGAAAATAGCGAATGCACCTACCACACCATTTACATAATATACGAATATATTTTTTCCGTAATTGCTTGTATTCATATCAACGAAACCATTCCAGCGGGATAGCAGGATGCCTCCTACCAAGAATAGGACGCACAGCACAATTTTACTAACCACATTAGGATCCATCTTATCAATAAATCTCTTCATAAAGAAACCAAATGTATAGAAAGGTACTGCCATTATAGCACTATCCAGGCTCCAATAAAGATTTATTTGTGCATAATTGCGCAAATAAATTATGACAAGGCTCAAAATATTAATAGCAATAAGTCCAAAGTATTTTTTCTTGTCCAGAGATAAGAAAAAACAGAATATCAGACGACATAAAAACAGTGCTACCAAAAACCAAAGGGGGATGTTTATCATGGTAGATATGGATGTATGATAACCTTCACCTAACAACATACCTACCATTGGTTTAATAAATCCTTCGATGAAATTATGCTCGTAAAGTTCCGGATGTCGGCGAAACGTAACTAATAACCACCAGACATAGGTTATTATATAAAACCACATATATGGGATAAGTAGCGATTTAGCTCCTTTCTTTAATGTATCGGATATTGTGGAAGCACCTTTATCAACAAATCCAGATAATATAAAAAACAAAGGCATATGAAATGAAAGTATCCAGTTAATGAATACCATATCAGTCATATATACATGATCTATAGCGACACACCATACACCAATCAACTTAGCATAGTCTATCCAATGTAAACGAACTTTCTCTTTAGATTCAATCATGTAATAAGCAAAAGTTTATGCGTTACGAAATTGTATTGATAACGTTAAAAGTATCAAAAAATATCGAATACGGCTAATTGAGACATTATTTTTTATTTAACTTACTATGCTTGATACCATAAGTGAAATAAATAATAAAACCTAATACAGTCCATCCTATCATTCGCTCCCAGGTACTCCACGGTAGCGACACCATTTGTACGATGCAGATTGCAGCACCAAGGAGTGGTATAAAAGGGACAAAAGGAGTTTTGAAAGGGCGTTTCAGGTCAGGTTGTGTTTTACGTAATATAACAATCGATATACAAACTATTGTAAATGCCATCAATGTTCCTATCGATACGAGTTCGCTCAACACATGTAAAGGAAACAAGCCAGCAATCAAGCCTGTCACAATACTCGCAAAGATAGTTGCATTATGAGGAACTCCATGTTTAGGATGAACTTTAGAGAACACTTTGGGCAATAGCCCGTCTTGTGATATAGAGTAATAAATCCGTGATTGCCCAAGCATCATCACCAATATAACCGAACTGAGACCTGCAATAGCTCCCAACTTAATAAATGGACTCAACCATGCCAATCCCTCTCCTGCACGATCGATAGCTAAAGCAATAGGTGCATCCACATTCAGGTCTTTATAATTGACGATCCCTGTTAATACAGTTGTCACTGCAATATAAAGTAATGCACATATAATAAGTGAAATCAATATACCTTTTGGCATATCTTTTTGTGGATTTTTAGCTTCGCCTGCAGCTGTAGAAAGTGCATCGAAACCCAGATATGCATAAAAAACAACTGCAGCCCCCCTTAGTATACCCGTCCATCCAAAACTCCCATATCCTCCGGTATTCTCAGGAATATATGGTACCCAATTGCTGGTATCAATATAGGATAATCCAAAACCGATAAAAAGCAGAATAACGCTCACCTTGATAACCACAATCACATTGTTTACCAAAGCCGACTGTTTAATTCCCCCAATAAGGAATGCTGAAACAACAGCTACAATAAACACCGCAGGGAAATTAATTATTTTACCAGTCCATACCCAGCTTCCATCTTTAAGATGATCAAAAGTAGCTCCTGATATCTGATGGGGAAAATCAACACCCCATTCATTTAGCAGGCTCAACATATAGCCAGACCATCCAACAGCAACGCTGGAACAAGCAAAAAGGTATTCAAGAATAAGAATCCATCCTACAAACCATGCCAATATCTCCCCCATTGTGGTATAGCTATATGAGTATACTCCACCAGAAACAGGTATCATAGCAGCAAATTCGGCATAACACAGTCCTGCCATCACACAACTTAAAGCAGAAATAACAAACGATATAGTGAGAGCCGGACCTGCATACATAGCTGCAGCCTGCCCTGTAATGACAAAAATACCAGTACCAACAATAGCCCCAATACCTAGTGTAACAAGATTAGTTGCAGAAAGACTTCTTTTAAGTCCCCTATTTACAGTAGGTTCATTGAGTATTGCCGAGATATCCTTTTTCTTGAATAACCTGTCAATCATAATGGAAATTTTTGTGCAAAAATAAGGAAATAACAAATTAAATCTAAATATTTAACCTTTATATTACTTTACACAATAAAACAAAATACTGGAACCTAATGTTTTATCAATAATAAATGATATTGATATGACACAGATAAAGTTAAAACGTGTATATGAAGATCAGTCTGATAGCGACGGCTTCCGTATATTAGTAGATAAGCTATGGCCAAGAGGTATGAAGAAAGAGCACCTGCATTACGATTTATGGGCAAAAGATATTACTCCCTCCTCTAATTTACGTAAATGGTTTCATGATGATATACAGGACAGATGGAATGATTTCTCTGTGATGTACCAGAAAGAACTAAGTGATTCTACATATGCAAAAAATTTAATTGATAATATAAAATTCAGAAAAGTAGTAACTTTACTATATGCCTCTAAAGAACCAGAACATAACCATGCAAAAATATTAAAGGCATACCTAGATAAGATGCTTGAGAAAAAATAATCTTTCCCGGAATTTTGTTAAATTTGCTATTCTCTCTAATAAACGTATGCCTTGCTGCTGAAATTACATTAATAAAAACTCGGATATATGCCAACATTAGATGACTTTCTGGACCGTATTGAACTCCTAAGCGATGATTTTAAATGGTACAATTACAAACAGAGTCCTGCAACAAAGGAACAGATAGAGATGTATGAAAGAAACCATGGTCTTCAATTTAATGATGATATAAAGATATTTCTTCTGACATATGGTGCCGTTATACTCGAAGTGGAAGAAAAGATATGGCCGCGTCCGAATGAATATGACGTTTTACCAGCATGGGAATTTGGCTATGGCCTGTTTATCTATGGTCTATCTTCGAATAAAGATATGCTATCATGGCTCACTTATGACGAAAAATTTCTCGAAACAATGACTTCAGGAGATATTTCATTAGGACAATTATTTTATAAACGTACGGGAAATCTATACAGAGCATATATCAATAATGATGTAATCACTATAGAGTATGACAGACTGGGCAATGATAAAGAGATATATAGCGGAAATTTTTATGATTTTTTGATCAATGAGGTTAACAAGCTTGATGCAGATTATCAAGAGTATATAAAGATACATAACAAACAAAAATAAGATTATGAAAATAACAATTGTAGGTGGAGGAAATATGGGAGGGGCTATTGCAAAAGGGTTAGCTACGGGCACCTTTTCTAAGCCTGAGGATATAACTGTAATTAATAAGACACAAAATACAACAGACCAATTAAAAAAGGCTAATCCTAACCTGAATGTGGTAACAGGCACATATGAATCTATATCTGCAGCCGATATTGTGATCATTGCAGTAAAACCATGGTTAGTAGAAGAAATTTTGTGTAATCATAAAGATAAACTGAAGAACCCTGATCAGATATTAATCTCAGTTGCTTCAGGAGTATCTCTGCAACAATTAGCGAATTGGTCTATAGCTCAAAAGGCATTTTTCAGAGCAATCCCTAACACAGCAATAGCCCAGAAAGAAAGTATGACTTTTATATCATCACTGAATGCAAGTGACACACAAAATAAATTAATTTTGAGTCTTTTTAATGAGTTAGGTAGAACGGAACTGATAGATGAAAAACTGTTATCAGCAGCAACTTCTCTGTCTTCTTGTGGTATAGCATATGCTTTCCGTTATATCAGAGCAGCGATGGAAGGTGGAATAGAAATGGGATTGTATCCCCATCAGGCCAAAAGTGCGATACTTCAAACACTACGTGGCGCAATAGAATTATTAGAGGCGAATGATTCTCATCCGGAAGCTGAAATAGATAAGGTAACTACAGCCGGAGGTATCACAATAAAAGGGCTAAATGAGATGGAGCATGCTGGTTTTACGTCTGCTGTCATCAGGGGATTGAAAGCTAGTAATGTGAAATAAAGGCTCTAAGATTTCGATATTCTAAATCAAATCTAAAAAAATTATATATAGAGGAAGGAAATCGATTAAGAATTCCCTCCTTTATTTTCTTATATCAAACAAAAAAAGCCACATACCTTTTTAAAGTATGAAGCATTAAAAACAAAAGTAAGAGATCATTCCAATGATCTCCCACTTTTAATCTATATCTAAATTATATTTTTAAAGATTACTCTTCCTCTTAGAAGTAGTTACCCCTCTGTATACAAAGTATATTACTAGAGCAAACAATACAATAGGTAAAGTTACATCTCCAATTGGTGCAGCTGCACCTACCTGTCCGGGATCTGTTGTTTCTCCACTCTGGCCAGGTAATGTAAGTTCATCCCAATCATTAAGAGCTAAAGGACCCATTGTCTTTGCAGTAGAAGCCATTGAAGATACCTCTGTTCCTGCCCCAACAGACATTTTCTCTATATTTGATAAAGTTACCGAAGAGGGTGACTTACTTGAAATAACAGGGGACTCCATAGCATCTGGTTCAGCAGCATTCACTGAAACAGTTGGTATAATAAAACCAAAGGAAGCCATTAAAAATACAAATATCACTAGTTTTGTTCTCATCTGTTCTATTTTACGTAGGTCTGTGTTTTCTTTTATTTAGTTTTGTAAGTTTACAAATTTAGCTGTAAAGTTTCTCTTCCCAGAAATTTTTACAATATATGTACCCAAACTTAATGATTTTGGATATTCAAATGATGGATAATTATTTATTGTGGTCTTCCCTACTAATCGACCTTGCATATCAAATATCTGCAAACTACTATCAAGATCATTTTCATTTAACCCTAAAATATGTAATATGGAAGTGTTATAATAGCAAGTAATAGGACTTTCTTCTTTTATAATATCCTCATTGTCACCATAGAAACGAAGTATGAAGCGATTTTCTGCAACATCCCTCAAATCAGAAGGACCAGATGAATACTCATACACATAACCCGGAGTCAACTTGACAGTTTTATTATTTTCATATTTGTCTATCAGCCAAACATTCGATACAGCTGTAACATTCTCTAAGTTAATAAAGTTTAATTTCATTGTCTGTTGGGTTGCTGGAGGAGTAACATACAATGTTAATTCCTTAACATTCAACGGCACAGCATTTCCTAACATTCCATTTCCGTCACTTGATTTTGTATAAACATAAGTAGAACCTTGTTCCGGATAAACCACCGCTTCCGATTTTGAATTTTTATTCTCAGGATCCGGTTCAGTTATAGCAGTAGTGAAACTTTTTGTAGTATCAAATAAGTCGGTGCTCTCCATTTGAGCTCCATCACGTAAAACAACTGCTGTTCTATCTGCAGTATTGTCTAAAGTACTAGCTACTTCAACAACAAAGAAATCAGATAAAAGACTTGAGTTTGCACTAGCATTCTTTAAGAAACGTGTTGTTCCAAAAGTTCTCAACTTAGGACTCAATTTTATATCAAATGCTTTATTAGTCTGCAAAATGAACATCTGCATCGGAGCAATTAAGAAGTTAGCAGGATCATTTATTGTTTTTGTCGAATTATCTCTATCTCCTATACCAGCTACAGCGGTAGTACCATCTGTACTCACATAGTCATAGTTTACTGTCATGTGATACTTATTAGCTGAATAGTGAATTAACGCTGTGTTTACAACCCAATATTTAGAGCGTATAATATTATCAACATTATTATGATCCAAAGAAGCTTTAACTCCTGTTCCAAATAATTCAGAAACATCAATAAAATTAGTAGACACATCCACTCCTGCATATTTAGAAGGATCATCTACAGTCATAACGTTATTATAACCAAGTCCTAACAATGGATTCAAACTTATAGGAGCCATAAAAGGATTTCCCAAGAAATTAAGTCCTCTCTCTAAACTGATATCAACATCTGTCACAGTAAATTTTTCAGTATCGATATATTCAATTTTATCTCTACCAAAATCCGGCCAGTCTACATAAATACCTGACCAACCTCCAGGTTTAGTACCTTTAGTAGCATTACTAGGATCATCAACTGCCGCGAACCGACTAAAATCTTTCAAATAGTCTGTTGAACCAGGATTTGCAACCCCTCCATTATTGAAATACTCTCTCATTAGTCGACGAGAAAATTCAAATTTACCTCTAGCTCTATTCTTTTCATTTATTGTCATAGTAGACAAAGGTGCAGACCATCTATAATTAATGATATCATTATCATAGTCTGTAAGATCCATAGTCATAAAATAACCATATCCAGCTTTCATTTTATAATTAGGATCTTGAATAGTACCTTTCCCTGAAGTCAAACTAGTCTGATCAGGTTTCATCAAAACATGATACATCAAATAGTCATTACCCATCTCTTTGAAAGGTGGAGTAAAACCAGTCAAATAATTCTTCTTATCTCCATTACGCAATGTATTTCCACCTGATGGAACAGAAGCAACCTCATGATTAGCTGAGAAGTTCGATCCATCCTCATCTAGTTCGCTATTATATTTATACATTGTCAAATTCATCTGACTATAACCAACCAAATCCGTATTTATTGCCAAATCTTTTTCTCCATCGTTAATAATAAGAGCCTGACCTATATTTAATTTTTGAGGAGTAGTAGCATCATAACCACCTTCCACAACAAATCTACTGGTTCCTAACGTATTAGAAGCATTCAATGGTGCAACCAAATTATTCACAACAACAGCAGCCGAAGAGTCCACAGCCACAAACCCATGAGTTCTAGGATCCAAACCTGCAGCTGTTGTTTTCTCTATCCTTAGTGTAGGGAATTTTATATAATTCTTATTTTTTTGTGAACCTTTTTGAAGAAGAAGAAGCGCATTAGACCTCCGAATTGTTTGTTTATTATCTGCTCCAATAAAAGCAATCACTCCTTTATTAAGATCTGCTTCCGGATCTTTAAACAAATTCAAATAGTCAGCCTCAGCACCTACAGCATCCGGGTCTTTACCATTAATAAAATCCCCTGTTAACTCTGTACGTCCTTTCTGAACTATTCCTGAACCATCGGAAAATTCGGCAGAACCTTTAATATACAAAGTCGTAGAACCAC
Organism: Prevotella sp.; assembly: GCA_031285625.1. Classification (GTDB taxonomy): domain Bacteria; phylum Bacteroidota; class Bacteroidia; order Bacteroidales; family Dysgonomonadaceae; genus Dysgonomonas. The sequence continues at coordinate 57,841 of JAITVV010000017.1, forward strand.
TGGCCTCACCTGTAGTATAACTGCTATTAAACTTAACATGCATTTTACCCTTTGAGTAAAAAACAACTGGAGATTGCCCTTTCATCAGTAAAGGCAAGAAAAGTAAGATAACTAATCCTAATCGAAGTTTCATATTGTAGTTTTATAAAAGTCAGTAATAATCAACCTATTATAATAAAATGCACCTTTAGTTAAGTCTTCAGTGCTTAAATACATTACTATATATCGTCGAGCAAAGATAACTATTTTTTTTAATTTATAAACATTCCTTACTATTTTTTTCAGACTAAAATACATAATAACTCATTCTTTAGTACATTTCATTACTTTGTGAAGTAGAAAAAAAAATCATAAATGACAAGTTCTTAATAAATCATTGATTGTTTTTACAGGATTAAATGTTTCTATTGGCACCTCTATAAATATTGTATTCCAATCAGACATAGCTCCGTTCCACAATCCTGGTAACTCCAAAGCTTTTAGCTCTTTACCATTTTTAGATTTGATGGATATAAAACCGGTGTTACTATCCACATAATTCTTGAGATTAAAATGATGTCCTCTATAATCTTTCACACCACACACCAGGTCGACCGGATTGAAATGTGTTCCACTTTCAAACATCTCTTTCTTTTCCGGATCTGACATATCAACTTGAGAGCTTTCCAATATCTGAGGGGAAACAGTTCCATCTGCATTTACAGCGAGAAATGGTCCGCCTCCGGGTTCTCCGACATTACGCACCATACCACAAACGCGAATTGGACGATCTAATTTACGCTTTAAATAAAGGACCAATTCTGCATCCTCTAGTAATTTAGTGTCCGGATTTTTTATATTTAACTCATTTTGCAAGAAATATAATATTTCCATCAATTCGTCATGAGAGTATTTACCACTATCTATTAATTTCAAATAATCAAAGATTTTTCTTTGAGTATCTACCAGCACTCCCGCCAGTATTTTTTTATACTTTGTTTCCGTTTCTTTATACTTATCTGGAATTGTATTATCTATATTCTTCAAGTAAACAATATCTGCATCAATATTGTTCAAATTTTCTATTAAAGATCCGTGACCTCCAGGACGAAACAACAATTTTCCTTCTTTGCGGAAGGGTTCATTATTTACATCAGCTGCTATTGTATCCGTACTTGGACTTTGTTCACTAAAGCTTATATCATATATAACATGTAGTTCATTTTCCAAATTCTGCTTTTTCTCTTTTATAAGATTTTCAAACAGTGATCTATGTTCAGGAGATATTGTGAAATGAATATTTACATCCCCTTTATCATTTTTAGCATATAAATAACCCTCCACCAGATGCTCTTCTACCGGGGTACGGGAATTATCGCCATACTTATGGAATTTCAATAATCCTTTTGGTAAATTTCCATAATTCAAACCATCTACCTTTAATAGATTTTTTATAATAGCCTTATAATTACCTTCAGTCAATAATGTAATAATATTCTTTCCTTCGTTTTTTAAACATACAGTATCCAGATCCTGATAAAATGCAAATTTTTCAAGATCAGAAAAGAACTTTTTCTCAAAATCTGTTGTCGGGGTATTATATGGCGCATCCAAAAACTCGAACAAATCCTTAAACATTCTACTGGCTGCACCAGAGGCAGGAACGAACTTTACTATTTTCTTTACGGGAGAAGCTTTATATGTATCCCAACTATCAAGGTATTCCTTTTCTTCCTCAGGGGTTACTACTTTTATACCTTTCTCTACCGAAGCTGCAGCAGCAAGATCCAGAAATGGGAAGCCTTTTTTAAAACTTTCCAACTGTGCCAGTAATTGCTCCTCAGTTATTCCTTTTTCTTCAATATAGTTTTTATCCGATTCGCTTATCATAAGATAGTTTATTTGTATTAATGTATATGTACAAAACTAAGAAAAATATTAAAACATCACCTCAACTGTTTCGAAAATTCCCATATAACAATACCGGCTGCAACGGAAACATTTAGAGAATGTTTAGTTCCGAATTGAGGTATTTCTATACAACAATCACACATATCAACGTATTGCTGTGGCACTCCTTTCACTTCATTACCCAGTATAATAGCATAATTATTGTCCGCATTCAAATTCAATTCATTCAGCATTACACTATTTTCTGCTTGTTCGATAGCACAAATGATATATTGCTCTTTTTTTAACTGGGCAATAGCCTCCCCTGTATTATCAAAATATCTCCATTCTACTGAATCTTCTGCACCCAATGCCGTCTTATGAATCTCCACATTGGGAGGTGTGGCGGTAATACCACATAAGTAAATAGACTTAACCAGAAATGCATCGGAAGAACGAAACACCGAACCTATATTATTTAGGCTTCTTATATTATCTAATATTACAACCAGTGGAATTTTGGGCTCTTCTTTAAATTCGGCAATCGATAATCTATTTAGTTCTGTAATTTTCTTAACCCTCATAAATCTGATTAATCAACCAAAACAACACTGGCATAGTCCAGTTGCGCACCCATCGGAGGATTGCGTTTTGATAATTTAATTTCAATACTTTGTATTTGTTTATATTTTCTTTTAAGACGTTTAATTATTCTATATGCTGCATTTTCAAGCAATTTAGAAGGAATTTGCATCTCTGCTTTTACTTCCTCAAATATATCGGCATAGCTAATTGTATCATCTAAAGAGTCAGACTCTGCAGCCTTAAACAGGTCAAGGTTTATTTTTAAATTTACAACATATTCATTTCCGACTCTCGTTTCTTGTGGTAACACTCCGTGATAAGCATAAAAAACTATGTTTTCCAGTAAAATAAAACTTTTCATAAAGAGTTAAAATAAAACGGTACAAAGCTAAGTTTTTTATTTATATTTGTTGGTTAATGATCAGACAAAAAAATATAAAACTTAGCAAAACATTAGATTATGATCAAGGGGAAATCAAAAGAAACAACACCTTACACTTCAAGTACGCATAATATTCTTGCGTCAGGCACAAAACTACATGGAGAAATTACATCCGAAGAGGATTTTCGTATCGACGGCACAATAGAGGGCAATATTCAATGTCGTGGAAAAATTATTATTGGTCAGAGTGGAGCGGTTAACGGTAATATAGATTGTTGCAATATAGACCTGTTTGGCAAAGTAACGGGGAACATTATCTGTTCCGAAACCGTTATTCTAAAAGCCAGTTCATATTTATCAGGAGAGATCAAAACCCGTATAATAGAGATAGAGCCTGGAGCCAATTTTGAAGGAACTTGTTCGATGCTAAATAATAATGTAAATAATAATAGCTTAACTGGTTCTTTGGAAGTGTAAATACATACCAAAATAATATAGTTATGAATATAAATAAAAGATTAACCGCACTGCGTAGATTTATGGAAGAGAAAAGGCTGCATGCTTTTATTATTCCTAGTACTGATTCACACTTAAGTGAATACCCGGCTTCCCACTGGGCTTCACGCGAATGGATCAGTGGATTTACCGGTTCGGCAGGCACAGTCGTTGTTACTCGCGAAAAAGCCGGTTTATGGACAGATTCGCGTTATTTTCTCCAGGCAGCAAACGAACTGAAAGAAACAGAAATAGACCTGTTTAAAGAAGGTCTACCTACAACCCCCACTATAGAAGAGTGGTTGACATCGGAACTGGGAAAAGGAGAATATGTAGGTATAGATGGTAATGTATATGCTGCCAAAGAAGCCTTTAGCCTTACCCACAAATTAAATATGAAAGGCCTGCATATCATAAGCGATTATGATCCATTCAGTGACATATGGCACGACAGACCTGAAATACCAACAAATCCGATATTTGTACTTCCTGAAAAGTATACAGGAGAACCTGCACATAAAAAAATAAGCCGGATATGTGACAGCATAGAGAAGAATGGTGCGGAATCCTTACTTGTAGCATCTTTAGATACCATAGCCTGGATCTTCAACATAAGAGGTAATGATGTAAAATGCAATCCGGTAGCAGTAAGCTATGCTTATATTTCACGTAAAGAAACAGTCCTGTTCATTAATCCGAAAAAACTCACCCCTGAAATATCCGATTATCTCAAGGCAGAAGGAGTTACTATTGCTGAATATACAAAAGTATTTGACTATGTATCCAGACTGAAAGAACCGATCTCCCTTGATGCTAACAAGATAACATTTAGCCTGTATAATACAATTCCGGGCGAATGTAAGATCATTGATATGCCATCTACGGCAGACCTGATGAAAAGCATTAAGAACGAAACCGAGATACAAGGTTTTCGTAATGCAATGGAACGTGATGGTATTGCATTAGTACACTTTCTTATGTGGCTTGAAAAAGCTGTACCGAATGGAAATGTAACTGAGATCATGATCCCTGAAAAGCTGGTAGAATATCGTAGTCAACAAAAAAACTTTGTAGGCGAGAGTTTTGATACAATATCCGGCTATGGCCCTAATGGAGCCATTGTTCATTATCACGTTACAGCAGAGAGCTCACTTCCTGTAAGACCTGAAGGATTCTTATTGGTGGACTCGGGAGCGCAATACTTCGACGGGACAACAGATATTACCCGTACTATTGCTGTAGGCCCTTTGACAGATCAGATGAAGAAAGATTATACTATGGTTTTGAAAGGCCATATCGATTTGGCAACGGCAATCTACCCACAAGGCACCAGAGGCAGCCAGCTTGATATACTGGCCCGAAAAGCATTATGGGATGAAGGTCTAAACTATTTGCATGGTACAGGACACGGCATAGGTCACTTCCTGAATGTGCATGAAGGGCCTCAGAACATAAGGATGAACGAGAACCCCACAACATTGCAGATAGGTATGGTAACATCTAACGAACCGGGCATTTACAGAGCCGGGCAATATGGTATCCGCATAGAAAACCTGATAAAAACAAAACATGAAACCACAACCGAGTTTGGAGATTTTTATTCATTCGAAACCCTTACTCTTTGTCCGATAGATACTACTCCTATTATAAAAGAGATGTTGACAGAAAAAGAAATCACATGGTTTAATGAATATCACAAATATGTATATGATCGTCTTTCCCCTCTATTGACTGACGACGCAAAACAATGGTTAAAAGAAAAGACAAATGAAATTTAAAGCAGTTATTATACTAATGAGCCTCCTCTTCATATCTGAAATGGAGGCTCAAAATATTCAGGGTACAGATAATGGGTTTAATCTTGAAGTAACCTACCCGGGACAAGAAGGTAAAAAAATATACTTTGGGCAATACTGGAGAGGTAGCACATACGCCCGCGACTCGGTAAAAGTGTCTGCAAGTGGCAAAGCTGTATTCTCTTCTAAAGAAAAGTATCCTGAAGGACAATACTTTATATATATAGCACCAGACCTGAGGACTGATCTGCTAATTGGTAATGAACAAAGTAAAATACAAATAAATATCAATAGTCAGGATTATTTAAAGAGCAGCGTTTCGGGAAGTAACGATACAAGATTATTGTGGAGTTATATGAACAAGGTTAATGAAAATGAAAGAATCATTGAAGCATTAAATGACCAGTTAGCCGACCCTAAAACTTCTTCGCAAAAGAAAGCCAGCCTTCAAAAAGAGATAGCAAAAGAAGAGGAACTGGCAGAAGCTTATATTGAAAGCCTTTTAAAAGAGAATAAAACGAGCTGGTTTACTACCTTCCTTAAAGGTATGACCTCGGTCAATCTGCCATACCCTAATCCTAAAACAGAAAAAGAGTTTACGGATAATAAGAATTTTGGGAAAGCTCATTATTTTGATAATATAAATCTCACTGACCCTCGCTTGTGGCGAACAAACTATATGACCAGTTATATTGATACATACATGCGTCAATGGGTTGAACCGATTCCGGATTCTTTAGCAATTGCAGCAAGTAAGTTAGTCGCAAAAACAAAAAGTAATGAAGCTTGTTTTAAAGAAATGCTGTCCTATATGGTGAATATGTCAACAACCAGTGACAGAATGGGAGACGAAAATATCTGGGCAAAGCTTTGCGAAGAATATATCTTTGATAAAAAACTTAAGTGGATCGACAGCATTCAGATGTCAGGCTTGCAATACATGTACGAGCATATAAAAAACAACCGGATAGGCATGAGAGCCCGTAATATAAAGCTCACATCAATGGATGGAAAAACAATAGAGACAAACGATATACAGGCCGAGTATCTTATGATATATTTTTATGGTCACGACTGTCATTATTGTTTAGAGGAGACACCGCGTATATACAATGATATATATCTTAAATACAAAGACAAAGGTCTGCAAGTAGTGGCTATCGATATTAAAGGAAGCGATAAAAAAGAATGGGAAAAATTTGTTAAAGATAATAAGATGACCGGCTGGATAAATGCAGCTGACCCGAATAATAAATCACAATACTGGATGAATTATGACACCTCATATATTCCGTCGGTATTTGTGCTGGACAAAAACAAAAAAATAATAGCAAAGAAAATAGATTCCGAAGCACTGAAACATGTTTTCGATCATTATATTAAATAAAAAATGGCATTAATAAAAGAAGTCAGAGGGTTTATCCCCGAGATTGGAGATAATACATACATGGCCGAAAATGCAACGATTATCGGCGATGTAGTGATAGGTAAAGATTGCAGTATCTGGTTTAACACTGTCCTTCGTGGCGATGTAAACTCAATACGGATAGGAAATAGAGTAAATATACAGGACGGAAGCGTACTACACACATTATATCAAAAATCGGTAGTAGAAATCGGCGACGATGTTTCTATAGGCCACAATGTAGTAGTACATGGTGCAAAGATCGAAAATGGAGCATTAATCGGTATGGGAGCTATCGTGCTTGACCATGCCGTAATTGGAGAAGGTGCTATTATTGCTGCCGGCTCCGTTGTGTTAAGTGGCACGCAGGTCGAACCTGGAAGCATATATGCAGGTGTTCCTGCTAAATTTGTCAAAAAAGTGGATCCCGACCAAGCTAAAGAAATGAATCAGAAGATAGCTAAAAACTATCTGATGTACTCCGGCTGGTTTAAAGAAGACGAAGAATAGAACATTGAAAGGCATCGTAATCAGGAGAATAAAAACAGATGAACTTCATTTTCTTGAAGGTATGCTGTATGAAGCTATTTATCAGCCGGAAAGTGAAACACTTCTCCCTCGTGAAATAATAAAAACTCCTGAAATAGATGTTTTCATAAACAATTTTGGCAAACAACAGGATGATCATTGTTTAGTTGCAGATCTGAACGGGAAAATCATTGGGGCTGTATGGGTCAGGATTTTATCCGGTAAGATAAAAGGCTATGGTAACATTGATAATGAAACTCCCGAATTTGCTATCTCCTTATTTCAGGAATACCGGAATAAAGGTTACGGAACGCAAATGATGAAGAAAATGATAGAGTATCTCATAGAGAAGGGATATAAACAAACGTCATTAAGTGTAGATAAAAATAATTATGCTGTAAGAATGTACCAAAAGCTAGGATTTGAAACCATTCAGGAGAATGAGCATGATTACATAATGTTATTAAAACTAAGGTGAAAATATGAATTTAATAGAAGACCTGAATTGGCGGCATGCCTGTAAAGGGATGAATGGGACCAAGGTTCCACAAGAGAAAATAAACAGAATACTGGAAGCGGTCAACCTCGCTCCTACCTCACTTGGCATGCAAGCATTTAAAGTGTTAGTAATAGAGAACAAAGAGCTTAAAGAGCAAATATATAAAGAAGCATGTCAACAGCAACCGATAACAGAATGCTCCCACCTGCTGGTATTCGCCTCCTATACAGAAATAACAGACAGATATCTGGATGAATATTTTTCTTTAATAGAGCGAAAACGAAATCCGGGTAAAGAGTGGTGTGACAAGTACAGGAAAAAGATCGAATTCTTCATGGAAAAGAATTATAATAATCTGGAGGGCTGGTTGGCAAAGCAAACCTACATAGCTTTAGGTATAGCATGTACCGTTGCAGCTAACGAACGTGTAGATTCAGTACCGATTGAAGGCTTTGACAAAGAGGCGTTGAATCGCATTTTAAACCTCCCGGACAAGCACCTTTCAGCCACCTTCATCTTACCACTGGGCTACAAAGATCCGGCACAAGACTGGATGAATAATCAACCTAAAGTACGAAAAGAACTGAATGACCTGATAGAAGTGATCAGGTAAGGTTTGAGCTGGATATTTATCTATTATATAAGAACATTAACAATAAAAAAGGGAACAAAGTGACAGAATAAAATGAACAGAAAGCTGTTACCTTTGTTACTTTTTATAAAATATGGCAGGAGAAAAAGGGGATAGCAATCTGGCGAATAACTCTATTGGATGGGTTATTATTGTATTGAATCTACTTTGGCTATATAGTACTATTCATCGTTTTTACGATCAAAACTTTGGTAGTATCCTTTATATTTTCTTAATTCCGAACTGGATACTGATTATAAATATAATTTGCGGATTCGTTGGAATCTTCTTAGCAGCAAAGCTAATCAGAAAGAAAATAAGTGCATGGACTGCCCTACCTGTCAATTTTGGATTGTTTTGTCTCTGTATATTGATTGAATGCTTAATAATATAATAGAACTAAAAATAAATAATTATGAAAAAAGAAGTTCTAAAAAAGATGCTTGCGAAACCCGGAGAGAAACACAAAGTCTCTGAGTTTGATACAAATTATACTGCCGGATTAAAAAAAGAAGAGGGTGTACAGCTACTAGAAGAAAACAGAGAGCAATTAGCCAAACTACAGGATAAACTATATGCTCAGGATCGTTACTCCATTTTGATTATATTCCAGGCAATGGATGCTGCTGGAAAAGACGGCACTGTCAAACATGTAATGTCAGGTATTAATCCGCAGGGTTGTCAGGTTTTCTCATTCAAGCAGCCATCTGCTGAAGAACTGGATCATGATTATTTGTGGCGTATATACAAATGTCTTCCTGAACGTGGCAGAATAGGTATCTTTAACAGATCGCACTACGAAGATGTATTGGTAGCGAAGGTTCATCCATCAATCGTATTGAACGGCAAATTACCGAATATCAACACCGTAGAGGATATTGATGATAAGTTCTGGAAGAACCGTTACAGGCAGATCAATGATATGGAAAGGCATCTGACCGAAAATGGCACTATTATATTAAAGTTCTTTCTTAATGTTTCACATGATGAACAGGAAAAACGCTTTCTGGCTAGGCTCGATGATGAAGCTAAAAACTGGAAGTTTTCAGCATCTGACCTCAAAGAACGTTCATACTGGGACAATTACATGGAAGCATATTCGGATATGCTCACTCATACGTCTACAAGTGAAGCGCCTTGGCATGTAATCCCTGCTGATAATAAATGGTTTATGCGATATGCTGTCGGACAAATCATTTGTGACAAGATGGAGGAGTTAAAATTAAATTATCCGGTACTCTCCGAAGCAGCAAAAGTTGAGTTGGATGCTACAAAGAAAGCGCTAGCCAATACTGCACAGCCAGAGGTAAAAGAAAAGAAATCAAAGAAATCAGAGAAAGAGAAATCAGGTAAGACGGATAAAAAAGAAAAGAAAAACAAGAAATAACTTAAAAATAAGAAAGCAGCACTGATATAGTGCTGCTTTTATTTATAGTCACAACCATTTATTCCTCTTAAAATAGATCAGGATAAGAGCAACAGCAGCTACCATAAGCCCCAGCGAAAACTCGTATCCGTATTCCCACCTCAACTCAGGCATATCTCCAAAGTTCATACCATAGATACTGGCAATAAGTGTAGGCGGCATAAATATCACCGATATTACAGTAAACATCTTGATGATCTTATTTTGCTCAATGTTTACAAACCCGAGGAAAGTATCCTGTAAATAATCGAGCCGGTCAAAACTGAACCGTATATGTTCGAGCAGGGAGTTTATATCTTTAACCAGAATAGTGATTCTACCATGTAGTTCTCTTGGGATCAGCTCACTCTTCAACATACTAGACACCGCACGTTGCTTATCTATAATATTCTCCCGGAGCATCATCGTCTTTTCCTGCAAATCCTTGATCTCCATCAAAAGCTCTTCGTCAGCTTCTTTTATACTGATGCTATTACTCAGTGAGGTAATTTGCTGTGTCACCCGCTCTATCATATCCGCATCTATTTCAACCCGTGTTTCCAATATTGCAACAAACACATGATAACCTGTAGGATACATCTTGGGATTGGCGGATATCTTCTTTATTGTCTCATGAAAAGACGACAGGTCTTCGCTACGAACGGTTATAAGTATATTATTCTTGAGTATGAATGAAACAGGTTCCTTTTCAAAATTACCAAGAAGGAAGTTTGAATTTACAACCAAAGAATCGGCTGTTTCCATATACCTGGCCGACATCTCAATTTCAACCATTTCTTCCTCTTCCTGAATATAGATCTTAAGATAATCTTCCAGTTCATTCTCGATCTCCTCATCTACATTGTTAAGGTCGATCCAGAGAAAGTTTTTGATAGGTGTGGTTTTCAAAAACTCAATGCTACGGCTCATTCTTATAGCATTGTCTTTATGATAGAATAGTTTTACTTCTGACATGAGCTCTTTAATTAAAATGTACGACTCCTATTTCTTCTCACTTACCACTCCCGGGCAGAAAGGCTGCTACAATATTAGTCAGCTCTTCAAAATCTGCAACCGAGAGCCGCTCGGGTCGTTCATCAAAGATGCGATCTGAATATGCTTCACAGTCTTTTCCGAGCAACGGCTTCATCGAATTCCTCAGTGTTTTTCGTCTTTGGTTGAATCCGGTTTTCACAACCGTCTTAAATAGTTTTTCGTCACAGTTCAATTGCTTCCTATTATTCCGAGTTAGCTTTATTACTGCAGATTTCACTCTCGGAGGAGGATCGAATACCTTCTCACTTACTGTAAAAAGATATTCTATATCGTACCATGCCTGAAGCAGTACACTTAGTATACCATATGTCTTACCTCCCGGCTTAGAAGCTATCCGTTCAGCCACCTCTTTTTGCAACATTCCGGAACAACATGGTATCCTGTCTTTATATTCCAATACCTTGAAGAATATCTGGGAAGATATATTATATGGATAGTTTCCTATTACACAAAATTTATCTTCGTAGATATCCGAAAGATCGAGGCGCAGAAAATCAGCTTCTATAATATGTCCTCGCAAAGAAGGATAATGCTCGTTCAGATATGGCACAGAATCTCTGTCAAGTTCCACCACGGTCAATTCTTTTTCTTTTTCGATCAGAAACTGGGTTAGCACTCCCATCCCCGGACCTACTTCAATAACCGGTACATCCTGAAAATCATCAAGAGTATCGGCTATCCGACGAGCTATATCCAGATCTTTAAGGAAATGTTGCCCTAAGAATTTCTTTGGTCTAACTACTGCCATACTTATAATTATGATTATATTTGCAGCGGCAAAGGTAGTGTTTTATTGCATAAAACTGGTCTTGTGAGAGAACCTTTATTTTGAAACTACGATATAAAAATAGAGAATGGAAGAAAAAAATGAAGTAGCGACATCGAAAAAAAGCTCTTTATTAAACAAACTTATAAAAGTCGTTTTACCTCTGGGACTAGGTATTGCGATTATATATTATCTCATTAGTAAAATAGATCCTAGGGAGCTCTGGGAAGTGCTCAAAGATGCCAATTGGCCCATTTTGCTGTTCTCCCTTTTATTCGGACTATTAGGAAATACAATCAGAGGATACCGTTGGCAATTATTCATAAAGCCGTTAGGTTATAATCCTAAAGTTTCAATGTTGAATTATGCCATATATGGAGGCTATGCTGTAAACTTTGCTCTTCCGCGTGCAGGTGAAATCTGGCGATGTGGCGTACTGGCCAAAGAAGAGGATATACCTTTTACCAAATTATTTGGTACGATGATACTCGACCGTATATTTGATACCCTTACAGTTTTTACCATCTCACTGATTGCATTCTTGTTTAACATGCAATTCTTCCTGACCCAACTGCAGCAAAGTCAGGGTACGTTTGACACTGTACTTTCAGTATTAAAATCTCCACTCCTATATATTGCCATAGGTGCGGCAATAATCACAACTTATATTGTATTCAAGTACTTTAAGGAAAATGTTGTCGTACGCAAAATAAAAGACTTCCTAGCAGGAATGAGCAGAGATATGAAGTCTATATGGCAGATGAAAACCAAAGGTAGATTGTTTTTATATACTATTGGTATCTGGGGCTCATATTTCTGTTATTTTTACATTACATTCTTCGCTTTTGACTTTACTACAAACCTTGGTATAACAGCCGGATTGATTGCATTTGCCCTAAGCAGCATCAGCATGGGAGTTCCTTCAAATGGAGGTTTGGGTCCATGGCAAATAGCCGTTATCGCTTCACTTAGCTTATATGGTGTGGATAAACTGCATGCAACCGCTTTTGCAACCGGAGTTTTTGCGGTGCAATCCATATGGGTTATACTTTGTGGATTGTTTGGTATAGCTATGCTAGCAATAAAGAAGCGTAAATAACATCCTTTTTTACTACAATAATTATCTATTCATGGATAACATCCCTTAAATAGGGAAATATAAAAGTAACATTTCAAAAACATAGGAAAAGGTGTCACTTTTGTCACTTTTTATTGTGCAGACTAAGTCAGAAGCCATGCAAAATCAGATTGTCAACAAATATTCAGAAATAATCTAAAAATATAACTTCATCTGATCAGCTTCATCCTTATTTTCCTATCTTTGTTACTATTCGTAAATTTTAAAACATAATTTTTATGTCAAAAGAGATACTTAAACTAAAACCGACACAATTGTGGAAGCATTTCTACGATTTGACTCAGATCCCCCGACCGACCGGACAAATGAAAGAAGTCACAAAATTTGTAATAGATTTTGGTAAAGCATTGGGGCTGGATGTAAAACAAGATAAGACAGGCAATGTTCTGATCACAAAACCTGCAACCAAAGGAATGGAAAAAGCGCCGGTAGTAATTCTACAATCGCATTTAGACATGGTTCCTCAAAAAAATGCAGATACAAAACATGATTTCACTAAAGACCCTATAGAGACCCGGATTGACGGGAATTTGGTAAAGGCCAGTTCAACCACCTTGGGGGCTGATAATGGTATTGGCGCTGCTGCCATGATGGCTGTTTTGGAAGACAAGAAGCTAAAACACGGTAAGATAGAAGCTCTATTCACTGTAGACGAAGAAGTGGGTATGGTAGGAGCTACAGGCCTTAAAAAAGGATTCTTATCTGGCAACGTTCTATTAAATCTGGATACAGAAGAGATAGGCGAACTATGTGTGGGTTGCGCAGGTGGTGCTGATGTAAATGCAGACTGGGAATTTAAGGATGTAAAAACACCAAAAGGTGATATAGCATACAAAGTAACTCTTAAAGGTCTTAGAGGCGGACATTCCGGAACAGAGATTCACTTAGGCAGAGCTAATGCAAACAAGTTGATGTTCTATTTCCTGAAAGACGCTGTGGCTAATTATGAAGTACGCCTTTCAGCTATTGACGGAGGCTCATTACGCAATGCTATTCCACGTGAGGCTTTTGCTATTGTTACTTTACCGGAAGAGGATGAAAAGGATTTTCTTAAATTGGTAAAAAAATCTGAGAAAGTATTTAAGGAAGAATACAAAGCTGTAGAATCGAATCTTTCATTTAAGGCTACCAAAACAGATGTACCAAAAACGCTTATTCCTGAAGAGATACAGGATAGTTTGATAAACGCTGTTGTTGGATGCCAGAATGGAGTTATCAGTATGCTTACAGATTTTGTAGGCATTGTGGAAACTTCTACAAACTTAGCTTCTGTAAAATCAGAACCGGGTCGTATATCAGCAAAGATGCTGACCAGAAGTTCTTCTGAAACACGTAAGGATGAAATCTGCTCGAGCCTGGAAAGCATATTCGCACTAGCCGGTGCAAAAGTATCGATTGAGAACGGATATCCGGGATGGCAGCCTAATGCCCAATCTGACACATTAAACATGATGGCTAAACTATATAAGGAAATGTACAAAGAAGATGCCCATGTGGTAGTTGTACATGCTGGGCTGGAATGTGGCATTATCCTGGGTAGTACACCTGGACTGGATATTGTTTCATTTGGACCTACAATATTGAATGCTCATTCTCCTGACGAATACGTAGAAATAGATACAGTAGAAAAGTTCTATAACTACCTGGTAAAGACATTAGAAAGAATTAAATAGAACTAATAAAAGAATGGCGGGAAACTTTCCCGCCATTTTTTTATCTTCAGTTTGTAGCATTATTCAAAAGGAATCACACCTCCATCTTTCAGTTCACCTAATGACAAATTGAAAGAAGCATTTGTGACGGTATTACCTAGAGTTCCTTTGAGGGTAATCTTTTTACCTCCTTCAAAGTCCCCCTTATAGATAACCCTCTCTCCTAATATTTCAGTAGTGGACATTGTATGTTTTATAAACACCAACTTTGCAGTAGCACCTTTTGACGCCATAATGAACTTATTTGACAAGCCTTTTTCCCTAAAATCACTAACACTAGTTGCTGAAAGTGATTGAAAATGTGCAGTAAGATCTTCACCATAGTTTTTAGACGGAATACCATCTGCTATATTGAATCCATAATAAAGAGGACTGATTGAAATATCAACAAGAGTTGTACCTTCGGGCAAAGTACATGTCTCGCCATCAGTTATTTGAACACTTATGTTTGACCACTTGGGCTGTAACTCAACATCTTTATTTACTTCTTCATTACCTACGCCAACAGTAAAACTAACTTTTTCGTAATATAAGCCATAATGTTTATAAGCCGGATATGCTATATAAGTAGAACCGTAACAATAATCGGTATAAAAGTTTAAATTTGTTATATCAACATTAGCCCCGTCAGGATCTTCAGTCCAATTTATATTTATACCATCGAGTGCTCTATAGGCAGAAATAAAAACTATATAATAACTTCCGGCAGGAAGATCTTCTACTACCTGTGCATTTCCGGCAGAACGATTATGATATCTGAACTTTATAGCCTTTCCACTCTCTTTTTCGTAGATAGTATAATAAAGGGCTTGTCCCAAGCTTTCGGCCTTTAACGGTTTTGTCTCCATATCAAAGTTTGAAACATTGAATGTAACTTTGTAGGTCTTTCCTTCAGGAACAGTAGTATCGTCTGACTCACTGCTACAAGATGCGAACAAAATAGTTGCAAATAAAACAAAAAATAGTTTTTTCATATTATAAATAGTTTGTAAAGGATATTAATTGAAAGGAATTACTCCTCCATCTGTCAATTCGCCTAAAGTCGGATTAAATGTAGCACTGGATGCAAATTTACCTAAGGTTCCCTTGAGAGTAATATTCTTACCTCCTTCAAAGTCACCTTTATAAATTACCCTCTCACCTAATATTTCGGTGCTGGATACTGTTCGTTTTATAAATACCAATTTTACAGTAACATCCTTCGATGCAGATACAACCTTACCAGACAGCCTCTTGTTTGTTCTAAAGTTAGTATCAGAAGTAGCAGTTCGCGATTGCTCCGGTATCGCAACATTTTCATAGCTCTTCGATGGAATACCTTCGGCAATACTAAATCCATAATAAAAAGGATTTACTGTGCATTCGATTGTATTTGTACCTTCAGGTAAAAAACATATATCTGCATCAGTAACTTCAATATCTACTACAGACCACATTGGTTGTAATGTAATATCCATTTTCACATTATTTGTCAAACCAGCAGAAAAACTAGCTTTTTCATAATATGCATATAGATTGTCTCTACCATAATTGATCCAACCAACACCTTCAAAATAGTCGGAATAAAAATTGAAATCATCCAGATTAACGTCAGAATCCCAAGGACTCCAAGGTGCTCCAGGACCAGGTGAAGTAATCGTAGACGGAACTGAGAGAATGGCAATATAGTAATTTCCAGCTGCTACTTCCTCTGTAATTTGTCCAGCTTCAGTTTTCATTACATTACGTGCAACAGCCTTTCCACTCTCTTTTTCATATATGGTATAATAACAATAATTACTATGCGTTTCCGCCTTTAAAGGCCGGGCATATACTTCAAAAGTTGAAACATTGAATGTAACTTTGTATGTTTTTCCTTCTGGAATAGTAGCATCATCTGAATCGCTGCTACAAGATGCGAACAAGATAGTTGCAAATAAAAAGAAAAATAACTTTTTCATATTATAAATAGTTTGTAAAGGTTATTAATTGAAAGGAATTACTCCTCCATCCGTTAAGTCTGCTAAAGATAAATTAAATGAAGCGTTTGATTCAATACTACCCAAACTTCCGTTAAATGTTATATATTTACCCTTTTCAATATCTCCGGTATATATCACTTTTTCACTCAGAACTGTTCCATTATTTGTCATACATACAAATTTTACAGTAGCATCTTTGGTGTAAGAAACAATTATGCTTTCCATACCTCCTTCTGAACGGAACTTAGCTACAGGTACTGGAAGATCACTACCTAAACCTGGGCTAGCTTCATATTTTTGTGATGAAACCCCATCTTTCAATCTGAATCCATAGTAGTAAGGGCTAACCACACATTGAACATAAGTTGTCCCTTCTGGTAAATAACATACATCAGCATCTGATACTTTGATATTCAGATGAGACCACATAGGGTTAAGCACAACATCATTCACTTCGGTAGCACTCTCTCCAGCAGTAAATGCAAGTTTTTCATAATAAATACCCACATTGTCATGTCCTCTCGAAATCCATGTATTTCCAAGGCAATAATCTGTATTAATATTAGACAAATCAGCCAGAACTACAGGCATATTATTAAAGCTGGATGCTGACACTATAGCTATCCAATAATTTCCAGCTGATACTTCCCCTTCAATTTCAACATTAGCAGGATCAAATGATCCAGTCTCCATAAGCTTAGATTTCACCAATTCTCCACTCGCTTTATAGATCGCATATTGGCAATAATTTGATGTAGGCCAGTAATCAGTGTTTTCAGCTTTCAGCGAAGAAATGTCAGATGTAAAGTTTGATACATTAAATTTTACTTTATAAGTTTTTCCATTATCCACAGGATCGGATTCATCGCTGCTGCTACAGGAGGCAAATAATACGGTAGCCACAGTCAAAAAGAAAAATAGTTTTTTCATTTGTAGTAAGTTTGTTCGTTAATAAGTTATTCTGGACGTAAATATTGGTAATTGTCGTTGCTATAAAATAAGTAGATTTTATGGTAACATCTTTTGAATAGTTTATTCAGCTTGAATGCATTAAAGTTTGTATTTTCATAATTGTTAATTCAACCTTATAAAGGTAGATATTAAATTTTGATTTAAATAAGATTTATACGTATATTTTATTTTTAACGCAAAATATAAGTGTAAGTATGAGTCATTTAAGTAAAAAACAAATAGGGAGTAAGAATATTTAATCCTTACTCCCTTATTATTCTCATAATAAAATATTATATCTATTTTGTTCTGTACTTACTCAGAATAGCCAACACTTCATCGGTAACATTTCCAAATATAGATACACCGGAAGCACCGTTATCAAGAGCATACTTTATTCCTTCTTCCAATTCCTGATTATTCTTAAAGTCCGGCATATACAATCCGGCATAAAGAGGAAAACGTCCATCTATTCCCCGAAGTCCCTGCTTTACTGCATCGCCTATCCATGGGACATCTTCTTTGTAAAACCCATGATAAATCATTGGATAAACAGCATTCAACGGCCAGTTAGTCCAATCCTGCCTAACCAATCGCTTCGCAACATCCGGAGTAGGGAAAACCGCAGCAGTGAGTGGTTTGTGATGAGCTTTTGCAACTTCACCTATCTGGTTCACAATATTTGTTACAGCATCATATCTGAATGATTTCCACGAAAGGTTCTCCTGCGGATATTGTATAGAATCTATATCTTTATGATATTTTTCTTTGAATTTAGCCTTGCAAACATCACAGTAACAAAAGTCGTATTCGGGCAACTCCTGAGTTTGTACAATATCATATACAGCCCATAAGTTAACAGCTAATATAACATCACTAAACCTCACATAATCCATATGTATGCCATCTACATAATCTTTAGATAAAGTATTCTCTACATCTTTTACTAAAAAGTCAGCCACCTCAGGACGTGAAGGACACATCCAGCGGTAATAGTCAACATAAGGTGGATGATCGGCACAAGATTCTCCACTCCTACTTACAGCAGCCCACTCCGGATGAGTCTTTAAGGCATCTCCCCTATTCATGATCCACATCCAACGATGTGCTTCCAAACCTTGAGATTTTGCTGCTTTGTAATGCTTTTCGCTATCGGCTTCGAAAAAAATACCGACAATACCTGCTTCATGATATTTCTTATATCTGGCTGCTAATTCATCCTCTTTATCCGATTCTTGCGGATTCACCCACACCCAGTGTTTATAAATCGACTCATCATTTTTTTTAGCATCTGTTTTTTGATTACAACCTACCAACAGAAAAGGCAGAAATAATAAGGTTAACAAATAGAACTTACGCATATTTTAAATATTTTAATTTGTGACTAATCCTTCTTCATTTAAGGATACAAATTTACCTAACTCATCTTTGATCATTATATCAAACCTGTGATCCGTAGAGATCAAGATCAATTCGTTCATCTTCCCATCGATATCAATGTTTAGATCACTTAATCCCAATTCGCCCAAAGATTTAGCAAACCTCTTATTTTTATGTCTATAATCTTGTTGCTTGTAGTAGATGAGCCACAGGTATTGCTTTTGTTTCTCACCATATGGTAATTCAAATTGAGATTGATTGTTTACCCCATTCTTTGTAAATAAAAGATAGCCCCACCTTTCAGGGCGATGCATATCGATAACACCTTGAGGAGACCACACCCAATTATTTTCGGGCAATACCTTTCCTTTAACATCTTTACGTTTTATATACTTTCCATCGATTATCTCGGTTTCCCACTGAACCCTGGAAAAATTTATCCGCCATAAACTTCCTTCCCTAGGTACATTCACCTCATTACCCATAGTTAGTGCCCGAAATGGAATAGCCATTTCTACCGTCCATCCAGTATCTTCATCATTAGTATTATTAATAGTACCTTGAATTTGAACAGCATGTTGCATACCCTGACTATCCCAGCTAAATAGTGCTGATCCTCCGTTTCGATATGGCTTATACAAGAACAAATCAAATATGGTATTCAGAGCATTTACTTCAATCTCAAAATAATTATGAGCACTATTCAACGGATCGATAAAAACCTCAAAATCATTATCAAAAAACACTATTTCATCCCTTTTGGTTAATGTAGCCCAAACATGTGGATCCTTCAACTCTGCTGCTATATAAAGATTTGAGTTATCCCACAACATCTTTACACGTGTTTCATGATAGGGTTTTGGCCTGATATCACCTTCAATATCCTGAAAATAGTCTGTCCAGGACGCATTTCCCCAAACCACATCATTTATATGGCCATCTATTATAGGTGGACTATCAGTATACCTTATTGTATAATTTGCCGGAACAGTAAATAAACTACTATATTCGTTAAAAACGACCTGTGCTGAACCAATCAGCGAAAACAAACATAAAAAAGACAGAGTAATAAATCTAAAAAACATTTCAATTATTAAAATTTAAGAAGTTCGCGCAATTCGGCAACACCATCTGATGCGCCTTTGTGTATAAAGTGAATTCCTTTTTGGGTTGCTTTTACTTCATTTGGATCTATTAAAAAGATAGGGATACCCGGCTCTATATAATTCAGCAAACCGGCTGCCGGATAGACATTCAGCGATGTACCAATCACAACCAGATAGTCAGCAGTCTGCACCACCTTCATCGCTTTTTCAATCATAGGTACCGCTTCTCCAAACCAAACAATATGAGGACGTAGTTGAGAACCTTTCTCACACTTATCACCCATATGAATTTCAGAGTTATCCGTAGTAAGCGTATAGATCAATGACGGATCCATTGTAGAGCGCACTTTGCTTAACTCTCCATGCAAATGAATAACATTCGTACTACCTGCTCTTTCATGCAGGTCATCAACATTTTGTGTGATAATAGAAATTTTATAATCAGCCTCCATTTCAGCCAAGCCAATATGACCAAGATTAGGTTTTGCATCAAACGCAGCCTTGCGTCTCTCGTTATAAAAATTAAGTACTAATTCAGGATCTCGCCGGAATCCTTCGGGCGTTGCAACATCCTCTATAGCATATTGCTCCCAAAGCCCGCCTGAATCGCGAAAAGTAGCTATTCCACTCTCTGCGCTCATTCCAGCTCCTGTTAAAACGACAATATGTTTCATAAACTATTAAAAAATGTAAGTATCACGTACAAATATAGTTTTTTAAAGGGTAAATTTTATTAAAGTATCATGAAAAGAATTACTTTTGTTGGCAAATTCAATTAAACTGTTAGCCTCAATAATTTGATCCATATCAAATTGATTTACAAGGCTAATAAATAAAACAAAAAATATATGGATAAAATCAGTTACGCTTTAGGTTTAAGCATTGGAAATAACTTTCTAAGTTCAGGCATCAAAAATGTTGATTTCGAAGCCTTTCTAAAAGGGATGAAAGATGTTATCAATGAAACCACACCTGCTATGAGTTATGAGGAAGCTAAAGAAGTAATGAATGACTATTTCTCTAAGTTACAAGATGAAAGATTGGAAGTTAACCAAAAAGCCGGTGAAGAATTCTTAGCTATAAATAAAAATAAACCGGGAGTAGTAACATTACCTAGCGGATTACAATATGAAATACTGAAAAAAGGAGATGGTCCAATTCCGGTCCTCACTGATCAGGTAAAATGTCACTACCATGGTACACTTATCGATGGCACAGTATTCGACAGTTCTGTTGAACGTGGACAGCCTGCAACATTTGGTGTTAATCAGGTAATTCCGGGATGGGTTGAAGCATTACAACTAATGCCTGTAGGTTCTAAGTGGAAATTATTTATTCCTTCAAACCTGGCTTATGGTAAATCAGGTGCAGGTCAAATGATAGAGCCCAATTCTGCATTAATATTCGAAGTGGAAATTTTAGATATTGTTAAATAATAATTCAGTAAAAAAAATGAAAAAAATTCAAGTTGTGGCTCTTTGCACTTTTGTTGCTTTCGGAGCTTTATTTACATCTTGTGGAGGAAATGTTTCGACAAACGTTTCTCTTAAGACAGATCTTGACACTCTTTCTTATGCTTTTGGTGCCAGCCTATATGAGCAGGGACTTTCTATGCACCTCCAACAATTAGGTGTTGTTAGTGATACCATGGTAGTGAAAGGTGATTACATGAGAAGAATACAAGCAGAGGCTGATGCACAGAAGAAAACTGCATTAGAAAAAGAAATGAAGACTAAAATAGACTCTGTAGTAAAAGCAAATAACAGAAATATCTCAGAATTCCTGAATGGAGTAAAAGAAAGCTTAAGTGCTCCGGAATCAAAATCAGCATATATGGCTGGTGTATCGGTAGGCGGACAGATTGCAAAACAGATGATGCCCGGTATGATCCAACAGATCTATGGTGCTAATGCAAAAGAAAAATTCGACAATGACATCTTCCTTGCAGCAATGGCAACAGCTATGAAAAATGGTAAATTTGCCGTTAGTGATCCTTCTACTGTATTTAATATGAAAATGCAGGAAGCTCAGACAAAAGCGCAAGCCAGACAAGAAGAAGATTTGAAAAAAGAATATGCTTCTCAGATAGCTGAAGGTGAGAAATTCCTTGCAGAGAATAAAACAAAAGAAGGAGTAGTTACTCTTCCTGACGGACTACAGTATAAAATAATAAAAGAAGGTAATGGTCCTAAACCAACAGAATCTGATGTAGTAAAAGTGCACTACCACGGTACGCTTCTTGATGGTACAGTGTTTGATAGTTCTGTAGAAAGAAAAGAACCAGCAACATTCAATGTAAACAGGGTAATAAAAGGATGGACAGAAGCATTACAACTAATGCCTGCCGGATCGAAATGGATTGTTTATATTCCATACGACCTAGCATATGGAGCACGTGGAGGTGGTGAAAAAATCAAACCTTTCTCTACACTTGTTTTCGAAGTAGAGTTACTTGAAGTTAATCCGAAACCTGCAGGATAATTAGTTAAAAAAGCCGTATCAGATAATAATTTGGCAGAACATTTCTATTTTTCAGAGCAAAAAGCATGTTAATTGTAAAAAATATCATATATTTGAGATGCAATAACGATAAAAAGCTCATATTATGCAAAAAATTGACAAACTTGATAAAAAGATTTTAGAGATCATCTCTCAGAATGCCAGGATTCCCTTCAAGGATGTGGCACTTGAGTGTGGTGTTTCTCGTGCTGCCATCCATCAGCGTGTACAACGTATGATAGAGATGGATGTGATTGTTGGTTCCGGTTATTTTGTTAACCCAAAAGTCTTAGGTTATAATACTTGTACATATATAGGAGTTAAACTCGAAAGAGGTTCGATGTATAAAACAGTAATACCTGAACTAGACAAAATACCAGAAATAGTTGAATCTCATTTTACAACAGGGCCTTATACAATCCTTATCAAGCTTTATGCCAGAGATAATGAGCATTTAATGGATTTGCTTAACAATAAAATACAGGATATCCCAGGTGTTGTTGCTACCGAAACAATGATTTCGTTGAGTCAGGGAGTAAAACGCCAAATCCCGATATCTAAATCTGAATAATCAAGCCAAGTTATATTCAATTCTATATGAGAAGGATAACTACCAAAATGTAGTTATCCTTTTTCATTTATCTTATTATAACTTAAATATGTGTTGTAAAAGAAATGAAACACACATTTTTTTAATATTTTTGTACCTCTGTTCGATAAGAATAAGTACATATGAAGAAAGAAAATATCATATTAAGATTATTGAAAAATATTTATTTTAAGAATCTATTACTTATGGCAGGTGCAGTTGTTGTACTTGTAGTCATTGTATTGATTCTTCTAAACTTTTACACAAAACATAACGAATCGATCACAGTTCCCACCGTTAAAGGATTGCAAGTGCAAGAAGCATCAGGAATACTATCCTCATCTGATCTAAAATATGAAATAAGTGATTCTATATATCAGGCAGAAGGTGCAGCACCCGGCTCTATTATAGAGCAGATACCGAAAGAACAATCGAAAGTAAAAAAAGGGCGCACTGTGTTCCTCGTTATAAAAGCTAAAAGCGAGCAGATGGTAGCCGTACCTGAACTTAAAGATTACTCGCGACGCCAAGCAGAAGCTCAACTTAATTCACTGGGCTTTTCTAAAATAACAATTCAAGAAGTACCTGCTGCTTACAAAGGATTGGTTATCTCAATTTCTTATAAAGGGAAACAACTCACTCCTAATCAGAAAATACCAAAAGGGGCTGCCTTACAAATGACAGTGGGTGCCGGAGGCGAGTCATCAGAAGATGACAGTATTTCTGACCAAACAGATTCACAGGATATTGAAAAATCTTTTTTTGAATAATGATTGATGACTCATTCGATGATATCGAAGATATTTCGGAAGACGATTTTGCAGAAGAACAAAATTCCGAACTTTATGAACATTATCGGTTTGTAGCTGATAAGGGGCAGGGAATGATACGTGTAGATAAATATCTGGCGATGCATATCGTTGGTGTGTCACGTAACCGCATTCAGCAGGCAGCTGAAGCCGATTGCATTCTGGTTAATGATGTTCCTGTAAAATCTAATTACCGGATTAAGCCCCTCGATACTATCTCTGTGGTAATGAATCGCCCTCCACGCGAACTGGAGATTATACCCGAAGATATACCCCTCGACGTCGTTTACGAAGACGATGACCTTATGGTTATCAATAAAGCCCCCGGATTGGTGGTACATCCCGGATTTGGCAACTACCAGGGAACAATGGTCAATGCTATAGCATACAGGCTTAAAGACACACCGGACTACGATCCGAAAGATCCTCGCTTGGGAATAGTTCACAGGATAGATAAAGATACCTCTGGACTGATCCTCGTTGCAAAAAATGCCTTTGCCAAGACTCACCTATCAGCCCAGTTTTTCAATAAAACAACAAAACGTCAATATGTGGCGCTAGTATGGGGTATTATAAACGAAGATGAAGGACGCATAGAAGGTAATATAGGCCGCAGCCTTAAAGACCGGATGCTGATGACTGTATTTCCTGATGGAGACTATGGAAAACCAGCAGTTACACATTACAAAGTTTTGGAACGCTTGGGATATGTTACATTGATTCAATGCAGACTTGAAACAGGGCGTACACACCAGATACGTGTGCATATGAAACATATAGGTCACACCCTCTTCAATGATGAACGTTATGGAGGAAATGAAATTCTGAAAGGAACGAATTTCTCTAAATATAAACAGTTTGTACAAAATTGCTTCAATATATGCCCACGACAAGCATTACATGCTCAGACTTTGGGATTTGTACATCCCCGTACAGGAGAAGAACTCTTATTCGAGTCTCCCATACCACCTGATATGAACGAACTTCTTGAAAAATGGCGTGGCTACATTGCCTATAGAGATATTTAGAAATACGATAACTATTTAGATTAAAATGAAACGTAATATAGCTATTGTTTGGGGAGGATATTCTTCCGAAATCATTGTTTCTGCTAAAAGTATGGCTAGTGTATATTCTTTTTTAGATAAAGAGAGATACAACATATATAAAGTTAAAGTAGTAAAAGAAGGTTGGAGCATAGATATTGATGAAAAGCAATATCCTGTTGATAAAAATGATTTCAGTTTTGTGCATCCATCCAACAAAGAAAAGATTAAATTTGACTTTGCCTTCATTATCATACATGGTACACCCGGTGAAGATGGACATCTACAAGGTTATTTTGATATGCTCGATATTCCCTACTCTACTTGTGGAATGATTGCATCTTCTTTAACAATGAATAAGTTTATATGCAATAATTATCTCAAAAATTTTGGCATAAAAGTTGCTAATTCTTTATATTTGAATAAAGGTTCTAAATATAATATTAACGATATTGCCGAATCACTAGGTTTTCCTATGTTTGTTAAACCTAATACAGGAGGCTCAAGTTTTGCAACAACTAAAGTAAAATCTATAGACCAGTTACAAAAGGCTATTGATATTGCATTTGGAGAAACTCCGGATGTAATCATGGAAAGCTTTATTCAAGGTACGGAAGTTACATGCGGATGTTATAAAACAAAGGACAAGGAGGTAGTTTTACCTCTAACAGAAGTAGTTACCCCTAATGAATTCTTTGATTACAATGCAAAGTATGAAGGACAGGTAGAAGAAATTACTCCTGCACGTATATCAAAGAATATGACTGATGAAATACAACGGCTAACTCGTAAAATATATGGTTTGGTTGGGGCCAAAGGTATAATCAGAGTCGATTATATTATCTCTGGAGATACCCCTTACTTATTAGAAGTAAACACTGTTCCGGGCATGACTCAGACCAGTTTTATACCCCAGCAGATAGCTGCTGCAGGTTTAAACATTACTGAAGTCTTAACTGAGATTATAGAAAACGAATTTAATGTAAATTGATACCATGAGTAACAAATTTGATGATATTGCACCTCTTTACGACCACGAGGTGAAACAAGCCATTCAGGATATATTAGTAGATCCCGGATTTCAGCATGCAGTCAGATATATTATGCCTGATATCAATTGGGACGAATTCTCTGCCGAAATGTCTAAATATGAAACCAAAGAGCAGTTTCAATCACAGATGATTTATCCGGTTGTAAAAATGCTGGGAATGAAGGTTTCGGACAGCATGCTACTTGATAAGTGGGAGACCATAGACAAATCTGTAGAACATCTATTCCTGTCTAACCATCGGGATATTGTATTGGATGCAGGTTTACTTAATATTCTGCGTCACGAAAAAGGATTCGCTACTACCGAAATAGCAATTGGAGATAATCTTCTTATCCACCCATGGATAGATAAGCTGGTACGCTTAAATAAAAGCTTTATAGTACGAAGAGGATTATCCATCAAAGAAAGGCTCATAGCCTCTAAACACATGTCTGAATATATACATTACGCTATCTCTGAAAAGAAAGAATCGGTGTGGATAGCACAGCGCGAAGGACGTGCCAAAAACTCAGATGACAGAACACAGGATAGCCTTTTGAAGATGTTAGCACTATATCCTGAAGATAAACCATTTATAGAAAGTTTGAAAGAATTAAACCTGATCCCATTATCTATTTCCTATGAGTATGATCCTTGTGACTATCTGAAAGCAAAGGAATTTCAACAAAAAAGGGATAATCCTGATTTCAAGAAAACTCAGCGGGATGACTTACTAAATATGGAAATTGGTATTTTAGGAAAAAAAGGAAATGTTATTTTCCGTTTTGGAAATTGTATAAATCCGGAGCTTGACAAAATAACAGAACCGGACAAACGTATACAACCCGAAATAGCTGCACATATAATTGATAAAGAAATTCATCGTAATTACGAAATATTCCCTTGTAATTATATGGCTCATGATCTTTTTAATAAAGAAACCAGATTTAGTGACAAATATACTCCGGAGCAGGTAGATGAATTTAAAGACTATCTGGATAAGCAAATTAAGAAGATTGACCTGGATTACATCGATTACGACTTTGTCTTCGATAAAATGCTGGAAATGTACTCCAATACATTAAAAAACCATCTGGTAGCAATACAATCATAAGGCAAAGATAATTTTGTATAGCTTTTGAGTTATATAAATATATTTCTATATTTGTATAACTCAAAAAGGCCCAGCTATGAAAAAAATTCTACTTTACATTACATGCAGCCTCCTATCCATCACGTGTTTTTCACAGGTAGTAAAACAGGGTGAGCAATTCACCAAAGTTCCTGTTCTTGAGGAAAAAGTAATCTTCATGAAGGAAATTCCTCTCAAATCGGGATTATCAGCTGAAGATAATTATAAGTTATTAAAAGAATGGGCAGGTATAAATTATGGAAAAGATCCATTTATCTCCAGTATCAGATACAATCTGGATAATAAAGAATTTATAGCTAAGTCGAGAATAGAACTTTTATTACCTGCTAACTCAAAAGGAGAAAGGGAGAAAATGATTATGCGATATCGCGTAAACGGATTTATCTTCCAGGATAAATGTGTATTGGAAATAATTGATATTTCATATTTATACGAAAATTCAGGTAAGGGAAATCTATTATCACGTGTAATACGTGCAGAAGACTTTATTACAGACAAAGCTCTTGAAGATAATAATCACCTTGAAATAAAAACCAACACTCGCAAAAGCACACTATATTTTCTGAATGAGCTTGGTGCAAACTTTGAAAACAAGTTTGGGTATAAATAAGAATAAAAGAATATCTAGAAATAAAAAAGACCACACTTCATTTACAAGTATGGTCTTTTTCTTTTTATATAGGTTTATATTTATATCTTTTTCCAATAAGTATATTTACCGTTAAAATTAAGTTCCAGCTTCAAATTATCTGATGCAGGAATATCTTCAGATGGAGTAAATGTCACATTTATTTTCAGAGTATGTTGATTAACCATTCTGGTAAATGAATTCTTAAAAAAATCTATATGTTTATTGGTATATAAATCTATATCAGCTACAGTAATGTCTCCAAAAGATTGTTCAACACCATTTATTTTCACTTTGAAATCTTTTAATACAACACCATTTCTCAGTCCAGTTACACTTGCAGTGACTTTACCTAAGTTCAGTTCACCTGTCGAAATCCTTGTACCATCATAACCTGTAGCACTAACTTTAAGTAAATCTTCTAAAGAAGCACTGACTTCGGGAATTGTCACAACTTGATCTTTAAAGCCTTTCAACTCTACAGTCTGTTTACAATCAGAGGTAAAAGTTACAGCTTCTTTCTCATCGTCACTACCACATGCTGTAAATGCAAACATTGCTGTTATTGTAAATAAAACAAAAAATAATTTCTTCATAAATGTCAATGATTTTAATTTAATTCTAGAAAATTGTGTTTTGAAAATTCTGTTAATGATCCGGGCACAAAGGTAATTCTTTTTTAATAATATAATATTTACTGATAAAAGATTTATCAGTTCATTCCTATCTAATCAGAATTTATTACCTTTAGACATCTGATAATCTTACATTTACTATAATGAAAAACAAAGTCATCGAAATCCGGAAAGAAACCATTAATGATTATCCCTCTGTATATGCTGTTAATTCCGCGGCTTTCAACAGAAAAGATGAAGCACGTCTTACTGACAGATTACGCCTGAGTAATGCTTTTGTACCTGAACTATCGTTAGTAGCAACAATAGAAGATAAAATCATTGGAGCAATCCTATTCACAGAAATTTATATCGTAGATACTGATAAAGAAGTAGTGAGTCTTTCACTTGCACCTATAGCAGTAGTCCCGGATCAACAAAATAAGGGAATAGGTAGTCAACTCATACAATATGGACTTGATAAAGCGAAAGAACTGGGATATAAATCCGTTATCGTGTTAGGACATAAAGATTATTATCCTCGATTCGGATTCAAACCTGCAAAGAAATGGTCTATAAAAGCCCCATTTAATATCCCTGATGATGCATTTATGGCTCTCGAATTAGTAGAAGACAGTTTGAATAATGTAAAAGGAATGGTAAGATACGCAAAAGAATTCGGCGATATCTAATGCTGAATTATAAGCTCATACCTTCATATTTTGATATAGCCTCACGCCATACATCAGGTATGTGCATCGAGGATTGAGTTTCAGCATTATAAGTAACAAAAACTGACTGGCAACGACATTTTATTTCATTATTCTTTGTATTCCTTATTTGCTGAAGAAAGACTCCGCTTTTATCTCCAAGCTTTACTATTTTGGTTTCTACAGCAATAGCCTCTTTATAGTAGATAGGAGAAAAGAAATCCGTTTCTATATGTGCTACAACTATCAACCCGTCTATCCAACTGACAGTTGTAGGCTTTATGACATCAAAATAGCTTGTCTTACCAAGATCAAAATAGCTGAAATATACGTTATTATTTATATGTCCCAGAGCATCGATATCACTAAAGCGAATCTGCACGGGTAAAGTAGTTTTGAATGTCTCGGGTTTTATTTCCATAAAATTATCTGAATATAATATCATTAACGACATACATGCCCGCATGTTCGTTCAACTTATTTATTAGTTTATCTTTTGCCATTAGTAATTCTGAACGTAATACAGATGAACTAAGTGAAACGTAAAGCACACCATTACGCAAATAGATATTGGTTGTGTAAGACGTTATCATTGGGCCAAGCAGTTTTGACCAACCTGTAACAGCCCTACTTTCGGCAAATTTTCTCTTAAAAAACTGGTTCTCTTCAAAGAATTGCCTCAGAACTTCGCCTATACTTTCCGTATTTCGTTTTCTCATATAGCAATGTTCTTTTGTATTACTTCTCCTTTAGTTACTTCATAAAGGTGATAATCACTATTTGTACTGGAGAGAATATCATCAAGATGTTCCCTGTTAGTATCTGTTATAAATATTTGACCAAAGTCTTTATCAAGTACTAATGTAATAATTTTTTCTACTCTTGACGAATCCAGTTTATCAAATATATCATCCAATAATAAGATAGGAGTTGTATCCGTAGCCTTTCTGAGAAAATCGAATTGAGCTAATTTTAAAGCAACCACATAAGTTTTGTTTTGCCCCTGAGATCCAACCCTTTTCATCGAATAACTATCCATTTGCATATCCAGATCATCCTTATGTATACCAACAGTAGTATATCCAAGTATCTTATCCCTTTCTCTCCTTTGCTTTAGCAGTTGTGAAAAATCAGTATCATCGAAATGAGATTCATACTTCAACTCTACTTTTTCATTTGATGAACATATAAAATCATAGAATTTTTGAAAAATTGGAATAAACTTATCTATAAAATCTTTTCTTTTTGAATAGATAATTTTTCCCTCATCTATCAACTGATCATCCCACAGGTCTAAAAGTGTCTCATCTATATGCCCATCGGTTTTCAACAAGGCATTTCGTTGTTGCAAAGCCTTATTATAGCGAATAAGGGAATGCAGATATTCTTTATCGAATTGGGAAAGAAAAAGATCAATAAATTTACGGCGTTCGTCACTACCGCCATTTATCAGATCCGTATCGGAAGGAGAAACCATCACCAGAGGTAGTAAACCTATATGACCAGATAAGCGCTCATACTCTTTCTTATTACGCTTAAATTGCTTTTTTTGTTTACGCCTGAGACTACAGAAGAATTCATCTTGTTTATCATTCATTAAATACCATCCTTGTATTACAGCAAAATCAGCGCTATGACGAATATTCTGTGAATCGATCGGATTATTGTAACTCTTACAGAATGACAGATAATATATGGCATCCAGAAGATTCGTTTTCCCCATACCATTACTACCTAAAAAACAATTTATCTTAGAAGATAAATTCAATTCAGTTTGCTCTATATTCTTATAATTAAGGATGGATAAACGTTCTAATATCATTTTCTGAAAGATCAATATTCCACAAAAATACAATTTTTATATGGGATACCAGTTTTTAATATGATAAAGAACAGAAGATTTATTATGTATATCTTCCGAAACGAATCACAGCAACTTAAACGAATAGCCTTGTTCTTTCAGCCATTCTATACTTTTGGGCAAAGCATATTTCATATTCCTTTCAGCCTTCAAGGAATCATGGAACACTATAACAGAACCGTCACGCGTATATTTCTTCACATTTTCATATACTTGTTCCGGGGTCATCAGTTTACTATAGTCACGAGTCACGACATCCCACATCACAATCTGGTAATAGCGCCGTAATGTAAAAAATTGAGGGATACGCATGTGTCCATGGGGTGGGCGGAAAATATCTGATTCTATATATTCAGAAGCCAGTCTGGTATTTTCCAGATATCTTTTCGAAAACTTTCGTATGCCTTGTATATGGTTAAAAGTATGATTGCCTACACGATGTCCCCTGTTGAGTACCATCTTATAAATTTCGGGGTGCTTACGAACATTATCTCCAACACAAAAAAACGTTGCCTTAATGTTATATTCATCTAACAAGTCCAATACCCACGGTGTAATTTCAGGTATAGGTCCATCATCAAATGTGAGATAAACAGTCTTTTGACCTTTTATAGGTTTTCGCCATATAGCTCCGGGAAAGAGCATGCGATATATAATAGGAGGTTGTTCAATTAACATGACGAACATTCACAAACAAGCGGATTTTCATGAGATCATGAAAATCCGTGTTCATCTATTTATATTAATTTCTATATTTTTGTAAAAGTCTTGGATTATACCTTTGCATAAGTTCACCAATACGGTTTGCCATCTCATGCTCTTCTCTCTCAACAACAGAGTCTTCCCCTGATAAGTAGAAACCTCTCATAGTTACACGCATCAGATAGTCTAAAGGATGCCTGCTTTCGCTGAAACTCACTCCATTGCTAAGGAATTTATCTGTAAGTAACATGAGCTTATCAAGCATAGCCTTATATTTAGCTCTGTCGTAACGTTGATAAACATCCAATATCTGAATCTCATTATTCAAATAATCACGAATATCAGAACTACAAGTAATCATATCTATCTGTTTCATACTTGCATACCATTGCAGTGAGCCATTTGTTCTATAGAGTATCTCATCAATTATCTTCTGAGCCTTTTCCGGCTGTCCAAGCTGATAGTATGCTTCAGCAAAAATAACTGACTCTCCGCTTCTAGGAACTGTATTACCAGGAATCTTTTCCATACATGTATCAAGAGCTATCAAAGCTTTCTCATTATCACCCTTTTCCAATAATGCAGTGATTAAATCACCAAACATCAGACGGAAAGTGCGGCACATTCTCAGGTTATTTTCATCCAGGTATACTTTAGGATTTTCAATACCACCATATTTGTATTTATTGACCATATTGTCAAACATTACATCTGTATTTACACCGGTACTGTCTACAATTCCCGGAGTGATACGGCATATAATACCTTCTTTTACTGATTGGTCTGTCAACTTCAATGGCGGCTCTCCTATTGTCATAGCATAGTATATACCACGCTTCCAGTCATCTTTATTGATATTGTTCAACATATCCAATATCATCATTTCCTGTCTGTATATACCACCTTTATTATCTCCAAGATCGAATATAAATTCACGCTTAGGAGTAGCCCCCAGAGTCTTCCAATCTACCTTGGACTCATCTATATTCATCTTAAAGATACTACTAGGTATAATTACGCCCTTATCGATACCAAATGGATTACGAGGTGTATAATTATCTTTTGTTTTTAGTATATCAAGTACTTCGTCTACTGACATAGTATCTTTATATGCGGCTGTATCATAATATTCATTATAATTGATCCGGCCAAACATAGAGGCCCCATCTTGCGAACTCTTCAATTCCCGGTTTATTACACTTTCTATGTCTTTACGGGACAATACATATGCCGACTGACCTTTAGAACCCTGATATCTGTCTTCTTCCCATTCTATTGGCAGTGGCGACGAATCATAAGCCTGACGGCGCATTTGATCTACGTACCAATCTGTTTGCAAGTAACTAAGGTTACAAACCCGCACATCGGTACGGAAGCCCTCAACTTCCTGAGCATACCATAATGGGAATGTATCGTTGTCACCCATAGAGAAGAGGATACTATTCGGCTCGCATCCGCGAAGGTAGTTCATACCAAAATCGCGCATTGTATATCTATCCGAGCGGTCATGGTCATCCCAGTTTTGTCCGGCCATCTGTATTGGTATAAATAGAGAAAGACCTGTAGCAAGAGATGCTGCAATCTGACTAGGCAGGAATTTACTGAAGATTCTCCACAAAAATGCAACACCAAATCCTATCCAGATACAAAATGCATAGAACGAGCCTGCATAAGCATAATCACGTTCACGTGGTTCAAATGGTTGCTGATTCAAGTATATAATAATCGCAATACCTGTCATGAAGAACAACATGAATGTTATAAGGAATTGTTGTTCCCCTTTACGTCCTCTTGTCAATTGGAAACCTATACCAAGTATTCCTAATATCAAAGGCAACATATAGTATTTGTTATGGCCCTTATTTTCAGCAATATCCGGTGGTAAATTATCTTGTGGACCACGTCCTAACAACTCATCAACAAAACTAATACCTGTTATCCAGTTACCGTTACTCATATTACCTACAGCCTGAACATCATTCTGACGACCAGAGAAGTTCCACATGAAATAACGGAAATACATGAAATCCAATTGATATGTAAAGAAGAATTTCAGATTCTCGAACATTGTAGGTTGTACCGATGTATCTTTTATATCCGCCCATATCTGATAACCTAATAAATGCCTGTCTTCTGTAGAATACATTCGTGGAAGAAGCATTGTATTTGTATATCCATAAGTTGGGATTGTACCGGTTACAACATATTCATCTTTCTGGTCAGGAGATTTCTTTACAACTTTATCATAAGTTTTCTTTTCGCTTTCCGGAGGAGATATCCTACCTGATGCACCGTCTCTTTTTTCGGTAGAAGCATATGTTTTCCCATAAAACAATGGCCTGTCCCCATACTGTTCACGATTAAGATAACTGGCCAAAGTAAATACATTCTCCGGAGAGTTCTGATCCATTGGTGTATTAGCCACTGAACGGATAGGAATAAGTGCAAAAGAGGAATATCCTACCAGAATAACCATCAGACACAAAACTGTTGTATTCAGAAATCTAAGATCTATTTTCTTATAGAAGAATAAAAAAGCAGCAGTGGCAGCTATAAGTACTAACCAAAGTAATATACTTGATCCGATAAAAGTAACCCCACTCAACGCTAAAGTGATTAGAACAGCTATTTTTGCCCTTTTCATATTTCCCTTTGGCGAAAGAGTTTCATAAAGTGCCCAGATAATAGAAACAATTATCAGTAGGATATAAGTCAATGCACCTGTATTATATGAAAAACCTAAGCTATTAACAAACAGCATTTCAAACCATCCGCCGACTTTTGTGAATCCGGGGATAATACCATACATGAGTATAACAATAAGCAAAACAGAAACAGCTAATGCAACCAGCGTTCCTTTTACATCTATATCCTTTGCCTTCTTGAAGTAATATACCAGAACAATAGCCGGAATACAAAGCAAGTTGAGCAAATGGACTCCAATAGACAGTCCCATCGCATATGCTATAATAACCAACCATTTGTCAGCACCGGGCTGTCCTGCGCGATTCTCCCATTTCAGTATCAGCCAAAACACGAGAGCCGTAAACATGGAAGAATAGGCATAAACCTCACCCTCCACAGCCGAGAACCAAAATGTATCTGTGAATGTATACGTAAGGGCACCAACTAAACCGCTACCAATAATAGCTATAAGCTGTCCCAAAGACATTTCTTTTTCAGTATCTGTATAAATTAATTTCTTAGCAAGATGTGTAATAGTCCAGAACAGGAATAATATGGTAAGGGCACTCAATAAAGCTGACATACTGTTTATCATAGCAGCAACCTGACTAGGATCAGAAGCAAATAATGAGAAAAACTTTCCGGTTAGCATGAAAAACGGAGCTCCCGGCGGGTGACCAACTTCCAGTTTGTAGGCAGAAGTAATAAACTCGCCACAATCCCAAAAACTGGCTGTAGGTTCAATTGTCATCAGGTAAACAATAGCAGCTATGGCAAAACTAAACCAACCAAAGATATTGTTTATCAGGTTATATTTCTTCATAATGAACAGGTGTTGAATAATGTCTGCTTGATTAAACAGTTGTTTTTTATATATTTGGGTGCAAAGATAGTTAAATCAATGAAAGTATTATTTTATATTCCTTTGTTTTTAACTCTCAAATTCAAAAACTTCTTAAAAAGAAGAATTCTTTTATAAGATTATCTAATTAAGTAATGCGAATCAGTGAAACATAGCAAAGAATAGAATTGAAAATCGGCAGAGCTAAATTTTATGAAAAAAGTCGTTGAGATGTCTCCTTGCAGTCGATATGACGAGAGAATAAGAAAAGGTAACAGCTAAAATAATACAAAAGGTGTAACCTTTGTCACCTTTTTTGCCTCGCCTTTCGGATTTACAATCCGACAAATGTAAAAATCCTCACATTTAGGATATCTTCGGATTGCAAATCCGAAGATACTGGGGAAACCGTTGAGATGTCTCCTTACAGTCGACATGACGAGATAATAAGAAAAGGTAACAGCTAAAACAATGCAAAAGATGTAACCTTTGTCACCTTTATATTTAGTATATTAGCTATCAGGCTTCTGGTTTACTAATTCAACACCTAGTATACTTTGAAAATGTAAAACTAAGCGTTATTATTTTTATTTGATCAATGTGCAACTTTTCAGTTTTAAATTGCATCATAATATATAGAGAGTAAAAACCAATGGACGAACTACAGTTAATTGCCGGATGTAAACGTGGCGAATCATGGGCTCGTAAGAAATTATACGAGTTGCATGCTCCTGCTATGATGAGCGTTTGTATGCGGTATATTAATAATAGGGAAACGGCCAAAGATTTACTTCAGGATGGCTTCATAAAAGTATTCACAAAAATCGACACTTATTCCGGCGCCGGGTCTTTTAAGGGGTGGATGCGCCGGGTCTTTGTAACAACAGCCCTTGAGCACCTTCGGCGTAACGATGCCCTACGGCTCAGTTCAGATATAGATGAGTATGACGATACTATTGAGAATATAGAAGCTTCTGCTGTAGACCAACTCTCTGCGAATGAATTATTAGCTTGTATAGCCAGGTTGCCTAATGGATATCGCACTGTTTTCAATCTGTATGCTATTGAGGGATATTCTCATAGCGAAATTGCTAACATGCTAAACATCAACGAAAGCACTTCCCGTTCACAGTTTATTAGAGCACGGAAAGTTTTACAAAAAAGTGTGGAATCTTTAATAACGCATGCAAATGCAAGACAAAGAAAAGTATAAAAGTCAACTTGACGGTTTCAGTGAACTGATAAGGCAAAAAGTGGAAAACCACACGATGCCTGTTGATGCAGACTGCTGGGATGAAATAGAACTACGCATGAATCCAAAAAGGCGGTCAATTGCGTGGTGGGTGGCTGGTTCTGCGGCCGCAGCTGCAATCTTACTTATACTTTTATTCTTTCCGTATGGAAAGGATGAAAGCTTATACCTCGAGGCTGTTCAAACAAATGAATTTATAGACTTTATCTCATCACCGACACAATTAGGAAAAGATAAAGAAGACCAAACTGTAAAGAAAAAAATTGAAAGACAAAATATAACAATAAAGAAATCTACAGGAAGCGTCCAGTTGATTTCACAACAAGCAAGTAAGACAATATCAGAAAAAGATGGTTCGTCCGGCACAACGCAACCTGTTGAAAATTCTCTGTTAATGATTGATAGTGTCCAGCTTGCAACTATTGGCAATTCTCTCACAATTGCAGATCCTGATGATGAGCCTGACCAACTAGTAACAGACTCTGTCCCTTCTCGGATGAAAAAGGAAATTAGAAAAGAAGAAAAACCAACTAAAATTTTGATTGAAAAGACTAAGAAACAAGACAAGTGGCTGTTAGCAGCATCTTTCTCCTCAGGAGGGAGCTCTTCTATCGGAGGTGAAGCACAAAAAGGCTATGACTTTTTAAGTTCCTTGCCTCCGGCATTAGAAGATGCATCTTCTCCCGAAGACTATGGCAGCAAGTTTCTCTCATATGAAGAATTCTCAAGTGTAAACCACTCTATGCCTATATCATTCGGCCTCTCTGTACGTAAAAATCTCAATGATCGTATTGGCGTTGAAGCAGGTCTGATGTATACTTATCTGTCTTCAAAATTCAATAATGGCGGTCATGCACGGGCAAAACAAGAATTACACTATTTAGGTATTCCTGTCAATGTCATAGTTTATATATGGAATAATCCAAACTGGAGTATATATGCTTCAGCAGGAGGTATGGCAGAAAAAGGCCTAAGAATGAATTTAACTCAAAGTGTATATCAGGGCAACAATCCGCCATCCGAACTTTCCGTAAAAGAAAGTATAGACGGACTACAATGGTCTATAAATGCATCGATAGGTATTTCATACAAATTTTATCAGAATTGGGGACTGTATTTCGAGCCGCGTTATTCTTATTTCTTTGACAACAATCAACCTTTTAGTATTCGTACTGAGAACTCCCAGACATTTGGTCTTAGTGCCGGGTTAAGATATGAGTTTTAAACATTAACATTATAATGTATTGCTGACGACGGACTATATCAATACGATTATTCAGACCTGAAAAATATAAAACAATTAAGTAAGTTATCCATAGGACAATAAATGCCTTTTTTAATTTTGTTAAAGCACTGCGTTACTATTCGTAGTGCTTTTATTGTAAAAGGCTACAATCACAAAGAATAAAGTTCTTTATCTTCAGCCAGATTTCTAATATATTCCTTCTGATGTTGAAAAAAATCCATTTGAGTTGCTTCATTTGAAGCTGTTATCAATACCGAATTCTTCATTAAAGACTCTAAACTTCTTTTATGTATCGAGCATAAATTTTTATCAACTGTCAATAGAGGCTGCATACTATACTGATAAAAGAAGGTTTTACATTTCTCATCACATTCTATATACATACTATTGCTATATACATTGAGATATGATAAGAAGAGTGAATGAGTTACACCTAAATGCATTCCATTTAAGGCCAATAGTTCTGTATGTTTTATTATTTCATTCAGGTCACTGGCTATAAGATGTAATTCCCTATTATTTATAAGTTTTCTTCTATAATAATATTGAATATCCTTTATAGTATTAAAATAAATAAGTTTATCCAATATAAATATTGTGTTGTTTATATCCTTTAATTGAGTAAGCACCTTATTTTTTTTCTCTATTATCTCTGTCGGTATTATTATATCTTCCAAACATATCTTTAGGGGGTTTTTAGATGATTGTATCAGGTACTTATAATAAAAGAATTTGAAAAGATTATCTGACCCTACAGTGTATACAAGCCAGAGATTATTCATTGCAAATATAGCCTTACGAGTCCCCGATTTATTTTCTGCTAATAAATTTTCATAAAAATGCTCCAGTATATTCAGAAAGAAATTCTGAATACTGAATTCATCTTTTTTAGGATATATAAAGATTACTTTATCACTGGAATCTGCATGTACTATGTCTTCTATAGAGATATCCAATTCTGATGAGATTTCTACGACTTCATCATATGTAAAAGGCAATTGACAGTTCAGTCTACGATAGGCAGATACTTTACTAATACCCAACAAGTCTACAAGAAAATCGACTGATTTGATATGATCGGGGATAGCCTTTAATATTTTCTCTACAAATATCCCTCTGGAATTTATTTTATCCATAGTGTTTTTTTAAAGGGTAATAAATGGGCATTAATGACAAAATAATTTGAAAAGAAATATATCATATATGGAATAAAACTCTCCATATAATTCATTTATGAGAATAACTCACCTAACTATAAAAAAACTGTCAGATATGACAAAACTAATAACAAGCGTTTCATAAATACACAAATTTAGTCAAAAACGAGAAAATAAACCTACATTTTAGTAAGTAATTTTGCATAAGATCATACAAAAAAGATATAAATGCGCCCAATACATTTATACCATGTCTAATTTAAAAAATAAAAAAATGCTATCTATACTGAAAAAGACAACAGCCATCCTTGCAGTACTTATATTTATATTTTCATATAACCTGAAAGCTCAGGTTACAATAGGCTCGAGTCTGGAACCTGAGAAAGCTGCAATACTGGACATAAAAGACAAAAAAAATGAAACGAACCCTAATGAACTGGAAACTGCAGATCTTGGAGGTCTACTACTCCCAAGAGTAAATTTGAATGATATCACTAAATTTGATATTTTTTCTACTGTTCATGAAAATGATGGTGATATTGCAACCCAAAAGAAGAGACATACAGGACTTATGGTTTATAACCTAAATGAAGCTCCACTAAAAAATCTTGAAAAAGGTATATATGTATGGAACGGGGAGAAATGGGAGAAATCCTCTTTTGTTAGACGTGTTAATTTCTTCTACATGCCTTCTATAAAAGTAGAGGCACCTAACAGTGGATATGAAGGAAGAATCGAATTGTATAAAGAATATAAAAAACAATTTGAACAACCTGTTGCTAAAAGCACAGGAGCCCCTGCCTCTATACCATTTTATGCTGCCGAAGGCGACCTCTATTATTACATTTCATATTGGGACACCAGCGTCTTTGATGCAAGTAATTCCACTATAGATGAAAATGGTGTTTTCGAATATAAGATAATTAACCCACCTACAGAAGGTATATCATTTATCAATATTATCCTTGTTGTAAAATAGTCCAATTCAATTCTAACACTCTTTTTATGAAACTCTATAAATATTATATATCTATTTCACTATTCATTTTCTTTGCCAATGGCATTATAGCACAAGAAAATGAAGATTTTGGGGATTTCCCTTATCAGGAATCCTTTTTGAATCAGATTACCCTTCCCGTAGGGGTCATAAGGCCAGACCCAGCAAAGAATAGTGCTAAACCAGACGTGAATGGGCTAATCCTCACTCCTGATGAGTATAATAAATTCGGTGCTATATATCTGGACAATCATAAATTCAAATCGAGAAATGGAATTCTCATCGAATTTGAGTATATGATTTTTAATGATGATGAGAATGAAAAGAATTTCGGAGGAGACGGATTATCATTATTCTTCTTTAATGCAGACCTTAAAGGAGAAACTCCTAATATTGGGGCAGCAGGAGCAGGATTAGGTTATACCTATAACCGAAGTTTGCTAAATACACCTGCTAATGTATATCGAGCGGAAGGACTACGGGGAGCCTACATGGGGGTTGCTTTCGACTCATATGGTAACTTCAAAGAACTACGTTTCCAGGGAGAGTCACGTGTTAGTGGGCTACCTCTGGCATTTACATCCACAGGTGCCAATGATATTAGACCAGATCCCGGTACAGATATGACCAATCATGTAACAATACGTGGAGCCCGGAGACTACAAGGATTTAGCCCTCCCGGCATGGGGCTAGGATATTGCGGTTACCCTGTACTTGTATCTCAATCAACCATAAATGATTATGGAGTTAAATTAAAAACAGTCAGCAATTATGCATATACAAAAGAAAAATTATCTATAGGAAAAAATTACTTTAAAATTCGTGGAGGTAAAGAATTTGAAAAGCCCGGCGATAAAGGTTACAGAAAAGCTTTTGTAGAATTGTTCCCAAATGGTGATGAAGGTTTCTTCGTTTCGGTAATGATAGAGCATGAAACAAAAAAAGATACCATTATTTATGATTATGAATATAAAAAGAGCCTTACCTATCTGGAGAATGCCATTACAGATCCTGCAAATCTTGGCGATAATACCGATCAACAAGTACCTAGAACAACAGCTTCTGTACAAACCCTGGACGTACCTATACCTCTGGAATTGAAAATCGGATTGGCGGCAGCTACAGGTAATGGCTTGGCAGGCAGTAAACATGACAAACATGTAATAAAAAATCTAGGTATCAGGTTACCGCGTTCTGCTGAAGCATATGACGACTTCCTTGATGATCAATATGCAGGAATAACAGTAACTTTTAAACCACTCCTCAACGACCTGGCATACAAAGGTCTCATAAGTAAACAGCAGAAAGGTGATCCCAAGAATATAGATCCTACAACATTCCGATTCATCAAACCTGATGGAAAACCGAGTGATGATTATTACAATTACACTGATACTGATGGAGGTATATGGAAATATGACGAAACGACCGGAGCTGTAACATACAGGCATCCTGATAGAACTTTTACAGGAAAACCGAGAGTAAAATACAGTATAAAGGGATTACCGGATCCACCAAACCCATATGCTAATGAAGCCTATCGATCGCTTCCCGCAACAATAGGAGTAAATATCATAGAGAACCCGAATAAACAAAAGAATATTATATCCAACAGAATGATAACAAATGATGTGACAGGATAAAGGTTCATTATTAGTTGATGAATAACCCCTCTTAATGAGGGGTTAATTGTTAAACACCTCATACATATGATAGAAAATATGTATATTTGTAGCCTAAGATCTAGAAATAATGAACTTCCTTGCACACGCTTATCTCTCATTTGGGAATCCAGATATATTAGTTGGAAATATGATAGCCGATCAGGTAAAAGGCAGACAGATAGAAACATACCCAGAGGCCATTCAACATGGCATTCATATACATCGCAAAATAGATGCTTTTACAGACAGTCACCCTGTTACATTAGAAACAATGTCTATCTTCAGAGCTTCCGCAGGGAAATATGCTGGAGCATTTCTGGATGTATCTTATGATCACTTTCTTGCTATTGACAATCAGAATGAGCCTGAAGAGGGATGGGAACCTTTTGCTCAAAGGTGTTACTCTCAGATCGAACTACACACCGAGCTTCTCCCATCCAA
Organism: Prevotella sp.; assembly: GCA_031285625.1. GTDB lineage: Bacteria > Bacteroidota > Bacteroidia > Bacteroidales > Dysgonomonadaceae > Dysgonomonas. The sequence continues at coordinate 99,430 of JAITVV010000017.1, forward strand.
ATTCTGTACAATGTTTATGTATATGAAAAAAGAAGACTGGCTCTACAACTACAGGTATAACTGGCTTATAGAAAAAAGTTTTGAGAGATTAAAAAACCGGGCTAATTACCTTGATGATAATGCTCCTGTTTTTTCTGACTTCGAAAATCATTATCGGGAAATTCAAGAAAGTTATAATACATTTTTTCCAGAGTTAAAAGCTTATATAAAAGATATAATACAAAATAAAGAACCTTAAATCGCTATACAAATATTATGTTTGAGAATAAATTTTTACGAATGCTCTTCGATTATAGAGGAACAATCAGCCGTCGGCAATATTGGGGCAGTTTGCTTTTTTTGTTGATCTTACTATCCACCAGTAATCTCATATACAGATGGGAATTTTTGGGTACTTTATTAGGGGTTGACAGAGGAGATTCTATCCAAAGTTACAACTTTGATGCGTATCTCTTCCTAACATATCTCTCTAATGCTTTTATAACGATCTTATATTTTTCATCTATCGCTGTAGCCATATCCTTAATAGTGGTGACATTGAAGCGTAGTAAGACTTTAGGATATTCAAAAGTATCATCATGGCTTTTTGCAATTATAACCTATCTGGCTTACTTCTCCCTCAATGCCCTGTCCAACTATTATCAATACAAAAGTAATAGTCATCGTTATAACGAAGTGAGTGATACTGCAAATATTGAAATGGTAATCCCCATTGGCCTTGTTATTATAGGTCTCCTTATAGCATTCACTATAATAATAGTTATTCTCCTATCCAGACAAACAGAAGTTGACAGTGAAGAAGATGTAGACTATTACGCATACGACTCTATCAATTGTATATTTGGACTAATGAAGTTCTCGATAACATATACTATCATCATTATATGCTGGAAATATGCCCTGTCATGGATGATAGACCAGAGCCTTCTTCTCACAAAATTACTGGCATTTGCACTTATCATATCATATGTCTATTTCTACTTAAATATATTTGTAAAACGTTCGCGTGATGCAAGGGTGAATAGTGCATATATTATCTGCGCTTTCTTCCTTTTAATTATAATCATTGGGCTATATATTTTTGCAGGAGCAACATATCTGTTTGACGGAAAGCCTCTTTTTGGCTTCTTTTCTAATAAGATCTGCTTCATACTGATTAATCTTTATATAATAAGCACATATGTACTCATTGCTCTTCCCAGCAAACAGATTGAATATGTAGATCCTGATTAATTGTATTATCTTTGTAAAAATAAACAATATAGAGTTATATCTAAATATGAAAATTCTTTTAATAGGTGAATATAGCCGGGTACATCTTACGCTGGCTGAAGGATTGAGAAGCATGGGACATGAAGTTGTCGTTGCATCTGATGGTGATGGATTTAAAAATTACCCCCGGGATATTGATTTGTCCCGTAAGAGCTCGGGAATTATGGATACACTATCGAGTCTTATATCTGTCACTAACAAATTTAAGAAATTTAAAGACTATGATGTTGTACAACTTATAAATCCCGGTTTTACGACTCAGAATGTTCGTGTAAATAACTATCTATATAAAAATCTGAAAAAGAATAATAAAAAAGTTTTTTTAGGAGCATTTGGAGATGATTCGTACTGGGTACGTGCCTGCCTGGGAAATGAAATATTCGATTATTCTGAATTTTTTGTTGACGGTAAGGCCATAAATGTGGATTTCAACCAGCGATTTATTGATAAATGGATAGATACACCATTAGAAACCTCTAATAAGATGATGGCCGAATCATCCGACGGAATTGTAGCCTGTCTCTACGAATATTATGTGGCTTATGAGCCTTTCTTCGCAAACAAAGTACGTTATATACCATTACCTCTAAATACTTCCCAGATAGAATTTCAACCAATAGAAGAAGAACCTGAAAAAGTAAATTTCTTTATCGGAATTAACAAAGTAAGAGAAAAATTTAAAGGTACTGATGTAATGGAAAAAGCATTAGCCAGAGTAAAAGACAAGTATCCGGACAAAGTAATTGTTACCAGAGTAGAGTCGGTAAGCTACGATGTATATAAGCAGCTAATGTCGGAAGCCCATGTTGTTCTGGACCAGCTTTATTCGCACACACCGGCAATGAATGCCCTGCTAGCTATGGCACAAGGTAAAGTTCTGATAGGAGGAGGCGAATCATATATCTATGACCTGTATGGAGAATACGATAACAGACCTATTATCAATGTACACCCAACCGAAGATGATGTATTTGAAAAATTGGAATGGGTGGTATTGAACAAAAAAGAGATCCCTCAAATATCGCGCAATAGCAGATTATTTGTGGAAAAGAATCACGACTATATGACTGTTTCGAAAAAGTATCTTGATTTCTGGTCTAAATAATTCAGTAACACTCTAAAAAATAATAAGGACTATTCTTCCCAGAATAGTCCTTATCTCTTATTTATTACCAAACTTTACAAAACATTTACCTTATATCTTACCTAATTATTATCTTCTATTTGAAGCCAATCTGTAGTTACTTCTTTCAGATGATCGACTAACTTTGGATTCTTTTTTATTATCACTTCTGCTAGTTGATCTGCTTACACTACTTCTATCCGATTGTCTATTTTTGTTGCTGTTAAAGTTTTGTTCTTTTTTATTATCTCTTTTTTTATTGTCACTATAGCTCTTATTATTGTTATTTCGTCCCTCATTACGAGAATGGTTCCGATTATTATTGTAGTTATAATCTTTCTTATTATCCTTACGGTTATGATTATAATTATTGTGATTATCTCTACGATAGTTATTATGCTTATCTCCTGAATACCAAGCTATCTTATTATTACGGCTCGACCTGTAACGATCATCACGGCTATCACGGATCACATATTGGTGTCTATGCCCTTTGTAACGACCATAATCTCTGTAGTGAACATTATTATATCTCCAAGGATTTACAGTATTAACAAGGACAACTTTATACATTCCATACAAATCGTAATGACGATAAGCATAAGGTAAGTAACGAGCTGATATCCATCGTCCGCGATCCGGATAATAAAATAATCCAAGATTTACATTGTAGTAACAGTTAATATCAGGTATATAATAATAGTCCACGTAATCATAACCTACTGGCCCCCATGCCGGTTGATTTCCTATATTTATGCTGATGTTTACACTTTGAGCTTCAACTTTATTATTAAATGATGCTATTCCTATCAATAATGCAAATGCGAATATAAACTTTTTCATAACTTTAAGTATTAAAAGGTGAATACTTGTTTTCATCTCTTTGTATCTTTGATGTTATATCTTTGAAAAAGATTAATCGGCTCTGCGTTGTTTAACTTTAATTAACCTTAATAAAAACCAAAATAAAACAATAAAAAACTGTATATAAATAACATACACAACTTATCAAAAAGTTAAAATATAAATTAGCAAGAATGGATAACCTTATTTTTACATGTATTTTCTTTATTTGCATAGTAAATCATTTAATAACCTAAAAAATAAAAAAGTTATGGATCAGAAATTTTGTCAAAGCTGTGGAATGCCACTAAACGTTAGCGAAGAATTTGGAACAAATAAAGATCAAAGCCAAAATGATGAATATTGTATCTATTGCTTCAAAGATGGTGAATTTACCTCTGATTGTACAATGGATGAGATGATAGAGCATTGTTTATTGCATATCGACGAGTTTAATAAGAGCTCGGAAAAGAAATTCACAGTAGAAGAGGCACGTGCCGGAATGAAAGAGTTTTTCCCACACCTTAAACGATGGGCAAAGGCATAAATAATCAATGAGGGAGACAACACAAAGTGGTTATGAGAAAGCAATAAACAGAGTTGTAGATTATATAAACAAGCATCTGTTAAAGAATCCGGATATTAAAGAGTTAGCAGAAATAGCCAATATATCCGAATATCATTTTCATCGCATATTTAAAACAATCATTGGTGAAAATACAGGCGAATACATCAACCGACTGCGACTGGAATATATCGCTCAATGCTTACAAACAACAAAGCTAAATCTAAGTGACTTAGCGATCAAAACAGGATATGGTACAAAATATGCCTTATCAAAAGCTTTCAAAAAACATTTTGGTGTCTCCCCTTCGATTTATAGGAATCAAAAAGATGAGATTGAATTTTTCAAAAAGAGCGAAGAGAAGATATTCACCCTGATACCTGAAATAAGAGAGATACCATCTAAGAAAATTGTTTATATCCGTATTATTGACTGGTACGGTTCACCGGAATCCTATTATGCAGCATGGAAAAAACTTGGACAATTTGCAAAAAAGAATAATCTGGTAAATGGTCAAACGGAATTTATTGGACTGAGTTTCGATAATCCGACAATAACACTACCTGAAAATTGCCGGTTTTATGCATGTTTTACCATCGATAAGCCTGTAGAACCGGAAGGTGCATTCGGGATACAAGAAATAGATGGCGGATTATATGCTGTATTTACGCTCAAAGGATCCTATGATGGATTAATGGATATGTATTACAACATATACATTAAGTGGCTACAAGAGAGCGATTATAAATTAAGAAAGGGTTGTAGTTTCGAAAAATACCTCAATAATCCTGATTACGTTTCAGAAAAAGATATACTAACGGAAATATACATTCCCATAACAAAACGAACGAGTTAATATTTGTGATTCAATACATAGAGGCAAAAACAATCTTATCGAAACTCCGAGGTAACGATTCCATGTTTGGACTAACATACAACATGAATCTCTATCGCGGATGCCAGCACGGTTGTATATATTGTGATACACGAAGTGAATGTTACGGAGTGGGAGATATATCACAAATATCTGTAAAGAAAAATGCCCTTGAATTACTTCGTAAAGAGTTGAGAAGCAAAAAAGCTAAAGGTACAATTGGGACAGGATCTATGAACGATCCTTATATGCCTATCGAAAAGGATACCCTTATGACCCGCAATGCCCTAACTATCATATCAGAGGCAAAGTTTCCTGTACATGTAATAACTAAAAGCAATTTAGTTGTAAGAGACTACGATATACTTCAGGAAATAAGTAAAACATATGCAGCTATAAGCATCACCATAACATGTGCTGACGATACCCTATCCCGAAAACTGGAACCCAATGCACCCTCTACATCCGATAGGCTGAAAACAATCGAGTTTTTATCTAAAAATGGTATATACACAGGAATAACCCTCATGCCTCTACTCCCCTACATAAATGATACAGAAAATAACATAAAATCTATCATACAAAAAGCTAAAGACTCAGGAGCAGCCTATATAATACCAATGTTAGGTGTTACCTTACGCAAGGGTTCCAGAGATTATTTATATAAGGCTTTTAACAAAAGTTTTCAAGGCATGAGTGCTCTTTACCAAAAAGAATTTGGAGAGGAATATATATGCTCCAGCCCCAATTACAAGACACTACAAAAAACTTTTTATGATGAAACACACAAATTTGGAATACCATCTAAAATGAGATTCTACACACCTCAGAAAGATCAACAATTAACTCTATTCTAATATGGACATTATAACATTAACACAAGAAAACATTGCTGCAGAACATATATGCTGTGCAATGAGCAGCAAATCGTCAGAAATAGGGATCAACGCTAAAAAAGAATGGCTGAAATGCAGAATGCAGGAAGGCTTGAAGTTTAAGAAGCTAGATGCCAGAGGAAAAGTATTTATAGAATATCTACCTGCAGAGAATGCCTGGCTACCTATTACTGCCGATGGCTATATACTTATCAATTGTTTCTGGGTTTCCGGTTCATTCAAAGGGAAAGGCTATGGGAAACAGTTACTTACCGAATGTGAGAAAGATGCTAAAGAACAAGGATATAAAGGGATTACCTTAATTGTTGGACAAAAGAAAAAGCCATACTTATCTGATAAAACTTTTATGCTGAAACATGGATATCAGGTATGTGATAGCTGTCCACCATATTTCGAACTGATAGCTAAACGCTTTGATAAAAAAGCACCACTACCTCAATTTAAAGCCTGCGCACATGAAGGGATGGGAAATGGGATTCAGGGAATCGATATATTCTTCACAGCGCAATGTCCATTTACAGTACCATATACAAGATTATTAGAACCAATTATATTGGCCTCTGAGTATCCTGTACGGCTACATCAAATTACATCAAAGGAAATGGCACAAAATCATCTTTGCCCGGTTACCACATATAGCATATTTATTAATGGACAGTTTTATTCGAATGAAATACTAACACCAGATAAGTTAACTAAACTAATTGAAGCGAGTAATAAAAAGGTTGAACGATAGTAAATATTTTACTATCGTTCAATATATTATTTAGTTACAGCAAATGTTGTAGGATATTCAACAGGATAAAGCTTTTCTCCACCCAATAATCTTATATAAGTAGAGAAAGTACGCTTTCCTTCCTCTAGTTCTATCACACGGCAACCGTTCTTTCCCAGATTGTTATACTCGGTATTACCTCCTGAGAAACGGCCGTAAGCAAGATATATGCCGTAGTACTCGCCGATGTAGTCATTGTCATGGTCGTGGCCTACAAAGGTACCCATCACATCCCCGGCTTCACGCATGGCAGCAAACATACCGGTGTTTAGCTTACCATTACATTCCTTTTCATCCTTGCTGCCGATTAGTTCATCATACTTTTCAGCCTTCATCAATGGATACTCAGCCAAAGGTATATGAAAGAATGCCAGAGCCGGAAGTGGGTTTCCTTCATTCTCTTTTGTATAAGCAGTACTTTCTCTCTTATACCATTCTATCTGATTAAAAGCAAGCCAGTCATATGTACCCAGCCCTTTTATCGGAGTGTACGCACCCGAATCGAAAAAGTAGAGGACAGACTTTATCTTATCATCAAGACCTTTCACCTCAAGTATGTAATTTCCAATACCTTTCAGGGATTTGTCTCCAGCCTGCGCCAGGCAATATGGTTTCTCTACCACAAAGTCCATTATTTCCTGCAGTGTCATTCCCTGTTCATGATCGTGGTTACCAAAGACATATGCCCAAGGTATTTTGCGGTCTATCACAGGATTAAATACATCATTCAGCCCTTCTTTTACAGGCTTAGCATAAATAACATCCCCCGTGAAAACAACAAAATCGGGCTTTTCGGCATCCAGGACTTCATTAATCAGTTTAATAGCGACTGCAGACTCGGTATTCTCTTTCTGATAATGAATATCAGTAAATTGGATAATCTTGAATTTTCCTTCAGTATTGAAATGCAAAGACTGTTTTTGGGCATTCATCGAAACAGAGAATAGGACGAGTAATGTAATAATAAGATCACGCATGTTTTTATGTATTTAGATAAATTTGTTCTAACAAGAGTATTACAAAGGTATAACCTTTTAGGCTTACAGGCAACCATAGCCTAAAAAAAACAACAATCATTAATCAAAATAAAAAAATCGCGGGGAATATTTGTTAGATTCATTTTTTTTATATCTTTGCAAAAACAAAAAGTAAGAAGAATGAATTTTCTATTAACAAATACATTTTGGTGGTGGCACTCTCAACTGGAAAAGTCGTGAGCCAAATCGGTGTGTATTTATAAATAGAAAGTTTATATCAAAAATACAAAGCCTGTCGTAACTCACGATAGGCTTTTTTTTATGACAATATAACAAACACAATATAAAATGGAAAAATTTACAGTTGATACGAACGGTTTTTACGGGGAATTTGGAGGAGCTTATATTCCTGAGATTCTTTACGACAATGTAGAGACATTGAAGGACTCCTACCTCAAAATTATAGAAGACCCTGCTTTTCAGAAAGAATATAATGACCTTCTTAGAGATTATGCCGGGCGCCCTTCCCCTCTCTACTTAGCCAATAGATTATCCGGAAAGTACGGATGCAAAATATACCTGAAGCGGGAAGACCTCAACCATACAGGTTCGCACAAGATAAACAATGCACTGGGACAGGCACTTATTGCACGCAGGATGGGTAAAACCCGTATTCTGGCCGAGACAGGAGCAGGTCAACACGGTGTGGCTACAGCAACTGTCTGTGCCCTGATGAATATGGAGTGTATTGTATATATGGGCGCTACTGATGTAGAACGCCAAAAGCTGAATGTACAGAAAATGGAAATGCTGGGAGCTACAGTTATCCCTGTTACCAGTGGCAATATGACGCTTAAAGATGCCACCAACGAAGCTATTCGCGACTGGTGTAGTCATCCATCCGATACATACTATGTGATTGGTTCTACTATCGGTCCACATCCCTACCCTGATATGGTAGCTCGCCTGCAGTCTGTTATCAGTCAAGAAATTCGCAAACAGCTCAAAGAAAAAGAAGGTCGCGAAACGCCTGACTATCTTATTGCCTGTGTAGGCGGAGGAAGTAATGCTGCGGGAACGATCTATCATTTTATAGATGAACCTCAGACTAAGATTGTGTTGGCCGAAGCTGCAGGAAAAGGAATAGATACTGGAGAATCCGCAGCGACAATTCATTTGGGCAGACGGGGTATCATACATGGCTGCAAAACCCTGATTATGCAGTCGGAAGACGGACAAATAGAAGAGCCATATTCCATCTCGGCAGGACTCGATTATCCAGGCATTGGACCAATGCATGCACACCTTTCTCAGATAGGGCGATCAGAAGTATTAGCCGTAACAGATAACGAAGCCATGAAAGCTGCATTTGAACTCACAAAACTGGAAGGGATTATTCCGGCGATAGAATCAGCTCACGCTTTGGGTGCATTGGAAAAGAAGAAATTCAAGACTGATGATGTGATTGTACTCTGCCTTTCAGGACGTGGTGATAAAGATATGGAGACGTATATTAATTATAAGAGCTAAAAACATGAAATACAATATACAAGTAAAAACTAAAAATCTTCTGGCCGACCTTCAAACCCCTGTTGGTATCTACCTAAAAGTAAGAGATGTATATCCCGAATCTGCATTACTTGAAAGTTCGGATTATCATGGTGGGGAAAACAGTTATTCATTTATAGGAATAAGCCCTATTGCACGGTTTAAAGTTGAGAATGATGAGATAACCACTACGTATCCCGATAATACAACCAGACAGGAAACACTATTAGGTCATGAAAAATTGACTGATAAATTTAATAATTTCATCAAGCAATTTGATGTGCAGGGCGAAAATAAAACGAATATAAATGGTTTTTTCGGTTATACTTCTTATGATGCCATACGCTACTTCGAAGCTGTTGACCCGGTGAATACAAAACTGAGAAATGCTGACCTTCCGGAATTCTATTATATACTATATCGCTTCATCCTGGTTATTAATCATCTGAAAAACGAACTGACCATTGTAGAGAATATAGTAGAAGGTGTACAGGAGAAAACGCCCGAGCTCGAAGCTATCCTTACAAACAACAATATTGCATCTTATAACTTTGAATCTATCGGAAGCGAACAATCAATGATTACAGATGATGAGCATCAGGAAATGATAAAGAAAGGCATTGCCCATTGCAAACGTGGAGATGTATTCCAGATTGTCCTTTCACGCTGTTTCACTCAAAAGTTTTCAGGTGACGACTTTAAGGTATACCGTTCCCTGCGTTCTATTAATCCTTCCCCTTATCTATTCTATTTCGATTTCGGTTCTTACCGTATTTTCGGTTCATCGCCCGAAACCCATTGTAAAATAACAAAAGGGAAAGCCTATATAGATCCCATTGCGGGCACATATTTCCGTACAGGGGATGATGAAAAAGACCGTATCCTGTCCGAAAACCTGTTGAATGACGAGAAAGAAAATGCCGAGCATGTTATGCTGGTTGACCTTGCAAGGAATGACCTTAGCCGTAACTGCTACGATGTACAGGTTGAATTTTATAAGAATGTGCAATTTTATTCCCATGTAATTCATCTGGTATCACGTGTCAGTGGTATTGTCGACAAAGGGAATAACAATATTTCCGTCTTTGCGGATACATTTCCGGCAGGTACACTATCCGGCGCGCCAAAAGTAAGGGCTATGCAACTGATACGCGATATAGAGAAACAAATGCGTGGCGTATATGGGGGATGTATCGGTTATATAGGCTTCAACGGTGACCTCAACCAGGCTATCACTATCCGCACATTTCTGAGCCGCAATAATACACTTTATTATCAGGCAGGGGGTGGCATTGTTTCCAAATCGAACCCCGAAACAGAAGTAATGGAAGTAAAGAATAAGCTTGGTGCTTTAACTAAAGCTGTAAAATTTGCAGAAGAATTAAGAAATTAAAAAATTAATAATATAAGCTTTAGCCAAGCTAAAAGCTAACGGCTAAAAGCTAAAAGCTTAAAAGATGAAAATCCTGATATTCGATAATTACGACTCATTCACATATAATCTGGTACATCTGGTCAAAGAAATGGGGTATACAGATGTGGATGTATATAGAAATGACAAAATAGCACTCGAAGATATCGCTAAATATGATAAAATAATTCTGTCTCCTGGTCCGGGCATTCCTTCCGAAGCAGGTTTGCTTCTACCTTTAATTAAAGAGTATGCCAGTAAAAAACCTATACTGGGCGTATGCCTCGGACATCAGGCTATAGGAGAAGCTTTCGGAGCAAAATTAAAAAATCTGGAAGATGTATATCACGGAGTGGCAACACAGATAATAATAAACGAACCGGATTATCTATTCGATGGATTAGATAAATATGTGGAAGTAGGCCGCTATCATTCATGGATAGTAGATAATACCAATTTGCCGGGATGCATCGAGGTTACGGCCACAGACAGAAACGGACAGATAATGGCTTTGCGACATAAAGAATATGATATACATGGCGTACAGTTCCATCCTGAGTCCGTTTTAACTCCTGTGGGAGAAGTAATAGTAAAAAATTTCTTAAACAAATAAATAAAATCTAACACACATGAACAAGAAAATCATTTTAAGCGAAAACGACATCCCGAAAAGCTGGTACAACATTGTGGCGGATATGAAAAATAAGCCACTGCCACCTCTTCATCCGGGGACAAAAAAGCCATTGGAAGTAAGTGATCTGGAACCAATATTTGCAACAGAGCTTGCTAAACAGGAACTAAATAGTACTGACCGCTGGATAGAAATCCCTGAACCAATACGAGAACTATATAAGAACTATCGTCCGACTCCACTTGTACGTGCTTATGGACTGGAGAAAGCTTTGGATACTCCGGCACATATTTACTTCAAGAATGAGAGTGTCAGTCCTGTAGGCTCACACAAACTGAACTCGGCAATCGCACAAGCCTATTACTGTAAAGAGCAGGGAGTAACAAATATTACCACTGAAACCGGAGCCGGACAATGGGGTGCAGCCTTATCGTATGCGGCTAATCATTTCGGACTCGATTTGGCTGTTTATATGGTAAAAATCAGTTATCATCAGAAGCCTTACCGCCGTTCCATTATGCAGACATACGGCGCAGAAGTCATAGCCTCGCCAAGTATGAGTACCAAAGCCGGACGGAAGATTATTACTGATAACCCTACATATCAGGGAAGCCTCGGAACAGCCATATCAGAAGCCATAGAACTGGCCCTGAATACACCAAATTGTAAATACACATTAGGCAGTGTATTGAATCATGTAGCACTTCATCAGACCATCATTGGATTGGAGGCAGAAAAACAGATGGAAATAGCTGGGGAATATCCGGATGTAGTTATCGGTTGCTTTGGCGGCGGTTCCAATTTTTCGGGTATCAGTTTCCCATTCCTGCGCCATAAACTGACCGAAGGTAAGGACGTACGCCTTATTGCGGCAGAGCCGGCATCATGTCCTAAATTAACGCGTGGCAAATTTGAGTATGACTTTGGTGACGAAGCCGGATATACACCTCTGCTGCCTATGTACACGCTGGGGCACAATTTTGCTCCTGCGAATATCCATGCAGGAGGACTCCGGTATCATGGTGCTGGAACAATTGTCAGCCAATTGATGAAGGATGGGTATATAGAAGCTATGGACGTGAAACAACTCGATACATTCGAAGCTGCCCTACTATTTGCAAAAGCAGAAGGTATAATCCCTGCACCTGAATCTTCGCATGCTATATATGCCGCCATTCAGGAAGCATTGAAAGCAAAAGAAGAAGGCAGGCAAAAAACAATCCTGTTCAATTTATCCGGGCACGGACTTATCGATATGGCTGCTTACGATCGTTATTTCGATGGTGAATTGTCTAATCATGCGCTATCTGATGAAGAAATAGCAAAAACAACAGATAATTTGGAGCATCTGGTTCCATAAATTAAACTTTTAGCTGATAGCCGTTAGCAATATTATAACGGCTAAAAGCTAATAGCTATAAGCTAACAGCTAAAAAACATGAAACAAATACTAAATAGACTTTTCGAACATCAATACCTCAACCGGGACGAAGCAAAGGAAATATTGACAACAATGTCTGCCGGAGAATATAATGATTCTGAAATAGCAGCATTTATCAGCGTCTTCCTTATGCGTAGCATCAGTGTAGATGAATTTCTCGGATTCTCGGATGCATTGCTTGACCTGCGAGCCAATGTAGACGCACTGGCAGCATATAACCCAATCGACATAGTAGGTACAGGAGGAGACAACAAAAATACATTCAACATTTCTACACTGGCATGCTTTGTTGTAGCTGCATCAGGGTATAAGGTTGCCAAACATGGGAATTATGGAGCAACCTCAGTTAGCGGGGCATCCAATGTGATGGAACAGCACGGTGTAAAGTTTACCTCTGATGTGAGCAAACTGGAAGAATCGTTGGATAAAACCAATATTGCTTATATGCACGCGCCTTTATTCAATAATGCACTGAAAGTTGTTGCCCCTGTGCGTAAGGCTTTAGGTGTACGTACTTTCTTCAATATGCTTGGACCAGTGGTAAATCCTATCCGGCCTAAACGGACAGTATTAGGAGTTTTCAATCTCAAAATGGCTCGCCTGTACTTCTATATGTATCAACAAACAGACGTAGACTATTCGATTGTACATAGTCTGGATGGATATGATGAAATCTCTCTTACCTGTGACTTTAAGATTATCAATAAGCTGGAAGAAAAAATATACAGTCCTGAACAAATCGGCCTTGAACGTTGCACAGAACTAGATCTGGATGGAGGGGCTACTCCGGAAGACGCATCAAAGATATTTGATAATGTAATCAGCAATACAGCTACCAAAGCTCAGAAAAATGCAGTAATAGCAAATGCGGCAGCAGCTATTCAGACAATCAATCCGGCTATGTCATTCCAGGACAGTATAACACAGGCACGCGAAACAATTGAAAGTGGACGGTTGAAGGATACATTTTTGAAGTTTCTGGAGTTGAATACTATATAGTTGCAAAAACAAAGGAGATAGTGACGAGTTTCTTTCTGTCATTCTGAATGAAATGAAGAATCTCGACCCTCCGGACACGAGATGTTTCACTCCTGGTTGGCTCCGCCGATTCTTACGAATTCAACATGACAAAGAGAAAATAATAATTACTTTTGATACAGCCTAACAGCTTATTTAAAATGAAAAAAGTACTCATCATTAACGGACATCCTGATAAAGAAAGCTTTTGCTTTGGGTTGCATCAGAAATATAAAAAAGGTAGTCTCGAAAGAGGTAACGAAGTAAAAGAAATTATTCTTTCCGATATGACTTTCAATCCTATTCTGATGTATGGTTACCGAAAACGTACAGAACAGGAACCCGACTTATTAGAAGCGTGGGATAAATTGCAATGGGCTGAACATATCGTATGGATATATCCTACATGGTGGGCTTCGCCTCCTGCCCTGTTAAAAGGATTTATCGAAAGGATATTTTTACCGGGATTTACATTTGAGTATCAGGAGAAATCTCCATTTCCAAAAAAGCTTTTAATCGGGAAAACTTCCGAAATTATAAGTACAATGGATGCTCCCGTGTTTTACTATAAATGGATGGTAAAAGATATCGGAGGCAAAATGATAAGGAAAGAAATAGGAGCATTCTGTGGCATAAAGAATATAAGGACAACATATCTGGCGACAATAAAAACATCGACAGCAGAACAGAGAGAGAAATGGTTAACAAAAATAGAGTTACTAGCAAAGAATGGATAACGACACACTTACAACCTCAAAAGAGCGCATACGACTCGCTATTTTCTGTATATATTTTTGTACAGGTATTTGCTTCTCCAGTTGGGCAAGCCGTATCCCCGATATAAAGAATTCGTTAGGATTAGGCGATGCAGCTTGGGGGACAATCTTATTAATGATTCCAATTGGACAAATCTGTGGTATGACTATTTCCGGCTTGCTCATCTCCAAGATAGGTAGTAAGCGGATTCTTCCTATAGCTCTGTTGGGATATGTATTATCTCTACTGTTTATCGGATTATCAGCAACTGAATATGCATTAATTATCAGCCTTATTGTTTTCGGCTTTTTTGGAAATTTCTGTAATATTTCCGTAAATACACAAGCAGTCACCCTTGAGGCTGTTTACCACAAACCGATTATGGCATCTTTTCATGGAGGCTGGAGCCTAGCCGGGTTAACGGGCGCATCGGTTGGGCTGTTAATGGCTTCATTAAAGATTCATCCGATTTATCATTTCTGCATTATAGGACTCCTTGTATTGGCAACTCTTTATATAAATAAACCTTATCTGCAACCTGACTTAAAGAGAGAAAAAGATCCGGCAGATATATTAGCAAAAAAGAAAAATAAACCTGAAAAATTTCTATTTCTACTAGGAATAGTTGCATTCTGCGGAATGGCAGCAGAAGGAGCCATGTCAGACTGGAGCGGGCTCTACCTGATAGATGTAGTGGGTACTCCAAAACACCTGGCACCAATAGGATTAGCAGCTTATATGATAACGATGGCATCAGGACGATTTGTCATAGACAAAGCCACTCAGAAATGGGGACGCCAACGGGTGGTTCAGGCAGGAGGAATACTTATTGCAACAGGACTATTCTCAGCTGTAGCATTTCCTCACTTCATTACTACAATAATTGCTTTTATGATTATAGGTTTTGGTACAGCAGGCATCGTCCCTACAATATATAGTACAGCAGGACAAAAAACAAAAATACCGACAAGCATTGCACTAACAATTGTTTCCAGTGTAAGTTTCCTTGGATTTCTGATGGGACCGCCACTGATCGGCTATATATCGAGTGTGACCAATCTGAGATACTCTTATGCCCTGATAGGACTCTTCGGTATATGTATTGTAGCTCTAGCATCAATAATAAAAGTTTTAAAAGAGGATAGAAATAATGAATAGCAAAATAAAAGATATGGCAAATATTCTTGATAAAATAATAGCAAATAAGAAGATTGAGGTAAAAAAGCGCAAATCAGAAATTCCAATTAAAGAAATAGAGAAAAGAATAGAAGCAGTTCCTGTTTTAGCTTCATTTAAAGAAGCAATAAAGAATTCACCAACAGGAATTATTGCCGAATTTAAACGCCGTTCACCATCCCGTGACTGGATATTTAAGGATGCTAAAATAGAAGATATTATACCTCTCTATTCACAAAACGGAGCAAGTGCAATATCTGTACTTACCGATATGGATTTCTTCGGAGGCAGCCTCGCAGACCTAGAAGCAGCTCACAGCCTGACTAAAACACCATTATTACGTAAAGATTTTGTTATAGATGAATATCAACTCTATCAGGCAAAGATATCAGGAGCAAGTGCAATACTGCTTATAGCCTCAGCTCTCACAATAGAGGAGACAAAACATCTTGCTAAAAAAGCAAAAGAACTAAATCTGGATGTTTTACTGGAAATACATAATGACAAAGAGCTTAATCATATAAATGAGAATGTGGATGTAGTAGGTGTAAATAACCGGAACCTTGGAACATTCGTTACTGATGTACAAATCTCTTTCGATCTGGCTGACAAAATCCCTAATGAGTTTGTAAAAATATCAGAAAGTGGTATTTCTGAGCCTCAGACGGTTATAGATCTGCAACAGGCTGGATACCAGGGATTCCTTATGGGCGA
Source organism: Prevotella sp. (assembly GCA_031285625.1). Classification (GTDB taxonomy): domain Bacteria; phylum Bacteroidota; class Bacteroidia; order Bacteroidales; family Dysgonomonadaceae; genus Dysgonomonas. Next base: position 115,449 of record JAITVV010000017.1, read on the forward strand.
GAATTTTATGAAAACGAATAATCCGGGTAAGGCTTTAGAAGATTTTATAAAACAGTTGGGATGAAAATAAAGGTATGCGGGATGAAATATCCCGACAATATACATGAACTGGGAAAATTGCCGATAGACTATATGGGATTTATAATATATTCTAAATCTCCACGATATTTATTGAATCCAAATTTAGGCTCAGAAAACTTCACCGAAGATCGTTTAAAAGAAAAAAGAGACCTGCTGGATACGATTCCGTCCCACATAAAAAAAGTGGGAGTAGTGGTGAACGATATACCGAATCTTGTAATCTCATATATTAAAGATTTTGGACTAGATTGTGCTCAGCTACATGGAACGGAAAATCATTTTTTTTGTGAATTTATCAGGGAGGAATCACCCGAAACCGAAATAATAAAAGCAATAAGTGTATCGGAAGTATCAGACCTGGAAAGAACAAAGAAATATACAAAAGATGATTGTGATTATTTCCTGTTCGACACTAAAACACCTCAATACGGAGGTTCGGGGCACAAGTTTGACTGGAATATACTGAACGAATATAATGGAGATATACCTTTCTTCCTCAGTGGAGGAATATCTATTGATGATGTAAAAACAATCAACGGAATAAAACACCCTCAACTATACGGACTCGACTTAAATAGTAAATTTGAGATAGAACCGGGACTAAAAGACATAGAATTATTGAAACAATTTATACAACAACTAAAATATGAATAGAATAAAGCAATTGTTTGAAAAAAAACAAAAGGATATCCTTTCCATCTATTTTACAGCCGGATTTCCGCACCTGAACGACACATGCGATGTTATCCGTGAACTTGAAGCAAACGGTATTGATCTAATAGAAGTAGGGATCCCTTTTTCGGACCCGATGGCTGATGGGCCTACGATCCAGGATAGCGGTACCATTGCCTTGCGTAATGGCATGACACTAAAAGTCCTATTTGAACAATTAAAGGATATAAGGAAAAATGTTACTATTCCACTTATTATGATGGGCTACCTTAACCCTATTATGCAATATGGATTTGATAACTTTTGCAGAGATTGTAAAGAGATAGGCATAGATGGTGCCATTATTCCCGATCTTCCGTTCGATGATTATATAGATGAATATAAGCCAATAGCCGATAAATATGGTATTAAAGTAGTGATGCTCATCACCCCTGAAACATCTGACGAACGCATCCGACTTATCGATGAGCATACTGATGGATTTATTTATATGGTATCATCGGCTGCAACTACCGGAGCACAACAAAGCTTCGATGATAAAAAACAGGCATATTTCCGCAAAATAAACGGAATGAACCTGCGTAATCCCCGTCTGATAGGTTTTGGGATATCTAATAAGGCAACCCTAGAGGCAGCACAAGAAAATGCTAGTGGAGCTATTATAGGTAGCAAATTTATCACATTACTCAAGGAAAGCACTAATGTAAAAGAGGCAGTAAAAGCATTGAAAGATGCATTGAGTAAATAAAAAGTATCAACATTCTTTTATTATGATAAATATTTGTTTACACATCCTTTGTCATGCTGACCATCCCTATTCTTTTATTCATGGAAAAGAGTAAAGAGATCCTTCGTTCCTCAGGATGACAAGGATGAAGTAAACTACGACAAGAAATACTTTTAATTACTTAATACAAACAAAGAAAAGTTGTACGTTCGTACAACAAAATGGTATATTTGCAATCTGAATTCAACTTTCAGATATAGCAATGTCAAAACTAAAAGAATATATAAAACTGTGCGGTAAATTTGTTTATAAATACAAGTTTACCATATTGGTTTTAGTATATATTGGACTGATTGCCTTTCTGCCGATAAAGATGGCTGCAAGTTTTCCTATGGCATTTCATGTTATATCATTCTTTTTTCTACTGTATATTTTAGCGAAAGCAAAGTATACTTTTATATTCACCTTTATACTGGCTTTTATACTTACTTTCAATGCCTATTTTGCATTTGCTCTGGGGAGTGATATATCGATGGATATAATGGCTTCCATATTTGAAACGCATATGGCAGAGGCTGTGAGTATGCTCAAAGGTGGGGTTCTCATAGGTAGTCTGGTAGCGCTCATCCTCACTACTCTCATTTTATATTTATCTGAAAAAGAATTGAAAGATGTAAAACTTTCGATAAAATGGCCTGTTATTGGATTATTAGTCTATCTGCTATTGTTCCTTCCATTCATTTCATACAAACGTATTGTATATGAATACGAAGAAAACTTGTTCATAGAATTTCCAATCCGTGTAGGGCAGGACAAAGTGAATATGTATGCTCCTATTCTCTACGGAAATATAGCTACAATAATAGCTTATCAGGAAGAAATGGCTCAGTTGCGTAAATTCTCGGAAAGTGACAAGAAGTTACCTGATGGAATAGTACATAATGATACAATACAAACACCTGAAAAAATATATCTTATTATTGGTGAAAGTGCCTATCGTAAACATCTATCTTTATATGGATACCCTGTAAAAACGACTCCATTTCTGGATAGCCTGACACAAATTACACCCTCTCCAATAGACTACTACAATGGCATTGCTCCAGCAGCATTTACACGAAATGTACTGCGGATAGCATTATCCTTTGCCTCACCAACGGATATACAGCCATTCTATGAAGAGAAGACACTTATAAATCTTGCTCATGACGCCGGATATGAAACATACTGGATATCGAATCAGGGAGCATCAGGAATACAAGACTCATATCTTGGATATCTGGCTGCCGGAACAGATAAGGCTGTATTCACCCAAGGAGGATATTTGGCAAATGATGATTTTAATCTGATTCCACTACTAAAAGAAGAGCATAAACCAAATAAGAAACAATTTTTTGTAATCCATCTGGTAGGTAGCCATAATAACTACTCAGACCGCTACGATAAGACAGATGCAGAGGCCATACCTGACTCCGGATCGTCATTACAAACAGACTATGACCGGTCTATACATCATACCGACAGAGTATTGCATGCGATATACGACATTATGCAACAAGATTCCACAGCCGTATTCTTTCACTTTTCGGATCATGGTGAAATACTGGGAAAAGGCCATGGGCCTTGGAAAAATGGAATTGCGCAGTTCGAGATTCCTCTTATTACGATTCAGAAGAATGCTGAAAAGATCAGTTCTGTAATGGAAAAATATCTGGATACGGATACTAAGTTGATCAACAATTCGAGTACTATATACATTCTGGCAGAAATGATGGGATACACCATTCCCGAGAAAATGATAGAGAAGTCTATTTTAGAAGGACGGTATGTCCGTCATTCGGATCAAACATATTCTCCGTTCTCGGAAGTTAAAGAGAAGCCGGAAGAACGCTAATTACCGAACTTGTCCTGTAATATCATAAATATCCTTTATCTTATCAAGCTCCCCATCCAGATCGAAATGGAGGTCATGCAATCGGGCATCTTCTATATCGAACACCCATCCTGCAACCTTGGGATACCCTTTTTCGTAATAAGATTTCTGCACTTCTCCTATCTTTATTATATTACGACATTGCTCATATGTATTGAGTTCGACAAGACGCCTATGCCTGGCTTCCATATCATCTATAGCATCCAGCTCTTCTTTATGGAGATGATACACATCGCGTATACTTCGCAGCCATGGATTAAGTATACCATAATCGGAATTTTCCATAGCCGCATGTATTCCACCACACCCATAATGGCCACAAACAATAATAAATTTTACCTTGAGGTATTCCACTCCATAATTAATAACCGAAAGGGCATTCAGATCGGTGGTTATAACCATGTTCGCAATGTTACGATGGATAAAAACCTCCCCTGGCTTTAGGCCCATTACCTGATTAGGATGTACTCTGCTATCCGAACATCCGATATATAAAAAATCGGGGTGCTGGTCGGCTGCTAGTAACTTGAATAATCCGGGGTTATCTACTTTATTTTTCTCTATCCATTTATTATTGGCTTCAAATATCTGGTTATATTTTTCTTGATCGGACATACTAGTAATTAAAGAATTATATGTTTACAATATGTGTTTTGAATTATTCAATGTATTTTGTCATCCTTCGTTGCACTCAGGATCTCTTTCCTTTTGTCCTTGATAAATGGGTCGGGATACTTCCTGTCGTCAGCATGACAACAACGGTCACATAAGCCTAGCATATGTAAATACCTCAACAAATGTTTATCAAAACTTAAAATAATCGCTAAAGATAATACTTCCACTTTCTGCACACAAGACCAAATATAGTTTTCCTTTCATTCTAAATAATGAAAATGAGTATCTGTTCTCACATTTTTGATAACTTTGCGAAAACAAATAGTATTTGATGGTTACAGTATTACTTTCGGGTGGATTAGGGAATCAAATGTTCCAGTATGCAGCAGCAAAGGCTTTAGCTACACGCTTGAACACATCACTTAGAATAGACTTGTATACTTTTACAAAAAAGACACAAGCTACTGTGCGCCCCTACGAACTGGATATTTTCAATATCGTAAACTTACCTGAACGCTCTACATTAAAAGGTAAACTGATAACAAAAGCAAGACCATTTATACAAAAACACAGGACCTTCTTTCAGAAATTCGGTATTCTCACCGATACTTATGCAATCCTTTACCAGCCTGTTTTTGAATCAATAACCGGTAATATAACAATGTCAGGATATTTTCAGAATGAAAAATATTTTAAAGATATAGTAAAGGTACTGAGGAATGATTTTACTTTCAAAAGCCCTTTAATTGATGATAATCTGAAAGTTTCAGACAAAATACGCTCTTCGCAATCTGTCGCAATACATATACGAAGAGGTGATTATCTAAGTCAAAATTCTCAATCGAATTTCATCACGTTGGATAAAGCATATTATGAGAAAGCGATCCGGTTAGCTATAAACCAGATTAAGAATCCGGAATTCTTTGTTTTTTCTGAAGATTTTGAATGGATAAAAGAAAATCTTAATTTTGAGAATTACCCTGTAACCTTTATTGATTGGAACAAAGGTAAGAACAGCTATATAGATATGCAGCTGATGAGCTTATGCAAACATAATATTATAGCCAATAGCAGCTTTAGCTGGTGGGCAGCGTGGCTCAACAATAATCAGGATAAAGTAGTTATCGCACCTGGGCATTGGTTTCAGGATGAGAAAAAAAACATACTGTTGGATGATTTCTATCCTGACGGATGGAAAAAAATATAAATATTTATCTAATAATAAAGCCTGAAGAGAAGTAAGAAAAGAAAGGTAACAATAAAAAACATGCAAAAAACTGTTACTTTTGTCACTTTTTAATATTAATAATCAGTTACTCAAACACATAACAATATGCCTAGAGTTTCCATACTAATGCCTGTATATAATGCTGAACAGTATATTGCTCAAGCACTGGAAAGCATTATATCACAAAGCTTCAAAGACTGGGAACTGATACTTATAAATGACGCTTCGACAGACAATAGCGAATCTGTTATTATGCAATATGAAGATGACCGCATTTATTATATAAAGAATACGGAAAACCTGAGATTGATAAAAACATTAAATAAAGGGATTGGCTACTGTGACGGAGAGTATATTGCACGAATGGATGCCGATGATATTTGCCTGCCTGACAGATTGAAACAACAGGTAGACTTTCTGGACAATCATACCGATTACCTGATGTGTGGAACAAATGCCAGCGTGATTGACAGTAATAGTAGAAGGACAGGAAAAATACATAACCTGACAGATAATAACTACTTACAGATAAGTCTCCTGTTCTCCCCTTCATTTATTCATCCAAGTATGATGATCCGTAAGGAGATCCTGCAACAAAACAAATATGATGAAGCGTATAAGCATGTGGAAGACTATGAGTTATGGTGTAGAATAGCCAAACAAGGAAAGATAGCAAACCTTGATAATGAATTACTTAAATATCGATGGCATAGTACAAATGTTTCGGTTGTAAACAATCAGGCACAAGACGAGCTAAAAGAGAGGATAATCAGGAAGGAACTGGAAAGGTTGAATATAATACCGACGGATAAAGAGTTATACTGCCATAAGATAACCTTCCAACTATACAATCTTGGGAATAAGCAGGATATAACTGTAGATTTGTATAATGAGGTATCTGGTTGGTTTTCTAAACTGATCCATCACAATCAGATAAAAAAAATATACAATCAATCCGATCTTATTGCATTCCTCTGGTCGCGATGGGTGGTATTGTGCATCTCCCAGAAGAGTTACAGCAAGACACTTGCTCCGCCATTTTCATCATTCAAGCCTGCAATAATAACGAAACTGGTAAAACTTATCCTTTTCCTAAGAAAGAAAAAATGACAGAAACAGAAGAACTAAGAGAAATATATAATCCCGATGGCTCGGAACTAAGAACATTACAATTAAAGATGTTGGATATTCTTACCACTGTTGCCTCCATCTGCGATAAGTATGAAATACCTTATTGGATAAGTGGGGGAACCCTGTTGGGTGCTGTTCGTCATGGTGGCTTTATCCCTTGGGATGATGATATAGATATTGAATTGCTCCGTCCTGATTATAAAAAGCTGCTAAGTATCCTACCCAAAGAGCTTCCCGGCAATCTATATTTGCAGACACCCAAAGAGAAAAGTTACAGGCTGCTATTTTCGAAAGTCAGGGACAGACACTCTATAGTTTACTCCGAAGAAGAAGATATGGCCAAATACAAAGAAAAAGGAATCTTTATTGATATCTTTCCTGAGGAAAGAAGTTACAGATGGATGAAAAATATAGTTGACTTCTTTTATGGGAGAGCCTTTAGGCGGCTGAAGAGAGGACGCGCATTCCATTCTTTAAAATACTTTTTTGAATATGCGACATCACTCCTTTTATACCCCATAGGGATTGTCTTGATTTGCATATCAAGGGCCATATGTAGTATTACCAAACCTGACAATATACTGCACAGTTATGGGATAGGAAACTCTACAAACCATAATGCAAAATATATGTTTCCGGTTAGCAAGATTAAATTTGAAGGGAAAGAGTTCTATGCGCCGAAGGAACCCGACACTTACCTGCGTAAACAGTATGGAGACTATACAACCATCCCTCCCAAAGAGAAACGGGCTACCCACTTTATGAAGGTGGAGTATCTATAATCCCATTTCGGAGAAAAGTCTTTGTTCTTTTTGTTTAGCTGTATCGATTGACGTTTTGTCCTGAGGATTAATCCCGTATTTTGCCGGGAATGGGATTATAAGTTTAGTTCCCAGAGGTACATTATTAGCATTCTTGATCTTATCCTTATTCTCTTCATAGATATAGACCCAAAAGGACTTATGCCCATAATATTTGAGAGAGATATTACGAAGCGTACTTCCCGGCTCTATTGTGATCGTCGCCAAATGCGCAGAAGTTGTGGCATTATCTGTCGTTGCATTTTCGGTTTTATCAGGAATGATAGAAGAATCTATAACTTCGTCCACACGGGCAGAGTCTATTTTATTTGTCAAGGAATCCGGAGTGATCACAGCATCTAACTTCTTATCCTCAACTATAGCTACGGTCTTATTTTCATCAGCAGGACCTTCTGTCAGGAATTTAGCTATTTCCTGAAAATATAATCCACCAATAAAAAATCCTGCAATGATAAGGAATATAAAGAAAGCCAGAGAGATAAAACGTCGTCTTCTTTTCGAAGCATGTTTTTGGTCTACCAGTACTGTTTCGGTGTCATCTGATTCGACCTTATCTTCCGGCAAAGGAGAAGAAATTGCTTCATTCTGTTGCTGTTCTACTTCTGCTACTGATGGTACATTTTCAATAGTCTCTACTTCTTCCTGAACGACTATATCCTGAGTTTTTTCAATTATATCTTCAGATGGTTCATTCTCTATAATTTCAGCAACCGGAGGAACAACTTCTCCTACATATTCTATACCATCAGGCTTATCAGTTACAATTTCCTGTAAAATAATGGAGGATATAGCGGCTTCGTTACTTACAGACGTTTCTGTTGATTCAACTTCATCTATATTAGCTTCCGACTCCACTAACTCAGAAGACTCTTCCTTCTCTATATAATCAAAGGATACACCATCTTCAAGCACTACACTTTCGAAATGAGCAAACGGGCGATTTATCGCTTCCTTCAATGATTTATCAGGAGTAAAACTCAATTTATAATGTGCAGCTATCTCAATAGCTTCACCTGTGTTTACATCAACACTCCTGCGCGCATTGACTTTTACAAGCTTAAAGACACCAAATTCTTTGATCTTTACAGACTCATTATTCTCTATATTCTCTGAAATAACAGCTATAAGTTCGCGCAAAAAAGACTCAGCATCCTTCTTGGTTATCTCCTGTTTCTTAGCCAGAAGATCAATCAAATCCTGTAGACTAAGACGTTCATTCATTTACTTCAAGTTTTTTAAGTGTTTCTTTGATAGTTTGTCCCGGGCGGAATGACAAAGATATTTTAGGAGGAATCAAGAACCGTTGTTTCGAAACCGGATTTACAGATATACGCTCTCCTTTTTTTTTCGTTTCAAATAAGCCAAACCCTTGGATATTAATAGAATTATTCTCCTCTAAATTCGTATTGATAATGGAGACAGTAGCTTCCAATATCTCAGAAGCTTGGCGTTGTGTCCATCCTAAACGCTTAGCCAAAGTTGCTATTAATTCCTGGTTTGTCATAGTCATAATATATTAAAGTTAAGTCGCAGACCCTATTTATTATTTTGATATGTATGAAAGAAACAGTCTGTTACAATAATTCTTTCTATTATTTATAACACTTCTCCATATAAATCGAAAGATTGTGTACCTGTTATCTTAACATCATAAAACTCTCCAATATTAAGCATTTTATTTTTCTTTATCAAGACCTCCGGATCAACTTCCGGGGAATCAAACTCTGTACGGCCAATATAATAATCACCTTCTTCTTTATCTATAATGACTTTCAGTGTTTGTCCTATTTTATTATCATTGATCTCAAAAGCGATTCTCTCCTGTACTGACATTAGCAAGTCCATTCGTTCTTGCTTTGTAGTGTCAGAAATGCTATCCTTGTAATGCTTATAAGCATATGTCCCATCCTCATGGGAATATGGGAATGCTCCCATCCTTTCAAAACGCACATCTTTCACAAATTGCAAAAGATCTTCAAAGTCTTTTTTTGTTTCTCCCGGATGACCAACCATTAATGTCGTACGCAAATGTATTCCGGGCACCTCTTCCCTTATACGACGCATCAAGTCATAAGTTTCCCGCTTTGATATATTACGACGCATCTTGGTCAAGATATTATCACTTACATGTTGCAAAGCTATATCAAGATATTTACATACATTATCATTCTCCCGCATCACTCTAAGTAGATCATAAGGGAAATTTGCCGGATAGGCATAATGAAGACGAATCCATTCTACACCCTCTATCTTTGCAATACGTTCTATTAGCTCCGGAAGCTTAGCCTGCTTATAGTTATCATAACCATAAAAAGACAGATCCTGGGCTATCACCTGAAATTCTTTAACTCCTGATATTACCAAATGCCTCACTTCTTCTTCTATCTCCTCTATAGGGCGAGACTGATGTTTTCCGGTCATTATAGGAATCGAGCAATACGAACAAGTACGATTACATCCTTCAGATATTTTAAGATAAGCATAATGCTTTGGAGTAGTAATACTACGCTCCAAAGCTAAGTCCTGATTAAAAGACTTACCTAAATCTGCTATAAGAGCCTTCCAGTTAAACTTACCATAGAAATTATCTACTTCTGGTATTTCAACCTTTAATTCATCCATATATCTCTCTGTAAGACATCCCATAACAAAGAGCTTGTTCAATTTTCGTTCTTTTTTTGCCTCTGCAAACTCAAGAATCATATTAATAGATTCTTCTTTGGCATCGCCAATAAATCCACATGTATTGATTACAACAATTTCTCCTTCCGATTTATCAGGATCATGTTTTACGGTATAACCATTTGCTAATAGTTGTTTCATCAACAACTCTGAATCCACCAGGTTTTTAGAACAACCAAGTGTTATTACATCAATTCTATTCTTCTTCATTTTTTACGCTCCAAAAAGGCTATCGACAAATTCCTTACGTCTAAAGACTTGCAAGTCATCAATGCCCTCTCCCAATCCAATATATTTTACCGGAATCTTAAACTGATCTGAAATACCGATTACAACACCACCTTTTGCCGTACCATCCAGTTTGGTGATAGCCAGCGCGGTAACATCTGTTGCCGCCGTAAATTGGGTAGCCTGTTCAAATGCATTTTGTCCGGTCGAACCATCCAGTACAAGTAAAACTTCGTGAGGTGCTCCGGGAACTATTTTATCCATCACCTTCTTTATCTTGGTAAGCTCGTTCATCAGTCCAACCTTATTATGTAAACGACCGGCTGTATCTATGATTACTACATCTGCATTATTTGCCTTTGCAGAACTCAAGGTATCAAAAGCTACAGACGCCGGATCCGATCCCATAGCCTGTTTAACCACCGGAACTCCAACCCTTTCACCCCAAATAACCAGTTGCTCTACTGCAGCAGCCCGGAATGTATCAGCAGCACCTAAGTAAACAGATTTGCCCGCTTTCTTAAACTGATTTGCCAGTTTTCCTATTGTAGTAGTCTTCCCTACTCCATTAACACCGACAACCATTATTACATACGGTTTGTTATCTTCCGGTATAGAGAAATCTTCGGTATCCAGAGTATTATTCTCGGTAAGTAAATTGGCTATTTCGTCACGCAGGATAGAATTCAGTTCCTCTGCATTTATGTACTTATCTTTCGCCACGCGCTTCTCTATCCGCTCAATAACCTTCAATGTAGTATTCACTCCTACATCAGAAGAAATCAATACTTCCTCCAAATCATCTAGTACATCATCGTCAACCTTGGATTTTCCGGCAACAACACGAGACAATTTAGAAAACATTGATTCTTTGGTTTTTTCCAACCCTTTATCAAGTGTTTCTTTTTTCTGTTTTGAAAAGAAATCAAACAATCCCATAAATCTTATTCTTTTTGATTTTCAAGCATAGTTAATTGCTTGCTATAATCTAATATATAGCTTTGTATCTTGCTTATACAAAGCTACAAAATGGATAATAAAAAACCTCCCTACATAAAAATGAAGGAGGCTTTTTAAATATTTTTAACAAGATTAAGGTCATAGACCTTTTTATTATTTCGCAAACATAACAACAATAAGAAGTCATGGATTCGAAAATATATTTTAAATCCTATCTATCAATTATTTTGCGAAATAATCCTTTACTGATTCATTTGGAACCATTTCTTCTTTAAACGTATAAGCACCTGTCTTAGGCGACTTCTCCATTTTAATTACTTTTGCATAGTTACGACCGTCTTTCGATGAAGCATCGCGATAACCGGCCACTGCTTTCTTTGCCATGGTCTATATATTTTTTACTTAATTTCTTTGTGAA
>JAITVV010000047.1 GCA_031285625.1 Prevotella sp.
AAAGGTACTTTCAATCTGACAGAGACCGGTGATACCTTTATCGATATGGAAGACTGGGGTAAAGGGATTATCTTTATCAATGGGAAGAATATCGGCCGCTACTGGCATGTAGGGCCACAACAGACACTTTATATCCCGGGAGTGTGGCTAAAGAAAGGAGAGAATGAAATCATTATCTTTGAGCAGCTGAACGACAAAATACAGACAGAAGTCAGGACGACTAAAGTGCCTGTATTGACAAGATTAAGATCAAACAAATAACGCCGCCAATATCATAGACGGTAATCCGCGGACATCGGTAGAGAACTTACCATGGATACACCCTTAATGGTCGACCTGGGACAAAACTATATACTCAAAGGCTTTATATACAGTTCTGTGGAAAAAGTATAGGCTGCCAATATTTACAAATATGATTTTTATGTAAGCGCCGACAGGAAGGACTGAATACAGGTGAAGAGCAGCGCTGTTTTCAACAATATCGCCAACAACCCTGTACGGCAGGAGGTATTGTCCGATAAACCGATACCCGCTATATCAGGATAAAGCCGCTGGAGTCTGTAGGGGACAAGGATATTTATGCTATAGCCGAAATAGGAATTATTACACGATAAATACTTATATAATCAAAAAATATTAGATGAAAATGAAGAAACTGGTATCCATATTACTTCAGGGATGTTTTCCAGTGTATTCAAGAATAAAAAACATTTGAAGAATAAATATCCGGAAAGGATATAAATAATATTTTCTATATCCTATAAAATTTAAAGCCTTATTCCCAACCCGAAATAAGGCTTTTATATAAGAGTATTATAATATTCATTAATTCATTTATTCTATCACACAACGTACTGAGGAACCATATGCGAGATAATAGTTATTTACTGTGGAAATGCGACCATTATAGAAATATAAATTAGGAGACATGGTATTATTTGTATTAGTGCTATTCGAATAAGACCTAACTTTCGGTTTGATATTAATTCGAGTGTTGAAAAATCATGCGGAGGTGTGTCCCCACCCATTGTTACCTGGGCAGGAAGCTGTAGAGAAAAACAGACTGTCAACAGTAGGCTCAGTATCCATAACCGGTGTTTACTCTCTTTCTCTCTCTAGGAAATATTGATTTGCGGTCAGTTTCATAAATCATAAATCCGTCGTTTAATTTATAATATTTACTCTGGCAAAGGTAATTGATTATCACTCCTTTATTATATACAAATGTAGAACTAGAACTTTTAATATCGGGTATCCATTTTCTCACAAATTGTACTTGTTTCCGCCTTTTTTTTGACTGTTTTTCAAATTCCGGACTGATAGCCTAATTTACTTTTTTGGCCCGGATATGTCTCTTGTTAAGACAACAGACGTAGATAATAAGGTCTTGGAAAGATACAGTAACCGGGTCGGTCTGTTTTGGAAACCATATTGTTTTTAGTGCTGCGGACGGGTATATTTACGCAGTAAGCATTGAGAGTGGGAGAGTGGGCTGGAAATATCAGATAGGAGTTCCTGTATTCAGCTCTGTCGCCGTTTCCGGAAATTCATTTTTTGTGACGGATTTTGAGGTAGTATATACGCTTTTTCAACAAATAATAAAGAAAATTTCGGAGACATTAAGTTCAGAACTTTTCAATCAAATGAATAAGATTAGTACTATATCCGATGTATAATAATTTCTGTCGGATTACAATTTCCCCCATTTTCTGTATTCTTCGTGATGGGTAGAGAAGAAATTAAATACAATAAGTTGGAAATGAATAAGTTTCGAGTGTGAATGGATACCGTATTGAATATGAGGTGAACTCATCTTTAAACTCTTTTCCGAAAAATCGTTCCGGTTCAGTTCGTAGAAATGTAAAATTAACTAATATACAGATATAAAGATTCAGATATGGTAATTAATTATATTTTGAAACGTGCTTTTACAGGCGGAAAGATTGGAATTAACCTGATGAATGTCGTAACGTCCCTATTCGGTAATGTGCAGGTAACCTTCAAGATGAACCCTAAAAAATCCGAATTTGGTTTTATCTATGCAGGCAGATTCAGAGAGATGAATATATATATCCTACCGGTTTCTTTCTGATAAAACCTATAACTGATCACTTAAAATGAGATGATATTCATGGAATTTATCAGATGTATCAAATTGTTTACTATATTTGGTCTTTAAATGAAAAATATCACATACTTGCTGTTCTCCTGAATAAATTAGAAAATTTCGTTTACTATCTGTCAACCATGTTAAAGATAATATTTCGTTTATGTTGACGACTTCAATCATATCATTTTGTTATATACATAAAAGATGGAAAGTCGCAGAATAGAAATAGATGAGAAAAGCCTCAGAGAATTATTTAATTTATATGTAATCCCCCTGACTGAATTCCTATCCTTTTATACAAGGAACAAGGAGGATATAGAAGATGTAATCCAGAACGTATTTATAAGAATATGGGAGGAAAGAAATCTTGTAGATATCTTTTATATAAAGACATATCTATATAAAGCGGCCCGAAATCAGATCCTTACCCTACAAAGGAATCAGAAGAACAGGGAAGTATTGCTTGATAAATGGGCTAATGAACTGATACAGGATATTGAAACGACAGACATCATAAACCGGGAAGAGTTTCAACTGCTATACTTGAAGGCAGTTGAGTCCTTACCCCCTAAATGTAAGGATATTTATGTATTATGCAGAGAGGAAAAACTTTCTTATAAAGAAATATCAGAGTTAAAAGGTATCTCTGAGAAAACAGTAGAAAACCAAATGTCCATAGCCTTAAAAAAACTGAAGGAATATTTAGTAACGTCCTATAACAAGGATGCTGCTACAATAGGTTTTATATGTGTTTATCTGATTAATGAATTAATTTAATTTTTCTTTTGGGGGTTTCCCTTCTATTAGGAGTCTATTTACCAAACAATAAATGGACCGGTAATGGAAAACATAAACACCCCATATGATAAGATAGCGCTCTATCTGGCAAAAAAGCTTTCTGATACAGAGAGAGCATTAGTGGAAAGCTGGATAAACGAATCGGTCGCGAATAAAGCTTTATTCAATGAACTGAAAAATGAACTCACTTATATAGATGAGAAAGAATCTGTCATTATTGACTCGAAAAAGGTTTGGGGCAATATCCAATCCCATATACTTTCTACCTCTTCCCAATATACAAAATCTTCAAGCAGAGGACTAATCTTAAGAGTTGCATCTATTGCGGCATCCGTTGCATTGTTAGTCGGAGTATTTTCGTCATTATTTATCAAATCCACTATCGATAATATAAATAGGGAGGAATTTATCACCGTTATAGAAACACCGTCTGGTCAAAAAACAAAAATGACCTTACCTGACCACACACAGGTATGGCTTAACTCGGAATCAAAACTTAGCTATACCAACAATTTTAATAAAGATAAACGCGAAATATATCTTGAAGGTGAAGCCTACTTTGAAGTAACAAAAAACACACATAAGGATTTCATTGTAAACACTTCTGATGTAAAAGTTTTAGTTACGGGAACTTCTTTTGAGGTTTCAGCATATCAGGACGACCAGTATATAAACGTGTCTCTGGTAGAAGGGTATGTAAATATTATGGACATTAACGATCGCCTGCTATCTGGACTTGAAGCGAATGAAATGATCAAGGTTAATAGGTCAAACATGCAGTTTGCACTAACCAGGAAATTGAAGAATGTATTCCCGTTATGGACAAAAGAAGAATTGGTTTTCTATAATGAGGACCTGTTCACGCTGGCCAGAAAAATAGAGAGATGGTATGGTGTAGAGATAAAATTAATGAATCCAATTATTAATCAGAAATATACTTTTTCTGTTAAGACCGAATCATTGAGAGAATTATTGGATTCATTTAATAAAATAACGCCAATAGATTATTCAATTAACGGAAAGGAGGTGACTATCAGCTGTAAATAAAGAAGAAAACCCTAATACACATATTACCTAAGTTTTAATACCTATAAAAAACAACATCACAAATTATGCTAAGAAAAACGTATCTATTATGTCTGATACTATTCTTATACGCGTTTCAGACAACTGCTCAAAATGATAAGGATGTTAGTATTCAGCTAACTAATGCTCCTTTGACAGAGTTCTTCAAAGAAGTAAAAGAAAATCTGGGATATTCTTTTATGTACAGCAATGTAGATATAGATGACAGTAGAAAAATATCTGTAAATATCCAATCTAACAATATAAGACAAGTATTAGATGAAGCACTCAAAGGATTACCTGTCAGTTATGAGATCGAATCTAATAATAAAATAATACTTAAAAAGGCACCTGTAAAACAAATAAGTCAGAACCAGCCGGCAAGAACGGTTACAGGAACAGTAACCGACGATCGGGGAGAAACCATTATCGGTGCAGTGATAATCGTAAAAGGTACCACAACAGGTACAACTACCGATATGGATGGGAACTATACTATTGAAGTAAATAAAGAAAGTGATGTATTAAGCTTTACGTATCTGGGATTCCAACCTCAAGATATGACCATCGGCAAACGCACAAAACTCAATATAGTAATGGTAGAGGCAACGCAAGCTCTTGATGAGGTTGTAGTTATCGGTTATGGGACATTGAAAAAAAGTGACCTTACCGCCGCTATCTCATCTGTAAATTCTCAGGATATTTCAACAAAGGCTGCTACAAATCCGGCATCAGCACTACAAGGGGTTGTCTCAGGTGTCAACGTCCTAAAATCAAGCGGACTTGCTGGAGCCGATGTGAGCGTAAAAATCAGGGGAGTAAATACATTTGGTAGTAATGAGCCACTGTATGTAATTGATGGCTTCTTTGGTGATATCAACAATTTAAACCCCAATGATATAGAATCAATAGAAATATTGAAAGACGGGGCAGCTTCTGCTATTTATGGTTCAGTAGCTGCTAACGGAGTGGTATTGGTTACAACCAAGAGCGGCAAAGACGGTAAGATCATAGTGGATCTGAATTCTTATGCCAGTATAAGAGAAACAGCAAAACGACTGGATCTGTTGGATTCTGACGGATATCTGAAAGTACATAAAACAATGTTTGAAAATGCTGGAGAAGCCTTGCCGAGCTATATAACTAAACCGGGAAGAAATCCGGGTGATACTTCTTACAATACAAACTGGCAGGATGAAGTCTTCCGCACAGGAGTATCCCTTAATCAAAGTGTATCGGTCCGTGGAGGATTAAAAGATACAAAATTCAGCCTTTCGGGTAACTATACTGATGATAAAGGTATCCTTATTAATAACCAGTACACAAAACATAATTTCAGGACAAAGGTTAGTACTAAAAAAAATATATTCTCTATAGACGCTACTATGGGCTATATGGCCAGCAAGGCTACAAAAGCCAATATTCCGATTCTGGACGTATACATGATATCACCCCTGGTTCCTGTATATGACAATGAATCTAAAGAAGGATACGGATTAACCAATTCTTTCTGGTCCGATATGGCTAGTAATGTTAACCCGATTGCCAATACGGAAAATATAAATGGCTGGCAAAAAAGACAACATTTTGATGGTAATATTGCTGTTGGCGTAGATATTCTGAGAGGATTAAATTACAGGATAAGCTATGGTTACAGAGGTAATAATTATCAGGACGTACTACATAAACGCAGTTTTACAGCAGACCCGAAAGCTCCGGTTGAATTTCCATCACAGGAAGAACAAAGGGGATTCTGGCAGGAACAGATACTTGATAATGTGCTGTCCTATAACAATAAATTTGGAAAACATTCTCTAAATGCAATGTTGGGATCTTCAATGAACAAGCAGCAATCAGATTGGACTTCAGTAAAGGTAGAAGGAAAAACAACTGTATACTCCATTGAGAATGGAAAAATAGTAATGGGGGATATTCCAGCCGGATTTGCGAACCAGGATTTTATGACTATACGTGCCGGAAGAGGGGGAACATTCTCCGGTGATGGTACAAAATATCAATATAACAGAATGTCTTATTTTGGACGTTTAAATTATTCTTATGCAGACCGTTATTTAGTACAATTTACTTTCCGTAGGGATGGGTCATCTAAATTCGGGGCAGATAAACGTTGGGGAAATTATCCGTCATTGGCTCTGGGTTGGAGGATAAACGAAGAATCTTTTTTCCCTGAAGCTACTTCAATATCTAACCTGAAGCTAAGAGCAAGTTGGGGCAGATTAGGAAATGAGGTTTACCTGGGTTATTACGACTCTCATGCCCTTATATCTACTGGAAATACCAACTGGTACGGATCCGTTCAGGGCACAGGTAATAATCCTTGGGCCGGCAGTATTGCTGCCGGGCTCGAAAACAGAGATTTACGTTGGGAAATGACAGAATCTATAAATGTAGGATTAGACTTCGGATTCTTCAATAACAAGCTGAATGGTACTCTGAATTACTATAATAACAATACAAAAGATTTGTTGATTACCAGGAGACTGGCTCCCTCTGCCGGTCTTCAGAATCCAACATTGAATGTTGGTGAAATGAGGAACTCCGGCTTCGAATTCGAGATAAACTTCGCTGACCGGGCAGGTGACTTTAAATATAATGCCGGACTAAATATGTCTTACCTGAAAAATGAAATGACCAAATTATCAGATGAAGGACAGATCTTATATGGATATGGACTTAACAGAGGTGATGCGCATAGGCCTAATGCGACTATGACCGGGTACCCCATCGGTGGATTCTATCTGTACGAGATGGATGGTATTTTCCAGTCTGATCAGGATGTATCAGCACATGTGAACAGCAAAGGAGAGCTACTGCAAAAAAATGCAAAACCAGGAGATATCAGGTTCAGAGACGTAAATGGAGACGGGATAATCGATGAGAAAGATAAAACGCATCAGGGATCGGGTATGCCCAAATTAGAAGCAAACCTCAGCCTGGGAGCATCATTTAAGAATTTTGATTTTTCAGCTCTTATCGGTAGTGGTTGGGGACATAAGTTATATAACGGAAACAGGTATTTCTTTGAAGGCATGCATCTGAAATCTAACTTCATGACCTCTACTCTTAACGCCTGGACTCCTGAAAATAAGAGTGCGACAATGCCTCGTGCCGTATTGGGAGATGATAATGGAAATACCCGCGAATCTACCAGATTCCTCGAAAAGGGAGACTTTATCCGTTTACGCCAGATACAACTAGGATATACACTTCCTTCTAATATATCAAGAATGCTGAGAATTGATAATTTGAGATTCTATATCAGTGGTGAAAACCTACTGACATGGACAAAATATGATGGTATAGATCCTGAATTCTCTGTAGCAAATGCTACTGATACAGGGCTTGACAGAGAAATATTCCCGTTCACACGTTCCTATACATTTGGAATGCAGTTATCATTCTAACCTAAATACCAAAATAATGAAAAAATATATATTAAATATTCTTTTAGCAGGTCTTATCTTGAGCTTTTCTGCCTGTTCCGACATGTTGGACCTGACGTCACCGGATCAGGAAACATCGGCAAACTTCTGGAAAGATACAGAAGCAGCTGAAGCCGGCCTGGCAACTGCTTATTCCCAGATAGAAAGTAGTAATGGGGGATATTATCTTGGAGAAGTCAGATTTACGGTAGAACCATTCAGGGAAGATATTATCGTCCCCGGACCGGATGCTAACGGCTATCCGGATTGGATGCAACTGGCTAATTTTACTTATGATTTTAGTAATACGCAACTGATCGTATATTGGGAAGATAACTATCGCGGAATAATGCATGCTAATCAGGTTATCGAAAAGGTTGCTACAATAGAGAATATTGATCCCGATTACCAGAAACAGATAATAGCAGAAGCAACTTTCCTTAGAGGATATTATCACCTTAAATTATTACTTAACTGGGAAAGGATCATTATTCGAGATGTGTATGTAACAAGTGAAAATAAACTGGACAAAGGAGTATCTCCACGTACCGAAGCCTGGGATTTTATCTTGTCGGACTTTGATACTGCTTCAAAAATATTACCTCAAAGACAAACTCCTGAACGTTTGGGTAGGGTAACCAAAGGTACTGCTAATGCATATCTGGGTTATGCATACCTGACACGCTCTTATGAAGAACCGGACAATAAAACTGAATATCTGAAAAAGGCGGAAGAAAGCTTCAAACAAGTGCAGGGATATGATTTGGTAAAGAATCCTCTTTCTATGTTTAACGGGACAAATAAAAATAGCGAGGAGTCGATCTTTGAAATACAGTTCACTGACAACACAGCAGGAGGAGCAAACTACAGGCATTATTTGCATAAATTTATCGGATGTACCCAACTGGATGGATGGGGATGTATCAGACCTAGCAAAATGTTGCTGGATGAATTCAAAAAAGAAGGGAAAATTGCAACAACCGGTCGTTATGATACAAGAGCCTATAAGACACTGTATTTTAAAGATGATTACTATAACGATTCTTCTACAGAGATGGTATATGGATATAAGTTTGAGGATATATTTACTGATCCGAATACGGAGTATATAGAGTTCAGAAAATATCTTCCTGCTACCTTAGAGGATTTACAGAGACCCAGCAGTGCTATCAACGTTCCGCTGATGCGATATGCCGATGTCCTTTTACTCCTGGCAGAAACATTGAATGAACAAAACAGGCCGGATCAGGCAGTTCCATTAATCAACCAGGTGAGGACAAGAGCAGATATGCCTGATATGACAGGAACAAGCCAGGAAGAAGTCCGGGCCCAAATCGAACATGAACGTATTGTTGAGTTTGCTTTGGAGTGTACCCGTTTTTATGACTTAAGGCGATGGGGAAAAACGAAAGAAGCCCTGAGTTCGGTAGGCAGAACCAACTTCGACCCTGCACAACATAATTTCTATCCGATTCCTCAGGGAGAAATAAATTCAAATATCGTCCTTCGCGAGCAGTTGGCAAACGAAGGGAATTAAAAAATAGTTAGAGATGTTTATTGTCTTTGGCATAATGATCTTTGGTATCGTCGCAGGCTATTTCCTGCGACGGGTACCGAATATAAATTTTATCGGAAAACTAATCACGGCATTTATTTTCCTACTTCTTTTTACCTTAGGTTTATCAGTTGGAGGTAATAGTATTATTATAGATAACCTGTCTGCTATAGGTTGGCAAGCTCTTATAATAACACTGGCTGCTATTATTGGAAGCATACTGGCTGCATGGTTGGTATATGAGAAATTTTTCAGAAAAGAAGACGAAAACAATAAACAGGATTTGATTCAAAAGAAGTAAATGAAAGGTAGCCTTATAATATTAGCATTCTTTGTGGCAGGTCTTATGGTCTCTTACTTTGGTTTGGTATCACCGGATATTCTTCAGAATGATTTAAGTTCATATGTCCTATATGGACTAATGTTCCTTGTCGGACTCAATATTGGCTATGATAAGAATATTTTGGATACACTTAAGAAGACCAGGCCAAAAGTGATTCTTGTGCCTTTGGCTACATTAGTCGGTACACTTTTAGGATGTGCGGTTATAAGTATAGTTGTTCCAAAATACGATATGTTTGAATGTATGGCAGTTGGGTCAGGCTTTGGTTATTATTCACTGTCGGGTATATTCATTACCCAATACAAAGGAGCTGAATTAGGTACTATTGCACTGCTATCCAATATTATCAGAGAGTTGATAACATTGCTTTTTGCACCTGTTCTGGTGACCTGTTTTGGAAAGCTGGCACCCATCTCATCAGGAGGAGCAACAACAATGGATACGACATTGCCTGTTATAACTAAATATTCCGGATCTGAGTTCGTATTGATAGCTATATTTCATGGTATCACACTTGATTTGTGTGTGCCGTTTTTGGTTACTTTTTTTTGTTACTTATAAACTAACAGATAATAATGAAAAAAAATATATTGTTTACCCTTTCCATTTTATGTTCTTTATTACTGAATGGACAACAAGGGTATAAAGGAGACGAATGGCAAAATGCCCAGGTTAATCAGATAAACAGATTACCCATTAACGCGCATTTCGTTCCTTATTCGAAGAAGGAAAATGCATCATCCAGAGCCGTCTCAAATGATAGAATTATAAGCCTCGATGGAGTATGGAAATTCCAGTATTCCAAAAATCCGGCTTCACGTCCTGTCGATTTCTACAAGGTTGGCTATAATATATCGGATTGGAAGGATATTACCGTCCCCGGCAGTTGGGAGTTGCAAGGATTCGATGCCCCTATATATACAGACGTGTCATACCCTTTTCCGGTAAATCCTCCCTATGTACCTACTGATTATAATCCGGTAGGTTCATATAAGCATACGTTTACTGTTCCTGCCGAATGGAAGGATATGGATGTTATACTTCGTTTTGGAGGAGTAGAATCGGCGTATTATTGTTGGATAAACGGCGAATTTGTAGGATATAGCGAAGATAGCCGGTTGCCTTCAGAGTTCCTTATCAATAACCATTTGAAAAAAGGGAAAAATGACCTGTCTGTAGAAGTCTACCGCTTTAGTGACGGATCATATATGGAGGGACAAGACTATTGGAAATATAGTGGTATTGAGAGAAGTGTATCATTAATTGCACGTCCGAAAGTAAGAATCGAAGATTTTATATTGAAGGCTGATCTTTCTGATGACTACAAGGACGGAATATTTAATTTGGATATCAAACTAAATAAACCGGAAAAAGGCTCGGTACAAATAGAATTATTGGACGGGAATCATGTCATCTATAAGGACTCAAAGAAGCTAAAAGAAAAAGAATCATTTTTATCCTTTACCAAAACTTTTGCTGATACGAAGAGATGGACGGCTGAAACCCCTAATCTATATACACTTAATGTGATGACATTGGATAAAAACGGACGTCAGACGGAGGCTTTTTCTCATCGCTTCGGATTTCGTAAAGTAGAGATGAAAAACGGACAATTCCTCGTCAATGGTGTTGCAGTAAAGATACGCGGCGTAAACCGTCACGAACATATGCCTGTTACAGGACGTACTATTACAGAAGAGAGTATGTTGGAAGATATCCGTTTGATGAAACAATTCAATATCAATGCTGTTCGCTGCAGTCACTATCCTAATATTGAACGTTGGTATGAGCTGTGTGATGAGTATGGTCTCTTCCTTATCGATGAAGCCAATCTGGAGACACATGGTATGGAAGCTGTTGAAATGGGTACATTGGCTAACCAAGATAACTGGATGCACACATTTCAGGAACGGGTTGAGAGAATGGCGCGTAGGGATCGTAATTACACATCCATTGTGACATGGTCACTGGGGAATGAATCGGGATATGGTAAAAATTTTGAAACTGCTTACCACTGGTTAAAGGATTTTGATCAGTCGCGCCCTGTCCAATACGAAGGATCACGTAAAACCGGAGTATCTGATATTTATTGCCCGATGTATGCCCGTATATATAACTTGAGGGAGTTTGTAAATATCCGTCAGCCAAGACCATTGATACTATGTGAGTATGCTCATGCGATGGGAAATAGTGTAGGAAACCTGAACGATTACTGGGATCTGATATGGAAATACGACCAGTTACAGGGTGGTTTTATCTGGGACTGGGTAGATCAGGCTTTAAAGGCAAAAGATAAAGAGGGAAATGATATTTGGGCATATGGTGGAGACAAAGGTTTTGTGGGTATACCCAATGACTCTAATTTCTGTGCAAATGGTCTGGTAAGGCCTGACAGGAAATTGGCTCCGCATATTTTCGAGGTCAAAAAAGTTTATCAGCCAATTCATTTTGAGCCTGTACCATTCGAAAAGAGTAAGGTCAAAATAACCAACCGCCATGATTTTATAAATCTGAACGATTTTGATTTTGTAATGCGTATCAAATCTGACGGTAAAATTATTACCGAAAAGAAAATAGCAGTAGAAGAAATAATTGCCCATGACAGTCGCATTGTGAATATTGATATACCGGATATAAATGCAATTCCTTCAACAGAATATTATCTTCACCTGGATGCTTATTATAATGGAAATGATCCAATGATCCCCAAAGGACATCTTGTAGCTTACGAGCAATTTTTACTACCAACCGCATCCAAGACGGCAAATCATCAAAACCCATCGGGAACAATAACTGCTGCTGAAGAAAATAATATAGTAACAATTACCTTGACAAATGCCTCTGCCGGTTTTTCAAAAGAAACAGGTCAACTGGTCTCATTGAGATATAACGGAAAAGAATATCTTCAATCGGGATTAGTACCTAATTTCTGGAGACCGTTGACAGATAATGATGTAGCCAATAAATTAGGAACCAGAGCCGATACATGGAAGCGCGCAGCAAACAATATGAAACTGGAGAGTTTTACCACTGTTGAAAATGCAAATCGTAATATTGTTGTAAAGGTAATATATGACATGGAAGAACAACAATCCAAGATAAACCTGGACTATATTATTTATCCTGATGGTGTGGTTGATGTAAATTACAAACTTATTGTTAAGCATGACTCTCTTCCCCAAATACCAAAAGTCGGGATGTATATGATCCTGAATCCTGAATATAATCAGATGACATGGTTTGGAAGAGGTCCTCATGAAAACTATTGGGATAGAAAACTTTCTGCAAATATTGATCTCTACAAACAAGATGTATGGAGCCAGTTTGAAGCATACATCAGACCTCAGGAAACAGCTAATAAGTCCGATGTACGCTGGTTCGCTCTCCAAAACGATTCGGATGAAGGCCTCCTCTTTAAAGGAAAACAGCTACTGAATGCAAGCGCCTGGAATTTTCCAATGAGCGATATTGATTATACTCCATTTAATATTGAACGGAAGCATGGTGGTAGTATCAAGAAGAAAGACATGGTATGGGTAAATATTGACTATAAGCAAATGGGTGTTGGAGGCGACAATACCTGGGGGGCTCAGACTCACCCGGAATATACTATAACACCGGAAGATATGTCTTATGGATTTACTATCATGCCTGTTAATATGGGAGATAACCTGCCGGATAAAAGTAAAATGCTTTACAAATAATAAACAGATAAATGAATAAAATATATAAAATTCTTATAGGGTTAATATGTGTATCTGTTATATTCCCGGCGTGTTCTCCTAAGGAGAGTGCGTCGGAGGATATAACTCCCCGGTTTTCCAAACTATTGAATATAATCCACACAGCACAGGATAAACCCGCCCGGGGACAAGGCTATTTTACAGATCAGGGCTCATGGATGGGATTTACTATTCCCGAAAATGATTTCCGGATTAATGGTTTTTGCGGACCATTTGATCTTGACCACAGACAATGGATAAGCCATTCATTTATTCAGGTGGGTTATACAAACTCTAATAATGAGATTATACAGCCTGAAGAATTTGTCCAAAAAGAAGTTGCCTATTATCCCGGAAGGGCAATTCTAAAATCGACGCAAAAGGAAATAGAAATAGAGCAGACACTTATTTTCCTGGATGCAAGAAATACTATGCTAAGATGTAAAGCCAACCAACAGATCCGCTTTTATCTTAAAGGCAGATTTGTGAACGATATCGGTGAAGAACCCGTTATAGCTGCAAATAATATATTGGAATACAAACTGGCTAGCGGGGAGGTAATTGTACTTACTTTTCCCCAGTATGTAAATCTGGATCTGGACATGGATAACAAAAGCTATACGGTAAACATGCAAAAAGAGGCTGCTGGGCTGGATGTTGTTATATCATATTTCAATACGGAGAAAGATTATGTAGTGACAGATAAGGGATATGCCCAATCTATTTTGAGTAATGGCCAAAGTGCTTATGATTCGGTTATTGCCCGCTGGAACGGTTATATAACGAAAAACCTGAGAGATGATATGCCGGAAAGCTATAATCGTATTATGGTAAAATGTATAATGACCCTGATCAGTAACTGGCGCAGTGCGAAAGGCGGGCTACTGCATGACGGAGTCGTACCTTCCCATGCAATGGGATACTTTGTCGGTTTCTGGGCATGGGATTCATGGAAGCATGCCGTTGCATTGGCGCACATTGAACCGGAACTCGCCAAAAATCAGATCCGTACTATGTTCGACTATCAATCCCAGGAAGGGATGATCGCTGATTGTATCTATACTGATACCTTGGAAAATAACTGGAGAGATTCAAAACCACCATTGGCTGTATGGGCGGTAAATGAAATATATAATGTAACCGGAGATAAAGCTTTCTTAGAAGAAATGTATCCCTGCTTGGTAAAATATCATAAATGGTGGTATCAGTACAGAGATCATGACAAAAATAGAATTTGTGAATTCGGGGCAACAGACGGCACATTGGAAGCAGCTAAATGGGAAAGTGGTATGGATAACGCTATTCGTTTTGATGATGCCCAAATATTAAAGAATAGTGATGGCGCATGGAGCTTCGATCAGGAATCTGTCGATTTAAACGCATATCTGTGCTATGAGCAAACTCTGCTGGCCAAATTAGCTTCTGTTATAGGAGCAACATTCGATGTAGAAAATAAAGCCGAAATAGTGAGAGAATACTTCTTTGATAAAAAGGAGGGGTATTTTTATGACAGACAAATGAATGGTGATTTTATTCGGGAGCAGGGGCCGGAGGGCTGGACTCCTCTTTGGACAAGTATTGCCACTAAGGAACAGGCAAAAGACGTAATAAAAATAATGTTTGATACAACAAAATTCTCCACGTATATCCCTTTTCCTACAGTTGCAGCGGACAATCCCAAGTTTCTTCCGGAAGGCTATTGGAGAGGACCGATCTGGCTCGATCAGGTATATTTTGCTATTGCTGGACTTCGTAAATATAACTATGTAAAAGAAGCTGATAATTATACCGATCAGGTATTCACCAGACTGGATGGACTAAATGAGGATAAGCCTATACATGAAAATTATGATACCAATACAGGTAAACGGTTAAAGGCTCCACATTTTAGCTGGTCTTCTGCACATCTGTTTATGATGTATCGCGATTATGGAAAAAATCTGGACTAGCCTGATATGAGATATCCGGATTTTTTTTTCAAAACTAAACTGTTAAAAAAAATGCCCCGATCATATAGATTTGGGGCATTTTTATAAATAACAGTTAGCAGCTGGAAAATCCAGTGAGCGTTGCCCCCTCGTGCCAAATCTAAATTGACCCCTGAAAAAACTTTATGATTACCCCTAAATTATCCTGGTCGACGGGGTCATTTTTATTTTAGATTTA
>JAITVV010000001.1 GCA_031285625.1 Prevotella sp.
TATTGCTGACAGGTTGCTCCCCAGCAGTGCCTGTTTCCTCTTAACATCCTGACACAAAGATATAAAACTGAAATTAATTTAAAATAATCATCCAATTTATTTGGATTTTAACTGGAAAGAATCTTATGGTGGTGCTGTAGTGCGTGGTAATGAAGATATAAAGAA
Source organism: Prevotella sp. (assembly GCA_031285625.1). GTDB lineage: Bacteria > Bacteroidota > Bacteroidia > Bacteroidales > Dysgonomonadaceae > Dysgonomonas. The sequence continues at coordinate 166 of JAITVV010000001.1, forward strand.
CGGGTATAATTATAATCTGGATCTCAGATATGAAGTATTTCCTGCATCGGGTGATATGCTTTCGTTATCTGCATATTACAAACACCTAAAATCCCCAATAGAGAGAATACAGGATTATTCGGGCTCAGTTATCCAAAGCTTTGACAATGTAGATAAAGGTACGGTTGCCGGAGCAGAACTCGAAGTACGCAAATATCTGACAAAAGACTTTCGTGTAGACTTCAATGCATCATATATCTATACACATATCTCCCTTCCTGAGGGTGGAATTTATACAGATAAAAAGAGGGAATTGCAGGGAGCCTCACCATATCTTATCAATCTGGATGTAAATTATTCTCCTAAATTCTCGAAAGAGAGAGATGCTTCCTTATCTCTTGTGTATAATCTGAGAGGCCCTAGAATCAGTTCGGTAGGTATCAATGGAGTAAATAATGTAATTGAAGAAGCTTTTAATTCTTTGGATTTTATAGTGGGATATTCTTTGACCTCAAAAATGAAACTAAAATTTCAGGCAAAGAATCTTATTAATCAGAAGCAAAAATTTACACAGGAAGTTGCTGATACAGGAAAAGATGAAACTGTGGAATACTATAAGAAAGGACTCGGATTTGGAGTCGGTTTTTCTATGAATTTTTAAAAATGGAAACAAATAAACCAATTTATTTTAATTGAAAATTATGAAAAAGAATTTATTAAGATTAGGCTTTTATGCCTTAACAATGCTTTCGGTTGCAACTCTATCTATTGGTTGTAGTGATAGTGACAATGATGGTGGAGGTGAAAAACCGGATTCTACTGAACTCGAACTAAAGGGTGAACTGACAGGTGAGCGTACACTGGAGTCTGGGAAAACCTATACTTTGGTAGGTGGTTATCAGGTAAAATCGGGAGGAAACCTGATTATAGAAGAAGGAGTGACCATAAAAGCTACCCGTACAATAGACGGACAACCGGACTATATTATAGTAGAACAAGGCGGTAGAATTAATGCGCTGGGAACAAAGGAAGAACCAATTATAATGACCTCCACACAAGAAAGCCCGGGAGCATGGGGCGGTCTTCATATATGTGGTAAGGCTCCTATCAACTTAACAGGTGGAACAGGTAAATCTGAAATTGGAAATGCCACATTCGGTGGAACTGATCCGACAGATAATTCAGGTATTATAAGATATGTTCGTTTAGAATACACTGGATTTGCATTCAGTGAAACAAAAGAGTCTAATGGCTTGACAATGTATGGAGTTGGTAATGGTACAACAATAGAATATGTACAAACTTACAAAGGCTCTGATGATGGCTTTGAGTGGTTTGGTGGTACAGTGAATGCAAAATACCTGGTGTCTACAGCTAGCGAGGACGACTCTTTCGACTGGACCGACGGATGGATTGGTAAAGGACAATTCTGGGTAGCCATTCAGGATCAGGCTGCACCGGGCGCAGACGGAACAGCCAATGGCGACTGTCTGATCGAAGCTGATAACCGCGAAGATAACTTCAATAATACACCTGTTTCAAGTCCTACACTTGCCAACCTGACACTGATCGGTAATAATGATACAAATGCACAAAAAAGAGGTATTCGTTTACGTGCAGGGACTCATGTTAAGCTTTATAATGTACTGGTTGCCGGAAAACCAAATTCATTGACAACCGCTACAGAACAGACAGAACAAAGTTTTCTGGATGGTACTTCTGTAGTTGAATATCTATATGCTGACAAAGGTTTCAGCTATGAAGGTGGTGCGGCTCTAGCCCTGGATACAAAAACAGGTAATGCTATCAACCAGACATTTACATTTACAGATGGATATATAGGTACTATTGCGGGTGGTAAAGACTTGTCAGCCGACAGCTTTTTCATCAAAGCTGAATATAAAGGTGCAGTGGCTGCAGACAATGATTGGACAGCCGGATGGACGAAAAAATTATAACTTTTTCATAACTTTAACGTTTTCATCAGAGAAGAGCAGCAGGCAAAAGCCTGTTGCTCTTTGTTTTGTTAGGATAGAATTATCTATTAACAGATAGTTGTATGTGAAAAAAATGGATATAAAAAGGTTACATACAAAAACGATATAAAAACTGTTACTTTTGTCACTTTTTAACTGTAATCAGTTGATTATTAGATGATATATGTTTTAGTGTTTTGTTACCTTCTATGTTTAGGGTAATTGATAACTGAAAAAATGACCTGTAAATTGATTCTTAAATTATATCTTTGTACTCTTTATGTTCAGCATTTTTTTAACGATAAAAATACAGTAACGATATGTCTACATACACTGAAGATAACCGTAAGGTTACTACTCATCGCCTGATTGAAATGAAACAACGTGGCGAAAAGATTTCAATGCTTACAGCATATGATTATTCTATGGCTTCTATTATCGACCAGGCAGGAATGGATGTTATTTTGGTCGGAGACTCTGCGTCTAATGTAATGGTCGGCAATATTACTACACTGCCAATGACTCTCGATCAGATGATCTATCACGGGCAGTCTGTTGTGCATGGCGTAAAGCGCGCATTGGTAGTAATTGATATGCCTTTTGGTACAGTTTCGGGAAATCCGCTGAACTCACTGGAGTATGCTATTCGTATGATGAAGGAAACAGGTGCCGATGCCCTGAAAATAGAAGGAGGAGAAGAAATAATTGCAGATATAAAGAAGATTATAGATGCTGGTATTCCTGTAATGGGACACCTTGGTCTTATGCCTCAGTCTATAAATAAATATGGCACTTACAATGTTCGTGCAAAAGGTGAGGAAGAGGCAGCCAAGTTAATAAAAGACGCTTTATTGCTTCAGGAAATAGGCTGTTTTGGAATGGTTTTGGAAAAAATACCGGCAGCATTAACAAAAGAAGTAACATCGAAAGTATCCATACCGACAATCGGGATAGGAGCAGGCCCCCATGCTGATGGGCAAGTATTGGTAATGCATGATATGCTTGGTATTAATAAAAACTTCTCTCCTAAGTTTCTTCGGCGTTATGCTGACTTGCACACTGCTATTACGGAAGCAGTTCAAGGTTATATTAAGGATGTGAAGAGTGCCGATTTTCCGAATGAAAACGAGAGCTATTGATCTAGTAAGAGTATGAGCTGGGATGTTCTCTTAATGAAAGAAAAATTTGATCTCAGAGATGTTCCTGATGATTATGAACCCCAAAAATTAGGAAACAGGGATGATCTTATTCTGCAGTTACAATCTATAATACCAGAAATAGACTATACTGATAAGTCGTGGGGTATTTTAGATATGCCTGAATATTCTATCGAATTTAATACGGGAAATAATGAGCAGGTAGATTCGATAATGTTGCATATACGAGGTGGAGGCGATCCTTTACCACTAATCAAACTTATATGCGATAGTTGTAATTTTGCTGCTTTAGATTGCTCTGTAGGTGATTTTATGGATTTGGAGAATTTATCTTCCGGGTCGTGGATAAAGTTTCAGGAATACAGAGATAAGGTTATAAATAGCTACAAGTGAAAGAAACAGTCTATACTATTCATAATATATGGGATATGACCATTGTAGAAGGCATTGCTGATTACAAAGGTAAACCCCATTTGTTTTGTAGTTTAAGTCCTGATGACGACGAATCCGGCTTCTTCTCTGATAGATACCAACTTACTTCACTAACTGCGAATATTTTCGAATTGGAAATGCAAAGTTGGTCCTACTGGCTTCATTGGCTTGATATGTGGAAAAAAGGCATTAAAATACCTCATTCGAATGAATATAATAAACTCAGGGAGGTTAATTCATATGATCAAATAAGTATTGATAGCTTTTTTACACAAGAAGAGAAAGAAAAAGCTGAAGAAAATTATCAGAGAAAACTTATTATTGATAACTATTTGAACAATAGCTTATCATTGCCATACCAGCTAAAAGCTGAATTTCATGGGACTACAGATGGTACTTCTAAAACTGAAGATCTGTTTGTAGAATGGACTGACTTGTTAGATAGGAAAATAAGTTGATTTTGAATTTTAAAAGAGATAAATTAAGGAATGAAAGTTTGTATTGCCGAAAAGCCGAGTGTTGCCCGTGAAATAGCTAGTATCCTGGGTGCTAATTCCCGACGGGATGGCTATTTTGAAGGTAACGGGTATCAGGTAACGTGGACTTTCGGCCATTTTTGCACGTTGAAAGAGCCTCACGAATATTCCCCACAATGGAAGCGTTGGGCATTGGAAGTACTGCCTATGATACCTCCTCGTTTTGGCATCAAACTTATAGAAAATGATGGTGCTGTAAAACAGTTTGGAGTTATTGAATCTCTTATAGCAAAAGCCGACGAAGTCATCAACTGTGGTGATGCAGGGCAGGAGGGAGAGCTTATCCAACGATGGGTATTACAGAAAGCGCAATGTAAAGTCCCTGTAAAACGGTTATGGATATCATCCCTCACAGAAGATTCTATCCGCGAGGGGTTTGGCAACCTGAAAGATCAGGCAACATTTGACAAACTATATGAAGCGGGATTATCCAGAGCTATAGGAGACTGGCTTCTAGGAATGAATGCAACCCGTTTGTATACTGTTAAGTATGGACAAAACAGATCGGTATTGTCTATAGGGCGTGTACAGACACCCACATTAGCATTAATAGTAAACCGTCAATTGGAGATAGAGAACTTTAAGCCTGAACAATACTGGGAGCTAAAAACAGTATATAGGGAAACGACTTTTTCGGCAACAAAAGGACGTTTTACTTCGAAAGAAGATGGAGAGAAATTTCTTGAAGAAATAAAACAGTCTGATTTTGAAGTAACCGACGTAACGATAAAGAAAGGTGAGGAACTGCCACCACGTCTTTTCGACCTTACAGCTTTACAGGTAGAGTGTAATAAGAAGTTCTCATTTTCAGCAGAAGACACACTAAAAATAATACAATCGTTGTATGAAAAGAAACTGACAACATATCCGCGTGTAGATACAACTTTTCTGAGCGATGATATATATCCGAAAGTTCCTGCCATACTGCAGGGATTGGCGGGTTATGAAGAGTTGGTAAAACCTGTTTTAGCAGCCAAGATACCAAAATCAAAGAAAGTATTCGATAATAGTAAAGTCACAGATCACCATGCTATAATACCTACAGGAGTAAGGGCAAACAATATATCGGAGAATGAACGAAAGGTTTATGATCTTGTTACAAGACGCTTTATAGCAGTCTTTTATCCTAATTGTAAGATAGCTACAACAACAGTGTTGGGAGAAGCGAATAAAGTAGAATTTAAAGTAACGGGGAAGCAAATACTCGAACCAGGATGGCGTGTTGTATTTGAAAAACAAGCGAATACACAAGATGATGATAGTGAAAAGGAGAAAGACGATGATAATATCCTTCCACAGTTCGAAAAAGGAGAGACAGGGCCACATGTTCCGGCTTTGAACGAAAAATGGACACAACCACCTAAATATTATACTGAGGCAACTCTTTTGCGTGCAATGGAAACTGCCGGAAAACTTGTGGATGATGATGAATTAAGGGATGCCCTTAAAGAAAATGGTATTGGCCGTCCATCTACACGTGCAGCAATTATTGAGACGTTGTTTAAACGAAATTATATCCGTAAAGAGCGTAAAAATCTGTATGCAACACAGACAGGGGTAGAGCTTATAGGCACGATAAAAGAGGAATTGTTAAAGTCGGCAGAGCTAACCGGTATTTGGGAGAAGAAACTTCGCCAGATAGAAAAGAATGAATATGATCCCCGCCAGTTTATTGATGAACTAAAACAGATGCTCTCTGAAATAGTGACGAACGTAAAAAATGATTGGGGAAGTAGAATCACAATAGAGGAGGCTGTAAAAGAAGAAGTTGCAAAACCCAAAAAGAAAACAACAAAAGAGAAAAAATCAGCTTCGGAGAAAAAGCCGCGAGAAAAAAAAGAATCTCGCAAAAAAGACCCTGTACTTTGCCCTCTGTGCAAAAAAGGATACGTACTAAGAGGCAAAACAGCTTATGGTTGTTCTGAATGGAAATCAGGTTGTCCTTTTCGTTTGCCATTTGATGATCTGGAAGAGAATTTAAGCGATGAGAAACTACGGGTATTTCTTAATGAAAAGTTTGGCTGATATCTATCTGATATAAATTCTATCAATCATGATTTGAATGCTATAAGACTTAATCTATAATATATTTGCATATTATTTATAATGATTCTAATTAAAATATTTATAAAATGCAATTATATAATACTTTAAGTGCAGAAGAAAGATCCAGATTAATAGATGAAGCTGGTCTTCGTAGGTTAACTCTGTCTTTCTATGCATATGCTCATATAGAAGATCCTCAGTTGTTTAGAGATAATCTATTCGTAAAGTGGTCAGTATTAGACGTCCTTGGACGTATCTACGTAGCAAAAGAAGGTATAAATGCTCAATTGTCTCTTCCTGCCGATAATTTCGCTGCATTCAAGAATTCTTTAGATATTTATCCTTTCTTAAAGGATATCCGTTTGAATATAGCAATAGAGCACGATAATAAATCTTTCCTGAAATTGAAAATAAAAGTGCGGGATAAGATTGTAGCTGACGGACTAAACGATGATACCTTTGATGTGACAGATATTGGAATACATCTGAAGGCTAAGGATTTTAACAAAATGATGGATGATCCGGATACAATTGTTATAGATATGCGTAATCATTATGAAAGTGAGATAGGCCATTTCACAGGAGCTATAACTCCAGATGTAGATACTTTTCGCGACTCTCTACCTATAATACACGATCAACTGAAAGATTATAAAAATAGTAAAAATCTATTGATGTATTGTACCGGCGGTATACGTTGCGAGAAAGCCAGTGCATATTTTAAGCATCAGGGATTCAAGAATGTTTACCAATTGGAAGGTGGTATTATAGAATATACGCGTCAGATAAGAGCAGAAGGGCTCGAACCTAAATTTATCGGAAAGAATTTTGTGTTTGATAATCGTTTAGGGGAACGTATAACTGATGATATTATAGCACATTGTCATCAATGTGGTAAACCTTGCGATAATCATACAAACTGTAAAAATGGTGCATGCCACCTGTTATTTATACAATGTGATGAATGTGCTGAAAAAATGAAGGGTTGTTGCTCAGATGCTTGTATGGAAATTGTATCTTTGTCTGAACAACAACAAAAGGTTTTGCGAAAAGGTATTAAAAACAACACTATGATTTTTAAGAAAGGTAGATCGGAAAGTCTTTTGTATAAAGAGACTACAAATGCAGAACAAGGAATTTAAAAACTTTTGGGATGAATTAAAGCCACTTTGGCAAGCTAATATACGTCATGGGCTGGGTAATGAATATTCTTTGAGGGGAAAAGTACCTGCATCTTTTGACGAGTTTGATAAAGTAACTCATCTTACATTATCAGAAAGCCAGGAATTATTTCTTTTGGCATATTTTAAAAATCTAAAGTATTTGTCACTATCAGGAATAAAGACATTGGAGGAAATGACGCCTTTATCTTCAGTTTATACTTTAAGAGAACTGAATCTTGCTAATACAAATATATCTGATATCAGCTTTTTGAAACCATTAATTAATCTGAGGAAACTAACGATTTCATTAACTCCGGTTAGTAATATATCTGTTTTGCCTGAATTACCGGCGTTGACTTTTCTGGATATTTCAGATACATCATTAGATTCATGGCAACCGTTATCAGATTGTAAAAAACTGAAAGAATTATATGTGAGAAATAGTAAAAATGTTGATATCAAGATTCTTGGTTCGTTAACTAAATTACAAATATTAAACATAAACAATGTTGTTTTTGAGAATTTCGATTTTCTAGAGAATCTTTCAAAATTGGAATTTATATCATTTGGAGGAGCCAAATTGGGTATCCCTTATAATACGAATATAAGTAATGATTATACACCTTTAAAAAAATTACCTAAGCTGGAACAGATAAGCTGTACTCATGGCATATTTGAAGAAATAAAGAGTTGGTTTGACAGGCCGATGTATTATAATGTTTCTTTCAAAGGCATTCCTGGTAATGAATGGGTTGTTGAAAATGGAGAATTGTACAGATTATCTGATTATACAAAAATGTTATCGCAAAGAAAGAAACAATTAAAATAAATGCAAGAAGAAATTTTTCCCCTTGTGGATGAAGATGGAAATATAACAGGTCAGGCATCACGTAGTATCTGTCATAATGGTTCTAAGTTGCTACACCCGGTGATCCATCTTCATATATTCAACTCTCAGGGTGAGTTATATTTACAAAAGCGCTCTGCGACAAAAGATGTACAGCCTAACAAATGGGATTCATCGGTTGCCGGCCATATCGATTTGAATGAAACTCCGGAAGTTGCAGCTTTAAGAGAAGCAAGTGAAGAATTGGGATTGTCTGTTCTAAGTCTATATTTTATAACCAAGTACATAATAGAAACTGATAGAGAACGCGAATTAAGTTATTGTTTTTATACAATATACGATGGCGATTTTATTATCAATAAAGATGAACTCGCTGATGGTAAATTCTGGTCGATAGATTGTATTCAAGAACATCTTGATAAAGACATATTTACTGCAAATTTCGAACTGGACTTTAAGAAATTCTTGAATAAGGGATGTCCTATAAATAATTAATCATTATTATATATTTTAGAAAATTATCTTTGGGAGATAACCTTTTGAATAAAAGGCTTTAAGCGGAATTCTTCAGCGGTAGAGGTAACGAGTTGGCAACCGCGCCTATTTCTGTGTTTTGCGCTGCATTTCCTCAAACAACTCGGTATAAAATTAGTGATTCTATCTGGCTGTTTCGGCGGGTGGTTACGATATTATCGGGTGTCAGACTAATAAGGGAACAGCGGTATCTGAACCGCTTCATCAGGTAGTTGTCTATTTCCTTGCGGATTTCTTCGTATTCGTTCATATTATCAGCTTTTTACAGTTTATCTTCTTTGCCCTCGTTTGGGATTCTTTTTTATCTTGGGCGGGTTTACCGTCTGCTTCTTTTCTTTTTCACCGGAGATAGTATTTTGTGGGATAGCTTGTTTTTGGGCAGCTTCTTTAATCTCTTGTTCTTGCATATTGAGTTGGTGGGAGATACTACCGTTATTCATGGTATTGTAATACTCAAAAGATTCGCTTAATGGACGGTTATAGCCGAATAACTTATCAAATCCTTGTTCTACTTGTTGGAACAGGTTCTTCCTGTCGAAACCGCCCGTTATTACTCCTTTCTTGGTGTTCCTGTGGTTGGTAAGAGGGGAAAGTTTCTTTTTGTTCGTTTGGTCTTTCCGGCTGACAATCAAATGACAGTGCATATTCAGTTCGTTGTTCGACCTGTCCCGGTTGAAATGTATCTTACCGTAAAACTTTATATCCTCTGCCGATAGTCCTGGAAAATCCAGTGAGCGTTGCTCCCTCGTGCCAAATCTAAATTGACCCCTGAAAAAACTTTATGATTACCCCTAAATTATCCTGGTCGACGGGGTCATTTTTATTTTAGATTTACTTGTTTTTGTCTACCTTCATTTTTCT
>JAITVV010000016.1 GCA_031285625.1 Prevotella sp.
TATTGCTGACAGGTTGCTCCCCAGCAGTGCCTGTTTCCTCTTAACATCCTGACACAAAGATATAAAACTGAAATTAATTTAAAATAATCATCCAATTTATTTGGATTTTAACTGGAAAACATCCTTATGAACCATCCTAAGAAAGATATGGAATTCAATATCGTACAAACGCTCATCGACTTTTTCAACCAGTCGCAACAACTAGGTAAAGTAAAATGGTGGGGATCACTCACATCAGTAACAGTTATATCAACATTACTTTTACTGCCCCTGCCTTTTGTCATAACCTTTATTGATCTGAAATTCTGGCTTATGATACCGCTTGCGATTGCATGGGTAATTGTAGTCGTATTTATTGTAATAAAAATATCAGACTATGCTTATAATTTGTCTTTCAACCATTTAGAGATTGAGAAAGGGAAGAGATTTGTGCGAATGCAAGAGTTACACAAGAGAAGATTTATTCTTTTTCATAACTTGCTGGATAAGTATTGTACCTCTCACAAAAAGATCTTATCAGAAAGTCAACTGGATAAATATACCGATCTGGTAAAAGATGATTTAGATTTGAGCCCGAACAAAACTTATTCTATAGTGGGAGTATCCATTGTTTTTGCTTTTAGCATAGCCCTATTTCCGGAAGTGATAAAATCACTTTTTCCTAATAATAGCTGGAATATCTATCTCTCTTTTTATATCTTATTTATTATGGTAATACTATGGATTCTATGGTTATTCTCAATTTTCCGTAATAAATATATTGATTATCAAAATAGCCACAGAACAAAACTTATACATATACTCAAATACCTCAGGGAAATAAAAGAAAATATATAGAGCCTGCGATACCCGAAAGTCATACGCTCTATACCGAATAGTAGATCTCGACCATAAACAGGCTTCCTTTCCGCCATCTTACCCAGCCTAAAACCTCATTGGAAAGCGAATCTTCCAATTTAACCCAGTCGCCTTTCATCTCTACGGCGTGCAGGAATTCATCCCCTTCAGCCTCACTATCAACAGGGATTATTTCTGCATTATCATTCGGAGATTTGCGCGGGGGATTATCCTCGCGGTTAAAGTCTAAGATAGGTGCATTCAGTATATGCTCTTCCACTGTGCTGAATGTGATATTGAGATTCTTTTTCAGGTATTTCTCCAGTCCAAGCGCTTCATTGACAACAATCGTATAGCTGTCACTATTTACCTTGGTGCATCTGACTACAAAGACACCAATGTCGGGATCAAATGCCCATGGGCTGAAATTATTCTTCCATTCCTGGTTATGACGAAAATAATCGATATAAAAAGACATCCATACAGACTTATCTCCGTTCAGTATTTGAGCCTTATCTTTAAGTCCGTCTTTCTCTCCGGGCTCGGGAAAAGTGATAAAGCCCACTGTATTACCCATATCTTTCTTCAAAGACTTATAATCGTCTATAGGAGCAGGCGAAAAGCATTTTTTATCCTTATCGAACAGGTATAAAGATCCGTAACTGTCGCCCGAATTAGGAATAAGCCGGAAATCCATAAGCCCGTCTTCGTTATAGTCCTTCTGAAGTATGTTTAACCCGCCTGTTTGCAGATCTGCCGGATATCCCGAAAATTTAAGATCGCACGGGGATTCTTCACCATTTACATAAATCCGGAAATAACCTGTTTCCACATCCAAACTGATTTCTGTGTAATAATCAGGAGATACTATAAAGGTTCCGGAAAAGATATTCTTTGATTTATTATGAGAGAAAGGAACGATCTCCTTATTTTCATAATGTTTTAACACAAGGTTTACAGCTGCACTGTCCGGTTGTATTGTTACAACTGAATCTTCAGCCTCAGGGGTTTCATTGGTTGCTTTCGGATTGCAAGCCGCAGCAATAAAGATGAGCAAGACAATAGGATATATGTATTTCATTTTACTTTTTTAGTATGAGCTTATATTCTTTTTCGGATAAGGTTTCGAGCCGGAAATCATTATAATCTTCTATATACTTTGACAGCATATCCAGTGATGCTTCTAATGGTAATTCATCCGAGAAATAAATCCCATCGAATTTTACAGATTCGATATATGCCGAAAAGCTATAATCGAGATCGGTTTCCCCGACATAGGCTAATGCTATTTTTCCTGTCCACTCTATATTATACGTACCATCCGGATTTCTTTGTTTGAATGTAATCCGATGATCGGCACAGGCATCATGCCCCAACAGATAAATATGGAAAGCCCTGTCTTCATAGTCTTCTTCCATATCGATAGGGGGAGTATCAGCCAATAAAGTGCGCCCCTGCAGGTTCTGTATATTTACCCTGTTATTCTCATCAGCAACTTTGATACCTCCATAATGCCACTTTGTAGATGACATAGTACAACTGTGAAAATTTCCCCATACGATCTTTGCCTTCCAGTCAGATTCCGGTTCAAAATCTTCGGGATCATCCTCGCCATCTTCTTCGTAGTAGTCTTCCGTTTTCAAGTGAAAATCAAAGTACAAACCTTTTTCCTTATCTTCATCCTCTCCCGTTTCCAGACGGGCATTCCATACAAATTCTTTTATTCTGTGCCCTTTCGGATACGGATTATCATGAAAAAAGATGCGGTTTGTCTTATCCATTACTCTGTCATTCGCTTGATGATACTGTATGCTTCTATTACCCCCATTTCGCCGGCTTTGCGCATATCATCGAGCGCACGGTCTTTATCCTTTATCTGGAAACGTGCCAGTCCGCGGTTGTAATATGCTTCTGCAAACTCAGGGTCGCGCCTGATGGCTTCGTTGTAGTCCAATATAGCTGCGCGGAAATCATTTTGCTTGTAGCGAATCTCAGCACGATTGTAATATGCATAGACAAATTCAGGATTCAATTCTATTACCTTACTGTAATTTTTCACAATGAGGTCATATTCCAGTTTGGACGGATCGAGCAACGTTGTTCCTGTAAGATTGGTTTCTTTCTTTATAGTATTGCCTGCAATAGCCAGTGCATCCGGTTGATCGGATTTTTTGTCGTATTCCGGAACATTCTCTTTCAGGTCGAGCTGTTTGGTATATACCACTGCCAGATTGAAATAGGCAAGGGTAAATTTCGAGTCCTGTGCTATCGCTTTATTATAGTCCTCGATAGAACTTGCAAAGTCCTGTACAAGCATATAGTCCATAGCACGTGCAAAATATAATTCTGCATTTTTTGAGTTATCTTCTATACGTTTCGACAGTTCATTTATCGACCAGAAATGATCTCCGATCTGAGGCTCGTTCAACGATCCTTCACTGTTGGTCAACCTCAGTTTTTTAGGCAGAACCGATTTTCGGTTAAGTGCATCTACAAGCTGGCTGTAATATACAAAACGCCTTATATCGTTTGGCTTCTCGTAATAGGTAACTACAAAGCGTGGCTCCAGGTCGAGCTTAACCTGCTTGTTCTGAATACGTCCACGAGTATTGCTTTCATACTTGCTCTTTTCTTCCTGTGTCTTATCAGCAACTACGAGCAGATTAAATTTGTCGATATCCTTATCCGAGGTTTCCCTTGTTTTGGCTTCCTCTTCGGTGATGCCTTTTGCGGCCAATTCCCTGTTTTTGCGGCTCTCTTCGTTACGTGCATAGTTATAGTCACGTTCTGCACCTTTCAGGTCGTTCTGGCGACGCTTGATCTCTGAGCGGGCATAGAACCCGTGATAGAATTCAGGGTACTCAGCCAGCACTACATTGAGGTCTTCGAGCGCCCCGTTGTAGTCTCCGATATTGTTTTTGATCAGCGACCTGTTGAAATATGCAATATAGTTGTTCGGCTCGTATCTGATAACAACATCGAAGTCGCTGATAGCACGGTTATCATCCCCTACCTGTGAGCGTAACAATCCCCGGTTGAACCGGGCAATGATATTATTGGGATCGAGATCTATCACCTTGTCATAGTCGGCCATTGCTCCGCGAAGGTCATTCTTTGAATAACGGATCAATCCCCTGTTTATATAGTTGCCTGCTTGCAGCGGCTCTATCTTGATAGCTTCGTCAAGGTCGGCAATCGCATTATCAAAGTCTTTCTTGTAGTAATATAACAGTCCACGCATCGAGTACGACTGCGAAAGGTATTTATCCAGCTTTATAGCCTGATTGTAATTATCGAATGCCTGCACTGTATCCCCTTTTTCCTGATACATGGCTCCACGGGTAAGGTATCCCTGTGTATAGCTCGGATAGATGCGCAGAAGGTCGTTCAGATACTTCTCGGCTTCGTCGTAATTCTTTTTCTGAATATTTACGATACCTGTATTTACCAATGCAAATTTATCGTTCGGATAAACTTCCATCGTTGTCTTATAGTCTTCCAGGGCTCCGTCATAATTATTCTGATTCTGACGGGCATCCGCTCTGAGCTGGTATGCTTTGGTCATAAACGGATTGCGCTCCAGCGCCAGTGTACAGTCTTCTTCTGTTCCCCTGTAATCATCCAGATAGTATTTTGCAATAGCCCTGTAAAAATATGGTTCAGCCAGATATGGTTTTGCCTTTATAGCCTGATTGAAATACTGGATAGCCAATACATAATCCTCATAGTAGAGTGAGTTGCGGCCGATAATAATCACCCTGTCAGTATTTATTTGGGCAGCAGTGAAGCTACTGATCAGTAGGAATATAGAGAATAGAAGTTTCTTCACGATAAATCGTATTAAGGTCTAAGACCTATTTATAACTTTGTTAAGTAAGAGGTATCAAAAGTCAAACTGCACGATCAAAATGTTATCCTCTTTGTCATTCTGAATGCAATGAAGAATCTCGATCCTCCGGATATGAGATGTTTCACTTCGTTCAACATGACATTAATACTTAAACGTTGTGGCAAATATATAAATAATACATTAACAAATAAGAAGAGAGACCTTTTAGGCCTCTCTTTTTTGTATTTTTTACATTTTTGTATTTAGAGTAATAGATTTTAAGTTTTAAGGGCAAAAACGGCAATTCATTACTCGATACTCAAAAACTTTATCAGCTTTCGAAATAATCGTCATGATAATACGAATTCTTCTTCAGATAGTATGTCTTATCTCCGTAGTAACGCGATGTACCATAGTATCCTTCCCTACCCTTCACATCATTGAACACCAAGGCTATATTTTCAACACCGTCGTAAGATAACTGCGAAATCACACTCTTGAAGAATGCCTTGTTCGTTTTAGCACGTCTGACAACATACAACGTAGTATCTGCCATAGAAGACAATATATAGGCATCGGACACAAGTCCTACCGGACTACAGTCGATAATTACATAGTCATACTTTTCTTTCAGATGCTCAAGTACCTGTTTGGTCTTGGCTGTCTTGATCAACTCACTCGGATTTGGAGGCAGTGTACCTGCAGGTATGATATCAAAACCATAATCAGGGTGGGATATTGTAATATCTTCGAGGCTAACCTGCCCGATGAGGTAATTGGAGATACCTTTTTGCGCCTCTATCTGCAAGGTTTTACCTACCGACGGACGGCGTAGGTCTAAGTCGACAATAACAACTTTTTTGCCCATCAACTGATAGACCGATGCGATATTAGTTGCAATAAATGTTTTACCATCAGCCGGTTCGGTAGATGTCACCAGCACCGTGATCTTATTCTCCCGCTGGGCCATATACTCTATGCGTACCCTCATGTTACGGAACGACTCTGCAAAACTCGACTTCGGATAGTTCTTGACAAGGACTACTCCATTAGCCAGTTTTTTAGAGATATTTTCTATTGTACCAATAACCGGAAGTCCGGATATCTTTTCGCACTCTTCTTTCGACATAACAGCAAAATTGAGTACTTCTTCTTTTACAACAATAAAAATAAGCGGTATAACAAGTCCGATAAGAATAAAGTACATATAGTTCTTACTCTTTTCGGCCCCATTGATGGCACCGCCCATCATACGCGGATATTCCCAGATAAAGTTATCCGGAGTATTGGATGCTCTCTGAATCTGTGCTTCGTATAATCGCTGAGTAAGGAACTGGTGATATGCTTCATTCATATTATAATCCCTCTGATATTTTATCAGATCGCGTTCCTGAGGAGGTAGATTATCCAGCTTAATATCGAGCATCTTGTATTTTTTTACCAGGGCATCTTTCTGATCCTGCAGGTTCACCTGAATAAGCTGTACTTCTTTCAGTATCTGAACCCTGAGTTCATTCAACTCATCAACTGTTTTTATATAAACAGGACTTTTAGCTCCCAGATTTTTCGCTCTTTGTAAAACTGCATTGTATTGTTGTACGTATGTGCTTAATAAAGGAACATTTAAGCCTATACTGCTTGGATCAAGTAGTTCTGTACTGCCCATCACAGCTTCTTTTATTTTCTGAGTAGCTACCAATACAGCTTTTTCTCTTATCAAAAGTTCTTCTTTTTCTAAATCTGCAGCATCCATTTCTGTTCTGAGAGTCGTGGAAGCGACAGCATATACCCCTGTTTCCCGCTGAAATTTCTCCAGTTTCAGTCTGGATATATTCAATGAGTCATTGATAACTTTCAACTGTACATTTAAGAATTCGATAGTCAGGTCGGCCTGCTGGTTTTTCAATGCGAGGTTATAATTCTGAAATTCATCCAACAAGGCATTCATATAATCCATATCCTTTGCCGGATCGGTACCTGTCATACCAATAGTCAGAGCCGTAGAAGCCTCATCCTTCAAGGAGGTGCTAACACGTCCGCTATACATTCCTATCAGTTGATACTTTGTGAAGAATCTAAACTTGAAAGGGATAAAATCTGGCTTAAATGTACTTGTTTTTCTGAATGTTCCTTTAAAGAACTGATTATCGATAGGTGAATCAAAAACTACATTAAATGATTTTTCTTCATCATTAGCAGGGTCATTATAGCTTATTCTGCATTGGTCCTGACTGACGTATGTAACATCAAATACATAATTGTACGCGGCAGCCTTCACATCCAGTTCGAGACTATCGATATCTATACGGATAGGGGTGTCGGTGTAGAGGCTTATGTATTTAAACTGGGTCTGGATAAAATAGTCGATGTACAACTTTTTATCCAGGTTTTGCACAGTACGGTCGGTAAGTCCATACGACTCGAGTACGATACGCTGGTTTTCGGTATTACGCAAAATGCTACCTAACGGAACGGCACCTGCCATAACGCTGGCGTTACCTCTGTCTTCGAGTATAATCATGGACTGAATACTATAAAACGGCACCCACGATTTATTTTTTATATAAGCATATGCTGAGAATAGCAGCACAGAAATAACAAACAGGTACCAATATTTCAGTATTCTGTAAAACCATAAAACAAAATCGAAAGACATCGTTGATTTGGCTTTTACTTCTTCAAAATACGGATCCGTATCGACAACTGGTTTCTTATAATTTATATCCATCAGAACAGGAGTTTTATCAGATTCTTAGAAAGTTTATTCTACCATCCATACATTACCGTATACACGAGGAATGTAAGAGGTATCATCATCGTAGCAGCAAACGAACCTAAAGATTCAATATTAAAGAATGAGTTTTTATTTGTAGGGAAATAAATAAGATCGTTTGGTTTTATATAATAGAATTCAGACTGAATAACATCTTGTGTTCTCAGGTCGAATGTCTTTACCAACGAATTACCTTGCCCGTCTTTTCTTATTATACTTACTTTGGATAAGTCCATCGTCCCCGTTGTTTGTTCAGAGATAGCCAAAGCCTGATATATAGTCATATTATCTTTATAAACAGAATAAAATCCCTGCCTGTTGGAAGCCAGTATATAAAAATAATTACTGGATAAAGTTACCTTTACCTGAACATCTTTTATCGACTCCTGCATAAATTTCTGGATAATTTCCTCTGCTTCCTGTACTGTGTGACCGGCAACTTTTACTTTTCCGAAAAATGGTAGTATCACAGTACTGTCACTATAGATAGTATATGCTTTTACCGTACTTTGATTTACGCCTACAACGGTATTAAATGTTGTAACCATCTCTTCATCGCTCGTAGATATCGAACATGATATTTTGTCATCTACAGCTAACCTATATTCCTTATACGGTTCGAGAGGGTATTGAAGGTTGATTGTTTGTAAATAGTTAACCTCCTCACTTGAAATACAAGAAGAGAATATTCCCACAACAAAAACAATGGTTAATAGATAATATAGTGCAGACTTCATATTAAAATACTCTAAGTGTAAATACAATAACTCCGGCAACAGAGGTTAACAAACCGAACAATCCTGCAAACGATGTAGTAGTACCCAGGAACTTCTTTTTCAACTGAGGCATATACAGTACATCATTTGGCTGAATATAGTAAAATTCGGTATCTATAATATCTTTACTCCTCAAATCAAAGGTTTTGACAACAGATCCGCTCTCAGTCTGACGTATAACACTGACTTTCGACCTGTCGGCATAGGCACCGATAGTATTTGCAATGGATAAGGCTTGATAGATAGTCATTGTTGTACTTGGCATAGGTACCCTGCTGGCTCCGGCTTCACCCAATATGCTGAAATATCTGTTATATAATGAAACCTCGGCAGTGGTGCCATTCGAAAAGGCATCTAACTTTGATGAGATCATATTTCTAATTTCGAGCGCTGTCTGTCCCTGCACATAGACTTTTCCGATGTAAGGAAATGTGATGGTACCGTCTGCATAGACTGTTGTCGGTGGCACTCCGGAAGCATCGTCCAGGCTTCTGGCCTGAGCTCCGGCATCCATCCCCGTTCTGTCACCTATGCCCTGCCCCGAAAACCGGGGTCTATAACTCGAAAATAAGGCGGCAGTTTCGGGTTCCCAGGCATATACTACTATACTGAGCTGATCTCCGGGAATAATGCGGTATTCGTCGGGATTCATGACTGCCTCAGGGTAATTTAATTTTATATCTTGTAAGAAATCGGTATCCTTACTTGTTATGCAAGAGCTAAGACTGGAGATAATACATAAAAGTATTAAGATGACTTTTGCCACATTTTTCATAATAACAGGTTCTCAGTTTTTTGATTGTACTGGTTTTACTTTATAATGACAATTGGTTTTTCCTTTTATCATATTGTTCAATTTTCCTTTCACCAGTTGTTTTCTTATTCCGGATATATGATCTACAAATAGTTTACCTTCGATATGATCATATTCATGCTGAATACAACGGGCAAAGAAATCATTATATACCTCATCATGAGAAACAAAATTTTCATCAAAATATTGTATACGGATCTGTTCTTGCCTTTCTACAATCTCGTTGATACCGGGAATACTCAGGCAGCCTTCTTCCATTTTGACAAGTTCTCCTGTTTCTTCCACAATCTGCGGATTGATAAAGACTTTTTTGAATCCGGTATATTTAGGATTATCCTCGGCCAGAGGTTCCAGATCAATCACAAACAAGCGGATAGCCAAACCTATCTGAGGTGCAGCCAAGCCTATACCATCTGCATTGTACATGGTTTCAAACATATTGGTTATAAGTTCTTTCAGATTGGGATAGTCAGCGGAAATATCTTTTGCGACCTCTCTTAAGACCGGTTGTCCGTATAAATATATTGGTAATATCATTAATTATTTGTTTTGTAATCGTAAACTCTCCATATAACTCTGCAAGATAATGGTTGCACTTACCTCATCAACAAGTGCTTTGTTTTGTCTGTCTGATTTTTTCAAACCTGCATCCAGTATAGTCTTTTGTGCTAAAGCTGAAGTAAAACGTTCATCGTAATATTCGATCCGGATATCCGGATAAACAGATTGCAGTTTTTTTACAAATGGGCGAATATGCTTCATGTTTTCAGAATATTCGTTATTCATTTGTTTGGGTAAGCCTACAATAATGCATTCTACATTTTCTTTCTCCATATAGGCTTTCAGGTAATCCAGTAGAGTATGGGTAGGCACAGTTGTAAGTCCGTTTGCAATAATCTTGAGTGTATCCGAAACGGCTATACCTGTACGCTTGGTTCCATAATCTAAAGCCAAAAGTCTTCCCATATTATTTCGGCAAAGGTAGATAAAAAATATTTATTTCCCCCTAATATAAGTAAATAGTATATGTATTTATCTATCCGCGCTACAAAAATAATATTCTTGGGACGAAAATATATCAATGCCGGAAGTTAAAATGCAGTTAAATGATTATAAAGCAAAAGGGAACCCGATGTCGGGCCCCCTTTTTATTTTGAAAAAATAATCTTTTTCCGGTCTAAAATACGGGCATTTATTATCCGCCGGATTACCAGCCTTTGTTAGGGTTTTTGTCCCACCATAGTTTGGTACTGTAGTTGTCTGCTCCACCTAATAATTTCACAGCGTTTTCATAATTCTGTGCATTATTATTTTTCTCATCCGGTGCAAAAGGTATACGTGAAGCCAACCTTGTAGTCAGATTAGGATCATCGCTAGCGTTAATCAGCACAGGGAAGAAGTGAGGATAGCCTGTACGACGTTGTTCACTCCATGCCTCTTGCCCCAGCGGGTACATAGCTATCCATTTTTGGGTGATCAGGCGTTCCAACTTAGTTTCGAACGGATCTGCATCATTCCACTTAATAGTAATTGTGCTTACTGCCTTTGCTGCCAGTTTGCTATCCGGATCAGCATAATCTCCAGGCTTGCTTGTTGCATCTTCAAGATATGTATCAGCTCCACTTGCCAGCCACTGAGAGAAAGATAATCTAACACCCTCTTCGTACAGGTCTTTCGCTGTTCCACCCATACTCCAGCCTCTAAGGGCACCTTCTGCTTTCAGGAATGCTATTTCAGAAGCAGCCATCCACAATGTAGGAGCAGTCTGGGAATATGTTGTAGATGAATATCTATCCGCCCAGTCTTTTCCTGAAATTGTAATACCTGTTCTTAATCCCAGATATTCAGGGCCACCTTCCACCTGGCTCTTTGTAAAATATTGAGCCATACGAGGATCATCATAGCCTGCCATATAAGCTATAATATCGGCACACACACGTGAGTCTCCCCATGCTGTTGTCATTGTCCAGATAGGGTTTTGAGGGAATGCATTCTGAGTATTATCATTATTGCTGACGATCACTCCTATCGGATGGCTTACAGCTTCCTCTGCTTTTTGCTTTGCCAATGCCGGATCAGCATATACTATGCGTAAAGCCATACGCAGCTTCAGTGAATTAGCATATTTTATCCATTTGGTAAAGTCACCGCTATATACTTTATCGAATTTAGCCATAGCATTATAGCTAGGATTCTCAGCAACAAATGTGGTGAGTTCTGCAATGGCTGCATCCAGGTCTGTAAACATATTTTTATAAACATCTTCCTGGCTGTCATAAGCTGAACCAAGGCTACCTGATCCTACCTGAGAATAAGGTATGGGCCCATACATGTCTGTTATCCGCTGCATAGCAGTTACACGAATGATTTGTGCCCAGGCAAAAAGTTGCCCTTCACCTCCTGTTTGTTCTTTTACTTGTGTCCATCCTCCATATACTTTCTCAAAAGCATCATTGAAAGGTGAATTGATCCACCCTGAAGGAGCATTGAATGTAGAAAAATTGGAAGACCATGTATTAGCTATAGACAGATAACGTCCGTATGGATCGCCTATCAGATTTTCTCCCATCTGATATGCATTTTCCTGTGCAGGATATGCATAATTCAACATCTGCGGAAAAAACGCACCCAGCTTATAGTAACCCTCCAGAATTTCATCATCGGTAGGCTCAGCCGGATTTCTATTCATGTCTTCAAAGTTATTGGTGCACGATACCAGAAACAGCGAGCATAACAATGTAGATGCCAATACTGTCTTTATATTTTTTAATATATTGTAATTCATAATTTTAGCTTTTAATATTGTTACAGTATTCATATTAAAACTCTACTTTAACACTGAATCCCAGATTGCGAAGGCTTGGCTGCATAAAGTAGTCAATCCCCTGGAAGTATGTTCCTGTTGAAGCTGTTGCTTCCGGATCGAATGGAGCTTTGTTATAGATCATCCATAAGTTGCGGCCAACAAATGAAACATTTACTTTCATCACGTCATTAAACCATTTGCTTGGCAGATTATATCCTACTGTAAGCTCTTGTAAGCGAACATTAGTTGCTTTGTATACATAGTCAGACAATAATCCTTCTGTCTGGCCCACTGCTGTATAATATTGTTCTGCACCGATTGTTGTATTTCCTATAACAACTCCTCCGTTGTCGCGAGCATTAGCAGTTGCTTGAGTAACACCAAATCCATCCAGTATAGCTTGTGTAGGAGACATTACGATACCACCCAAACGAGCTGAGATAAGGAATCCTAAATTGAAGTCTTTCCATCTGAAATCATTTCTGAAACCAAGGTTCCATTTAGGAAGTACTGAACCTACTTTTTCCATAGTGTCTTCCAATACAGGCTGTCCGTTCTCGCCCAGAACTACAGATCCGTCTTCACCGTACTTCAGTTTCCTTTTTACCCAAAGGTCTCCCATAGTACCTCCGGACATCAAGCGGAACTCTGATGAGCCTATTCCTCCCTGAGAAATATATTCAAGATTTATCATCTCTCCTGTTATCGGATCGGCATATCTTCCCAGTTGCTTGATCGTATTTTTGTTATAACTTGCTGTAAATGTAGAATTCCAGTTAAAGTCACCCCATCTGTTATCTGCTCCTAATGTGATTTCCACACCCTGATTTTCTACATCTCCTGTTTGAATATACATGGATGAATAACCTGTAGAGGCAGAAACAGGAACCTCAAGTGTTTGATTTTTTGTATTTGATTTGTACCATGTCAGATCCAGACTTAGTCTGTTATTCCAGAATTTAGTACTCAAACCGGCTTCCCATGATCCGGTTCTTTCCGGTTTCAGGTCTTTGATAGGCATGTAAGTATTGGTTTTCCAGAAGCCGCCTTGCTCATCATATTCATATGTTGGTATAGAAAGGTTGCGCGGAATGGCAGAACCCACTGAAGAGTATGAACCACGTACCTTCATGTATGTAATAAAGCTTGGCATATTTACCATTTCGGATATAACGCCCGACACACCTACCGATGGATAGAAGAACGAGCTGTTACTTGTATTTGCAAGAGCAGAAGCCCAGTCGTTACGCCCTGTCAATGTCAGATATAACATGCTTTTCCAACCTAATTCGAAATTGGCAAAAACCGATTGTGTTTGTTCATGCCAGCCACTTTGTATTAGCTTAGTTTTAGGAGCATCCTTATCGATGTTTGTTATAGCAAAGAAATTAGGAATCTTTAAAGAAGCACCGTCAACACCAGATTCGTCAGAACGCATATCAGAGATACTTGTACCAATGTTAGCCGATAGTGAATAGTCTCCAAAGTACTTGTTGATATTCAATAACAAGTCAGCATATACTTGCTTGTAGTCTTCTTTGGTTGACTTGAAACGGCCTGTTTCCGAAGCAAAAAGCTGATTTGTTGTAGCATAATTCTTCTGAGCATAATTATTATGAGAGTTATCAAGGCGTGCACGTCCCATAACGTTCATCCAATCAAGGATATCGTACTGCAGGTTTACATTCATCATATAACGGTCACGCTTGTTAGTCATACGGTTACGATTGATAACCCAGTATGGATTTTGCATTCCAAGTCCCTGGTCGCCGTATTTCCATTGTTGCTCGTTATATCCCATCGTTTCGTTATACACTTCATAATTTTTTGCATAACCGAAATCTTCTCCTCTCGGATAGGTATATACCGCAGTAAGAGGGTTGTAATATTGTCCCTGCGCCATCATGTTCTGGTCTTTTTGCTTAATGTAGCTGAAACCAAAATCGAGTGTCATCTTGTCATTCAGGAATTTAGTAGTATTCCTCAATGTTACATTATATTTAGAATATTCGTTTTCAGGAATTATACCATTGCTACTAGTAGAACCTAACGACATATATGTCTGGTTCTTATCGGTACCTACCGATAGTGTAGCAGATGTCTGAACTGTAGCACCTGTATCGAAGAAATCCATCGGGTCGTACGAATATTTATTTTGTATATCACCCCAGCTTCTGTATTCTCCTGTCCTGTTTCCATACTTGCTCTGGAAGTCAGGCGATACAAACGGACGGGAGAATGTAGTCTGGTTAGAGATAGTTACTTTAGGTTTGCCTGTCGCACCTTTTTTAGTTGTGATAACGATAGCACCATTAGCAGCATTGGATCCGTAAAGGGCAGCTGCAGCAGGACCTGTCAGTACAGACATACTTTCTATATCGTCCGGGTTAAGGTCGGCAATACCTTCACCTCTTGGCTGGTCAGCATATTCATTGTTTTGGTTCAAACCACCATTGCTTGCATTGAAAATAGGCACCCCGTCGATCACATATAACGCATTATTATCCTTTGTGATAGATTTGGAACCACGCATTACCACACGTGTTGCACCACCGATACCGGCAGAAGATGCGTTGATATTCACACCGGCTACTTTACCAGATAGTGAATTCATAAAATTAGGATCTTTAACACCTGTCAACTCTTCTCCTTTTATTTCCTGTACATTGTAACTCAAGGCTTTTTGTGCTCTCTTGATACCCAAAGCTGTTACAACTACTTCATCAAGGTTGACATCGCTTTCCTGCAAAATAACATTGAAAGATGATTGGTTGCCGGTTAAGGTTTGAGTAACATAACCGATATAAGTAACCTCCAATGTTTTACCTTCGGGCACGCGGATAGAGAAATTACCATCGAGGTCTGTCATAGTACCTATAGTAGTTCCTTTTACGGCCACACTCACCCCGATCAGTGGTTCTCCGTTTTTATCTTTGATAGTTCCGGTAACCAGCCTGTCTTGCTGAGTTATATTTTGAGTAGAAGCTACTGCGCCTGTAGAAAGGATAATGTGAGAACCTTCCATGCTGTAATTGATATTTGTATTTTTCAATACCTGATCAAGTACTTCGGATGTAGGTTTGTCCTTTACATTTACAGTTGTAGCCTGCTTCACCTCTACCTGGTTATTATAGATAAACAGATAGTTGGTCTGACTTTCTATTTCACTTAGCACCTTTGCTAACTGAACGTTTTTCAGGTTCATGGTGACTCTCGCATTCTGAGAGAAAGAGTCTGCAGCAAACATCATCTGAACGCTGCATAAAAGACATAAGACAAAGATTCTCATGATTCTGGTCAATTGTTTTAATTCTGGATATTTTTTCCAAAAAACACCCATCAAATCATTATTTTTCATAGATTTGTTTTGTTAATGAGATTAGTACTCTTTAAAATGATAATGGTATTAATTTCCTGTGCCAAAAAATGTTGCCGCATTTTTTGGCACTCTTTTTCTAGCGTTATATATCTGTCATAGGCTTAATTTAATTTTGTGTTTACTTGATACATGGTGTTTACTTAATACATGGTGTTTACTTAAAATATAAAATTACTTGATGTAAATTATATGTTCTTCCGCATCTCTTTCGTATTTGAATTTGATATCTCTTTGCAGTACGCGTAAAGCATACTCGATACCATCTACAAATCTGAATTTTCCTGTGTATGTATATTTATTTACTCTTGTATTTTCTACTATAATATCTATTCCATAGATTCTCTTAAAGTCGCTCATTATTTCTTCAAACGACGCATTATTAAAACAGATAAGCCCTTCTTTCCATCTGTAAACATCATAATCGGGGATTCTCGATACTTCCAGTTTTCCATTACTCAGATAAGCTTTGGTATCGGGGCTCAAAACAACCGACTGTCCTGCACCGGAGTCTAATCCAACTTCCACGCTTCCCTCCATCAATGTGGTCTCATAGTTATCCCGATCGGAATATGCATCCACATCAAACTTTGTACCCAGTACTCTTATCTTTCCTTTCGATGTTTCTACTACAAATGGAGAATCCTCGTTGTGCGCCACTTCAAAATACGCCTGTCCATCCAGTTTTACTACACGTTCTTTCTTATTGAAAGAGACCGGATATTCGATCTTGGTGCGTGAGTTTAACCATATTTCCGTACCATCAGGCAACGACAGGTTTACATACTGTCCTGCAGGTACATTTATGGTCTGTGAACCAAGGTATTGGTCCGATTCTTTTATCTGCATATACAACAAACCACTCATAAGTAGTATGGCGATAACTGCAGCTACCTTCGCGAAGGTTCCAAACAAAACTTTCTTCTTATTCGGGGATGACTCCTCATCCACCGTATTACTATACATTTCTTCCGGTTCGGGGTGAAGTAGGATCATAGCATCGAACAGTTTGCGCTCCCTCATCAGGTGTTCCCTGTTTTGAGAAGATGCTTCTAACCATTCTCTGATCTTATGATTTTCCGCTTCTGTTGTCAACCCTTCAAAGAATTTATATAGTAGTTCTGAATCCATTCGTATCTTACGATTAATAATTTTAGCTTAGGTTTTATAATTTTTTAATCACGTATATGTATAACAACCAGAAAAAGGCCATCCCCAGTAGAAAAATTGTTAATAAATACTAAAATATTATTTGCTTATTTATTCAACAGGAAAAAGAGAGCTATCCAGGCAGACAGATAATCTTTCAGATTAAGACGTAATACGCTAAGTGCTTTTGAGATATGAAATTCTACGCCCTTGGTGGTGATGCCCAGTGTCTCTGCTATTTCTTTATGCGATTTATTTTTGTAGCGGCTCATCACAAAGATGTCTAAAGTACGTTGAGGTAGTTTTGCTATGGTGTCGTTTACTATTTTTTGTATTTCTGCAGAAAATATCTCTTCGGGTATACAGGCTTCCAATGTGCTGATACGCAGGTCCAGCTCCCATTGTGCATGATCGGTAATATTGCTTATAATCTCGGCTCGTCGTCCAACCTGCTTCAGATGATTCAGGCACTTATTTTTGATAATGGTGAGTATGTATGCTTCAATATTGGAATCAGGAGCCAGTTTTAGCCTGTTGTCCCAGTATATTATAAAAGCTTCTGTAGTAAAATCCTCCGCAATAGCAGTATCCCTCACATATGTGTTCGCAAAACGAACAAAGCGAGGGTAATATTGTGTAAAGAATTTATCGAACTTTAGATTTGCAGGGTCAACCATTAAAATATATATTGTAATAGCATTGTTTATTACAAAAATAGAAACTATTTCTGATAATTGATACAATCCTTAAGAAATATCATTCTGACATGGTTTAGGTAAAGAAAAGATGGAAAGGCCAGAAGGAGATATCATAATGTCAGAAAAGGAAATACTCAAAGATTTCTTTTATCCGATTATTTTGATAACTTTGTTGCAAATGCAACCAAACTAAATCTAACCGTCATGAAAGCCTTCACCTTAATCACACTATTCTTTGTATTATCCTCTTTTGCCAGTAGCGGAAATTACAAGCCTGTAAAAGAAGCGGAAACGACCGTACTGATCTGTACCGGAAAATATTCTAAACGATATCATAATTCGCAATGCAGAGGAATGAAGTCCTGCAAAGGGGATAAGAAAAAAGTCAGTTTATCGGAGGCTAAAAAGATGGGATTAACGGCCTGTGGATATTGTTATAAATAAAAAGGGCATAAAAAGGTATATCAAAAGAAATTTTTACCATCTCTTTGTCATGTTGAACGGAGTGAAACATCTCGTGTCCGGAGGGTCGAGATTCTTCATTACATTCAGAATGACAAAGAGAGTAACTTTAGATAGTGTAGCTTTATTTTTGATACACCTTCCCTCAATCCATGTTCTTTTATATACTTACTTATTTGATACTTCTACCTTTTGTGTCGGAGCCATTTCAGCATTCCGTTTATCTACCGAAAGAATAAAATTATCTGCCAGATGGGCAAATGCCATACCTGTAATGGTATTTTCATTCAGGGCAACAGGCACACCTTTGTCCCCACCCTCGCATATGCTTTGTACAATGGGTATTTGTCCCAACAGAGGCACATTCATTTCATCAGCCAGATTTTTACCTCCGTCTTTACCGAAGATGTAATATTTATTCTCAGGTAGTTCGGCAGGTGTAAACCATGCCATATTCTCTACCAGCCCCAGAATAGGCACATTTACCTTATCGTTGGTAAACATATTGATACCCTTGCGCGCATCTGCCAAAGCCACCTCTTGAGGTGTACTTACTACTACGGCACCGGTTATAGCCAGCGTTTGCACCAATGTAAGGTGTATATCGCTTGTACCCGGTGGGAAGTCGATAAGGAAATAGTCGAGTTCGCCCCAATTGGCATCTGCGATAAGTTGTTTCAGGGCATTTCCGGCCATGGCGCCACGCCATACTACTGCATCATCCTTGTTTACAAAGAAGCCGATAGACAGCATTTTCACGCCGTATTTTTCTACCGGAATAATATATTCTTTTCCGTCGATTGGTTCCAGATAAGGGCGTGCTTCTTCCTCATCAAACATCTTAGGCAGGGATGGGCCGAATATATCGGCATCGAGCAACCCAACCTTATATCCCTTATTGGCAAGGGCTACAGCCAGATTTACAGATACCGTACTTTTACCTACACCACCCTTGCCGGATGATATGGCAATAATATTTTTTACCTGAGGCAACAGCGTAGCCGGCTTGGGAGCAGCTACCTGCCGTGTGCGCACATCTATATTTCCCTTTATGTCGATATTAGGATCTGCATAGGTAAGTATAGCCGTTTCGGCAGCCTTAACCACCGACTTGATAAACGGATCGTTGGGTTTATCAAACAGCATCGAAAAGCTTACTTTCATGCCATCGATGTGGATATCGTCGGAGACGAATCCCATTTCTACAATATCTTTCCCTGTACCGGGATAACGTACATTGCGAAGTGCGTCTAAAATTAATTTCGGATATATATTAGCCATTTCTTAGTTGATTTATGAATTTTTTCTAATCTTCTTTATCCAATATTTCGTTTACCTTTTCTGAATATTGGGGTAATATTTCTAGTTTATCTTTTATCTTATTTTCCAGATCTTCATATGTAGCCTGCAAAGCCATTACCTTTGCCGAATATTCGTAAGGGTATATTGACAGAACAATGTTATCCTTATCATATTTCAGGGTCAGTGCCCTCATCGGAGATTCCGGTGTTTTATCTTTATATAATTCAAACCCGTATTTCTGAATCAGAAAATCGGAGAAGGCAATAGATAATGCCATCGTAACGGAATCATTGTCCAGCTTGAACCCGTTACAGTACATCTTGAAATTGATAAGCTGGTCGAAAGTCTGATCCATATTCAATGGATGATTGACAGGACTTTCTACCACCCTGTTCAACTTAAAGTCGAGGAAAAAGCTTTCTATCAGTTTCAAGCTTCCATCAAGTACCTTATCGTAACTCCGTATATCTTCTTTGGTGTACCTGTTGTCAAAATACTCTTGTGTAAAAACCTCCACCTTATCCTTATCACTTTCGGTGTTTTCTTTTTTGTCTCCTTTAGAGAATAATTTCTTGAAAAAATTCATATAGCTTGATTTTATTTCCCTGCTTGATTAAGCATATTACTCCGTCCAAAGCTACGGTAATCGTCTTTTTCTATTTCAATTTCCGGTTCTATCCAGTTGTCCCGCTGTTGGCATTCAAATTTTATATACTTGATATTTAAACCCCGAGCCAGCCATTGTTGTTCATAATAGGTCTGTATTTTCAGTATATCGTCTACCAGTCCGGAGTGATACAGGTTATCAGTCTGAAATAGTACAGGCAGCGTATTTTCACTTACCATAGCACATGTATAAGTATACATAAAGTTGCTATCCGTTTTCAGGTGAATGATGCCATCATCCGTCAATATCTCGCGATACAACTTCATAAAACGGGTAGACGTCATCCGTTTGTTTACCTTATTCATTTGCGGATCGGGAAAAGTGATCCATATTTCGGAAACCTCTCCTTTGGCAAAGAAATGTGTTATCAGTTCGATGTGTGTACGCAGGAAAGCCACATTAGTCATTTCGAGAGACTGTTTTGCTCCTGTCCACATACGCGCCCCTTTTATATCGAGACCTATAAAGTTCTTGTTTGGATAAAGTTTTGCCAGCCCTACTGTATATTCACCTTTACCACAGCCCAATTCCAGTACAATCGGATTGCCGTTTTTGAAAAACAGTTCGTTCCACTTGCCTTTCATATCGAACCCTTTTTCCTGCAATACGGCATAAGGGTATTGGAATACATGGGGGTATTCCTCCATATTGGCAAATTTGGCGAGTTTATTTTTTCCCATTAGTTGTTAGTTAGCAAATTTGAAAATTAGCAAATTAGCAAATGATTAATTCCATTTTACACTATTGGCATATCAGAACTGCTGCATATCACATAACTTCCTGTAATAGCCATTCAGTTCAAACAGTTCGTCGTGGCGTCCGCGTTCAACGATTTCACCTTCGTGCATCACACATATTTCGTCCGCATTCTTTATTGTCGACAAGCGGTGAGCGATAACGAGCGTAGTGCGGTTCTGCATCAGTTTCTCTAATGCATCCTGCACCAGCCGTTCCGATTCGGTATCGAGCGCTGAGGTAGCCTCATCCAGTATCAGTATTTGCGGATTCTTCAATATAGCGCGTGCAATGCTGATACGCTGACGTTGTCCGCCTGACAGTTTACTTCCGCGGTCACCTATATTGGTATCATATCCTTCTTCGGTAGCGATGATAAAATCATGAGCATTGGCCACTTTTGCTGCTTCAATCACTTTTTCAGGTGTAGCGTCTTCCACTCCAAAGGCAATGTTGTTATAGAATGTATCGTTGAAAAGGATAGCTTCCTGATTCACATTTCCCATCAGCGAGCGCAGGTCATGCACACTAGCATCTTTGATGTTGGTTTCGTCTATATAGATACCCCCTTCGTTCACATCGTAGAAACGTGGAAGGAGATCGGCCATCGTGGATTTTCCTGATCCTGACTGGCCTACAAGAGCCACTGTTTTCCCTTTGGGTATGGTAAGGCTTACGTCTTTTATTACCCAATGGTTTTCATTATACCTGAACATTACATTTCTGTAACTGATAGACTTTTCGAATGGTACAGGCTTAGGATCAGCCGGACTTTTTATATTATTTTCTGCTTTGAGTATCTTATCTATACGTTCTACCGATGCCATGCCTTTTTGTATGGCGTATACCGACTTCGACAGGTCTTTTGCCGGATTGATGATAAGGTAAAAGATGGTCAGGTAATATATAAATTTGGATGCATCCATTGATCCCGAGCCATCCAGGATGAGTGTTCCCCCAAACCAAAGCACGCATACTACTGCCACTGTTCCCAGCATTTCGCTCATGGGGTGCGCCATTTGTTGGCGGCGGGCAATCTTATTCGACATATTCCTGAAAATATTGTTGGCTCCGTCAAAACGTGTCCGCATTTTATCTTCAGCATTGAATGCTTTTACGATGCGCAATCCACCCAGCGTTTCTTCTATCTGCGATACTAATCCTCCCCATTGGTTCTGAGCTTCTACAGACTTACGTTTAAGACTTTTGCCTACCTTACCCATCACATATCCGGCTATGGGTAACAGTACAAGTACAAATATGGTGAGTTCCCAACTGATAAAAATCATTGTTCCCAGATATACGAGTATCATAATGGGGTTTTTGGT
Organism: Prevotella sp.; assembly: GCA_031285625.1. Lineage (GTDB taxonomy): Bacteria > Bacteroidota > Bacteroidia > Bacteroidales > Dysgonomonadaceae > Dysgonomonas. The sequence goes on from JAITVV010000016.1 coordinate 21,553, forward strand.
GACCATGTCGAGCGAACTCATAACCGAGTTTTCGACTTCATTAACGTCACCTGTCATACGTGCTATGATATCCCCTTTGCGTTCGCTGGAAAAGAAGCCTAATGGAAGAGCCAGTATTTTATCATTGATTTGTTTACGGATATCTCTTACCACTCCGGTACGGACATCTACTATAAAGTAGCTGCTGAGGTAAGTAGCTCCTGTTTTCAATAATGTCATCGATACCAGCACCAACCCAAGCCCAAGCAATACCATTCCTCCGGAATAGACGCCCATCATATCGGAGAGGTATGCATAGAAATTATTTTCGATAACTTTAAAGTCGAGCATGCTGCCAATACTGGATGTATCATACGGCATATATTCGTAAACGGTCTGATCTACTTTGAAAAGCAAGCGTAGTATAGGTACTATCAATGCAAAAGAAAATACATTGAGGATAGCGCTGAGTATATTAAATATTAGGTTAAGTACGACCTGCCTTTTGTATGGCGACACAAAACGTTTGATCAGCGTGATAAAGTCTTTCATCTGAAAGTTTTTGGGTGATAAAATACCCCATATTTATCGATAGGGTGAAAACGGACGCAAGTTAGCTATAATTCTTTATTTTAAGAAAAGCTTCCTGCTATTTTGAATTTCGATAAGGGATATTTAAAGGAAACTAACAAATAAAAGGAGATAGTCTTATTGTAATCTTTTATAATCTATCCAACCCACATATTCATCCATCCATCCGTCATACCCATCTACAGAAAGGGTATCGTTGTGCAGCTTATATAAATTCCGTGCAAACTCGGACATATCGTTGAAAAAGACAATTTCGGTTTTGGTGAGTTTATATTCTTCCCAATAACCTGCTCTATATGACTGAGTGTCTCTTTCGTATCTTTTGTAGGTTACAATACTATCTCCATAATTAACAATTATCGAATCATTCTGATAAACCCGGTACCATTGCCCTCTGAGCGGGTTATAGTTAAGAAATTCAGTTTTTGGATCGTCGTCGTCACTTGAACAGCCGATGAGTATGGCTGCGAGCATTACAAGTATTATCTTTTTCATAATCACGTTGTTTTAGGCATAACAAAGATATCAAAAAAAGAGCCTAACATGATAAGATTTGGAATATTTGTATATAAAATGAAGAGACAATCTCCAGAAATATATTCTCTAAAGATTGTCTCTATAAAACTGTTATTATATCCATCCTTTTCAGCTATTCAATTAAACCATAATATGATAATCAATAACCACTAAGTTGGTAATACCTGACCGGATTAATAACAGTTTATTTAAACTTATTAAACCTAAAAAACGTCAAACATATCTATTTTTTATCTTTTGAATCTTTCGGCATGTCCCTGGTACTCTTTTGGTTGCCCGAGTGAGAAGACATTTTGCTCATTGTATCATTCTTAGATTCCATACGGCTATGAGAGCCTTTTGAGTCTTTTTCGGCGTGAGTTCCGCGACTGCCGCTGTTTGAAGGTTGGGACTTATCCTTATCATTATGTTCCGATGTAAATTTTCCATGAGAATCTCTTGATTCATTTTGTGCATGTTCACTCTTTGAATCATGTGCATTGTTACTTTTCATGATCGTTAATTTTTTTAATTTATACTAATAATAATGATAGAATAACCGGGCCCAATCATTTTATCTTCCGCAAGCTATATTTTTATGAATAAAATATACCGCTTGTGATATAATATACTAACAAGCTCACAATCAATTAGTTCTTTAACAATTAGAAATTGTAAGCTTTTTTAAGCTATTTTGGTAGAAAGAGGCTCATTAAAAGGATAACTTTACACTTTTTTTCTTAATTAACAGATTACCTGACAGATATAAACAACAATTATACCATGATCAGATTTGATAAAAAATTCAGCTTTGATATTTCAGGATGGAACGACATTGATATCATTATACACCCGGCTGTAGATCAGAATGTATGAAATCTATAAGATTACTTTCAGTTCCTTTCCGGTAAGATCGAAATATAGATTTTGAAAATGATGTAAAAATTCTATCGGCATACTGCATTTACCCTTCGATTCGCTGCTGAGATAGAACTTATCAGCTTCATGTAATAGATATATGTGTGGTATATCAGTATTATCTGTATCGAAGATAATACAACTGTCGGAATGTTTTGTACCTCCCGACCGGGATAATATGTCTGTAGATAAAGGAATGGGAGCTATCTCATTATATTTGTCAGTACCCATCGAGGTTTCCACATATGCACTTCTCACCTCTGTGATCTCCGTATAAGGCAAAGTCGGGGTATGATAGCCTATTGGCAGATGTACAAGGCGTCTGACCACATTTCCCTTTCTTAATTCTTTACTATCCATCATAATCATCTCTATTTACCTATATCAAACGCATAGCAAATCTTTTTTGTTTATGATATTTATATATATAATCTTAAGATTTCTTTATTAACATATTGTTAATAAACTTCTTACCATATTTTACTGTTCATTATTTACAGTCAACAGGATAATTCACTTCTAAAGATGAAACAAAATGAATAATGAAAAAGAAAAGCCGGATACCCCTAAGAAGGCTCCGGACGAAGTAGGAGAAAGAGGTGTAAAAGATGTACCTGAAATAACAGAACATGAATTACCCGATGAGCTTCATAAAGAAACAGACCCGGATAGAGGTACTGAAAAGATACAGGATTCAATAAAATGAATCCTGTTTTCATTATAATCTTTTACTATTGTAGTTTTTTAGTTATCATTAGCGAAGAAGAACAGAACGAAATAAATTTTGATTTATTCTCCTGAAATAATTAATTTGCAGTATTAATAATTAAAATACAGATATGGTACATTTAGTATATTGTGACGACAAAGAAAAAGTGCTGGAAAAAATTCTCAACGGAGAAAAGACCATGATAGTAAGAGGAGCCGCAGGCCGGAAAATACCACATAGCAGGGTATTCGAAGGTGAGGTGCTTTATTTCATGAAAAAGGGGTCTAAAAAGATAACGGCAAAAGCAGTGGTGTCTGATGTGCAAAATCCGGTGAAACTTACTGCAGAAGAAATAATACAAACTTTAGAGAAGAACCAATCCCGGCTAAACCTGTCGGATAAGCAGAAAGAACGCTGGCATAAGAAATGCCTTTGCCTAGTCGGATTTAAGGATGTGAAAGAAATCGAACCGCTCGATTTTGACCATCAGGGAAATATGGACGACTGGTTGATTATCGACAAAATAGAGGATGTAATTGTTGGTACAAGCATACCATACAATTACGATAACAGCAGATTTAAATAATGCCTATCAGTAGTTAAATTATATGTTCTATTTTTCTATGTATAACAAATTTCTTCTTTTTGATTTTTTGTAGTAGTTCATTCTGCCGCGCCCTCCCGGGCTTGTCCTCCCTTTTGGCATTGCCCAAAAGGAAGCAAAAGTCTAGTGCTTCGTTCCCCGGCGACCTGTCAACGGCTTGTAGGCTGAAAGGGATAAACGGGCTGCGCCCCATCCCTTTCCACGCCGACTGTGCCGGACAGGGGCCCGCCTTGAGAACATATGCACGGAACCGCAATGCGATGACAAGACAGAGGCTTTCCTGTTATTCTTGTCGTGCTTTAGCCAGCGCCATTTACTTCAGGTACGGGGTACCCGTACCGGCGTGAAACGAAAACGTGTTTGAGCTAAACAGAAGAATAAAGTCTATACACTTCCAGCGAGTTTTTTCGTTTAGTCGTTCCGGTACGTTAACGGGTCGTACATTGAAGTGAGGCGCAAGAGCATTTTCGGTTCCTTTTGGGGCTTAGGCCAAAAGGGACACAAGCAATCTGCGATTGCGCGTAGTATAATTTAATGGAACATATTAAATAACAGTTTCAAATACTGATTCGCATTAATATATTAATCCTTATTTAAAAAGCGTCCAAAAACATACAATTAGTTCATAAATTGTTTATTTTTGCAAGTTCTGAAAAGCAGCTTATTTGTAGGAGCTGCATAATTAAATAGATTTAAAAAATTATGATTAAAATTACATTTCCGGATGGTTCCGTAAGAGAATTTGAAAAAGGAACCTCATCTATGCAGATTGCCGAGAGCATCAGTTCCCGTCTGGCGCAGGAAGTCCTTGCCGCCAAGGTAAACGGGGAGGTTTGGGACTTAACAAGACCAATAGATACCGATGCTACGATCGAGCTTCTCAAATGGGAAGATGAAGATGGTAAGCATGCCTACTGGCATTCATCAGCTCACCTTATGGCAGAAGCTGTGCAGATACTCTATCCGCATGCTAAATTTGGGATAGGGCCGGCAATCGAAAATGGGTTTTATTATGATATAGATTTTGGCGACACACCTGTCAAAGATGCTGACTTCCCTAAGATCGAAGCTAAAATGATGGAGCTGATTGCCAATAAGGAAGAAATAAAACGCCAGAGCATATCTAAAGCAGATGCCATCAAAATGTTTGATAACCGCGGAGAAGGTTATAAGGTAGAACTTATCAACGACCTTGCCGATGGCACTATCACTACATATACACAGGGAGTATTTACCGACCTGTGCCGTGGTCCCCACTTGCCTAATACATCGTACATCAAGGCAGTGAAGATACTGAGCGCTGCGGGTGCTTACTGGCGCGGCGACGAAAAGCGCAAGCAGCTTACACGCCTCTACGGTATCACTTTCCCTAAAAAGAAAATGCTGGATGAGTATCTGGTAATGCTCGAAGAGGCTAAGAAACGCGATCACCGCAAGATAGGTAAAGAACTGGAACTGTTTGCTTTCTCCGAAAATGTGGGTAAAGGGCTTCCGTTGTGGTTGCCACGTGGTACACAATTGCGTCTGAAACTCGAAGACTTCCTGAAAAAGATACAGAAGAAATTTGAGTACCAACAGGTGATGACTCCGCATATAGGTAGTAAATTATTGTATGTGACTTCAGGTCACTATGCCAAATACGGTCAGGATTCATTCCAGCCGATACATACTCCTGAAGAAGGAGAAGAGTTCCTGCTGAAACCGATGAACTGCCCTCACCACTGCGAAATATACAAGGTGGTGCCGCGTTCATACAGGGATTTGCCTTTGCGTATGGCAGAGTTCGGTACAGTATACCGTTACGAGCAGAGCGGAGAGCTTCACGGGTTGACACGTGTACGCGGGTTTACTCAGGATGATGCGCATATTTTCTGTACTCCGGAGCAGTTGAAAGAAGAATTCCTGAAAGTGATGGATATAGTGTTTATCATCTTCAAGGCACTCGATTTCGAAAACTTCGAAGCTCAGATTTCATTGCGTGACCCTGAAAATAAAGAAAAATATATCGGTAGCGACGAAAACTGGGAAAAGGCAGAACGCGCCATTATAGAAGCCTGCGAAGAAAAGGGATTACCTGCCAAGGTAGAACTTGGCGAAGCGGCTTTCTACGGTCCTAAGCTCGACTTTATGGTAAAAGATGCTCTTGGACGCCGCTGGCAGTTAGGAACAATACAGGTAGATTATAACTTGCCTGAGCGTTTCGAACTGGAATATACAGGTGCTGATAATCAGAAACACCGTCCGGTGATGATTCACCGTGCGCCATTCGGTTCTATGGAACGTTTCATTGCTGTATTGATAGAGCATACAGCCGGAAAATTCCCGTTGTGGCTTGCCCCTGACCAGGTAGTTATACTCCCTATCAGCGAGAAGTTCAACGACTATGCTTACCGTGTATCGGGTTACTTTAAGCAGCAGGGTATCAGTTCGCAGGTGGACGATCGTAATGAAAAGATAGGGCGTAAGATTCGCGATAACGAGTTGAAGCGTATCCCTTATCTGCTTATCGTTGGCGAAAAAGAAGCCGAAACCGGAGAAGTATCGGTGCGCAAACAAGGCGAAGGCGATAAAGGCTCTATGAAGTTTACCAATTTTGCTGCCCAGCTGAATGAAGAAATGGAAAAAATGATGAATGCCTGGGAGCACGAAGGATAATAATTTTTTGAAAAAAATAACGTAACTCAAATTATTGTTTATAGATTTTGCAATTTATAAATAGTAGTTTGAGTTCGTTTATTTTACATATTTATGTGATTATTCACAGTACAGCTAAACCTTTTTCTCGAAAAGAAGTCAATACTATATATAAACTAGAAGTTATCATTAATTATTTTTATTTTCAGACCATTATTAAATATCGTGTATGTAGGGGCAGGCAAACCCTGCCCCTACAGTACCCCAAAAAGTAATTCATTAAAAATCAATATTATATTAATCTATTCTATATAAATCCTTTTGTGTATAAATTTTTAAAAATAACATCACTATGAAAAAAAATGTATTAGTCACATTTGTTTTTTTACTTATTTCATTATCGTCTTTTTCGCAACAATTTGCGTTAACTCCCGAAGGGCTGAGAGATGCAGCCGATACATCAAAAGATTTCTTGGTTATCCCCGTTGATGGGAAGTCAGCATCAGACCTTTATACTGTATCTAAACGGTATATAAATGAAAAAATGAAAAATCCAAAATTTGCCATCAAAGCTGATTCGGATGGAGAGTACCTGAGGTATAGTCTTTATGTTCCAACAATATTCAGTTTCACTAAAATGCTGGTTAGCCTTAAAGTAAATGCTAATTATCAAATAGAGATGAGATTTCGTGACGGACGTATCAGGTATAATATCGCAGGCCTGGACTTAGCTTTCGAAGAAGGTGGTAACGAATTTTATATTGCTGCCAGCAAGATGAAAGGTTGGGCTATTTTCGATAATAATGGTAAACTCCTGATGAAGAATGAAAAACAAAAACTTGAAGATTATTTCAATAATGAAGTGAAAATGTATGTTGACTTTATAAATTCGGATGGAGGAAATGTAAATGACAACTGGTAAATAAAATAGGAGTTCCGTCCTAAAATAGGTTGACACAAAAACTTATTTCAGGGCGGGACAACAATATAAAAGAACCGGTTATATCTATTCTACACCCCCAACCGGAAATCAGCGACACTCTTACTATCCAGAGCAAGTTCTTCGAATGTGCTTACAGTTCCCTTCCCCACAGGGCACTGGGTGCTGATGCCCAACCAAAGCTGCGTAGGGTAATTATTTTCATACAGGCGTACCATTTGCCAGTTTTTATTATCTAGCGAATAGTAGCTTGCAATAGTCTGGGTATCTGACGAAATCTTCATATACACATATGGCTGTGTCACGATATCGTGATTGTTATCGTCAGATGTCTTGATAGTCCGCACTGACACAATCCGGTGTTTTTCGCGTTCATCCTGTTCATAACACAGCTTTTGGAAGAAGCTGTCATTCACATAGATATAAAGCACTCCCGCATTATAAACATCATTGCCTGAAAAATCAGGGGTAACCTTTGCCGTGAAGGTGAACGGTTTTGAATTATCCACCTGTGTTAACAAAATAGGTGCTGTAGTGTTTGATAACTTCCCATTTGGATCGCTAAAATAATCTGTTTTCTCTCCGGCTTTGAATACGACCTTATTATTTTCAGCTATTTCTACCGAAGCAGCAGCATTATTGACCGATTTGGTGAAATGTATCCCTCCGATGGTAAGGTCGCACGGGCTGCCACTGATGCGGGCAGTGTTTTCTGATACTTCTTTTGAAGCTGCTTCTTTAACAGTCTCTTTATTTCCACAATTACTAAATGAGAATGCCAGCATAACGGCGCAAACTACAAATACTACTTTTTTCATTCTAATTAATTTTTCAGATACAACATTGCCTCTAAAATAATTGATTATAAATTAAATATAGAATAAATATCATTTTTTTCTTTTTTTCTTAAAATATTTTTCTTCCTCAGTAGTCTATATAAATAGAGAGCTCTTTATAAAAACAGATTATAAAATTAAAAACAAAAAAATTATGATAACAAGAGATTTTGGAATGGGATTCTCCGGAAGAAACCCTTTCGACAAAGATGCAAGAAAAAATTTTAAAGAAGAGTGGTCTAAAATGACCGATAGCGAAAAATTAGAATTCATGAACAAAAGGATGGAAGGTTTCGATAAGCATGAAGATCATTTTTCAGTAGAAGCAATGGATGCCCGTTGCGAAAAATGGATGCAAATGTCGAACGAAGAAAAACAGGCTTTTGTGGAAGAAAAGAAAAAAGCTTTCGAAAGCAGAATGCACGGAATGCATAGATTTTTTGGTTTCGGACACTAATTACAACATAGCATCACATTGGTACTGGCTCATACATAAATAATAAGTAAGGGTAAGTTGAAAATAAGCGGATATCAAATGAATGATATCCGCTTATCCTTTCAGTAGATTGTTTTGCTTTTAGTATATGTATTAACAATTAGCACAATTAATCGGCTTCAGCTGTTGGAAGAAGTCATTACCCTTATCATCTACAAGGATGAATGCAGGGAAATCAACTACTTCTATTTTCCAGATTGCTTCCATACCCAGTTCCGGATACTCAAGGCATTCTAGGCTTTTGATACTGTTCTGAGCCAGAATTGCAGCAGGTCCTCCGATACTTCCCAGATAGAACCCGCCATGTTTGTGGCAAGCGTCTGTTACCTGCTGGCTACGGTTCCCTTTGGCAATCATAATCATACTACCGCCATTAGACTGGAATGAATCCACATACGAATCCATACGTCCGGCTGTAGTCGGCCCCATCGAACCGCTCGCATAACCCTTAGGAGTCTTTGCAGGGCCTGCATAGTAGATAGGGTGATCTTTAATATATTGAGGAAGCCCTTCTCCGTTATCGATACGTTCTTGCAACTTGGCATGGGCAATATCACGCCCCACGATGATTGTTCCTGTAAGCGACAAGCGTGTAGAAACAGGGTATTTGGTAAGTTCAGCCAATATTTCTTTCATCGGACGGTTCAGATCTATTTTCACACCACCTGCTTCACCTGCATTGCGGTATTCTTCAGGAATCAATCTTGCCGGATTGTCTTCCATTTTTTCCAACCATATACCATCTTTATTGATTTTCCCCTTGATATTTCTGTCTGCCGAACAAGACACTCCCATACCCACAGGACACGATGCGCCATGGCGTGGCAAACGGATCACGCGGATGTCATGCGCAAAGAATTTACCGCCAAACTGGGCACCCAGTCCAAGTTCCTGGGCAGCTTTCAATAATTTAGCTTCCATTTCAAGGTCGCGGAATGCCTGACCACCTTCATTACCCGAAGTAGGCAGGTTGTCATAATACTTGGTAGAAGCCATTTTTACTGTTTTCAGATTGGTTTCGGCCGATGTACCCCCGATTGCAAATGCAATATGGTAAGGAGGACAAGCAGCTGTACCCAGCGACTTCATTTTTTCTATCAGGAATTTTTCCAGTTTTTCGGGAGTAAGCAACGCTTTTGTTTCCTGATACAGGTATGTTTTATTAGCAGAACCTCCGCCTTTAGCTACAAAAAGGAATTTATACTCGTTTCCGTTGATGGCATACAGGTCTATCTGTGCAGGAAGGTTTGTACCAGTATTTACCTCTTTGTACATATCCAGCGGAGCATTTTGTGAATAACGAAGGTTATCTTCTGTGAAAGTGTTGTACACCCCTTTCGAAAGAGCCTCTTCATCATTGCCTCCAGTCCATACATTTTGGCCTTTTTTACCCATTATAATAGCTGTTCCCGTATCCTGGCAGAAAGGGAGTACTCCTTTAGCAGATATTTCGGAGTTGCGAAGGAATGTGAGTGCTACGAACTTGTCATTGTCGCTTGCCTGAGGATCAGACAGGATTTTAGCTACCTGTTCCTGATGTTCGGGTCGAAGAAGGAATTCGACGTTGTGAAATGCATGCTGAGCCAGTAAAGTTAAAGCCTGAGGTTCGATTTTCAGGATTTCCTGTCCTTCAAAACTAGCTGTGGACACATAGTCTTTCGACAGAAGGTAATATTCTGTGGTGTCCTTACCTAAAGGAAAAGTTTCCTGATACTTAAAAGGAGGTGTTGCCATGATTTAATTTTTATAGTTTTATAGTTGATTTATATTATATGCAAAAGTACGAAAATAAAGATATTGTTTCAAGAATAAGGCGGCGATAAACATTAAAAAGCTGCCATATTTATACTAAAAAATGTAAGAGCCATTATCATTCACGAAAAATCTTGTATATTTGCGGATTATATACTAACGCTGACGATTTACAAACAATGAATATAAGCAAATATATATTATTAATAAGCCTGATTTTACTTCCTGTTTTGGGTTTTGCTCAAAAAGTAGGCGGAAAATATATTGTGACTACCGGGGATACAACGCAGATCGTAAATTCTGTATCTGGTCTCAGGAGTCCTGATGCTAAATTCCTTTTCAAAAAGAGCAATGCTGTTTCCGATTCTATCCTGGCTAACATGACATCCGATTACACTTCCCTCGAAGAAGCCCTTATGGATGTTAACGATCTGATATCTACAGTAGAAAGAGACCAGACCCAGCTAAAAACCGGGAATATTGGTTTAGGTTACCGTTTGTCAAAGATAAACGTTGATAATATGCTGAAAGAGAAACGGGCAAAAGCAATGGCTGACAGTATACTTCAGGTACGCCACATGCAATCTGTTGCAGAAATGGCCCGCAAATATGAAGAATTTGGAAATAAACCGACATACTTTATAAACGGTACAAATGTAGAGCCTGAAATGATAAATCAGCTGATGTCCGGCGATATTGTCGAACGTAACCTTAAAGTTCAGGATACGTCTTCAGGAAATCCTAACGGTGAAGTATGGTTTATTATTACCGATAAGGCTGCTCAAAGACTAGGGCTTCAGGTTGCAAAATCTGCCTCTGTAAGCGATTATCCCGAACCGGTACGATCATCATCAGCAGCTCCTTCATACAAAGTAGAAAAAGAAAAAGGCAGTAATGTACGTACAGGATCAAAAACAAGTACTAAGAAGAGTCCTGCTGTAGATAATAAGAATAAGAAACAGGAAAAGGCTAAAAAGCCGAGACGTTCTGTAAGACAGATAAAAGCCGACCGTGAAGCAAGGGACAACAGGGATGAGGAAGACGATACACCTACATATCAACCGGCACCGGAATCGGTCTATACACCTCAGCCGACTCCTAAATCTCAGCCGACTCCAGTGCCTCAACCAAGGCCTGCACGTAAGGCAGAAGAGCCAAAGGTGAATTCACAACCTCAGACAACCCAGTCTCCTGTGTCTCAGCCTGTAGAAAATAAGCAGCCAGAAAAGAAAGCGGAGATACAACAGGCAACCCCGATAACAACGAATGAAGTTAAAACAGATAGTTCGGCACCTAAACAAGAACGAAAGACTTTTGTAAGGGCCAGAACAGTAAATAATGAAGAAGTAAAAGTAAGTGACCCGATTGACAATGCGGAAGAGCCGCTTGATTAAGGATTATTTACTCAAGATATTTTCTATAATTACCGGAAAGTGCATATACTCCAGTGTATGCACTTTTTTTGCGACATCCTCATACGTGTCGTCCTTATCTACAGTGCATTTTGCCTGAAATATAATAGTGCCCTCATCATAGTTTTCATTTACATAATGTATCGTTATACCCGATTCGGTTTCCCCTGCCTCTACCACAGCTTTATGTACATTGTCTCCATACATACCTTTACCGCCGAACTTAGGAAGAAGCGCAGGATGGATATTTACTATTTTATTAGGATAAGCCTTCAATATATTTTCCGGAACTTTGAGCAAAAAACCGGCGAGTACTATAAAGTCAATGCCGTTTTCCTTCAGACAGTCGAGAACCATATCTGTAGAGTCAAACTCACTCTTCGAGAAGGTTACAGACTTTATTCCCAGCCTTTTTGCACGTTCGTGTACATATGCATCCTTCTTGTTGGAAATGATAACAGGGAAAGAGGCTGCGTCTTTACCTTCGAAGTAATTTACTATGTTTTCAGCGTTAGATCCTGACCCAGAGGCAAAAATGGCAATTTTATTCATAAATATATTTTCACTAAGTCTGCACACAAACAAAAAAAATGTGCAATTTTAACTATTTTATAAGCAAAATATTTGTTTCATATGGATAAAAAACTGTTACTTTGCAGCGACAAAATTAAAAATAAAAATTTATTATTAATCAAAACTCAAAATTATGTCAGAAGTAGCATCAAAGGTGAAAGCCATTATTGTTGATAAGTTAGGCGTTGAAGAATCAGAAGTTACAGATACAGCTAGCTTTACAAACGATCTGGGAGCTGATTCACTTGATACAGTAGAATTAATCATGGAATTCGAAAAAGAATTTGGTATTTCTATTCCAGATGATCAAACTGAGAAAATCGCTACAGTAGGAGATGCAGTCTCTTACATTGAAGCAAATGCAAAATAATCTTTTTTCCAATAATTACTTATGGAATTAAAAAGAGTAGTAGTAACAGGTCTAGGTTCGGTAACCCCTATAGGCAACGACGTCGCTACCACATGGAGCAATGCGCTTAAAGGAGTGAGTGGGGCTGGACCTATTACTCATTTTGATGCGTCAAAATTCAAAACACAATTCGCTTGCGAGGTTAAAGATTATGACCCGTCCGTATATATGGACAGGAAAGAAATCCGCAAATGTGACAGATATACATTACTGGCTATAGGTGCGTCAGAAGAAGCCATAAAAGACTCTAAGCTGGACTTGGAGAAAGAAAACTGTGACAGAATCGGTGTTATATTTTCAGCAGGTATAGGTGGTATCAAAACTTTTGAAGAAGAAGTGTCGTACTACTTTACACATGAAGATATGGGACCTAAGTTTAATCCTTTCTTTATCCCTAAGATGATTTCGGATATAGCAGCAGGGTTAATCTCTATCCGTCATGGCCTTCGTGGTCCTAACTTCGGAACAGTATCTGCCTGCGCTTCATCTACACACAGCGCTATTACGGCTTTCGACCAGATCCGTCTGGGTAAAGCAGATGTAATGGTTGTAGGAGGTGCCGAGGCTGCTATTACCGCTTCGGGTGTTGGTGGTTTCAATGCTATGACCGCTTTGTCTACACGCAACGATTCTCCTCAGACAGCATCCCGTCCGTTCAGTCAGAGCCGCGATGGGTTTGTAATAGGAGAAGGTGCAGCCTGCCTTATTCTCGAAGAACTGGATCATGCATTAGCTCGTGGAGCTAATATATATGCAGAGATTGTAGGAGGAGGTATGTCTGCTGATGCTTATCACCTGACAGCTTCACATCCTGAAGGACTAGGTGCTAAGTTAGTAATGAGAAATGCTTTGGAGGATGCTCACATGAGTCCGTCAGAACTTGATTATGTTAATGTACACGGCACATCAACCCCGGTTGGTGACCCGTCAGAAATTAAAGCAATCAAAGATGTATTCGGTGAACATGCTTATAACTTAAATGTCAGCTCTACCAAATCGATGACTGGTCACCTGTTAGGTGCAGCCGGTGCATTGGAAGCAATGTTCTGTGTACTTTCTGTACAGAATGATATAGTTCCACCAACCATCAATTTCACAGAAGGAGACGAAGATCCTGAGATTGATTATAAGTTGAACCTTACATTTAACAAGGCTCAGAAAAGAACAGTGAATGCAGCACTTTCTAATACATTTGGTTTTGGAGGACATAATGCTTGCGTAATCGTTAAGAAGTTTAAGAAATAAGTCGCGTGCTTAAAAAGATATATCGTAATATAAGGCTTCTTCCTAAAAGAGGGAAGGAGCCTTATGTATCTTTTTACAAAATATTCGGCTTTTATCCCTACAATATAACATTGTACGAGCAAGCCCTTTTACACAAGTCATCCTCAATAAAAATGAAGGACGGGCGGTGGATAAATAATGAGCGGCTCGAATTTCTGGGAGATGCAATATTAGATGCCATAGTAGCCGATATTGTATTCAAACAGTTTGAGTATAAAAAGGAAGGATTCCTGACTAATATGCGCTCTAAAATAGTACAGCGCGAAACCTTAAACAAGCTGGCACTCGAACTTGGCATAGACAAGTTGATAAAAACCTCGGCACGCAATACCACACCAAACACGCACATGTATGGGAATGCGCTTGAAGCGCTGATCGGTGCAATCTATCTCGATCAGGGATACCGTGTGTCTAAAAGATTTATCTACGAAAGGCTGATACAGGAACACCTGAATATAGATACTGTAGCCGAACAGGAGGCCAATTATAAATCGAGGCTGATAGAATGGAGCCAGAAACAGAAAATATCAGTTAGCTTCGATCTCGTAGACAGTTTTGTTGACGAAAACAATACCCCTATCTTCAAAACGGCTGTTGTCATATTGGGAGAACAGGCGGGCCTGGGAACAGGCTATTCTAAAAAAGAGTCGCAACAAAAAGCGGCTAAAGAAGCATTCAACAAACTACAACGGAACACTGCATTCCGCAATCATATATTTGAGCTCAACGAGCAGCAGCAACAGTTGCATAACGAAACCTATACCAATTTGCAGCAGGAAAGGACTTCTACCGAAACTGAAGCCTGATATCCCGGTCACTCTCCATAATTTCTTCTATTGTATTTTACTATTCGTCGGATAGATATCCTCATTTGTCGATTTTGTTTGTCTTTTTTTCTTAAAGACTGTAATATTACGTTTCAAAGAATGACTTTATTACACAAAACTCTTTTATATGAAAACAAACAAATTCTTTATTGTATTTTTTATTGCATGCTTGTTTATGGTATCATGCGATAGTGACGACGATATTGTGAAAGATGATGAAGATGATGATTCGGAAGTAGTCATTGATGAGGATTTTACAACCAATACTAAAGATACTACCTTTGTAGATGCTGTTACCATTACGTTTTCAGATGATATAATAACAATTACAAATCCTTACGAAAGCGATGGTGTAAGCATTACCCAGAGTAATGGTAATGTTGTAGTTACCTCCACTAATACAACTACAGAGATTAATTATGTTTTATCCGGAGCCATCAAGAACGGATCATTTAAAATTTACAGCGACTATAAGTTTGGTCTGGGGCTTAATGGTGTAAGCATAATCAGCACCGACGGACCTGCCCTGAATGTTCAGTCGGGTAAAAAAGTGACTGTAAGAACAGTGGGAGGCACATCGAACAGGCTGGTTGACAGCAACAATTATACAGCTTACGGCGATGAAGATATGAAAGCGGCTTTCTTTAGTGAAGGTCAATTGAATTTTGAAGGGAACGGAAACCTTCTGGTTGTCGGCAGGTATAAACATGCCATTTGCAGTGACGATTATATACGTATAAAAGGCGGTACAATAACTATTGCGGGAGCTGTAAGTGATGGTATTCACGCCAAAGATTACTTCAGAATGGATAATGGCACATTGGATATAAAGGCCTCGAGTGATGGTATTGATTGCGATGAAGGATATATCCAGATCAATGCCGGTAATATTACCATCAAGAGTGCTGATGATGGTGTCGTAACCTCTTATGAAGACTCTGATACTACAATCGACTCTTCGGTATCCATAAATGGAGGGACACTGAATATCACAACCACAGGACAAAAGGCAATGGGGATAAAGAGTGATATAGGTGCCGTTACGGTAAAAGGCGGGACAATAAATATTACTACAAAAGGAGAAGCATCCAAAGCCTTCAAAACAGGAGGAGATATGACCATAAGCGGCGGCGACCTTACATTGGTCACTTCGGGTGATGCATTTTATGATACCGATGATCAGGATATCTCTTCGGCAGCAGGCATCAAGTGTGATGGAAATCTTATCATCGATAAAGGTACTATCACCATCACCAGTTCGGGAGCCGGAGGCAAAGGTATCAGTGTAGACGGCGACCTTACCATCAACGATGGAGATATTAATGTATCTACTACCGGAGACCAGTTCAAATACGGATCGGATGATACAGCAGCCAAAGCTATAAAAAGTGATGGTAATCTCACCGTCAACGGTGGCAATATCGTAATAAAAACCACAAAAGAAGAAGCTGAAGGCCTGGAGAGTAAAAAAACGCTGATCATTAATGATGGAACAATAGAAATCGAAGCCTAT
The DNA here is from genome assembly GCA_031285625.1 of Prevotella sp. Taxonomy (GTDB): domain Bacteria; phylum Bacteroidota; class Bacteroidia; order Bacteroidales; family Dysgonomonadaceae; genus Dysgonomonas. The sequence goes on from JAITVV010000016.1 coordinate 37,546, forward strand.
GATGACTGCATCAATGCATCCGATCATATAGGAATTAACGGTGGAAATATATATTGCTATAGCGAAACAAATGACGGAATAGACTCTAACGGAACACTAACAGTTACAGGTGGTATTGTTATATCATCCGGAACAACATCTCCTGAAGAAGGTTTTGATTGTGACCAGAATACATTTAAGATCACAGGTGGTATCCTTATTGGCACAGGTGGAGCAACCAGTAATCCTACGTCCAGTGTAAGTACACAACGCTCTGTCGTTTATGGTACATCAGGTACAGCCAACCAGCTGCTACATATCGAATCTGCGGATGATACACCTATACTGACGTATAAAATACCCCGTACATATTCACAAATGACACTGTTGTTTAGCAGTCCGGATATCAAGGCAAATACCAGTTATACAATATATAACGGAGGCAGCGTATCGGGAGGCAGCGATTTTCATGGATTGTACACAGGCTCTACATATATAAAAGGTACGTCAGCCACTACTTTCACTCCAAGTTCGATGGTAACTACTATCGGTACCTCTTCGGGAGGCCCTGGCGGACGTCCGTAACTTCATCTGACTGATTTGTATGAGAGACTATTTCTTAAAAAAAAGAAATAGTTTCTTTTTTATTTTAAAATAACGATAGCAATCTGTCGCAATTATTGCCCAAATGATGAAAATATTGTAAATTGGCGGCTCTTACTTTTTCAATATGTTAATCTATGAGCCGTATAAATGATGGACTGATAAAAGCTTTGAAAAGCAGAACACCAGGTAAAGGAAATACAGTCAATTTATTAATGGATATTCTCCCAATGGGCAAAGAAGCTGCATACCGAAGATTACGCGGCGAAATACCATTTACATTAGAGGAGGCTGCAACCATTAGTGAGAAGTTTAACATATCATTGGATTCTTTATTTGAAAAACCGGGAAATGAGTCGTTTGATTTTAAGTTACAAGCTCTTTTCTCGGAAGACCCGTTGCGCGAATATTATAAGATGCTAGATGATATTGTATCAGGTATAGAACTGATTGTGGCTAAAGATCCCAATACGGTATCCCACAGAGCATACAGATGTTTGCCTACCGAATTTATGTTCAGATACGATTCGCTGACAAAAATATATATTTACATATTGCATTATCAGCTATACTATACTAATATGTCTAACAATCAGAAGGATCTGGACATACCTCAGGCAGTGTTTGCTGCACAGCGCAGGGCTGCCGAAGTATTACAGTCTGTAGATACTATATTAATTCTGGATAAACATATCTTTGGTGATTATATCGGGATTGTAAAGTATTTTCTGAATATGGGGCTGATTGACGAACAAGAGGTGATGCAGATCAAAAGTGAGCTGTTCTTAATGCTCGACGACATGGAGAAATGTGCCTCTTCCGGATATTCTATCCAGGGGAAACCCATGGATATGTACATTTCACAAATATCCTTCGATGCTACTTATTCGTATATGGAAGGAGCGGGTATAAGGTCTTGTTCAATTACATTATATTGTATCGATCATCTGTCATGCCTTAATCAGAAAGTTACAGAAAATCACAGGCTCTGGGTCAAATCCTTAGTCCGGTTTTCTACCCAGATATCAGTTTCGGGCGAACTGCAAAGAAACACATACTTCTCCAAACAACGTCATCTGGTAGAAACAATGCTATAATAAGTAGTAAGTTAGAATCATGTGCTCTATTTCTTTCAAAGCAAAAGAAGGGAACCAAAAATATTTTTAGTGCCTCACTTCAATGTACGATAGGAATAACGGGAAAGCTGCGGCCTATAGAGGCTCTGCCCCTGCTGGCCTCTGTTTCGCAGGCGGGGTACCCAATCCGTATTTATTTTGCTCAGCAGTAGCTGCGGTTTTTGGGTCGCCGAAAAACGAAGCATTGATTTTTGTCACTTTTTATCAAGAAAAAGTTGAAAGAAATAGAATGGATAGTTTGAACAAATTAAATACTGATTCGCATTAATAGGTAAATAGTATTTTTTACTTCTAACTTACTTATATATCTCTTTCTTTCCGGCCAATAGTGTATTCCTCATCAATGATATTATTGTCATTGGTCCCACACCTCCGGGTACAGGAGTTATATATGAAGCCTTGGGAGCCACCTCATCAAAGGCAACATCGCCTTTCAGCCTGAATCCCGATTTAGTCTCTGCAGAGGGTACGCGCGTTGTGCCTACGTCTATTACCACGACACCGTCTTTTACCATATCCCCTTTCAGGAATTCGGGAACACCCAATGCTGCAATGATAATATCAGCACTCAGACAAACCTCCTTTATATTTGGTGTACGGCTGTGGCAAACGGTAACTGTAGCATCGCCCGGATAACCTTTTTGCATCATCAGGTTTGCCACTGGTTTGCCCACTATGTTGCTGCGTCCGAGTACTACGCAATGTTTTCCCTGAGTAGGGATATCATATCTTTTCAGCAGTTCGAGTATTCCGGCAGGAGTGGCCGAAACAAAGCATGGCAACCCTATCGACATTCGCCCGACATTGATCGGATGAAAACCATCCACATCTTTACGGTAGTCAATAGCTTCTATCACTTTCTGCTCAGATATATGCTTTGGCAAAGGCAACTGAACTATAAATCCATCTACATCGGCATCCTTATTCAATTTATCGACACAGGCAAGCAGTTCCTCTTCACTTACATTCTCTTCGAACCGTATAAGCGAAGACTTGAATCCGACCTCTTCACAAGTGCGGACTTTGCTGGCAACATAAGTTTCGCTCCCTCCATCGTGACCAACCAGCACGGCGGCCAGATGTGGTGTTTTTCCTCCTGTGGCTTTTATTTGTGCGACCTCTTCTGCTATTTCTTTTTTCATTTGTGCCGATATGGCCTTTCCGTCGATTAAATGCATATATACTGCTTTAGATAAGAAATTTATTAGATAGGGCAAAGATACGAAAATAGGTGTAAATAATTAATTGAAAATTCGTATTTGGACTATCCTTATACAGAAAAAAAATGGTTTTAAGTAACCATTGTAGATTACTTAAAACCATTAAAATGTATTTTGAATATTCTATTTTGCTGATTATCTATTCTAATCATTACATAATTTCCAGTACAGGCTGTGTAATAATTTCATAGTCATGCTTTGCTAATTGTTTACTCAAAGATAAGTAAAAACAAAAAGACTGACTCCCTAAAAAGAAAATCAGTCTCAAAATTGTGACCCTGGCGGGAATCGAACCCACAGCTAAGGAACCGGAATCCTTTATTTTATCCATTAAACTACAGGGCCGTTAGGCGACACAAAAATATAAAATTATTCCCAGCTTTTATCTACAAACCCAAATTATCTTATAATCACTCATTCTTAAAAGAAGAAGGAGGGATATCTCAGAAAACACCCTCCTTGTAATATTCTATTTATATTCAACTTAATTTACTGTATAAAATGCCCTGATCTTTTTATATATAGCTACAATGTTGACTTCAGCCATAAGCATGGCCAATAAGATTAATGTTCCACCGATTATTGTTCTGCCCGTAATTTCTTCGTTCAATAAAACATAAGCAAATATGGTTGCAAAAATAGGTTCACACAAGTATGTGAGAGCTATTTTTTCCGCCTCGATATACCTCTGGGCTGCATTCTGGATGCAATACATGTAAGCAGTAGACAAAGCTCCTACAAATAACAATGCTTTCCAGACATCAGGAGACAGCGGCATAGAAATAGCACCGGCACCTTGTGTAGATATAGTCAGCACCCCTGCCAAAACGGCGCAGATAAATAATTGAATAATTACAAACGGGATTGCATCCACCTTTGATTGCCGATCCGTACTTACTCTGCTTACATACAAAACATAGGCAGAATAAAATAACGATCCCGTAAATACCATCAGGTCTCCTATCCTAAAGTTAGACAAACCGGACGCCATTGCAATAGTGTACAATCCTGCCAGAGCCAAAAGACAGGCAACCCACATTTTGGGCTGAATGGATTTTTTCAGGAACAGAAATGCAAATAAAGGAATTAATACAACCTCAATACCTGCAATAAATGATGCATTGGACGAACTTGTATATTTAAGACCCACCGTTTGCCAGCATATACCCATAAACAGGAATATTCCGGCTATAGAACCTTTTTTTATTGTTTCATTATTTATTTTAGGAACTTGCTTGTGAAATATTAAAGCCAGGATAAAAGCCGCTATCAAGAAACGGTAAAACATGAAAGTGTAAGGGTGGATAGAATCGAATGCATCTTTGGATAAAGGAAATGAAATTCCCCAAAATGCAGTTCCCAATACTAAGAGAGGCAGGTAAATTTTGCTTTTACTCATCAGTCAAATAATTTAAAAATTAATATATCTAAATTATTAGGGTATGCAAAGAACGCTTTACAAAAGGATACTTACACTCCCTATTTTCTTCCCTAATGATGGAATGCAAGTAGCAAAATCCTTATCTGAGGCGCAAAATTATATCTTTTTTACAAACTAACAAAATTGGTTGTGAAGAAAAGCTATATAATAGACGAACTCAATAACCTATAGATAGATATTGAGCCATATTTTTGATGGAGTAAGTAAAAAACAAAAAAGCAACCTGAATTTTCAGATTGCTTTTTGTCTGTATCTATAGATATTTTATTTTACTTTATCTACGATTGCTTTGAACGCTTCCGGATGATTCATTGCAAGGTCTGCAAGAACCTTACGGTTGATCTCTACACCATTTTTGTGAAGAGCTCCCATCAGGCGAGAGTAAGACATTCCTTCAAGGCGTGCAGCTGCATTGATACGTTGTATCCAAAGTGCACGGAAGTTGCGTTTTTTAGCACGACGGTCACGGAAAGCATAGGTAAGACCTTTTTCCCATGTGTTTTTGGCTACTGTCCACACATTTTTACGTGCTCCGTAGTAACCTCTTGTTAGTTTTAATACTTTTTTTCTGCGGTTGCGCGAAGCAACATGATTGACTGATCTTGGCATATTTTACATTGTTTTGAATGTTAGCGGTTTTCTGTTTCAAAAACTCTTTGTTGCATACATCCGGTTAATAAATCTTTAAAACTTGCTTTAAACGAAATGCAATTATTTCATTCCCAATAATTGTTTAACAGCTTTTTCGTCCACCTTATTCACTGTACCTGTGTGAGTAAGATTTCTTTTTTGCTTTTTCGTTTTCTTAGTCAGAATGTGACTTTTGAAAGCATGTTTTCTTTTGATTTTTCCTGATCCGGTAAGGCTAAACCTTTTTTTGGCACCGGAATTAGTCTTCATTTTTGGCATCTCTAAATTGTAATTTTAATTGTATATAATATAGCACACATAATGTGTTTACTGCTTGATGCGGAGAAATTAATCTTCCGTTTCTACTTTCTCTTCTGTTTCCGTATCGGGTTTTTGCACTTGAGTTTTCTCGGGCTTCACCACTTTGGGTGTTGCGGCTCTCACAGGCTGTTTTTTTGGAGATAGCA